>NZ_JAOWDA010000022.1:0-436869 GCF_030336725.1 Citrobacter sp. Cb031
GCAACAACGCCCGCACCAACAGTACGGCCGCCTTCACGGATTGCGAAACGCAGACCGTCGTCCATCGCGATTGGGTGGATCAGGGTAACAACCATTTTGATGTTGTCGCCCGGCATTACCATCTCAACGCCTTCCGGCAGTTCGATGGTACCAGTCACGTCAGTAGTACGGAAGTAGAACTGCGGACGGTAGCCTTTGAAGAACGGAGTATGACGGCCGCCTTCGTCTTTGGACAGAATGTACACTTCAGATTCGAACTTGGTGTGCGGCTTGATAGAGCCCGGCTTAGCCAGTACCTGACCACGTTCGATTTCTTCACGTTTGATACCACGCAGCAGAACACCAACGTTCTCACCAGCACGGCCTTCGTCCAGCAGTTTGCGGAACATTTCAACGCCAGTACAGGTAGACTTAGCAGTCTCTTTGATACCAACGATTTCAACTTCTTCACCAACTTTGATGATACCGCGCTCTACACGACCGGTAACAACGGTACCACGACCGGAGATGGAGAATACGTCTTCGATAGGCAGCAGGAACGGCTTGTCAATCGCACGCTCTGGTTCCGGGATGTAAGAATCCAGGAAGCCAGCCAGTTCGATGATTTTCGCTTCCCACTCTGCTTCGCCTTCCAGCGCTTTCAGAGCAGAACCACGAACGATCGGAGTGTCGTCGCCCGGGAAATCGTACTGAGACAGAAGTTCACGAACTTCCATTTCTACCAGTTCCAGCAGCTCTTCGTCATCAACCATGTCGCATTTGTTCAGGAACACGATGATGTACGGAACGCCTACCTGACGACCCAGCAGGATGTGCTCACGAGTCTGCGGCATCGGGCCGTCAGTCGCAGCAACAACCAGGATCGCGCCGTCCATCTGCGCAGCACCGGTGATCATGTTTTTAACATAGTCGGCGTGGCCCGGGCAGTCTACGTGTGCGTAGTGGCGAGTCGGGGTGTCATATTCAACGTGAGAGGTGTTGATGGTGATACCACGAGCTTTTTCTTCCGGCGCGTTATCGATCTGGTCGAATGCACGAGCAGCACCGCCGTAGGTTTTAGCCAGTACGGTGGTGATTGCAGCGGTCAGGGTAGTTTTACCGTGGTCAACGTGGCCGATGGTGCCGACGTTAACGTGCGGTTTTGTACGTTCAAATTTTTCTTTAGACACGGCTATATTCCTTACTATAGTGCTCTCCCCTGGGGAGAGAGCACGGGACTTAGGTTTTAATCCTGTGGCTTATTTACCACGGGCTTCAATAACGGCCTGAGCAACGTTGTTCGGCGCATCGTCGTACTTCAGGAACTCCATGGAGTAAGAAGCACGGCCTTTGGTCAGAGAACGCAGCTGGGTTGCATATCCGAACATTTCAGACAGCGGAACTTCAGCATGGATAACAACGCCAGTGACGTTGGATTCCTGACCACGAAGCATACCACGACGGCGGCTCAAGTCACCGATTACGTCACCGGTGTTCTCTTCCGGAGTCTCTACTTCAACCTTCATGATAGGCTCAAGCAGAACTGGTTTCGCTTTCTTAAAGCCATCTTTGAAGGCGATAGAAGCGGCCAGTTTAAACGCCAGCTCAGAGGAGTCAACGTCATGGTAAGAACCGAAGTGCAGACGCACGCCCAGATCAACAACCGGGTAACCAGCCAGCGGGCCAGATTTCAGCTGTTCCTGGATGCCTTTATCAACGGCCGGGATGTATTCGCCAGGAATTACACCACCTTTGATGTCGTTGATGAACTCGTAGCCTTTCGGGTTTGAACCCGGCTCCAGCGGGTACATGTCGATAACAACATGACCGTACTGACCGCGACCACCAGACTGCTTAGCGTGTTTACCTTCGATATCGGTAACTTTCGCGCGAATCGCTTCACGGTAAGCAACCTGAGGTTTACCGACGTTCGCTTCAACGTTGAATTCACGCTTCATACGGTCAACGATGATGTCGAGGTGCAGCTCACCCATACCGGCGATAATGGTCTGGTTAGATTCTTCGTCAGTCCAAACGCGGAATGACGGGTCTTCTTTAGCCAGACGGCCCAGAGCCAGACCCATTTTTTCCTGGTCAGCTTTGGTTTTCGGTTCTACCGCGATGGAGATTACCGGCTCAGGGAATTCCATACGCTCCAGAATGATCGGGTGATCCGGGTCACACAGAGTGTCACCAGTGGTCACGTCTTTCAGACCGATAGCAGCAGCGATATCGCCCGCGCGAACTTCTTTGATCTCTTCACGTTTGTTAGCGTGCATCTGTACGATACGGCCAAAACGCTCGCGTGCAGTTTTCACTGAGTTCAGGATGGTGTCACCGGAGTTAACTACACCAGAGTACACGCGGAAGAAGGTCAGGTTACCCACGAACGGGTCGGTAGCGATTTTGAATGCCAGAGCAGCAAACGGCTCTTCATCGCTAGCATGACGCTCAGCCGGAGTATCTTTACCGTCGTCCAGAATACCGTTGATCGCAGGTACGTCGACTGGGGATGGCAGGTAATCAATTACCGCATCCAGCATCGCCTGAACACCTTTGTTCTTGAACGCAGAACCACAGGTTACCAGGATGATTTCGTTGTTCAGAACGCGCTGACGCAGAGCTTTTTTGATCTCTTCTTCAGTCAGTTCTTCACCACCCAGGTATTTCTCCATCAGCTCTTCTGAAGCTTCCGCAGCGGACTCGATCAGGTTCTGGTGCCATTCTTCAGCCAGTTCCTGCATGTCAGCCGGGATATCTTCATAAGTGAAGGTTACGCCTGCATCTTCTTCGTTCCAGTTGATGGCTTTCATTTTCACCAGGTCAACAACACCGGTGAACGCTTCTTCAGCGCCAATCGCCAACTGCAGCGGAACAGGGTTCGCGCCCAGACGGGTTTTGATCTGACCAACAACTTTCAGGAAGTTCGCACCCATACGGTCCATTTTGTTAACGAACGCAATGCGTGGAACTTTATATTTGTTTGCCTGACGCCATACGGTTTCAGACTGAGGCTGAACACCACCAACTGCGCAGTAAACCATTACTGCACCATCAAGCACACGCATGGAACGTTCTACTTCGATAGTGAAGTCAACGTGCCCCGGGGTGTCGATGATGTTTACGCGATGCGGTTCATACTGCTTAGCCATACCAGACCAGAATGCAGTAGTCGCTGCGGAGGTGATAGTAATACCACGCTCCTGCTCCTGTTCCATCCAGTCCATGGTGGCTGCGCCGTCATGAACTTCACCGATTTTATGGTTTACACCGGTGTAGAACAGAATACGTTCGGTAGTAGTGGTTTTACCGGCGTCGATGTGCGCACTGATACCGATATTACGGTAGCGCGCGATGGGTGTTGTACGAGCCATTTGATTCCTCGTTTATCTTTTAGGCGTTCAATTTAAGTAGCCCAAAGCGGGCTGCTTACTAGAAGCGCCCGCCTGGTGACTAAAACTCCGAAGGGATTACCAACGGTAGTGTGCGAACGCCTTGTTGGCTTCTGCCATACGGTGAACGTCTTCACGTTTCTTAACTGCAGTACCTTTGTTTTCTGCAGCATCAGAAAGTTCGTTCGCCAGGCGCAGAGCCATGGATTTATCACCGCGTTTACGAGCAGCTTCAACGATCCAACGCATTGCCAGGGCATTACGGCGAACCGGACGGACTTCAACTGGAACCTGATAAGTAGAACCACCAACGCGGCGAGACTTAACTTCGACAGTCGGACGCACGTTTTCAAGGGCTACTTCAAAAGCTTCCAGGCCATCTTTACCAGAACGCTGAGCCAGGGTCTCCAGCGCGCTGTATACGATGGTTTCTGCAGTAGATTTTTTACCATCTACCATCAGGATATTTACAAATTTAGCCAGCAGCTCTGATCCGAACTTAGGATCCGGCAGAATTTTACGCTGACCAATGACGCGACGACGTGGCATGGGAATACTCCGTTGTTAATTCAGGATTGTCCAAAACTCTACGAGTTTAGTTTGACATTAATATAAAACGTTTGGCCTTACTTAACGGAGAACCATTAAGCCTTAGGACGTTTCACGCCATACTTGGAGCGTGATTGCTTACGGTCTTTAACGCCGGAGCAGTCAAGCGCACCGCGAACGGTGTGGTAACGAACACCCGGGAGGTCTTTTACACGACCGCCACGGATCAGGATCACGGAGTGCTCCTGCAGGTTGTGACCTTCACCACCGATGTAGGAAGTCACTTCAAAACCGTTAGTCAAACGCACACGGCATACTTTACGCAGTGCGGAGTTTGGTTTTTTAGGAGTGGTAGTATATACACGAGTACATACGCCACGTTTCTGCGGGCATGCTTCCAGTGCAGGCACGTTGCTCTTTGCAACTTTGCGTGCGCGTGGTTTGCGTACCAGCTGGTTAACTGTTGCCATTAAATAGCTCCTGGTTGTAGCTTTCGCTTCGTAAACACGTAATAAAACGACCTCATACAATATGAGGACGCAGAATTTTAGGTCGGTGTCGAAAAGGTGTCAAGAAATATACAACGATCCCACAATTACCAGGACATCTGGCTGGGATGCTTCACCGTAAGTCTGACGAAGTCAGTATAGCTAACCCTGACGACACTGTCTGAAATTTGACCACCTAAGCCGCGAGCTTTAATGTCTTCTTCCAGTACATAGACCTTAATGGAGGCATTTTGCAGACTTTCAAGGAAACGGCTCCCTTCTATTGCCGCGGTCACGCCATCCTGAAGCAATAAAAGTTCATCGTCTTTATCAATCAGGCGAAGAAGAGAGGAGAAATCGGTAAGCCACGCGGAGCGATGTAATGTGTGCAGCATGAGTATCTCAAAACCTTAAAATGACGTCATAGTTGCCTAGCTCACGGCGTAAATCTTCCGGTTCTAACGCTGTCGCATCGACCACAAAATCCCCCCCCTGCTGGAGGCCCCGCTCGCGTAACGAGGCGGCACAAAGCCAACATTGATCGATATCGTACAACCCTAACAGCTTGAAGGTTGCAATATAGTCGCGAGCCAGCACGACATCCGGCTGTTGTCCCTGGAGGATTTGAAAAACGCCATCGCCGATAAAAAATACGCCGAGGTCTTCCGTTAACGCCGATGTCGCCAGTAAGGCATCTAACCCTTCGCGGCCAGACGAACTGCCATGCGGCACGGTAGAAAAGACAAAAGCAACACGTTTCATTAAAACTGCACCACGCGATCGCAGGTCAGGGATGCCTCAGCCAGCGAACCCAGCCCGCTGAGGTTAAAACCTGATTGTAAATTAGCCCCTGCCAGTCCCAGTCGCTTCGCTTCTGTTTCATCAACGACGCCGCGACGCAGCGCCGCAGCTACGCAGATATTCAGCGTCACGCCATACTGCTGGTTCAGCTGTTGCCAGGCCCGCACCAGATCATATTCATCACTGGCGGGCGAAGTCAGGAAGTTGGCGTTATACACACCTTCACGATAGAAAAAGACGCTGCATAGCTCATGCCCTTCTTTGAGTAACGCATGAGCAAATTGCAACGCGCTGCTCGCCTGCTGCGTGCCATAAGCTGGCCCCGTCACCATAATGGCAAAACGCATTACTTGTCTTGCCCCTGGAAATCGCCGCTTTTGAACTGACGAATATAGAGGTAAACCGTGTGCTTGGAGATGTTCAGCCGATCGGCGACCTGGTTAATGGCATCTTTAATATCGAAGATACCTTTCTCATACAGATTCAGGACAATCTGGCGATTCTTGGCATTGTTGGAAACATTACGATCGGCATTCACTTCTTCAATCGTGAATTCCAACGTTTGGGTAACCAGGTCTTCCACCGAAGAAGCGAAGTTAACGGCAGAACCCACTTCCGGGGTTTCCGGTGGGATAAAGGTATTCATTATCTGCGAGAATGGAACATCAAGGTTCATGTTGATGCACAGCAGACCAATCACGCGATGCTCACGGTTGCGAATGGCAATCGTCACCGACTTCATCAAGACACCGCTTTTCGCACGTGTGAAGTAACACTTCGACACGCTGCTATCCGCACCCGTCATATCATGCAGCATACGCAACGCAAGGTCAGTAATCGGCGAGCCAATTTTGCGGCCCGTGTGTTCACCGTTAGCAATGCGGATGGCCGAGCATTTCAAATCCTGCAAAGAGTGCAATACGATTTCACAATGGGAACCAATGAGCATCGCCAACCCGTCCACAACCGCTTCGTAGGATTTGAGGATATCGAAATCGGTTTGATCGAAAGGACGTTGATCCAGTAAATCTAGCTCACTGGTTTCGTTGGTTAAAAGCGACCTGGACATGAAAAAAAGCACTCCTTTTCAGGAGCCTGTCGTTATGTTGTCAGGGCAGGCTCATCACTATTATAGGGGCATCTAAAGTAATACAGCGCACAAGGCGCTTTCCAGTATTAATTATATCCTGTCGATAATAAAAAACCGCCGCCCTGTGGGCGGCGGTATCTGGTTACTTACTTTTTGCTGCTGTCCGCAGCTTTAGCTGCCGGTGCAGCATCTGGCTGCGCATCGGCCTTCGGTGCCGGTTTGATGTCTAACAGTTCAACATCAAAGACCAGCGTAGAGTTAGCCGGAATGCCCGGTACGCCGGTTTTGCCGTAAGCCAGATCCGGCGGGATAACCAGCTGGATTTTGCCGCCTTTCTTGATGTTTTTCAGGCCTTCGGTCCAGCCTGGGATAACACCGTCAAGACGGAAAGAGAGCGGCTCACCGCGGGTATAAGAGTTATCAAACTCTTTACCATCAATCAGCGTACCTTTGTAGTTGACTACCACGGTATCGCTATCTTTCGGTGCAGCGCCGGTACCTTCTTTCTCTACTTTATAGACCAGGCCAGTAGAAGAGGTTTTAACGCCCTTCTCTTTAGCAAATTTCTCGCGGTAAACTTTACCTTTGGCTTCATTGTCAGCCGCGTCTTTTTCCATTTTCGCCTGAGCGGAGCTCTTCACGCGTGCTTCAAACGCCTGCAGAGTTTGTTCGATTTCCTGGTCAGACAGTTTGCTCTTGTCTGCAAACGCATCCTGAACGCCAGCGATCAGCTGATCTTTATCCAGTTTGATGCCCAGTTTTTCCTGCTCTTTCAGAGAGTTTTCCATATAACGACCCAGGGACGCGCCCAGCGCGTAAGCGGCTTTTTGGTCGTCATTCTTGAATGCTGCTTTGCTGTCAGCAGTAGCGGCTGGTTTCGCAGCGTCAGCAGCGAAGGTGATCGGGGCATGCAGAGCAACAGCCATTGTGGTCGCCAGCAGCGTTACTTTAAACAGTGATTTCATCCATATCTCCAGGGCCGGGGCATCTCACCCCAAGGTTAGCTAACATAAAAATGTACTATAAAGCGTTGCAGAACAAATCAACATACGGGCACGCCCTATTATCACCACTTTTCAGACTCTTTTTGTTTAAATTAGTTTCGTGACCGAAGATTGAGTGCTGTGCAAACAGGCAAAGTTAAGTAGAATTCGCCGCAGTCCGCGATCTGCCGGAGAAAAAAGAAAGAGGTGAATCATGCAGGATACAACAATGGAAACTCGCCTGGCTGAACTGGAAAGTCGCCTGGCATTTCAGGAGATAACCATTGAAGAGCTCAACGTGACGGTGACCGCGCATGAACTGGAAATGGCAAAACTCCGCGACCATCTGCGTTTATTGACGGAGAAGCTCAAGGCAACGCAGCCGTCCCACATCGCGTCGCAGTCTGAAGAGACCCCGCCGCCACATTATTGAGACATAAAAAAAGCGGGATATTCCCGCTTTTTTTTATGCCGTATAACGATTAGTGGCAACCGCAACCGCCGCCGTTACCTTTACCGCCACCGCCGCAGCAGCCTTCGCCACCGTGCTCGTGACCATGGTCGTGACCGTGACCACCGCAGCAACCGTCATGACCGTGGTCATGATCGTGGTCGTGACCGTGCGCACCGTGAACGTGGCCGTGAGCCAGCTCTTCTTCGGTCGCTTCGCGGATAGCGACAACTTCTACGTTGAATTTCAGATTCTGGCCAGCCAGCATGTGGTTACCGTCAACCACAACGTGGTCGTCTTCCACTTCGGTAATTTCTACCGGTACTGGACCCTGGTCAGTTTCAGCCAGGAAACGCATGCCAACCTGAAGTTCGTCAACGCCCATGAAGACGTCTTTAGGAACGCGCTGCACCAGGTTTTCGTCGTACTGACCGTATGCGTCGTTTGCGCCAACAGCAACATCGAATTTGTCGCCAACTTCATGACCGTCCAGCGCTGTTTCCAGGCCAGAAATCAGGGAACCGTGACCATGCAGGTAGTCCAGCGGTGCACTCACCGGAGACTCATCAACCAACACACCGTCTTCTGTACGTACCTGATAGGCCAGGCTGACCACCAGGTCCTTTGCTACTTTCATGATATCTCCTGAGCATGGAAAGAATAGTGGCGCAGATTGTAGCGGAATTCTGCACCCGTGTACCCTCTAGCTTAAAAAAAGCTGCGCCATATCGCTAGTCCGGATGAAAAATCCCGATCACTTGCTCTTCTTTGCGAACGTGCTCGCGCGCCTCTTTATCCGCTTCCCGCATCTGATGACCGCACTTAACACACTCAACAATATCGATATTATTTTCGCGCCACATCGCCAGCGTATCCTGCGCCTGGCAGGACGGACATTTTGCGCCTGCGATAAAACGTTTACGAATTGCCATGGTTACCTCTACTCAAATTCATCCCAGCCATCCAGCTGACGTCGCTCTTGCTGCATCTCTCGTTGGAAAATCTCCTCAAGCTCGCGCCGGGCTTCCCTGGCTCGGGAGATTTGTACCGTATCCGTGTGCATGGGGATCAGTTCCCGCAACATGCGCATATCCAGCCGCCGAAAATGCAGCTGAGCGCGCTGAGCCTGGTGCGGATGCATCCCTAGCGTAACCAGCGTTTTTCGCCCTAACTCCAGCGCACTGGAAAATGTTTCGCGGGAAAACTGCGTCACACCAGCCTGTAATAACTCATGCGCCTCTACACGTCCGCGCGCACGCGCAAGAATATGCAAATGCGGAAAATACTGTTGGCACAGCTCCACCAGCTTCATAGTGTCTTCAGGTTCATTACAGGTAATAACAATAGACTGTGCGGCTTCTGCACCCGCGGAACGCAACAGATCCACCTGCGTGGCATCACCGTAATAGACCTTATAGCCATATTTGCGCATTAAATTCACTGCGCTGATATCTCTTTCCAGGACGGTAATACGCATTTTATTGGCCATCAACAGACGACCAATAACCTGACCAAAGCGCCCGAAACCCACCACAATCACCTGCGGTTTATCATCTTCCACCCAGGGTTTTTCATCTTCTTCATCCGTGCCGTTAAACTGGCGGGAGAGCCATTTATCAATCAACTTCATCACCAGCGGCGTGGTCATCATCGACAGCGTGACGGTCACCAACAACAGCGCCATTTGGTCACCCTGAAACAGCCGTTGGGAAGAGGCCGTTGAAAACAGCACGAAAGCGAATTCACCGCCCTGACTTAAAACCCCGGCAAACTGCATCCGTTCTGAGCTTCTCATGCCGTTAAGACGCGCCAGTACATACAGCACCAGCATTTTTACGACCACCAGCACCATCACGCTCGCCGCCACCCACAAAATATGGGTATAGAGCACGCCAAGGTTAAGCGACATACCTACGGAGATAAAAAACAGGCCAAGCAACAGGCCTTTAAACGGATCGATTGCCGTTTCCAGCTCATGTCGGTATTCGCTTTCCGCCAGCAGAACGCCCGCGATAAAGGTCCCCAGCGCCATCGACAGACCCAGCGCATCCATAAATAAAGCAGAACCCAGCACTAACAGCAGCGTGGCGGCGGTGAACACTTCCCGCACGCCAGAATCCGCAATAAAGCGGAAAACCGGACGCAGCAAATAGCGCCCGCCAATCAGCATGCCGGCAAAGGCCAGCACCTTCATCCCCACTTTGATCCAGTCAAAATGTTCGTCAGCAGACCCCGCCAGCAGCGGAACCAGCGCCAACGCGGGGATCACCGCCAGATCCTGAAACAGCAACACCGAAAAGCCCAGCTGTCCGGATTCACTGCGATTCATGCCCTTTTCGCGCATCAACTGTAGCGCCATAGCAGTCGATGACATCGCCAGACCAATGCCGCCAACCACTGCTGCCTGCCAGGAGAACGCTGTAAGCATCAGTAGCCCTGCCAGCACGACCGCGCTTAGCATCACCTGCGCGGCGCCGACGCCAAAAATTGAACGCCGCAATTGCCACAGTTTGGCTGGATTAAGTTCCAGCCCAATGATGAACATCAGAAAAACTACGCCCAGTTCGGAAAAGTGTAAGATTTCATCCACATCGCTGATGAACCCTAATCCCCATGGGCCGATAGCAATCCCCGCCAGCAAGTAACCCAGCACCGGACCGATACCCAGCTTTGAGGCCAGCGGAACGGCAGCCACCGCCGCGAAGAGGAACAACACGCCGGCAGTCAATAAATCAGAACCTTCCATCAGCGGCCTCCCACAGGGATCGGATTCGCCAGCCAGTCACCATACGCTTTCGCATGGCTGTCCAGCTCCTGTTTCGTTTGCCGTCTGGCCCAGTAGACAATGATAGGGCTCATCCAGTGCATGCGGCACATACCGGCCGTTAGCTCAAAAGGGCGCAGTACATCGCTCATTGGATAACGGTTTAGCGCGTCATAGCGGTAGGCGCTTTCCGGCTCTCCGGTAGTGATAACGCTCCGCCAGTACTTTCCCGCCAGTTGATTCCCCCCGGGGCCGCTGGCAAATCCTCGGCTCAGTACGCGGTCAAGCCACTCCTTTAACAACGCCGGGCAGCTATAGGTGTAGAGCGGATGCTGAAAAACAATCACATCATGCTCGCGCAGCAGCGCCTGCTCATGCGGAATGTCGATAAAAAAGTCAGGATAGTGCGCGTACAGGTCGTGCACGGTAACATTGCTGAGCTGCGTGGCCGGTTTAAGCAGTACCCGGTTCGCGACCGAGTCCTGAGATTCCGGATGGGCATACAGCAGCAAGACTTTCGCTGGCTGGAACATCATCCCCCTCCCGGTTTTGTCTTTTGTCTATTTTCGACGTTTTGGGCTACCATTGCGCCTCGGTGCGGCAAATAGCCCACACATTACATTATCATAATGATAAATTAACATAGTCTGAACATACGGCGCCTTATGATTGTTTTCTCATCGTTACAAATTCGTCGCGGCGTGCGCGTCTTGCTGGAAAATGCCACGGCCACCATTAATCCAGGGCAGAAAGTTGGCCTGGTAGGTAAAAATGGCTGCGGTAAATCTACCCTGCTGGCATTGCTGAAAAATGAACTCAGCGCCGACGCCGGAGGATTTACCTATCCGGGAAACTGGCAGCTCGCGTGGGTTAATCAGGAAACGCCTGCGTTGCCACAGCCGGCGTTGGAGTATGTGATTGACGGCGACCGCGAGTATCGTCAACTGGAAGCACAGTTGAACGATGCCAACGAACGTAACGATGGACACGCCATTGCCACCGTCCATGGCAAGCTGGATGCCATCGACGCCTGGACTGTGCGCTCACGCGCCGCCAGCCTGCTGCATGGCCTCGGCTTCTCCAACGAACAGCTTGAACGTCCCGTCAGCGATTTTTCCGGTGGCTGGCGTATGCGTCTCAACCTGGCTCAGGCGCTGATTTGCCGTTCAGACCTGCTGCTGCTCGATGAACCGACCAACCACCTCGATCTCGACGCGGTGATCTGGCTGGAAAGATGGCTGAAAAGCTATCAGGGCACGCTGATTTTGATCTCCCACGACCGCGACTTCCTCGACCCGGTGGTGGATAAAATTATTCATATCGAACAGCAAACGATGTTCGAGTACACCGGCAACTACAGCGCGTTTGAAATCCAGCGAGCGACCCGCCTCGCACAGCAACAGGCAATGTACGAAAGCCAGCAGGAGCGCGTGGCGCATCTGCAAAGCTATATCGATCGTTTCCGCGCCAAAGCCACCAAAGCAAAGCAGGCGCAGAGCCGTATCAAAATGCTGGAACGTATGGAGCTGATTGCCCCTGCGCACGTGGACAACCCGTTCCACTTCAGCTTCCGCGAGCCGGAAAGCCTGCCGAACCCGCTGTTAAAGATGGAAAAGGTCAGCGCCGGCTACGGCGACCGCGTCATTCTCGATTCGATCAAACTGAATCTGGTACCGGGGTCTCGCATCGGCCTGCTCGGACGCAACGGCGCGGGTAAATCTACGCTGATTAAGCTGCTGGCCGGCGAACTGGCCCCCATCAGCGGCGAGATTGGCCTGGCAAAAGGCATCAAGCTGGGTTACTTCGCACAGCACCAGCTGGAGTTTTTACGCGCCGATGAATCACCGATTCAGCACCTTGCGCGCATGGCGCCGCAGGAGTTGGAGCAGAAACTGCGAGACTACCTCGGCGGATTCGGCTTCCAGGGCGATAAAGTCAGCGAAGAGACTCGCCGCTTCTCCGGAGGTGAAAAAGCGCGTCTGGTGCTGGCATTGATCGTCTGGCAGCGCCCGAACCTGCTGCTGCTTGATGAACCGACCAACCACCTGGATTTGGATATGCGTCAGGCGCTGACCGAAGCGCTGATCGATTTCGAAGGCGCGCTGGTTGTGGTCTCGCACGACCGTCACCTGATTCGCTCTACTACCGATGACCTCTATCTGGTGCACGACAAGAAAGTCGAGCCGTTTGATGGCGATCTTGAGGATTATCAGCAGTGGCTGAGCGATGTGCAAAAACAGGAAAACCAGAGCGACGAACCGGTAAAAGAGAGCGTTAACAGCGCCCAGGCACGTAAAGACCAGAAGCGTCGCGAAGCTGAACTGCGCACCCTGACGCAACCGCTACGTAAAGAGATTACCCGTCTGGAAAAAGAGATGGAGAAACTACACGCACAGTTGGCACAAGCGGAAGAAAAACTCGGCGATAGCGAACTGTACGACCAAAGCCGCAAAGCCGAACTCACGGCATGCTTGCAGCAGCAGGCCAGTGCGAAATCCGGACTGGAAGAGTGCGAGATGGCCTGGCTGGAGGCTCAGGAACAGCTTGAGCAGATGCTGGCCGAGTAATCATGAGTGCCGGATAAGGCGAAGCCGCCATCCGGCACTATAGCCGATGATTGCCTGCTGACTGACTCGCGACAAAATCACATATTGGCTAACCCGCACGCGCTGTGCGCGGTATAGTTATTCTTTCCGATTATTAATTGCTCTGGTGTTATGGTTGAAATCACGTCCACAGAAATAACTCCACCTACCGACGATTCACGAGAATTCCGTCCGATGCGCGGTATTAGTAACCGCCATCTGCAGACGATGCTGCCGCGTTTAATTCGCCGCAAGGTGAAGTTCGACGCCCACTGGCAGCGTCTGGAATTGCCCGACGGTGATTTTGTCGATCTGGCATGGAGTGAAGATCCGCAACAGGCGAAACACAAACCGCGCCTGGTGGTTTTTCACGGTCTGGAAGGCAGTCTGAACAGCCCGTACGCACATGGCCTGATTGAAGCAGCGCAAAAGCGCGGCTGGCTGGGCGTGGTGATGCATTTTCGCGGCTGCAGCGGCGAACCCAATCGTCTGAACCGTATTTATCACTCCGGTGAAACAGAAGATGGCACCTGGTTTTTACACTGGCTGGCACGTGAGTTCGGTCGCGTGCCGACCGCGGCGGTAGGCTATTCGCTCGGTGGAAACATGCTGGCCTGCCTGCTGGCAAAAGAAGGTACTGAGATTCCAATTGATGCCGCGGTTATCGTTTCCGCGCCTTTCGTGCTGGAAGCCTGTAGTTACCATATGGACAAGGGATTCTCCCGGGTCTATCAGCGCTACCTGCTAAACCTGTTGAAAGCCAATGCCTCGCGTAAGCTAGAGGCGTATCCAGGATCGCTGCCGGTGAGTCTGGGCCAGTTGAAATCTCTGCGTCGCATTCGCGATTTTGACGATCTGATCACCGCTAAAATCCACGGTTTCGCCGATGCTATAGACTATTACCGTCAGTGTAGTGCTATGCCGTTGCTCAACCAGATCGCCAAACCCACGCTGATTATCCATGCCAAAGACGATCCGTTTATGGATCATCACGTGATCCCTAAACCGGAAAATCTGCCCTCACAGGTAGAGTATCAACTGACGGAACACGGCGGCCACGTCGGATTCATTGGCGGTACGGTGCGCCGTCCTGAGATGTGGCTGGAATCCAGAATCCCGGACTGGCTGACAACGTATCTGGAGGCATCATCATGATCATCCCCTGGCAAGATATCTCCCCGGACGCGCTGGACAATCTGATTGAAAGCTTTGTCTTGCGCGAAGGCACCGATTATGGTGAACATGAACGCTCGCTCGAACAAAAAGTCGCCGACGTCAAACGCCAACTACAATCTGGTGAAGCCGTGCTGGTATGGTCAGAACTGCATGAAACGGTCAACATTATGCCGAGGAAGCAGATTCACGAGTAATCCGTAACCGACGGCCGACTATAATAAAAATTCAACCTATTCATGGAGTTGTTATGTCTGCCAAACATCCGGTGATTGCGGTAACAGGGTCCAGCGGCGCGGGGACCACCACCACCAGCCTCGCGTTTCGTAAAATTTTCGCGCAGTTAAATCTGCGCGCCGCCGAGGTGGAAGGTGACAGTTTTCATCGTTATACCCGTCCGGAAATGGACATGGCGATTCGCAAAGCGCGTGATGCCGGGCGGCATATCAGCTATTTCGGCCCCGAAGCTAATGACTTCGGTCTGCTGGAGCAAACCTTCATCGAATACGGCCAGACGGGCAAAGGTCAGTCGCGAAAATATCTGCACACCTACGATGAGGCCGTACCGTGGAATCAGGTTCCGGGTACATTTACGCCCTGGCAGCCGCTGCCTGAACCGACGGATGTCCTGTTCTATGAAGGACTGCACGGCGGCGTCGTAACCCCACAGCAAAACGTGGCCCGGCATGTCGATCTGCTGGTTGGCGTAGTGCCGATCGTGAACCTGGAATGGATTCAGAAGCTGACCCGCGATACCAGCGAGCGGGGACACTCGCGCGAAGCGGTGATGGACTCGGTGGTGCGCTCAATGGACGATTACATCAATTACATTACGCCGCAGTTTTCCCGTACGCATATTAACTTCCAGCGCGTACCGACCGTCGATACCTCCAACCCCTTTGCCGCCAAAAGTATTCCATCACTGGATGAAAGCTTTGTCGTGATTCATTTTCGGAACCTGGAAGGGATCGACTTCCCGTGGCTACTGGCCATGCTGCAGGGATCATTCATTTCCCACATCAATACGTTGGTTGTTCCGGGCGGGAAAATGGGTTTGGCGATGGAATTGATTATGCTGCCGCTGGTCCAGCGACTGATGGAAGGCAAAAAGATAGAGTAAGGTGTTATTTTGCCGGATGGCGGCTGATGCCTTATCCGGCCTACGCGTTTATATCCTGTAGGCCTGATAAGTGAAACGCCATCAGGCATGACATCACGAAGCAGCAACCACTTCATAGGAGTGGGTAATGTTCACCGCCTTTTCCAGCATCAGCGCCACAGAGCAATATTTTTCCGCAGAGAGATCGACTGCGCGCGAAACGGACGCATCTTTCAGATCGTTACCCGTTACGATGAAATGCAGGTTAATGTGGGTAAACAGGCGCGGCGCTTCATCACGACGCTCTGAGGTCAGTTTCACTTCGCAGTTGGTCACATCCTGACGACCTTTTTGCAGGATCGAAACCACATCAATTGCGCTGCAACCACCCGCAGCCATTAATACCATTTCCATCGGGCTCGGCGCTTTATCACCGGAGTTACCGTCCATCAAAATTTGGTGACCAGAGGCGGACTCACCGAGGAAGGTTAACCCCTCAACCCACTTTACACGCGCTTGCATATTTCGTAACTCCAATGTTTCAATTTTCCTGACAGATTACGCGTACATAACAATTCTCGCAACGGAAGGCGACCTGCGTCATGCTGAAGCGAGACACCAGGAGACACACGGCGAAAGCTATGCTAAAACAGTCAGGATGCTACAGTAATACATTGACGTACTGCATGTATGCAGAGGACATCACATTACAGGCTGCAGTTAATTTTTGACAGCCCCTTTCCCAGGTAGCGGGAAGCATATTTTTGCAAACCCAGAGGCAGCGTCGTTTTCTGGCTCTGGAGACAGCTTATAACAGAGGATAACCGCGCATGGTGCTTGGCAAACCGCAAACAGACCCGACTCTCGAATGGTTCTTGTCTCATTGCCATATTCATAAGTACCCATCGAAGAGCACGCTGATTCACCAGGGTGAAAAAGCGGAAACGTTGTATTACATCGTTAAAGGCTCAGTGGCAGTGCTGATCAAAGATGAAGAAGGGAAAGAAATGATCCTTTCTTATCTGAATCAGGGCGATTTTATTGGTGAATTAGGCCTCTTCGAAGAAGGTCAGGAACGTAGCGCCTGGGTACGTGCCAAAACCGCATGTGAAGTCGCTGAAATTTCATACAAAAAATTTCGCCAATTAATCCAGGTCAACCCGGATATTCTGATGCGCCTGTCTTCACAGATGGCTCGTCGCCTGCAGGTCACGTCTGAAAAAGTCGGCAACCTAGCCTTCCTCGACGTAACGGGTCGTATCGCGCAGACTCTGCTGAATCTGGCGAAACAGCCTGATGCGATGACCCACCCGGACGGCATGCAGATTAAAATCACCCGTCAGGAAATCGGCCAGATCGTTGGCTGCTCCCGTGAGACCGTTGGTCGTATTCTGAAGATGCTGGAAGATCAGAACCTGATCTCCGCACACGGTAAGACCATCGTCGTCTACGGCACCCGTTAACCCCATCGAAGTGGCGCGTTACTCAGTGATGCGCCACTTTTGTTTACACCGATGTGGCGAAGACTGATATACCACCCAGAGATCAACTACGCACTACGGCAGACGCTGGTGCTATGTTTACCTGTGGCTGTTGGTCTGATCATCGGTCAGCTTCATCTGGGACTCCTCTTCTCCCTGGTCCCTGCCTGCTGCAACATTGCCGGTCTTGATACCCCGCATAAGCGCTTTTTCAAACGTTTAGCTATTGGCGCGTCTTTGTTTGCCGGTTGCAGTCTGATCATGCAGTTGCTGCTGGCACAGGCCATACCGCTGCCGCTTATCCTCACCGGACTGACGCTGATTCTTGGCGTAACCGCCGAGCTCAGCCCTCTACATGCCCGACTGTTACCGGCCTCACTTATCGCCGCGATTTTCACGCTAAGCCTGGTCGGGAACATGCCCGTCTGGGAACCGTTGCTGATCTATGCGCTGGGCACGTTATGGTACGGCCTGTTCAACTGGTTCTGGTTCTGGATGTGGCGCGAGCAGCCGCTCCGTGAATCGCTCAGCTTGTTGTACCGTGAATTAGCCGATTACTGTGAGGCCAAGTACAGCCTGCTGACCCAGCATGCCGATCCGGAAAAAGCGCTGCCTCCCCTGCTGGTTCGCCAGCAGAAAGCGGTGGATCTGATTACCCAGTGCTACCAGCAAATGCATATGCTGTCGGCGCATCGCAACAACGATTACAAGCGCCTGCTGCGTGCCTTTCAGGAGGCGCTGGATTTGCAGGAGCATATTTCCGTCAGCCTTCACCAGCCGGAAGAGGTGCAAAAGCTGGTCGAACGTAGCCACGCCGAACAGGTGATTCGCTGGAATGCGCGCACCGTCGCCGAACGCCTCCGGGTACTGGCTGATGATATTCTGTATCACCGCTTGCCGACCCGTTTCTCGATGGACAAGCAGATTGGCACGCTGGAGAAAATCGCCAACCAGCATCCGGACAATCCGGTGGGACAATTTTGCTACTGGCACTTCAGCCGTATTGCCCGCGTGCTACGCACCCAGCGACCGCTGTACGCCCGAGATTTAATGGCGGACAAGCAGCGTCGGTTGCCGCTGATCCCGGCCCTGAAAAACTATCTGTCGTTGAAATCACCGGCGCTGCGTAATGCCGGGCGCATCAGTGTCATGCTAAGTATCGCCAGCCTGATGGGCAGCGCTTTACACCTGCCAAAGCCTTACTGGATTTTGATGACGATCCTGTTCGTCACGCAAAATGGCTACGGAGCAACCCGGGTACGTATTTTACACCGTTCAGCAGGAACGCTCGTTGGACTGGTCATTGCCGGGGTCACCCTGCACTTTCATATTCAGGAAGGTTACACGCTGGCAGGCATGCTGCTGATTACCCTAGGTAGCTATCTGATCATGCGCAAAAACTACGGCTGGGCTACCGTCGGCTTTACGGTCACGGCGGTATACACCCTGCAACTGCTGACGCTGAACGGAGAACAGTTTATCGTGCCGCGGTTTGTCGATACGGTTATTGGCTGCTTAATCGCCTTTGGCGGTACACTCTGGCTGTGGCCGCAGTGGCAGAGCGGCCTGCTGCGTAAGAACGCCCATGATGCGTTAGAAGCCGATCAGGAGGCCATTCGCCTGATCCTCAGCAACGATCCGCAGGCCACGCCGCTGGCGTATCAACGCATGCGGGTCAATCAGGCGCATAACACGTTGTTCAACTCACTGAACCAGGCGATGCAGGAGCCAGGATTCAACTCGCACTACCTGGCGGACATGAAACTGTGGGTCACGCACAGCCAGTTCATCGTCGAGCACATCAACGCGATGACCACACTGGCAAGGGAACACACAATGCTGACGCCGGATTTAGCGCAGCGGTATCTGGAATCCTGTGAAATTGCGCTCCAGCGCTGTCAGCAGCGGCTGGAATATGACGGACCGGGAAGCTCAGGCGATGTGAATATTCTCGAAGCGCCAGAGATGCTGTCCCACGGTCCGTTAAGCACCCTTGAGCAGCATCTGCAACGGATACTGGGGCATCTGAACACCATGCACACCATTTCGTCGGTAGCATGGCGTCAGCGACCGCACCACGGAATCTGGCTGAGCCGCCGTCTGCGGGACATGAAAGGTTAAGATCGACTGCCGGATGCGCTGTGCTTATCCGGCAACAGGTAATCAGGCAACGACTTTCGCTACCGCTTGTGCGAAACGCTGCATCCCTTCATCGATATCCGCCTGCTCAACTACCAGCGACGGCGCGAAACGCATCACGTCCGGTCCGGCGTTGAGTACCATCACCCCTTCGTGCGCGGCGGCATACAGGAAATCGCGCGCCCGGCCTTTAAACTGCGGCTTCAGCTCGGCGCCAATCAGCAGCCCCATCCCGCGAATATCGCTAAAAATGTCGAACTGTTGATCAATTTTGTGCAAATGCTGGACAAACGTCTGACGTTTGGCCTGAATACCTTCCAACACTTCCGGCGTGTTGATGATATCAAACGCGGCCCCCGCAACTGCGCAGGCCAGCGGATTACCACCGTAAGTGGAACCGTGCGAACCCACATGAAATGCGGAGGCAATCTCTTGGGTGGTCAGCACCGCGCTCACCGGGAAGCCGCCGCCGAGGGCCTTCGCGCTGGTGAGGATATCCGGCGTCACGCCGTAGTGCATATAGGCAAACAGATCGCCGGTACGGCCCATCCCGCTCTGCACTTCATCCAATACCAATAGCGCCTGGTGTTGGTCGCAAAGTTCACGCAAACCTTGCAGGAATTCCGGCGTTGCCGCAGTGACGCCACCCTCCCCCTGAATAGGCTCAACCACCACTGCACAGGTGTGATCGTCCATCACCGCTTTGACCGCATGCAGATCGTTAAACGGTACATGGATGATATCTGCTGGTTTTGGTCCAAAGCCGTCAGAGTATTTCGGCTGCCCGCCGACGGACACGGTAAACAGCGAACGACCGTGAAACGCATTATGGAAGGCAATGATTTTGGTTTTGAACGGGCTATGGCGCACGCAGGCATAGTGGCGCGCCAGCTTAAAGGCGGTTTCGTTAGCTTCGGTACCCGAATTCATGAACAGCACGCGCTCGGCGAAGGTCGCATCAATGATTTTACGGCCCAGGCGCAACGCCGGTTCGTTGGTGAAAACGTTGCTGGTATGCCACAGGGTTTCACCCTGGGTTTTTAACGCCTCCACCAGGGCCGGATGGCAATGCCCTAGTGCAGTAACTGCAATGCCGCCCGCGAAATCAACATACTCTTTGCCCTGTTGATCCCAGACTCGACTCCCTTTCCCTTTTACCGGGATAAACTCAGCCGGTGCATAAATCGGCAGAATCACTTCATCGAATGTCGCGCGCGTAATTGCAGTTTGTTCAGTTGCCATGTCATTGCCACCCTGTTAAGCAGAAATGTTAGTGAAATTATAATCACAAAATATGAATAAAAAATCACTGAATAGCAACCACAAATCACCGATTGAGGAAATTAGCCAGCAGTTGATGCCCCTGCTCGCTGAGAATACTCTCCGGGTGAAACTGCACCCCTTCCATATCGCACTCGCGGTGACGAATGCCCATAATCTCCTGCGTTTCACTCCAGGCCGTCACCTCAAAGCAGTCAGGAAGCGTCGCGGGGGCAACCACCAGAGAATGGTAGCGCGTCACCGTTAATGGGTTGGCGAGCCCCTGAAAAACACCCTGCCCGTTATGCGTAATTGGCGAGGTTTTACCGTGCATCACTTTAGCTGCCCGAACCACTGTCGCGCCAAAGGCCTGCGCCATAGCCTGATGTCCCAGACAAACACCCAGCAGGGGCGTCTTGCCCGCGAAATGACGAATAACATCCAATGAGATACCAGCGTCATCCGGCGTGCAGGGGCCTGGGGATATTACGATTTTTTGCGGGCTTAGCGCGTCGATTTGCGCCAGCGTCAGTTCGTCGTTGCGCCTGACAAGGACATCAGCGCCCAGTTCGCAGAAGTATTGGTACAGGTTCCAGGTAAAAGAATCATAGTTATCGATAAGCAGGATCATGGCGGCTCCGGTACATAAGAACCGCGCTATTCTACTCAGTTTCCGGGGCTTCGCTTACCACTTTACGAAATATCGCCCGAAGCGCAGACAGGTCACCCATCGCCCCACTCTGATTAGCCAGGTTCCACTCCTCAACCGGAATGTCATCCCAGCTCAATATATACCCGGCATGAATCGCTAACTGTTCGAAAAAAATTCGCTGTGCCAGACCGCTGCCAATACGAAACGGATGCAGCACGTTGATTTCGCAATAATAGTGCGCAAGACGATCCACAAACTTATCTTCCGGTAACCCCACCAACCAGGACTCGTCTTCCAGGTCCTGCATCAGCGCATTGCCCTCTTTCTCGATATAAGCGAAATGACAAAAGCGGGTATCGCCCTGATAAATATCCACTTCTCGCAGATGTCCCGCCCAGTCAAAAATATCCCGATACAGTTGGCGATGAATGGCGCACAGATGCGGCAAGCCCCGTTTAAGCGGGCCTAATTCGATAGTGGCCGCACGCAGCGCCGTCAGTTCATACGCCGCCTGCGCCAGGCGCTGTGCCTGATGAATCCCCAGACGGTTACGCATGACATTCAGGCCCGGATACAAATAGGGATCGCGTCCATCACCGAATTTATCGCTCATAGTGCCCCCTCAACTCTTCAAGACGCGCCAGGGCGTCTTCCGTGCTCAAAGTCACCCGTGGAATATCCACGCCTTCCAGCCGCCGACTGGCCTGGAAATTGGCATTTCGCCGTTGTTCCCAGAGTCTGGACTTTTGTTTATCGGTGAGTTTTTTCACGTGACCTCCCTGAATGAGCCGACACTTGCCACAAGTATAAGCGGCAATTTCAGGTTACGCAGAGAAGGGAAAGAACGCGGACAGGAACTGCCCGCGCAAAAGACGTTTACGGCAGGACTTTGGCAGACAGGATAACAATCGGTTTTGACGGGACATTCTGGTAAGGACCAACATCATGGGTCTGCACCTGAGAGATCTTATCCGCGACATCCATACCTTTCACAACTTTACCGAAGACCGCGTACCCAAAGTCGCGCTGGCCGTGATCGAGGAACGCATTGTCTGCAATATTGATAAAGAACTGGCTGGTCGCGCTGTCTTTATCTGCTGTACGCGCCATGGCAATCGTGCCGCGGGTATTACGCAGTCCGTTATCAGCTTCATTCTTGATTGGCGGGTTAGGTTTCTTCTGCTGCATCTGCTCGGTAAAACCGCCGCCCTGCACCATGAAGCCAGGGATCACGCGGTGGAACGTGGTGTTGTTATAGAAACCGCTGTTGACATAATCGACAAAGTTTTGCACTGAAACCGGGGCTTTCTGACTGTTCAGCTCCAGCTCAATGTTACCGGCAGAGGTTGTCAGCAGGACATGCGGGTCACCTTTTGCTGCCAGTGCTGCGGGAGAGAGAGCAGAAAGAGCGAGAACAGCTGCAACAGCCGCCAGAGTCGATTTGAGCATGAGAATTCCTTAACAAGAGCAGAAATGAAGCAAGTGAATTGATTCTAAAGAGCCTTCAAGAACAAGGCCATCCCTTTACTTAATTTTACGTACTTGAAACAAATGTAACCTTATAGCCTCAAGATTCAATGCGATCTAGATCACATAAAAAAATGTAACGTAGCAAGTAATTACCAATAAACATTTAAATGCATCACTAAAGCGCCTAAAATCTGCCCGCTCACGGCGCAGTCAATGCGCCTAACACTTCTATACAGGCCAGTCATGACTAACAGCAATCGCATCAAGCTCACATGGATTAGCTTTCTCTCCTACGCCCTGACAGGCGCGTTGGTAATTGTCACCGGGATGGTGATGGGAAACATCGCAGATTACTTCCATTTGCCCGTTTCCAGTATGAGTAACACCTTCACCTTTCTGAATGCCGGCATTCTGATCTCTATTTTTCTGAATGCTTGGCTGATGGAAATTGTGCCACTGAAAACCCAGTTGCGCTTTGGCTTTATCCTGATGGTTCTGGCGGTCGCCGGACTGATGCTCAGCCATAGCCTGGCCTTGTTCTCAGCCGCCATGTTTGTACTGGGTCTGGTGAGCGGTATCACCATGTCGATTGGTACGTTCCTGGTGACTCAGATGTACGAAGGTCGCCAGCGCGGTTCCCGCCTGCTGTTTACTGACTCCTTCTTCAGCATGGCCGGCATGATTTTCCCGATGGTGGCAGCATTCCTGTTAGCGCGCAGCATCGAATGGTATTGGGTTTATGCCTGCATCGGCCTGGTATACGTCGCCATTTTCCTGCTGACCTTCGGCTGCGAATTCCCGGCGCTGGGTAAACACGCGCAGCAATCGGACGCGCCTGTGGTAAAAGAAAAATGGGGCATTGGCGTGCTGTTCCTGGCGATCGCCGCGCTGTGCTACATCCTCGGTCAGTTGGGCTTTATCTCCTGGGTGCCGGAATACGCCAAAAGTCTGGGCATGAGCCTGAACGACGCAGGTAAACTGGTCAGCGACTTCTGGATGTCTTACATGGTTGGCATGTGGGCATTTAGCTTTATCCTGCGTTTCTTCGATTTGCAGCGCATCCTGACCGTACTGGCTGGTGTGGCTACCGTCCTGATGTATCTGTTTATCACCGGTACGCCGGAGCATATGCCGTGGTTCATTCTGACGTTGGGCTTCTTCTCCAGCGCGATTTATACCACCATCATTACCCTCGGCTCCCAGCAGACGAAGGTCGCATCACCTAAACTGGTTAACTTCGTTCTGACCTGTGGCACCATCGGTACTATGCTCACCTTCGTGGTCACTGGCCCTATCGTGGCGCACAGCGGTCCGCTGGCGGCATTGCAGACGGCTAACGGCTTGTATGCGGTCGTATTCGTGATGTGCTTTATTCTTGGGTTCGTCACGCGTCATCGCCAGCATAACGCACCCGCAACGCATTAATCTGAGTGCCGGATGGCGATGCTAACGCATCTTATCCGGCCTACAAGACAAGCTGTTCGTAGGCCGGATAAGGCGCAGACGCCCTCCGGCCTATTCCCGCGCCCTCTTCTTTCTCTGGTGCTGTAGGCCAATTCTTACAAAAACCCCTTAATTTGTACGCTATTTATACAAACACGAAAAGCCTGTTAATTCCGTAACTTATAAAAATGCAGTTAAATCAGCTATATACCTCTTAAGGAGTATATAAAGGCGAATTTGATTTGCATCAATAAGCGGGGTTGCTGAATCGTTAAGGTAGGCAGTAATAGAAAAGAAATCGAGGCAAAAATGAGCAAAGTCAGACTCGCTATTATCGGTAATGGTATGGTCGGCCATCGCTTTATTGAGGATCTTCTTGATAAATCCGACGCTGCCAATTTTGATATTACCGTCTTCTGTGAAGAACCCCGCAAAGCGTACGACCGTGTCCACCTGTCGTCCTACTTCTCCCACCACACCGCCGAAGAACTTTCTCTGGTGCGTGAAGGATTCTACGAGAAGCATGGCGTTAAGGTGTTAGTGGGCGAGCGCGCAATCACCATCAACCGCCAGGAGAAGGTGATCCACTCCAGCGCGGGTCGTACGGTCTATTACGATAAGCTGATCATGGCGACAGGCTCTTATCCGTGGATCCCACCGATTAAAGGTTCGGAAACCCAAGACTGCTTCGTTTACCGCACCATCGAAGACCTCAACGCCATTGAGTCTTGCGCGCGCCGTAGCAAACGTGGTGCCGTCGTCGGCGGTGGCCTGCTGGGCCTGGAAGCCGCCGGGGCGCTGAAAAGCCTCGGCGTTGAAACCCACGTGATTGAATTTGCCCCGATGCTGATGGCCGAACAGCTGGATCACATGGGTGGCGAGCAGTTACGTCGCAAAATTGAAAGCATGGGCGTACGTGTCCACACCAGCAAAAACACTAAAGAGATCGTCCAGGAAGGCACCGAAGCGCGCAAAACCATGCGTTTTGCCGACGGTAGCGAACTGGAAGTCGATTTCATCGTCTTTTCTACCGGTATTCGCCCACGCGACAAACTGGCCACCCAATGCGGCCTCGACGTTGCGCCGCGCGGTGGTATTGTGATTAACGATACCTGCCAGACTTCTGATCCGGACATCTATGCCATCGGCGAATGCGCCAGCTGGAACAACCGCGTGTATGGTCTGGTCGCTCCAGGCTACAAAATGGCGCAGGTTGCCGTTGACCATATTCTCGAAACCGAAAACGCCTTTGAAGGCGCGGATCTGAGCGCCAAGCTGAAGCTGCTTGGTGTTGACGTCGGCGGGATTGGCGACGCGCATGCGCGCACGCCGGGCGCCCGTAGCTACGTCTATCTCGACGAAAGCAAAGAAGTCTACAAACGCCTCATCGTTAGCGAAGATAACAAAACCCTGCTCGGGGCGGTTTTAGTCGGTGACACCAGCGATTACGGCAACCTGCTGCAGTTGGTGCTGAACGCCATCGAACTGCCGGAAAACCCAGACTCACTGATTCTGCCAGCTCACGCGGGCAGCGGTAAGCCGTCTATCGGTGTCGATAAACTGCCGGACAGCGCGCAGATTTGCTCCTGCTTCGACGTCACCAAAGGCATGCTGATCGCCGCTATCAACAAAGGCTGCCACACCGTTGCGGCGCTGAAAGCTGAAACCAAAGCTGGTACCGGCTGCGGCGGGTGTATCCCGTTGGTAACGCAGGTCCTGAACGCTGAACTGGCGAAACAGGGGATCGAAGTTAACAACAACCTGTGTGAACACTTCCCGTACTCGCGTCAGGAACTGTTCCATCTGATCCGTGTAGAAGGAATTAAAACCTTCGAAGAGCTGCTGGCAAAACACGGGAAAGGCTACGGCTGTGAAGTGTGTAAACCAACCGTAGGTTCCCTGCTGGCCTCCTGCTGGAATGAGTACATCCTCAAACCACAGCACACGCCGCTGCAGGACACTAACGACAACTTCCTGGCGAACATCCAGAAAGACGGTACCTACTCCGTGATCCCGCGCTCTGCGGGCGGAGAAATTACTCCTGAAGGCCTGGTGGCCGTGGGCCGTATCGCGCGTGAATTTAACCTGTATACAAAAATCACCGGTTCTCAGCGTATCGGCCTGTTCGGCGCGCAAAAAGATGACCTGCCGGAAATCTGGCGTCAGCTGATTGAAGCGGGCTTTGAAACCGGTCACGCATACGCCAAAGCGCTGCGTATGGCGAAAACCTGCGTAGGCAGTACCTGGTGTCGTTATGGCGTCGGCGATAGCGTCGGATTCGGCGTGGAGCTGGAAAACCGCTACAAGGGCATTCGTACCCCGCACAAAATGAAATTCGGCGTCTCCGGCTGTACCCGTGAATGTGCGGAAGCTCAAGGCAAAGACGTGGGTATCATCGCCACTGAGAAAGGCTGGAACTTGTACGTTTGCGGTAACGGCGGGATGAAACCTCGTCATGCAGACCTGCTGGCAGCGGATATCGACCGCGAAACGCTGCTCAAATACCTTGATCGTTTCATGATGTTCTACATCCGTACCGCTGACAAACTGACCCGAACCGCACCATGGTTAGACAACCTGGAAGGCGGTATCGAATATCTGAAATCGGTCATCATCGACGACAAACTGGGGCTGAACCAGCACCTGGAAGAAGAGATGGCCCGTCTGCGTGAAGCGGTGGTCTGCGAGTGGACAGAGACGGTTAACACCCCATCCGCACAGGTTCGCTTCAAACACTTTATCAACAGCGATCAACGCGATCCGAATGTCCAGGTTGTGCCTGAACGTGAACAACATCGTCCGGCCACGCCCTATGAGCGTATCCCGGTGACTCTGGTGGAGGAAAACGCATGAGCCAGTGGAAAAACATCTGCAAAATCGATGACATTCTGCCTGCAACAGGCGTCTGCGCCCTGTTAGGTAGCGAGCAAGTTGCGATTTTCCGCCCGTATCACAGCGACCAGGTGTTTGCGATCAGCAACATCGACCCGTTCTTCGAGTCCAGCGTGCTTTCTCGTGGGCTGATTGCTGAACATCAGGGCGAATTGTGGGTCGCCAGCCCGCTGAAAAAACAGCGTTTTCGCTTAAGCGACGGTCTGTGCATGGAAGACGAACAGTTCTCCGTGAAACATTACGAAGCCCGAGTGAAAGACGGCACGGTGCAACTACGCGGTTAATAAATTTTTGGGAGGCGCAACGCCTCCCCTTTTTTGACGTATTTGTAGGTCTTTTATTTGTAGGCCTGATAAGCGTAGCGCCATCAGGCCTACGGTTACGATTTCTTTTTATTGTTTGTACTTCAAGGATAATCAACACATGTTCACAGACACTATTAATAAGTGTGCGGCTAACGCTGCGCGCATCGCACGCCTCTCGGCTAATAACCCGCTCGGATTCTGGGTCAGTTCGGCAATGGCGGGGGCCTACGTCGGTCTCGGCATCATTCTTATTTTCACCCTCGGTAATCTGCTCGACCCGTCCGTTCGTCCTCTGGTAATGGGTGCAACCTTTGGTATCGCTTTAACGCTGGTCATTATTGCCGGTTCGGAACTGTTTACCGGTCACACCATGTTCCTGACGCTTGGCGTTAAAGCGGGCACCATCAGTCACGGTCAGATGTGGGCAATCCTGCCAAAAACCTGGCTGGGTAACCTGGTCGGTTCCGTGTTTGTCGCTCTGCTTTACAGTTGGGGCGGCGGTAGCCTGCTGCCGGTCGATACCAGCATAGTCCATTCGGTAGCGTTGGCAAAAACTACCGCGCCAGCAACGGTGCTGTTCTTTAAAGGCGCACTGTGTAACTGGTTGGTTTGTCTGGCAATCTGGATGGCAATTCGTACCGAGGGCGCAGCAAAATTCCTCGCTATCTGGTGGTGTCTGCTGGCGTTTATCGCTTCCGGTTACGAGCACTCGGTTGCCAACATGACGCTGTTTGCCCTCTCCTGGTTCGGTCACCACAGCGAAGCCTATACCCTGTCAGGAATTGGTCATAACCTGTTGTGGGTGACACTCGGTAATACTTTGTCCGGTGTCGTATTCATGGGATTGGGTTATTGGTATGCTACGCCAAAATCGGAGCGTCCTGTTCCGGCAAAAATCAACCAGCCAGAGGCTACTGCCAATAATTAAGGGGTAATGTCGTGGATCATTTGCCTATATTTTGTCAACTACGTGACCGCGACTGCTTGATCGTCGGCGGTGGTGATGTCGCAGAACGCAAAGCGCGGTTACTGCTGGAAGCGGGCGCCCGTATAACGGTTAATGCGCTGGCGTTTATTCCGCAGTTCACCGTATGGGCAGATGAAGGCATGCTGACGCTGGTTGAGGGACCGTTCGACGAGTCCCTGCTCGACACCTGCTGGCTGGCTATTGCCGCCACCGATGACGATGCCGTCAACCAAAGCGTCAGCACCGCCGCAGAATCACGTCGTATTTTCTGCAACGTGGTCGATGCGCCAAAAGCAGCCAGTTTTATCATGCCCTCCATTATCGACCGCTCGCCGCTGATGGTGGCGGTCTCCTCCGGCGGTACATCGCCGGTGCTTGCCCGTCTGCTACGTGAAAGACTTGAATCTGTGCTGCCTCAGCATCTGGGCCAGGTCGCGCAATATGCAGGCAAGTTACGCGCCCGAGTGAAAGAACAGTTTGCCAGCATGGGTGAACGTCGCCGCTTCTGGGAAAAATTGTTCGTGAATGACCGCCTGGCGCAGTCGCTGGCGAACAGTGACCAGAAAGCCGTCGAGGAAACCACCGAGCAGTTGCTCAGCGAACCGTTGGACCATCGAGGCGAAGTAGTGCTGGTTGGCGCCGGTCCTGGCGATGCCGGGCTGCTGACGCTGAAAGGTCTACAGCAGATCCAGCAAGCGGATGTCGTGGTTTATGACCGTCTGGTATCCGACGACATCATGAACCTAGTACGCCGCGATGCCGACCGGGTGTTCGTCGGTAAACGCGCGGGCTACCACTGCGTACCGCAGGAAGAAATTAACCAGATCCTGCTGCGTGAAGCGCAACAGGGCAAACGCGTCGTGCGCCTGAAAGGTGGCGACCCGTTCATCTTTGGCCGTGGTGGCGAAGAGCTGGAAACCCTGTGTCATGCCGGTATTCCATTCTCCGTTGTGCCAGGTATTACCGCAGCATCCGGTTGTTCCGCCTATTCCGGCATTCCACTGACCCATCGAGATTACGCCCAGAGTGTACGTCTGGTCACCGGGCACCTGAAAACCGGCGGCGAGCTGGACTGGGAAAATCTGGCGGCAGAGAAACAGACGCTGGTGTTCTACATGGGCCTCAATCAGGCGGCTACTATCCAGGAAAAACTGATCGAATTTGGCATGCAACCCGATATGTCTGTCGCGCTGGTAGAAAACGGTACCTCCGTGAAGCAACGCGTTGTTAACGGGGTGCTTTCGCAACTCGGCGAACTGGCGCAGCAGGTTGAAAGCCCGGCGCTGATTATCGTCGGCCGCGTGGTTGGACTACGCGATAAGCTGAACTGGTTCTCGAACCATTAATTTAACGCTGAAAAATGCCCTGATGTTGGACTGCCCCCATAAAGTTGGACAGTTCATATTCAGGGCATTTATTTATCTTCCGATAGAAATAAATAACCGATATACGCTATATACTCGCCTCAGTAGCCCAACCGTTAATCATTAATTAAATGTATTTTTAAAACATTCAAATTCATTGAAAGCATATTTTATATAAAACTTGTTATGTCCTAATCCGGACTACTTTAAGTTTATTTTAGTTGATATCTTAACCGCCGAGAAATGGATTTCATCCATTTAAAAATAGATATCTTACAAGGATTTTAACATGCTGAAATTTGCAAAAATCACTATCGTTGCTGGTGTTCTGGCTACGCTGACCGCGTGTACTGGTCATGTCGATAACAAAAAAGATAACTGCACCTACGATTACTTCCTGCATCCGGCAATTTCTATTTCTAAAATTATTGGTGGCTGTGGCCCAGCTGCAGATCTGTAACAGAAGCGATTGCGCAGATACAAAAAAACCGGGAAATCCCCGGTTTTTATATTTATAGGTTAAATGCTCATTCACACGTTACCGCACTTCTCGCCGAGCAGGTAGCGGGCCAGGGTTGTCAGTCCCTCCTCTCTCTTGATAAATATCCGACGCATTTTATATCTTCAGTAAATTGAATATTTATATCTTCATTAAAGTGATTGATATAAGGAAATATGCAAACGGCGAGGCGCTTCATATTTTTTGAGATTCACCAGCGAACAGGCGAAAAAAAACCGGGTAGAACCCGGTTTCTTCAGCAACGCAGAGCGCATTACGGCTTGGCGACAAAACCAATCGCTTCGTAAACCGCTTTCAGCGTAACAGACGCGCGTGCGCTGGCTTTTTCCGCGCCATCTTTCATCACCTGCTGCAGGAAAGCTTCATCGTTACGGAAACGGTGATAACGCTCCTGAAGCTCGGTCAGCATGCCGGAAACGGCCTCTGCGACTTCACCTTTCAGATGACCATACATCTTGCCTTCAAAGTGCTGTTCCAGCTCCGGAATGCTCTGGCCGGTAACGGCAGAGAGGATATCCAGCAGGTTGGAAACACCCGCTTTATTCTGCACGTCGTAGCGTACAACAGGCGGCTCTTCGGAATCGGTCATCGCACGTTTGATTTTCTTAACCACGGATTTCGGATCTTCCAGCAGGCCGATCACGTTGTTGCGGTTGTCATCCGACTTGGACATTTTCTTCGTCGGCTCCAGCAGCGACATCACGCGCGCACCGGATTTAGGAATGAACGGCTCAGGCACTTTGAAGATGTCGCCATACAGGGCGTTGAAGCGCTGGGCGATATCGCGGCTTAGTTCCAGATGCTGTTTCTGATCTTCGCCAACCGGTACCTGGTTGGTCTGATACAGCAGGATGTCTGCCGCCATCAGCACCGGATAATCAAACAGACCGGCGTTGATGTTCTCCGCATAGCGTGCGGATTTATCTTTGAACTGGGTCATACGGCTCAGCTCGCCGAAATAGGTGTAGCAGTTCAGCGCCCAACCTAACTGCGCGTGTTCCGGTACATGAGACTGGACGAAAATGGTGCTTTTTTCAGGATCGATACCGCATGCCAGATACAGCGCCAGCGTATCGAGCGTTGCTTTACGCAGCTGCTGAGCATCCTGACGAACGGTGATGGCATGTTGGTCAACGATGCAGTAGATGCAATGGTAGTCATCCTGCATGCTCACCCACTGACGCAGCGCACCCATATAGTTGCCAATGGTCAATTCACCTGAGGGCTGTGCGCCACTAAAAACGATGGGCTTAGTCATTTTTTGATTCCTGATTTTCGCTATGCGGAAGCCCGAGAACGGGCAGTAGTTCATTAATACGGTCGTAAATAACGTCGGGTTGGCTCAGCGCGATCGACTCACCGTAGTTGTAGCCATAAGTCAGGCCAACGGACGGACAGCCAGCAGCTTTTGCCGCCTGAATATCATTACGTGAATCCCCTACGAAGAGCAATTGCTCCGGCTTGATGCCAAGCTTGCTTGCTACCAGCAGTAGCGGATCCGGATGCGGTTTTTTATTCTGCACGTCGTCACCACCGATGACCACACTAAAGTATTTGGCGATATCTAACGCCTCAAGCAATGGCGCGACAAACGGGGTCGGTTTGTTGGTCACCAGACCCAGCGGCAATCCTTTCGCATACATCGCGCCCAGCGTGTCGGCAACATCAGGGAACAGGAATGTCCCCTCTTCTGCGACATCGCCGTAGTATCTGTCGAACAGCTTACGCAAAATACGCACCTGTTCTTCGGCAGGGATATCATCATCAACGGGCGGTTTACCCATTGTCTTACGTAGTGTGGCGCGCTCCTGACGCGACCACGCCAGCGCGCGCTCCATCAGTACATCTGCACCGTTGCCAATCCAGGTGATAACGCGTTCTTCACCGGCAATCGGCAGTTCCAGCGCATACAGCGCCATATCCACCGCTGCGGTTAATCCCGGCGCGCTGTCGACCAGCGTACCGTCGAGGTCAAATGCCACGCCCCGAATATCCTGAAACTTATCCATGACTTACCTTCGCCAGTTCATTGCGCATTTCATCAATGACTTTTTTGTAGTCTGGTTGGTCGAAAATAGCAGAGCCTGCGACAAACATATCTGCACCCGCCGCCGCGATTTCACCAATGTTGTTCACCTTGACGCCGCCGTCCACTTCGAGGCGGATATCGTAGCCAGATTCATCAATACGACGACGCACTTCGCGCAGCTTATCCAGCGTTTGTGGGATAAAGGACTGCCCGCCAAAACCTGGGTTAACGGACATCAGCAGGATCACATCGAGCTTATCCATGACGTAGTCCAGATAGCTCAGCGGTGTTGCCGGGTTAAACACCAGGCCCGCTTTACAGCCATGCTCTTTGATCAGCTGTAAAGTGCGATCGACGTGCTCGGAGGCTTCCGGGTGAAAAGTAATGATGCTCGCGCCGGCGGCGGCGAAGTCCGGGACAATACGATCGACCGGTTTCACCATCAGATGAACGTCAATCGGGGCAGTAATGCCATATTTACGCAGCGATTTCAGTACCATCGGGCCGATGGTCAGGTTCGGTACGTAGTGATTGTCCATGACATCGAAGTGTACGACATCGGCACCGGCAGTCAGCGCTCTCGCGGTGTCCTCACCCAGGCGGGCAAAATCAGCCGACAGAATTGAGGGGGCGATCAAATACTGTTTCATCCGCTTCTCCTTGAGAATTATTTCTTCGCAGGCGTTACAACTCCTGGTTTATACAGTGCCAGCAGTTCGTTCACCTTTTTACGCGTGCCGCCATTGCTGCTAATGCTGCGCCGCACTTTGACCTGAAAATGTTTCGCCGATCGGTACCATTCGCGGGTATCGGGCGTGTCATGGTTCGAAATTAACACCGGGATCTGCTTACTGACCAGCTTTTCTGCCATCTCGGCCAGATGCGCCTGCTCTTTTGGGCTAAAGCTGTTGGTATGATACGCGGTGAAATTTGCCGTCGCCGAAAGCGGTGCATAAGGCGGGTCACAATAGACCACAGAGTTGCTATCCGCACGGTCCATACACTCTTCATAGGAGAGACAATGGAACTCCGCATTCTGCGCTTTTTCAGCAAAATGGTACAACTCGGCTTCCGGGAAGTAAGGTTTTTTATAACGACCAAACGGTACATTAAACTCGCCGCGCAGGTTATAACGGCACAATCCGTTGTAACCAAAGCGGTTCAGATACAAGAACAGTACTGCACGGCGGAACGGATCCTGACTGGCATTAAATTCTTCTCTGAACCGATAGTACACCTCAGCCTGATTAGTTTCAGGCATAAACAGCTCACGCGAAGCCTGCACATACTCATCGGTACGTGTCTTCACGATGTTATAGAGACTGATAAGGTCGCTGTTGATATCGGCAAGAATATAACGAGAAAAGTCGGTGTTGAGAAACACCGACCCGGCACCCACGAAAGGTTCAATCAGGCATTCACCCTGAGGTAAATGCCGTTTGATATCATCAAGCAGGGGGTATTTTCCCCCTGCCCATTTCAAAAAAGCGCGATTTTTTTTCATGCTGACTAACTAATTACACCTTCTCCGGCTGTGGAGAAAGCTCCGACAGCATCCTGCGCTTTAGTCTTTGTCCCGCAATTGGGCGAAACAGCAAACCATTGCAGAACATATCCTATCTTACTTCAAATCGGCCTGAACCTGGTGCAGCGGTTTTGCCCACGGATTTTTCGCCTGAATATCGGCGGGTAGCGTAGACACTGCACGTTTCGCATCTTCTTTAGACGCATACACGCCTGTTACCAGAACATACCACGGTTGACCGTTACGCGTCGTCTGATACACCACGTAGTTCTTCAGGTTTTCTTTCTTCGCCCAACCGTTAAGGTTGTCGTAGTTAGAAGAACTGCTGAGCTGCAGCGTGTAATGGCTGGACGGCGCAGATTTTAACGCTCCGACATTTCCTGCACTTTTCGCTCCACCAGCAACAGGTGTTGACGTTGTTGCCGTCGCAGTTGGCGCAGGCGTTGTAGTCGCGGTTGCTTTCGGCTCAACGGTCGCCTTCGGCGTAGCGGTAACCACAGGTGCTTTGGTTGTAGTCGTCGGCGCAGTTGCAGTTGGTTTTGCCTGAGCAACAGGTTTCGGCTCTGTCTGCGTCGCTTTCACCGTAGTTTGCGGTTTGCTCTTCGGCTCAATAACAGCCTGTTTACGTTCCTGGTGTGTCGCAGCAGGGCGTTCAGCCGTTTCCGTTTTCGCAGTCTGGCGCACAGCATTACCATTACGAACTGGCGCAACGGTCGCAGGTTCGGTCGGCAGCGTAGAGTTAACCACTACATTATTAACCTGCTCCTGGCCTTGCGGTTGCGTCAGAGCGTTGTTCAGATCGCCCTGCACTTCAACACGCTGCTGGCCTTCAGTTGCCGCAGGTGTCTGACCTTGAGTTGGGGTAGAGGAAATCGGCGGTAGGGAAACATCCTGCTGGGTATTGCCAGCGGTCTGCTCAGCGCCTGCTGCAGGCGTAGTCGTGCTCGCCTGATCCGTCGCGTTGTTGCCAGAAAGATCAATGCTCTTCTCGCCAGATCCAGCCTGCTCACTGGGAGATGATGAGGGGGCTTTCAGCGCAGAACCGATACCGATGATCAGCAGCAACAGCACCAGGACACCGACACCCATCATCATATACTGACGAGAGGCAGGCTTGCTGGCGGGTTTCTTACGCTTGCGCGGACGGCGTTCTACACGCTCTTCATCCACGTCATCGTCATCAGATTCATACTCTTCTTCAATGTCCCGTTCTTCTTCACGCTCTTTACGTGCGCGCGCAGGACGACGATCGTCAGCATCCAGATCAACATCATCAAAATTGATTTGCGGCTCATTATCGCGTTCAGACGATTGACGAGAACGACCAGTACGACGATCGCTGGGATCGGGTTTCAGCTCGTCTTCTGGTTTGAATTCATCCATTTAACACCCCACTCAAAGGTTAATGCTTACGACTTTGCACATAACCTGAAGCTAAAAGACCTACGTTTCGCAACGCAAGCCAGACCTTTCTTGTTGTTACGCCGGCTGGCAATCAGCAATAGCGTTAAGAACCACCTCGTGCGACACTCCGCCGCGCACTTCACTCTTCCCTAATGCCAGCGGAAGCACTAAACGAATCTCTCCCGCTAACACTTTTTTATCTCGCAGCATGTGCGGCAGATAAGCCTCGCTGGACATTTCACGCGGTCCATTGACCGGCAAGCCCGCTCGCTGCAGCAGCGTAATGATGCGCTGCGTATCAGCGGAGGTAAACTGTCCAAGACGTTCTGACGTACGAGCAGCCATTACCATACCTGCTGCAACGGCTTCACCATGTAACCAATTGCCATAACCCATTTCAGCTTCGATCGCATGGCCAAACGTGTGTCCCAGATTCAGTAAAGCACGTAAGCCCATTTCACGCTCGTCCGCTGCGACAACTTCTGCTTTCAGCTCACAACAACGACGAATACAGTACGCCATCGCCGGACCATCCAGACGCAATAACGCATCCAGATTTTCTTCCAGCCAACTGAAAAATTCACCGTCAAGGATGATGCCGTATTTGATCACTTCCGCCAGCCCCGATGCCAGCTCACGCGCAGGAAGCGTTTTCAGACAATCGAGATCCACCACCACGGACGCCGGTTGGTAAAACGCGCCAATCATGTTTTTACCGAGGGGATGGTTTACGGCGGTTTTGCCGCCAACGGAGGAGTCGACCTGCGACAACAGGGTTGTCGGGACTTGAATAAAACGAACACCACGCTGATAGCTGGCTGCCGCAAAACCGGTCAGATCGCCTATCACGCCGCCGCCAAGTGCGACTAACGTGGTATCACGACCGTGCGGTTTTTGCAGTAACGCAGTGAAAACCGTATCCAGAACCGTCAGGCTTTTATACTGCTCGCCATCGGGAAGGATAACGCTATCAACGTTAACACCCGCCTGTTCAAGTACGCCGCGAACCTTATCGAGATAAAGGGGAGCCAGGGTTTCGTTGGTTACCAACATAACCTGATCGCCCGATTTCAGCGGTAAGAATGAAGCTGGCTCATTAAACAAACCAGCCGCGATGGTGATAGGGTAACTACGTTCCCCGAGAGTGACTGTGATCCTCTCCATTACGCGACATCCACCTTAGTTACTTGTACCCGCAGACGAGTGTGTATTCAGCCAGAATTAGTTGCTTTCCAACATATGAATAATCTGGTTTGCTACGACTTTCGCGCTCTGATCGTCGGTGCGAATGGTCACGTCAGCAATCTCTTCATACAGAGGATTGCGTTCGTCAGCCAACGCTTCCAGAACTTCACGAGGCGGCGATTCTACCTGCAGCAGCGGGCGTTTCTTGTCACGTTGAGTTCGCGCAAGTTGTTTTTCAATTGTCGTTTCAAGATAGACCACGACGCCACGCGCGGAAAGACGGTTACGTGTTTCACGTGATTTAACAGAGCCACCGCCAGTTGCCAGCACAATACCCTGTTTTTCCGTCAACTCGTTGATGACTTTTTCTTCGCGATCACGGAAGCCGTCTTCACCTTCTACATCGAAGACCCAGCCCACATCAGCTCCGGTTCGTTTCTCAATCTCTTGATCAGAATCGTAAAATTCCATATTGAGTTGTTGAGCTAACTGGCGCCCAATAGTGCTTTTTCCGGCACCCATAGGCCCAACCAGAAAGATATTGCGTTTCTCTGCCATTTTTTCGGTACTACTAAGACTATTCGTTAATGGTAAACCCGCTTCGCAGACACTCAGCGCAGCAGGACATGAACTGAAACCTCATAAGATATTGCGAGAGTCAGACTGAAAATTATCTCAATACTCAAGCGGGTTTGGCAACTGAATAAATCACCAAACCTTACGCATTTCTGGTCGTGGCAGGCATGCTACCCTGCAAACATCAGACCTGGCGACGTATCGCGCAGCCAAATGACACCAAATAAGCCTATGACACACCACCAGAAAGGCAAAGCGTATTTACTGCCGCATAAGTAAAGAAAAGTACCGACACTCAAATCGGTACTCCTTGTATGCTAAATACACCCGCACGTCAAATCTCTGAAACGTGTTCAGTGCAAAAACAACGGCTTTTCATGCATAAGTTATTGCGTTGAAACCAGTCTGGGCGTAATAAAAACCACTAATTCACGCCGTTCGTCTTCTTTACCATCATGACGAAAGAGAGAGCCAAGCCAGGGGATGTCGCCCAACAGCGGCACGCTGTCGGCTGCGGATTTATTCTTATGTGAAAAAATCCCGCCCAGCGCAATCGTCTCGCCGCTTTTTACCTCGACCTGAGTTTCAATCTCCTGCTTATCAATAGCCAGAACTTCGCCATCCGCCTGCTGTAGCACCTGCCCGGGAACATTCTGGCTGATATGCAGTTTCAGTCTGATTCGTCCTTTCTGCAATACGGTGGGCGTGACTTCCATCCCTAATACAGCTTCCTTGAACTCGACGGATGTCGCGCCGCTTTCACCGCTGGAGACCTGATAAGGGATCTCACTACCCTGCTTAATACTGGCAGGTTGCAGGTGAGAAGCCAGTAAGCGTGGACTGGCGATGATGTCCAACTGCTGTTTTTGCTCCAGCGCAGACAGCTCCAGCTCGAGTAAACGACCGTTAATACGGCCAATGTTAAATCCCACACGGGATGTGGCTGTGGATACAGAAAGATCGCTGGCAAGCGTTGTGACGTTCCCCACCGCCCCCGATTGCTGTGCGTCAGCCAGCGACCACTTCACCCCCAGCTCACGCAAGCTTTTTTCATTAATCGTCACGATATGCGCCGCCAGTTCGACTTGTGCAACCGGCAGATCCATTTGCGCCACCCACGTTTCCAGTGCGTTAAGCGCAACGCTATTATCACGCAGCAGTAAGCGGTTGGTGCGTTTATCCACCGTCATGCTTCCTTTGGCGCTGAGCAGCTTTTCTCCGGCTTTTGCCAGCTCGGAGGCATCAGCATATTGCAAAATGATACTGAGATGTTCCAACGGCAGGCTGGCCTGAAGCCGTGCCTGCTCATTGTCCTGACGAGCCGCATTTTCACTCTGCCATTGAACAGAATGCACATGCAGAATGTTGCCTTCCTGACGTAATACCAGCCCGGCGCTTTTCACCACCGTTTGCAATGCCTGCTTCCAGGGCACATCCGTCAAATGCAGTGACAGCACACCGCTGACATCCGGTGAAACTACCAGGTTTTTCTTTTCCTGTTCGGCCAGCGCCTGCAATACCTGCACAACCGGCACATCATCGACCACCAGCGTCACGTTTTGCGATTTCGCCGCCAGTACGCTCTGAATCCCGACCACCAGTACGAGTACTATCCATGCCATCCATCGCTTCATTTATCGCTCCTTGTCGTTGCCACTGCCACTGCGACGGCTCGCAGTTTTTCCCTGTGTCGAGGGTTACGCTCTGGGCCGTTATCTGCGTAACCGTCCAACCGTTTTTCAGGACATCATTTCGCTCAACCCGCTGCCATTTTTTCTGGCTATCCTGAACAATGCCAATGGGTCGCGCGCCCTGGCTCAATATTCCCTGATAGCGCCATGCCGACAGCTCAGCAATTTGGCAACGGTCCTCCGGCGGCAGGAAGGGATTACGCATACCGGTGAGTATCAGTACGCTTACGCACGCCAACAGCCAGCGTTCAACCATCATTCAGGCGCTCCAGTTGTAGTGTTAACAGCAGCTCCGCACCTTCTGCGTAAAGAGAAAACCGGCGGACGTTCATCCCTTGCTCCGCCAATTGGTCAAACATCGGCGGGATGACATCCCAGCCTGGCTTCAGCGTCATTTCTCCGCCCTGTGCGGAGGGTTGCCAGTGGATAAGATGTGCAAGAGGAGTCTGAAACAGCAGTGGAGAGAACGGAATCAGCGTCTCTTCAGGCTCTTCTGGCGATGCCACCAGCAGATATAAATTTCGCCATTGTGCCTGAATGGCCGCTCGTTGCTGATTTAGCGCCTCTTGTTGCATAACTCGTTTCTGCGCGGTGGAGCTGAGGCATAACATGACGACGATGAGCAGTCCCAGCATCCAGCCACAGCCGCAGATGAGCCGAAAGCGCGGCGACTGCGCTAACCAGCTATCACAAAGCGTTTTCATGCGCACCGCTCCGCATCAGTCGATAGTGGAATTGCCAGCGTCCCTGCGCATCCTGCTGCGTTTCGCCAGGGCTACCCAATTTAAACAGCGGCAGCTGGCGTAATTGCGCTTCCAGCGCCTTCAGCGCGGCAAAGCTCAGCGTGTTTCCCGTCAGTTCCAGTGTCTCCTGCTGCCAGGTGATTTTTGTTAACCACGCCTGCTCCGGCAGTAATTCCGCCAGCCCTTGCAAAACCCGCTGCCAGCTTCGGGTCTGCTCACGCTGTTTGTTCCGCGCTTGAACCTGTTGCCATCGTTGCTGGCGCTGCTGCACACGCGGCTTTAGCGCCATTAAAGCCTCGGCCCGCGTCTTTTCGGCATCCGCTAACAACAATTCGACCTGGTTTTCTACGCTCAAAACGCTGTAATAGCGCAACAACACGCCGCTACTAAGCAGTAGCGAAGCGCCAAATAAAACACTCCAGAAGCGTAGGCAGGCGCGACGTCGCGCCTGGCGCCAGGGCAGAAGATTGATGGTCGCTATCATCAACATGTGCCTCCCATAGCGAGTCCCAGTGCAATGGTGAAGCGATGGCTTTGCGTTGGAATTGGCGGCTGGCGTACGGACACCACGCTTAAAGGATCGAAGCCGCTGGGATCGCATAGCGCAATGGCTGTCGTGGAAAGCGATAATGTCGCGGCAAGCTCGTCGATACAGCCAATATCGCCCGTTGATTTACGCCCCCATGCCGAACGGGTCGCCCATAGCCACTGGGTGTCATCACGCCATACCAGACACTGATGATGTTCTGGCAGGTAAGGTATAAATCGCTGTAACGCGCTGGCATCCGGCGTAATCGCCGTAACCTGTACCTTCAACGTTTGGATAAGCGTCAGAAGCGCTGAAATCTCTTTGCTTTGCGCGGCAGTGACGTTAAACGCCGGGCTTAACGTGTCTTCGCTATAATCAAAATGCAGCGCATCCGGCGCCATATCCAGTTCACGCGCCATCGAACCGGATAACCATGCTGCTTGCTCCGGCTCGCGCAACATCATTTCCGGACGAGGGTACTTTTTTTGTAACGTCCTGTTGGCAGGAAAAGAGAGATGAATATGGTGTCGGCGAGGAAGCTCCCGGCTCCACGGCAGTAGCGCTGCGACAAGCTGTTCAGGCTCGCGAATGTGGCCATCGACGATAACCTGAGGCGTCAGCGGTATACGCCACCAGCGCTGGAGAAACCAACCGGATGCGTCGTGAACTACGGCGACAGCCAGCGCTTCATGTTGCTGAATATGCAGACCAATTTTCCAAATATTGAAAGCCATTGCTGATGATCTCCTTATCACCCGTTGCTTTAACGGGTATATCAATGCGTCTGGCTTGCCTTTATACTACCGCGCGTTTGTTTATAAACTGCCCAAATGCCACTAAATGGGAAATCTCCAGTGAAGTTCGTAAAGTATTTATTAATCCTTGCAGTATGTTGCATCCTGCTGGGAGCAGGCTCGATTTATGGCCTCTATCGCTATATTGAGCCGCAATTACCTGACGTCGCGACGCTCAAAGATGTGCGTTTACAGATCCCGATGCAGGTTTACAGCGCTGATGGCGAGCTGATCGCGCAATATGGCGAGAAACGTCGAATCCCGGTCACCCTGGATCAGATGCCGCCGGTAATGGTTAAAGCCTTTATCGCTACCGAAGACAGTCGTTTTTATGAGCACCACGGGGTAGACCCGGTGGGGATCTTCCGTGCTGCCAGCGTCGCGCTGTTCTCCGGCCATGCATCGCAAGGGGCCAGCACCATTACCCAACAGTTGGCGAGAAACTTCTTCCTGAGCCCGGAACGTACGCTGATGCGTAAGATCAAAGAAGTGTTCCTGGCGATCCGCATTGAACAACTGCTGAGTAAAGATGAGATCCTCGAACTGTATCTGAACAAGATTTACCTGGGGTATCGCGCTTATGGCGTAGGTGCTGCCGCGCAGGTCTATTTCGGTAAGACAGTTGATCAGCTCAGCTTAAGTGAAATTGCGGTGATTGCCGGTCTGCCAAAAGCGCCGTCAACCTTCAACCCCCTCTATTCGATGGAAAGGGCAACCGCGCGACGTAACGTCGTACTGTCGCGTATGTTGAGCGAAAACTACATCACGCAGGCCCAGTACGATCAGGCGCGCGGCGAAGCCATTGACGCCAACTACCACGCGCCGGAAATCGCCTTCTCCGCGCCGTATCTCTCTGAGATGGTGCGCCAGGAGATGTATAACCGTTATGGTGAGAAAGCCTATGAGGACGGGTATCGCATCACCACCACCATTACGCGCAAAGTACAGCAGGCTGCTCAGCAGGCAGTACGTAACAACGTAATGGATTACGACATGCGCCACGGTTACCGCGGCCCGTCGAACGTGCTGTGGAAAGTGGGCGAAAGCAGTTGGGACAGCAAGAAAATCACCGATACGCTGAAAGCGCTACCGACTTATGGTCCCCTGCTACCGGCGGTTGTTACCAGCGCCAATCCGCAGGAAGCCATTGCCGCGCTGGCGGATGGTACGTCAGTGTCATTACGGATGGATGGCATGCGCTGGGCGCGTCCTTACCGCTCGGATACCCAGCAAGGCCCGACGCCGCGCAAAGTGACTGATGTGGTGCAAACCGGGCAGCAAATCTGGGTACGCCAGGTTGGCGATGCCTGGTGGCTGGCGCAAGTACCGGACGTCAACTCCGCACTGGTCTCCATCAATCCGCAAAACGGCGCGGTGCTGGCGCTGGTCGGTGGTTTTGACTTCAACCAGAGCAAGTTTAACCGTGCAACCCAGGCGTTACGCCAGGTGGGTTCCAACATCAAACCATTCCTGTATACCGCCGCGATGGATAAAGGTCTGACGCTGGCGAGCATGCTCAACGACGTGCCGATCTCCCGCTGGGATGCCGGCGCGGGTTCCGACTGGCAGCCGAAGAACTCACCGCCGCAATACGCCGGTCCTATCCGCTTACGTCAGGGGCTGGGTCAGTCGAAAAACGTGGTGATGGTACGCGCCATGCGCGCGATGGGCGTGGATTACGCGGCAGAGTATCTGCAACGTTTCGGCTTCCCGGCACAGAACATTGTGCACACCGAGTCGCTGGCGCTGGGTTCTGCCTCATTCACGCCGTTGCAGGTGGCGCGCGGTTATGCAGTGATGTCGAACGGCGGCTTCCTGGTCGATCCGTATTTCATCAGTAAAATCGAAAGCGATATGGGCGGCGTTATCTTCGAGGCGAAGCCGAAAATTGCCTGTCCGGAATGCGATATTCCGGTGATTTATGGTGATACCCAGAAATCTAACGTGCTGGAAAACAGTAACGTCGAAGATGTCGCCGTCTCGCAGGAACAGCAGAATGCCGCCGTGCCTATGCCTCAGCTTGAGCAGGCAAACCAGGCGCTGGTCGCGCAAAGCGGAACGCAGGAGTACGCTCCACATGTGATCAACACGCCGCTGGCCTTCCTGATTAAAAGCGCCCTGAACACCAATATCTTTGGTGAGCCGGGCTGGATGGGAACCGGTTGGCGTGCAGGTCGCGATTTACAGCGCCATGATATCGGCGGGAAAACCGGGACCACCAACAGCTCTAAAGATGCATGGTTCTCTGGCTACGGGCCAGGCGTGGTGACGTCGGTATGGATCGGGTTTGATGATCATCGCCGCAATCTCGGACACACGACGGCTTCTGGGGCGATCAAAGACCAGATCTCCGGCTACGAAGGCGGCGCAAAGAGCGCACAGCCTGCCTGGGATGCCTATATGAAGTCCGTGCTGGAAGGCGTGCCTGAGCAGCCGCTGACGCCGCCGCCGGGTATCGTGACGGTCAATATCGATCGCAGCACCGGTCAACTGGCAAGCGGTGGCAACAGCCGCGCAGAATACTTCATTGAAGGCACTCAGCCGACGCAACAGGCGGTGCATGAGGTGGGGACGACCATTATCGATAATGGTGAGACGCACGAACTGTTCTGATCCCTGACCGATCAAAAAAAGGCGCTTCGGCGCCTTTTTTATTATTCGTGAAGAGAAATTAAAGCCGCCCTTGTCCTTTCAGCCATTCGCGCACGAGGAACAGCGCACTCACATTACGCGCTTCGTGAAAATCAGGATCTTCCAGCAGGTCCATCATATGCGCCAGCGGCCAGCGCACCTGCGGTAATGGTTCAGGCTCATCACCTTCCAGCGATTCAGGATATAAGTCCTCCGCCACCACGATGTTCATTTTGCTGGAGAAATAGGACGGCGCCATGCTGAGTTTCTTTAAAAACGTCAGATCTTTTGCGCCAAACCCCACCTCTTCTTTCAGCTCCCGATTCGCCGCTTCGTACACGCTTTCGCCAGGATCGATTAACCCCTTGGAAAAACCCAGTTCGTAAGATTCGGTCCCGACCGCGTATTCGCGGATGAGGATCAGGTGGTCGTCCACAATCGGCACAATCATTACCGCTTCACGCGTGGACGGGCGCATACGTTCATAAACGCGGCGTACGCCATTGCTGAACTCAAGGTCCACGCTTTCGACTTTAAACAGCCGGGATTGGGCGACGGTTTCCACTTTCAAAATCGTGGGTTTCTGTAATGATTTGCTCATTGTGAGGATCTTTGCTGTGAAATCTGGGGTTATTGTGCGATATACCGCACGGTTTCGGCAATGTGAATTGCCGTTTATTTACATTTATGTAACGTACTAAAAGTTAATCCCTATTTCAAATTAAAAGTCAATAGGTTGAAATAACTCCAGGAATTTGCTGATATTCCATTTTTAGTGATTTTGCTATGATTCGCATTTACTGGGCTGTACTTAAAGATGCTCAAGTTCGACTCCACACTTGCCGATAGCCAACCACAGAATCACGAATATTGAACAGGGTGCGACTGACCACGCCTGACAGACTAAGTAAGATGGGGAAAGCATGAGCACCATTCTGATTTTTTTAGCTGCTTTGCTGGCCTGCTCATTGCTTGCAGGATGGCTACTCAGAACGAAATCCAGACGGAAAAATTTACCCTTGAGCAACGTCTTCTCAGACGCCTCGAAGCGTAAACTCACGCCTGAAGAGCGCAGTGCAGTCGAAAACTATCTCGAAAGCCTTAGTCAAATTCAGCAGGTACCTGGTCCAACGGGCGCCAGCTCCGCGCCCGTGTTATTAACGCTGAATGCCCAAAGTAATAGCGTCATCGTACTTACGCACGCGATTACACGTTACGGCATTACTACCGACGATCCTAACAAATGGCGTTACTATCTTGATTCCGTTGAGGTACATCTTCCCCCTTTCTGGGAACAATACATCAATGACGAAAACAGCGTTGAGCTAATCCACACCAATACGATACCGCTGGTTATCTCCCTGAACGGCCATACGCTGCAGGAATATATGCAGGAAGCGCGTGGCTATGCGTTACAGCACACCGCTTCTACCCAGGCGTCCATTCGCGGTGAAGAAAGCGAGCAGATTGAACTGCTGAATATTCGCCAGGAAACCCATGAAGAATATGCGCTCAGCCGCCCGTCGGGATTGCGCGAGGCGTTACTGATTGCTGCATCGTTCCTGCTGTTCTTTTTCTGTTTGATAATCCCGGATACGTTTGTTCCGTGGACAGTTGGTGGCGCGGTGCTGCTACTGGCTGCGGGTCTGTGGGGGCTGTTTGCCCCACCGTCTAAAACCGCCCTGCGGGAAATTCATTGTTTGCGCGGTACGCCGCGTCGCTGGGGGCTGTTTGGCGAAAACGACCAAGAGCAAATTAATAATATCTCGCTAGGTATTATTGATCTGATTTATCCACCGCACTGGCAGCCTTACATCGCACAAGATCTTGGCCAGCAAACGGATATTGATATTTATCTCGATCGCCACGTTGTACGCCAGGGGCGTTTTTTATCGCTGCATGACGAAGTCAAAAACTTCCCGTTACAGCACTGGCTGCGCAACGCCGTCATCGCGGGCGGCTCGTTGCTGGTGCTGCTGATGCTGCTGTTTTGGATCCCGCTGGATATGCCGATAAAGCTTACGCTTTCCTGGATGAAGGGCGCACAAACTATCGAAGCCACCAGCGTTAAACAGCTTGAAAACGCGGGCGTTCGCGTGGGTGACACGCTGCATCTGAGCGGTACGGGTATGTGTAACATTCATACCCAGGGGAGCTGGAATGCGCAGCCTTCCGCGCCGTTTATGCCTTTCGATTGCACGCAAATTATCTGGAATGACGCGCGCGCATTACCGCTGCCTGAGTCCGATCTGGTGAATAAAGCCACCGCGCTCACGCAGGCGGTAAACCGCCAACTGCACCCCAAAGCGGATGATGACTCTCGCGTCAGCGCATCGTTACGCTCGGCAATTCAAAAGTCCGGAATGGTGTTACTGGACGATTTTGGCGAGATTGTCCTGAAAACGGCCGATCTGTGCGCGGCCAAAGATGAATGTGTACGTTTAAAAAATGCACTGGTTAACCTTGGTAACAGTAAAGACTGGACAGCGCTTGTGAAACGGGCGAACGCAGGCAAACTGGATGGCGTGAACGTGCTGCTGCGTCCGGTAAGCGCGGAGTCGTTGGATAATCTGGTGAATACCTCTACGGCGCCGTTTATTTCACGCGAGACTGCGCGAGCGGCCCAGACGCTGAATAGCCCAGCCCCTGGCGGTTTCCTGATTATCAGCGACGAAGGCAGCGATCTGGTCGATCAGCCGTGGCCGACAACCTCGCTATATGACTATCCCCCACAGGAACAGTGGAACGCCTTCCAGCGTCTGGCGCAGATGCTGATGCAGACGCCGTTTCGCGCGGAGGGGATCGTCACCAATATTTCGACCGACGCCAATGGCACCCAGCACATTGGCCTGCACCGTATCCCGGATCGTTCAGGATTATGGCGTTACCTTGGCACGACGCTGCTGATGTTCACCATGCTCGGATGCGCTGTCTACAACAGCATACAGGCCTTCAGACGCTACCAGCGTCACCGCTCCCGCATCACGGAAATTCAGAGCTACTACGAAAGTTGCCTGAATCCAACGCTGATTGACAACCCGGAAAGCCTGATTCGATAACACGCTCGCGCGACAGGATATGCTACCCTGTCGCGCATCATGTTTTCTTCTGGGGAGTTTCCATGCAGATCAATATTGCCTGGCAGGATGTCGATACCGTGTTGTTAGATATGGACGGCACGCTGCTCGACCTGGCATTCGATAACTATTTCTGGCAAAAACTGGTGCCGGAAACCTATGGCGCGAAACAGGGTATCTCTCCCCAGGAAGCCCAGGACTATATTCGTCAGCAGTATCATGCCGTGCAGCATACGCTAAACTGGTACTGCCTGGATTACTGGAGCGAATGCCTGGATCTTGATATTTGCGCCATGACAACGGAACAGGGACCGCGCGCCGTTTTGCGTGAAGATACCGTACCGTTTCTTGATGCCTTAAAAGCCAGCGGCAAGCGCCGTATTTTGCTCACCAACGCGCATCCCCATAACCTGGCGGTGAAGCTGGAGCATACCGGTCTGGCCTCACACCTTGATTTATTACTTTCCACCCACACATTTGGTTATCCCAAAGAGGATCAGCGGTTATGGCACGCTGTGGCTGAAGAAACGGGAATGAGTGCAGAGAAGACGCTGTTTATTGATGACAGCGAACCCATTCTCGACGCCGCTGCTCTGTACGGTATTCGTTACTGCCTCGGCGTGACCAATCCCGACTCAGGCATCGCGGAAAAACAGTACGCACGCCATCCGTCACTGAATGACTACCGCCGACTGATCCCCTCACTGATGTGAAGGAGACGCCATGAAAGAAAAGCCCTCTGCTGAAGTCAGGCTGGATAAATGGCTGTGGGCTGCGCGCTTTTACAAAACGCGTGCGCTAGCCCGCGAAATGGTTGAAGGCGGTAAGGTGCATTACAACGGCCAGCGCAGCAAACCGAGCAAGATTGTCGAGCTGAACGCCACCCTCACCCTGCGCCAGGGAAATGACGAGCGAACGGTCATTATCAAGGCTATTACCGAGCAGCGTCGCCCGGCCACGGAAGCCGTTACGCTGTATGAAGAAACCGCGGAAAGCGTAGAAAAACGCGAAAAAGTGGCGCTGGCGCGTAAACTTAACGCGTTAACCATGCCGCACCCGGACAGGCGACCGGACAAGAAAGAGCGCCGCGACCTGTTACGATTTAAACATGGCGACAGCGAGTGACTGTCACCTGCAAGAGAGATGATTATGCCGCAACATGACCAATTACATCGTTATCTGTTTGAAAACTTTGCCGTGCGCGGCGAGCTGGTGACCGTTTCGGAAACCCTGCAACAGATCCTCGAAAATCATACTTACCCGCAGCCGGTCAAGAACGTACTGGCTGAACTGCTGGTCGCCACCAGCCTGCTCACCGCCACGCTGAAGTTTGCCGGTGATATCACCGTACAGCTGCAGGGCGATGGTCCGCTGAGCCTGGCCGTCATTAACGGCAACAACAATCAGCAGATGCGCGGCGTGGCCCGTATGCAGGGCGATATCCCTGAAGGCGCTGATCTTAAAACGCTGGTAGGCAACGGCTACCTGGTGATCACCATTACCCCAGAAGAAGGGGAGCGCTATCAGGGCGTGGTTGGTCTGGAAGGCGACACGCTGGCCGCCTGTCTGGAAGATTACTTCATGCGTTCTGAACAGTTGCCGACACGTCTGTTTATCCGTACTGGCGACGTCGATGGCAAACCCGCTGCTGGCGGGATGCTTCTGCAGGTAATGCCGGCGCAAAACGCGCAGGCAGATGATTTCGATCACCTGACAGCCCTGACCGAAACCATCAAAACTGAAGAGCTGTTAACGCTCCCGGCCAACGAAGTGCTGTGGCGCTTGTACCACGAAGAAGAGGTTACTCTCTACGATCCGCAGGACGTTGAGTTCAAATGCACCTGTTCACGCGAACGCTGCGCTGGCGCACTGAAAACGCTGCCGGACGAAGAAGTGGACAGCATTCTGGCGGAAGAAGGCGAGATCGATATGCACTGCGATTACTGCGGGAGCCACTATCTGTTTAACGCCATGGACATTGCTGAGATCCGCAGCAACGCTTCCCCGGCGGACCCGCAGGTACATTAATCACCACTGCCTATCCGGCCCACTATCGTCGACCGGATAGGCGTTCGCACCGCCATCCATCAAAACGCTATCTGCAACACGCTCACTCGTTGTAATAATTCATCGGCAATCGGGTGCCACCAATGGTGATATCACGCCAAACTCTGGGGGCTGAATTCAGTTGATGATTCGCCACCGCCTGCAGCAGTTTATCCTTATTGAATCCTGCAGGTAGCTGACCTGATGCGATGAGTTCCCATTTATCCTCTTTCCTGGCAAAGACCAGACTCTCACCATCGCCAAAAGCATACAGCACCTGCTCAGGCTTACCATCAGCATTGAGGTCCTGATCGACCAGGACGCATGCATCCTGCTCAACGCAGGATGTAATGCGGTAGCTCTGCCCTTTGACAAACGCCCAGAAGGTCTCATCGGGTTGCCTGCTACCCGGAGCTATCATCACTTTCGGCGCTAGTTGAGTGATAGTCAGGTTCTGCATGGGATCGCGACGTCCTTGCAGCAGAGAATTTAAGTCGCGCCGACGCTTACTGTCTTGGTTAAACGCCGCATCTTTTTGTAATGCCTCCAACGCCGCACGTCCCGGTTTTCCGCTATTACCCAACATATACAGGCTGACCTGATCCGGCTTAATTTTGCCGCTATGATACAGCCCCATATGGCTGTTGACGCTGATGCGCCAGGCATCAATAACCGGCGACGACAGCAAAATCAACAGCCCCAACGCCAGCAACGACACGCAAAGAATCACCTTCCCCTGAAGCTCAAGCGAATTGCGCCCACGGCGTAAAATACTCGCCAGATAGCCAAACGACCAGAGCAGCAGCACACAGACCACCAGCACGCCATATAAACGCTCGGGCGTCCAACCGTACTGTTGAATTCGCACCCACAGTGACCAACCGGCAATCAGCATATAGATGGGCGCGACAACCAGGGCGCATTTGATCAGGTAGCGTAACGCGGCTGGATAGGGAAGCGCCTCTTTCTGCGGCTCGCGAACGATAGCCATCAACAACAGCAGGAGCAGCGCCAGCGTTGACATCAACCCAGCCGCAGATACCCGCTGCGAGATAGCCTCCAGGCCGGTGAAGGGCAAGGTCAGCACAAACATCAGCGCCAGCAGCGCGACCAGGGGTAACAGACCGGTGGCGATCAAAGTCAGTAACTTTTGGACCGCCGCAACCAGACGCGACTGCGTGCGGGTCAGTACCACCGCCAGTGCGGTAACCAGGCCAAAGGCCACGTAGCCAAACCAGTCGGTATCAAAGAAAAGCGTGTCGAAGAAGGTAATACCAACGAGCTTAAACATCTCGCTCCATAGCAGGAGCACCATCCAGAACAAACCGTTGGCGACAAAGACAATCAGTAACGTCAGCGCATTAAGCCACAAACTCGTATAAAACTGCGCATAGCGCGCCTGCTGGCGGGATGCGTGGAGCGAGTACTGAATCCATGGCAATGCCAGCATCGCCATCAGCAGTAAGCGCCAGCCGTACAACATAAAAATATCATTTTGCCGCCACTTATCGCTGCCCTCGACTTGCCACTTTAGCCAGACGCTCATCGCCAGCACGACAACAAAGATCAGCGCCATCCAGTACCACAGCGCACGTTGTTTGAAAGAGACAACGGTGAGTAAAAGCGCCGAGGAGAGAGCAATTGTCGCGGGCATGCCATAGAACAGCCAGCCGTCATTATGCGGCACCAGATATGTCATCAGCAGGTAGCACAATATCCCCTGTAACAGGCCGATAGATATCATGCCCCAGCGAGTAGTACGTGAAAGTTCAACACTATCCATGTCGTCACCCAGAATGAAGAGAAAAGGTAATTATCGCATCAACTTCACAATTTTGAGCATTGATAGGCCGATCCCGGACCACTGCGGCGGGAAGTGAATCGATATTGTTTATGTATGAGTTACGTTATTTTCTTACGTGAATGCGATTACACTCACAAGTTTCCCGCCAAAAACACTCTCTATTAACGTTTTAAGAACATTTTCCACAACAAAAAAGGGTTTCCTGCCATAATATCCGCCTCTTTGTGACAGGAGTCGCAGCGCATTCGGTTATCCGTGATTTTCCCGGATGCGTAAATCTATGAGCCTTGTCGCGGTTAGCAATCCCTAAAAAACCTTACTATTCCAGGTAATACATATTGGCTAAGGAGCAGTGAAATGCGTGTGAACAACAGTTTAACCCCGCAAGATCTCAAGGCTTATGGTATCAATGACGTTCAGGATATCGTTTACAATCCAGACTACGACACGCTTTTCCAGGAGGAACTTGATCCAAACCTGGAAGGTTATGAGCGTGGCGTGTTAACAAACCTGGGCGCCGTTGCCGTTGATACCGGTATCTTTACCGGACGTTCGCCAAAGGATAAGTATATTGTCCGTGACGACACCACGCGCGACACGCTCTGGTGGTCCGACAAAGGTAAAGGTAAGAACGACAACAAACCGCTCTCCCCGGAAACCTGGCAGCATCTGAAAGGATTAGTCACCCAGCAGCTTTCCGGCAAGCGTCTGTTTATCATTGATGCATTCTGCGGCGCTAACGCCGATACCCGCCTTTCCGTACGCTTCATTACCGAAGTAGCCTGGCAGGCGCATTTTGTTAAAAACATGTTCATCCGCCCAAGCGACGAAGAGCTGGTTGATTTCAAACCTGATTTCATCGTGATGAACGGCGCTAAATGCACTAACCCGCAGTGGAAAGAGCAGGGTCTGAACTCCGAAAACTTCGTGGCTTTCAATCTGACTGAGCGTATCCAGTTGATTGGTGGCACCTGGTACGGCGGCGAAATGAAGAAAGGTATGTTCTCCGTAATGAACTACCTGCTGCCGCTGAAAGGCATTGCCTCCATGCACTGCTCGGCAAACGTCGGGGAAAAAGGTGATGTGGCAGTCTTCTTTGGCCTGTCCGGTACAGGAAAAACAACGCTGTCCACCGATCCGAAACGCCGCCTGATTGGCGATGACGAACACGGCTGGGATGACGACGGCGTGTTTAACTTTGAAGGCGGTTGCTACGCGAAGACCATCAAACTGTCTAAAGATGCCGAGCCGGAAATCTACAACGCAATCCGTCGTGACGCGCTGCTGGAAAACGTCACCGTGCGCGCAGATGGTTCCATCGACTTCGACGACGGTTCCAAAACCGAAAACACCCGCGTGTCCTACCCGATTTATCACATCGATAACATCGTTAAGCCGGTGTCAAAAGCGGGTCACGCCACCAAAGTGATCTTCCTGACCGCCGACGCGTTTGGCGTGCTGCCGCCGGTCTCTCGTCTGACGGCAGACCAAACCCAGTACCACTTCCTGTCTGGCTTCACCGCCAAACTGGCCGGTACCGAACGTGGCGTCACCGAACCGACCCCAACCTTCTCAGCCTGCTTTGGCGCAGCATTCCTGTCACTGCACCCAACGCAGTACGCAGAAGTACTGGTGAAACGTATGCAGGCGGCAGGTGCGCAGGCATATCTGGTTAACACCGGCTGGAACGGTACCGGCAAGCGTATCTCTATCAAAGATACTCGCGCGATTATCGACGCTATCCTGAACGGTTCGCTGGATGACGCAGAAACGTTCCGTCTGCCGATGTTTGACCTGGCTATCCCAACCGAGCTGCCGGGCGTGGATACTCGCATTCTCGATCCGCGTAATACCTATGCTTCTCCGGAGCAGTGGCAGGAAAAAGCCAACGCACTGGCGAAACTGTTTATAGAGAACTTCGAGAAATACACCGATACCCCTGCGGGTGAAGCGCTGGTTAGCGCCGGACCGAAGCTGTAACGAAGAGTGCCGTATGGCGGTTTCGCCTTATCCGGCCTACAGCAACAAAAAGGGAGGCATTTCGCCTCCCTTTCTTATGCGTCTTTCGTGATGCCCTGCGCGCGAGTGAAGGGAACCGGAAGCCAGGCGCGGATCGACAACCCTCCTCGTTCACTGGTGCCAATTTCCAGCATACCGTTATGGTTATCGATAATACGCTGCACAATCGCCAGACCCAGGCCCGTGCCGCTGGTACTACGCGCGCTGTCGCCGCGGACAAACGGCTGGAACAGGTGTTTACGCTGCTCCGGCTTGATGCCCGGACCATCATCTTCTACCTGGAACCAGGCGCGATGCGTCTCCGTACCGCTGCTGACCTTAATCCAGCCGTTGCCGTAACGGGCGGCGTTAACCACCATATTGGCAACCGCACGCTTGATCGACAGCGGGTGCATTTTCACCTGAATGCTACCCGGCAGCAGCGCAGTTTCGATTTCACGTTCATAGCCGCTTTCCGCTGCGACCACTTCGCCTAACACCGAGTTCAGATCCGCCATCTCCATCGGCATCTCCTGACCGGTACGCAGATAATCGATAAACTGCTCGATAATGGCATTACACTCTTCGATGTCCTTATTGATGGATTCCGCGAGATAACCATCCTCTTCGCCCATCATTTCGGTCGCCAGACGAATACGCGTCAGCGGAGTACGTAAATCGTGGCTCACGCCCGCCATTAACAGCGTACGGTCATCGGCCAGTTGCTTCACCCCCGCGGCCATATGGTTAAAGGCTCGGGTAACGGAGCGCACCTCTGAAGCGCCATACTCACGCAGCGGCGGCGGAATAATACCTTTCCCCACCTGCAGCGCCGCATGTTCAAGATCCACCAGAGGCCGGTTCTGGATACGGATAAACAGCCACGCGCCACCGATAGCCAACAGCATAATCGCCAGCGTGTAGCGGAACAGCGGTGAGAAATCGCCCTGATGGATCTCCGTCAGCGGCACGCGTACCCAGATATTGGGCGACAGCCAGGTTTTCAGCCATACGACCGGCGAGCTTTTGTTCACCTCAACGCGGACTTCCGTCGGACCGCCCAGTTGCTGCGCCATCTGATGGCTTAAGAATTCATAGTGTTGCGCCCAACGCAGTCCAGCTTCTTCAGCGGCCTCGTTGGAATAGAGGGAAATACCCAGCTCACGATAAATTTCCCGGCGGAATGCGGGCGGCACCACCAGTTGCGTACCGTCCTCCAGCTGCAGTTTATCGGTCATCAGCATACGAACTTCGTAGGCCAGGACCTTATTAAACTGCTGGAGGCTCGGCAGTATCGCGAAGTTCAGCACTACCAGGTAAGTCGTCACCAGGCTGGCAAACAGCAAGGTGACGATGAGCAATAACGTGCGGGCAAACGAACTTCGTGGCGAGAAGCGCATTCGCCTCATGCTTTAGAACCGTCCGGAACAAAGACGTAGCCGAGACCCCACACGGTCTGAATGTAACGCGGATGCGCCGGGTCCTCTTCCACCATACGGCGCAGACGAGAAATCTGGACATCGATAGAACGCTCCATCGCCGAATATTCACGACCACGGGCCAGGTTCATCAGCTTATCGCGGGACAGCGGCTCGCGCGGGTGGCTTACCAGCGCTTTCAGTACCGCAAATTCCCCACTGGTGAGCGGCATTGGCTCATCTTCACGGAACATTTCACGCGTACCGAGGTTCAGTTTAAACTTACCAAAAGCAATGACCGCTTCTTCCTGAGAAGGCGCGCCCGGCAGTTCGTTCGCCTGACGACGGAGTACAGCGCGAATACGGGCCAGCAGTTCTCGCGGGTTAAACGGTTTCGGAATGTAATCGTCAGCGCCGATTTCCAGCCCAACGATACGATCGACTTCTTCACCCTTCGCCGTGACCATAATGATCGGCATCGGGTTGCTTTGACTGCGCAGGCGACGGCAAATAGACAGGCCATCTTCTCCCGGCAGCATTAAATCCAGCACCATCAGGTGAAAGGACTCACGGGTCAGCAGACGATCCATCTGCTCAGCGTTAGCGACGCTTCGAACCTGGAAGCCCTGCTCGGTCAGATAACGCTCCAGAAGCGCACGCAAGCGCATGTCGTCATCGACCACCAGAATCTTATAGTTCTCTTGCATTGTTATTACTCCCAAAGGTTCGCAACAATTAAGTGTATATTCTTAAGAAAGCTAACGTGAGTCACCAGCGAATTCTGGTATGAATTCCAGGCTAAATTGTTACAAAGCATATTAAACAGCAGCTTAAGTATACAATGTTTCTCGCAATACATTATTTATTCTGTTGATATGCTCGCGTAATACTAATTGTGCGCATCATCACAGAGTCGAAGGTAAAACAATAAGATGAAAACGCCCCTGATAACCCGCGAAGGGTATGAAAAACTCAAACAAGAGCTGAATTACCTCTGGCGTGAAGAGCGCCCGGAAGTCACTAAAAAGGTTACCTGGGCCGCAAGTCTGGGTGACCGCAGCGAAAATGCCGACTACCAGTATAATAAAAAGCGTCTGCGTGAGATCGACCGCCGTGTCCGTTATTTGACCAAGTGCATGGAGAATTTGAAAATCGTCGATTACTCCCCGCAGCAAGAGGGCAAAGTCTTCTTTGGCGCGTGGGTCGAGATTGAAAATGACGATGGCGACATCCGTAAATTCCGTATTGTCGGCTACGATGAGATCTTCGGTCGTAAAGATTACATTTCTATCGACTCACCGATGGCGCGGGCGCTGCTGAAAAAAGAGGTCGGCGATCTCGCGATAGTCAACACCCCTGGTGGTGAAGCCAGCTGGTACGTGAACGAAATTGAATATGTTAAGTGAGACCGGAACAATCCGAAGCCCCGGTAGATGACTGGCATTTTTGCCAGTCAATCCGTATAACTATCCCCTGATTTTTTATCCTATAGACGAAGCTATCCATGATGAATGATTCTTTCTGCCGCATTATCGCAGGTGAAATTCAGGCTCGTGCTGAACAGGTAGAAGCTGCCGTTCGCCTGCTTGACGAAGGGAACACCGTGCCGTTTATCGCACGTTATCGTAAGGAAATCACCGGCGGTCTGGACGATACGCAACTGCGTAATCTGGAGACCCGTCTGGGATATCTGCGTGAACTGGAAGACCGCCGTCAGGCAATCCTGAAATCTATCGGCGAGCAAGGCAAACTGACCGACGATCTGGCGAACGCGATCAACGGCACGTTAAGTAAGACCGAACTCGAAGATCTCTATCTGCCGTACAAACCTAAGCGCCGCACCCGTGGGCAGATAGCCATTGAGGCCGGACTGGAGCCGCTGGCAGATCTGCTGTGGAACGAACCGTCCCATGACCCGGAAACCGAAGCTGCAAAATATCTCAACGCCGAAAACGGCGTGGCCGATACCAAAGCCGCCCTCGATGGCGCACGCTACATTCTGATGGAGCGCTTCGCCGAAGACGCTGCGCTGCTGGCAAAAGTGCGTGATTATTTGTGGAAAAACGCCCATCTGGTTGCCGCCGTGGTTAGTGGCAAAGAAGAGGAAGGCGCTAAGTTCCGCGATTACTTCGATCACCACGAACCTATTTCTACCGTTCCATCCCACCGTGCGCTGGCCATGTTCCGTGGTCGTAACGAAGGCGTGTTGCAGCTTTCACTAAATGCCGATCCGCAATTCGATGAGCCGCCAAAAGAGAGCCATGGCGAGCAGATTATCCAGGATCACCTGGGACTGCGCCTGAACAACGCCCCCGCTGACAGCTGGCGTAAAGGTGTTGTTAGCTGGACGTGGCGCATCAAAGTGCTGATGCACCTTGAAACTGAGCTGATGGGTACCGTGCGTGAACGTGCAGAAGATGAAGCGATCAACGTCTTTGCCCGTAACCTGCATGACCTGCTGATGGCCGCCCCGGCCGGGCTGCGCGCCACAATGGGTCTCGATCCGGGACTGCGTACCGGCGTAAAAGTGGCGGTGGTTGACGGTACCGGCAAGCTGGTCGCGACCGACACTATTTATCCGCATACCGGCCAGGCAGCCAAAGCCGCCGTTGCCGTGGCGGCGTTGTGTGAAAAATACAACGTTGAGCTGGTCGCGATTGGTAACGGTACGGCGTCGCGCGAAACCGAGCGTTTCTTCCTCGACGTGCAGAAACAATTCCCGAAAGTGACCGCGCAGAAGGTGATCGTCAGCGAAGCCGGGGCATCGGTTTACTCTGCTTCCGAACTGGCGGCGCTGGAGTTCCCGGATCTCGATGTTTCGCTGCGTGGCGCGGTGTCTATCGCCCGTCGTTTGCAGGATCCGCTGGCGGAGCTGGTGAAAATCGATCCGAAATCTATCGGCGTGGGCCAGTATCAGCACGATGTAAGCCAGACGCAGCTGGCGCGCAAGCTGGATGCGGTGGTGGAAGACTGCGTGAATGCCGTCGGCGTCGATCTGAATACCGCTTCCGTGCCGCTGCTGACCCGCGTTGCTGGCCTGACGCGCATGATGGCGCAAAACATCGTCGCCTGGCGCGATGAGAACGGTCAGTTTCAGAACCGTCAGCAACTGCTAAAAGTTAGCCGCCTGGGGCCAAAAGCCTTTGAACAGTGCGCGGGCTTCCTGCGTATCAACCATGGCGATAACCCACTGGATGCTTCTACCGTTCACCCGGAAGCTTATCCGATTGTGGAACGCATTCTGGCCGCAACCGAGCAATCGCTGCGTGACCTGATGGGCAACAGCAACGAACTACGCAATCTGAAAGCAGCCGATTTTACCGACGAACGCTTCGGGGTGCCGACCGTCACCGACATCATCAAAGAGCTGGAAAAACCGGGCCGCGACCCGCGTCCTGAATTTAAAACCGCGCAGTTTGCTGATGGCGTAGAAACCATGAACGATCTGCTGCCGGGAATGATTCTGGAAGGGGCAGTCACTAACGTCACGAACTTCGGCGCGTTTGTTGATATTGGCGTTCATCAGGATGGTCTGGTGCATATCTCTTCATTGTCGAATAAGTTCGTCGAAGATCCACACACCGTGGTGAAAGCGGGCGACATTGTGAAAGTGAAAGTGCTGGAAGTTGACCTGCAACGTAAGCGTATCGCACTGACCATGCGTCTGGACGAGCAGCCGGGTGAAACCAATGCGCGTCGCGGCGGCGGGAATAACGATCGTACTCAAAGCAATCGCCCGGCGCCAAAAGCCGCGAAACCTCGTGGTCGTGACGCACAGCCTGCGGGTAACAGCGCCATGATGGATGCGCTGGCGGCGGCAATGGGTAAAAAACGCTAGTGTGACTTTTGTGCCGGATGGGGGGATAACCTCCTTATCCGGCTGACTTGTCGCAATTAATTTGTAAGCCGGATAACACGCGTGAGCATCGCCATCCGGCATATTTAGTCTATTTCCCGCTTTCTACCGCCATATATTTATCACTTCATTAACAGATGAAACCTTAATTAAACATTAAGATCCTCACTAATTATTTCCGTGAATCATTCGTTCTCAACCAGAATAAATATTGAGGAATATCAAAATTGGCGCAAATTATTATCCAATTGTACATTCCGTCACATTTATTCTATTGATGATAGAAACCATTCTCATTATCATTGATCTGTTGATTATTTACTCTTTCCTTACGTTGGCTAATCATCTGGCCTCATGCCGCCTTGCCGCCCCATGAGGTAATCATCCAGTTAGCGAGATATAAGTAGGTCCCTATGCAATTCACTCCTGACAGTGCGTGGAAAATTACCGGTTTTGCCCGTGAAATCAGCCCGGCTTATCGTCAGAAACTGTTGTCACTTGGCATGCTACCCGGCTCCTCTTTCAACGTGGTACGCGTCGCCCCACTCGGCGATCCTATCCATATCGAAACGCGTCGCGTAAGTCTGGTATTGCGTAAGAAAGATCTGGCGTTATTAGAAGTGGAAGCGGTTTCCTGTTAATACAGTGAGTCTATAAAAATGAAAAAACTAACCATTGGTTTAATTGGCAATCCTAATTCCGGCAAGACTACTTTATTCAACCAGCTTACCGGCGCACGCCAGCGTGTAGGCAACTGGGCTGGCGTTACCGTTGAGCGTAAAGAAGGTCATTTCGCAACGACGGACCACCAAGTCACGCTGGTTGATTTACCCGGCACCTATTCTCTGACGACAATCTCATCCCAGACCTCTCTCGATGAGCAGATCGCCTGTCACTATATTTTAAGCGGCGACGCGGATCTCTTGATCAACGTGGTCGATGCTTCAAACCTTGAACGCAACCTCTACCTGACGTTGCAACTGCTTGAGCTGGGCATCCCCTGCATCGTCGCGTTGAATATGCTGGATATTGCCGAGAAGCAGCAAATCCGTATCGATATCGATGCCCTCTCCGCTCGCCTTGGCTGCCCGGTGGTTCCGCTGGTATCCACCCGCGCCCGCGGCATTGAAGCGCTGAAACTGGCGATCGATCGCTACAAAGAAAACGACACCGTCGAGCTGGTTCATTATGCCCAGCCGCTGCTGCAGGAAGCGGATTCCCTCGCCGATGCGATGGCCAAAGATATGCCGTTAAAACAGCGCCGCTGGCTGGGCCTGCAGATGCTGGAAGGTGATATCTACAGCAGGGCCTACGCGGGTGATGCCGCGCAAAACCTTGATGCCGCCATTGCACGTCTGAGCGAGACAATGGACGATCCGGCACTGCATATCGCCGATGCGCGCTATCAGTGCATTGCCGCTATCTGCGATACCGTCAGCAACACCCTGACGGCAGAGCCGAGCCGCTTCACCACCGCAGTAGATAAAATCGTCCTCAACCGCTTCCTCGGGCTGCCGATTTTCCTGTTCGTGATGTACCTGATGTTCCTGCTCGCCATCAACATTGGCGGCGCGCTGCAACCGTTGTTTGACGTCGGCTCCGTAGCGCTCTTTATCCATGGTATTCAGTGGATTGGCTACACGCTGCACTTCCCGGACTGGCTCACTATATTTTTGGCGCAAGGTCTTGGCGGCGGGATTAACACCGTGCTGCCACTGGTACCGCAAATCGGCATGATGTACCTGTTCCTCTCCTTCCTTGAAGACTCCGGTTACATGGCGCGCGCCGCGTTTGTAATGGACCGTCTGATGCAGGCGCTGGGGCTGCCGGGCAAATCGTTTGTCCCGCTGATCGTCGGCTTTGGCTGTAACGTACCGTCGGTGATGGGCGCACGTACGCTGGACGCCCCGCGTGAACGTCTGATGACCATCATGATGGCGCCGTTTATGTCTTGTGGCGCTCGCCTGGCGATTTTCGCCGTCTTTGCCGCAGCGTTCTTTGGTCAGAACGGTGCGCTGGCGGTCTTCTCACTGTACGTACTGGGCATCGTTATGGCGGTATTGACCGGTCTGATGCTCAAACACACCATCATGCGTGGCGAAGCAACGCCGTTCGTGATGGAGCTGCCGGTGTACCACGTGCCGCACATTAAGAGTCTGATTATTCAGACCTGGCAACGCCTGAAAGGCTTCGTTCTGCGTGCGGGTAAAGTCATCATCATCGTCAGCATTTTCCTCAGCGCGTTTAACAGTTTCTCGCTGAGCGGAAAAATCGTCGACAACATCAACGACTCTGCTCTGGCTTCCGTCAGCCGCGTAATCACGCCGGTCTTCAAGCCGATTGGCGTTCACGAAGATAACTGGCAGGCAACCGTAGGTCTGTTCACCGGCGCGATGGCGAAAGAAGTGGTTGTCGGTACGCTGAACACGCTCTATACCGCAGAAAACATTCAGGAAGAAGAGTTCAACCCGGCAGATTTCCACCTCGGTGACGAGCTGCTCGGCGCGGTAGATGAGACCTGGCAAAGCCTGAAAGACACCTTCAGCCTGAGCGTACTGGCTAACCCTATTGAAGCCAGCAAGGGCGACGGTGAAATGGCTACGGGTGCAATGGGCGTGATGGGCGAAAAATTTGGCAGTGCTGCCGCCGCTTACAGCTACCTGATTTTCGTGCTGCTGTATGTGCCGTGTATTTCGGTAATGGGCGCTATTGCACGTGAATCCAGCCGTGGCTGGATGAGCTTCTCGATTCTGTGGGGCCTGAACATCGCCTACTCTCTGTCGACGCTGTTTTATCAGGCGGTCAGCTACAAAGAGCACCCGACCTACAGCCTGGTGTGCATTTTAGCTGTCATCCTGTTTAACATTGTGTTGCTGGGCCTGCTGCGTCGAGCTCGCAGTCGCGTGGATCTCGCACTGCTGGCGACCAACAGGACGGCAAGCTCCTGCTGTTCCAGCACCACTGGCGACTGCCACTAAGGTTATCGACAATGGCATCGCTTATTCAGGTTCGTGATTTATTGGCTTTGCGGGGACGCATGGAGGCAACTCAAATTAGCCACACGCTGCACACCCCGCAGCCCATGATTGACGCCATGCTGAATCAGTTAGAAAAGATGGGCAAAGCGGTGCGGATTCAGGAAGATGCCGACGGGTGTCTTTCCGGAAGCTGCAAGAGCTGCCCGGAAGGTAAAGCCTGCCTGCGCGAGTGGTGGGCTTTGCGCTAGTTCGATGCCGGATGGCGCTACGCTTCCGGTCTAAAAATGACTGCAAACGTCCTGGCCGGATAAAGCGTTTATGCTGATATCCGGCTTTTTGCGTAATGGATTCCACAAAGATGTCTCTGTTTCAGCAAAGCAGATCTATCCTCCAGCCTGGCGCGCATCGTTATCAACTCGTGGATGATTACTGGCGACCAGGGAAGTAGAGTCTCGTCATCTTGTTTCTCAGGTGACGGATCGCCATGAATACTGACACGACTGCTACGCCGCATGACGCGATTTTTAAAACGTTCTTAAACCACCCTGCTACCGCACGCGACTTTCTTCGACTCCATCTTCCAGCCTCTTTGCAAAAACTGTGCGATCTGAAAACGCTACAACTGGAATCGGGCAGCTTTATTGAGGACGATTTGCGCGCGTACTATTCCGATGTGCTGTGGTCATTAAAAACCCGCGAAGGCGATGGCTATATTTACACCATCATTGAGCATCAGAGTACCGCCGATGCCCATATGGCATTTCGGCTGATGCGTTATGCCATTGCGGTTATGCATCGTCATTTGGCTGCAGGTCACAAGAAACTCCCGCTGGTGATACCCATGCTTTTTTATCATGGCGCGGCTAGTCCATACCCCTACTCACTCTGCTGGCTGGACGAATTTGACGACCCAAAGGCTGCCAGACAACTTTATACCGCAGCGTTTCCACTGATCGATATCACCGTGGTTCCCGATGACGAGATCATGCAGCATCGCCGGATGGCGCTGTTGGAACTCATCCAAAAACATATTCGTAAACGCGATTTGATGGGGCTGGTAGAAAAACTGGCCATCCTGATTATTAAAGGACACGCTAATGACAGCCAGTTGAAAGCCTTGTTTAATTATCTAATGCAGGTCGGGGACACCACACATTTTACCGAGTTTCTTCATGAGGTCGCCGAACGTTTACCCCAACATAAGGAAAAGTTGATGACTATCGCCGAAAGATTACGACAAGAAGGGCATCTTAATGGTCTTCAGGAAGGTCATATGAAAGGGTTACAAGAGGGATTACAAGAAGGGTTACAAACGGGCTTACAACAAGGTAAACGAGAGGAAGCTTTACGTATTGCATCAACCCTGCAGGCTGATGGTATCGACCCGCTGACCATCTTCAGAATTACCGGCCTGACCGCTGAGGATCTGGCTACGCGCAGCCATTAATCTCAAGCCCGGTAAGCGTGGCTCTACCGGGCAACACAACAGATTTATAGGCGTTTTTTTAACGCCACCAGCGCTGCACAGAACTCTGCAGGATGCGAGATAAACGGTGCATGCGCCGCTTTAGCAAATATCAACGACTCGCTATGCGGCCACAGGGCATCGAGCATTGGGACCACTTTGCGCGGAACCAGTCCATCGAGATAGCCGTACAACCGCAGAAAAGGCATGTCCACAGCGCACAGAGGCTCACGCAGATCGACCGTTTTCAGAATCTCCAGTCCGCCATTGAGCACCTCGACCTTCGGCATGGGTAACGCCAGCACTGTTTTCTTCAGTGCCCGCGCATCCTGACGCGCGGTGTCCGTGCCCATCGTCTGCAACGCCAGAAAACGTTCCACCGTACGCTGGAAATCTTCGCTCAACTGCTGCTGGAAACCTGCCAGCACTTCTGGCTTGATACCCGGCCACTCGTCACGCGCGCTAAAGCAAGGGGAAGACGCCACGGTCACCAGCGCCTGAACACGTTCAGGATGGGTTAACGCCACCTGGCTTGCGACCAGCCCGCCCAGACTCCAGCCGAGCCAGATGGCTTTCTCCGGTGCCTGTTTTACTACCCGCTCAGTCATCTCTTCCAGCGACATTGCGCCGAACCCCTGGCTGCGACCAAATCCCGGTAAGTCGACAAGATGCAGCATGAAATGCGAACTCAATTCCTCGCTTATGCAATGCCACACTTGCGCATTCAGTCCCCATCCGTGCAGCAGCACAAGATGGCAATTTCCCGAACCCTGGGTCTGCCACCAGATGTCATTCATCAGTTATTGTTCTCTTTTAGCCTGAAAGGATGCTTCTATGCTAACAGTACCGGGATTGTGCTGGCTATGCCGAATGCCCCTGACGTTAGGGCATTGGGGGATCTGTTCAGTCTGCACACGGGCAACGCATCAGCACGTCAGCCGGTGCCCTCAATGTGGACTCCCTGCCGCACATACCGTCGTTCCCTGCGGGCGCTGTCTGCAAAAACCACCGCCGTGGCAGCGACTAGTTACCGTCAGCGACTATGCTCCGCCATTGAGCGGGCTTATCCACCAGCTCAAGTTTTCCCGACGTGGCGAAATGGCCCCCGCTCTTTCACGCTTGCTGTTGCTGGAGGTATTACAGGCCCGGCGTGTCAGCGGTCTTCCTCTGCCGGACAGGCTCGTCAGCGTCCCGCTCTGGCAACGCCGGCACTGGCGCAGAGGGTTTAATCAGAGCGACTTACTGTGTCGTCCCCTGGCACGCTGGCTAGGCTGCGACTGGGACAGCCGGGCCATCACGCGGGTTCGGGCAACCGCCACACAGCACCATCTCAGCGCCCGATTACGTAAACGTAACCTGAAAAACGCCTTTCGCCTTGAATTGCCAGTGCAGGGACTCCATATGGTCATTGTGGATGATGTCGTCACTACCGGAAGTACCGTCGCGGAAATCGCGCAGCTGCTTTTACGCAACGGCGCGGCGACTGTCCAGGTATGGTGCCTGTGTCGAACCTTGTAGAGCCTCGATGATGGGCGTATTATAACCAAGTAAAATAGTCAACTATTAGGCCATTACTATGATCCATATTTCCGATGCTGCACAAGCGCACTTTGCCAAACTGCTGGCAAATCAGGAAGAAGGGACACAAATCCGCGTATTTGTGATTAATCCCGGCACGCCTAACGCTGAATGCGGCGTTTCTTATTGTCCGCCGGACGCCGTGGAAGCAACCGACACCGCCATTAAATTTGACCTGCTGACCGCATATGTTGATGAACTGAGCGCACCGTATCTGGAAGATGCAGAAATCGATTTCGTTACCGACCAGTTAGGCTCCCAGCTGACCCTGAAAGCACCAAACGCCAAAATGCGTAAAGTTGCCGATGATGCGCCGCTGATGGAACGCGTGGAGTACATGCTGCAATCGCAGATCAACCCACAGCTGGCAGGTCACGGTGGTCGCGTCTCTCTGATGGAAATCACCGATGAAGGCTACGCTATTCTGCAGTTTGGCGGCGGATGTAACGGCTGTTCAATGGTGGATGTAACGCTGAAAGAAGGTATCGAGAAGCAGCTGCTGGCTGAATTCCCTGAACTGAAAGGCGTTCGCGATTTAACCGAACACCAGCGCGGCGAGCACTCTTACTACTAACGCCCCAACCTGTAGAGTTTCCGTAGGCCCGTTAAGACGCATCCGCGCCGCCATCGGGCATTGATGCCGGATGGCAGCGTAATCGCTTTATCCGGCCTACAACCTTGCATTTATCCGCATATTTCCTGCAACAATCCCCCTCATAATTTGACCAGCCTCTCATAATTTAAATTTTGCCTGCCCAGGTGATTTTCAAGCGCCGTATGTTACCCGTATCATTCGCATCAGCACCTAACACACACATAACAGCCAGCTAAACTGATTAGTTTTGAAGGCAACCAGCATTGGTGCTGAGAATGCTCTGTTCCCGGTCGGGACAATCGGAATTTGTCATTTAAACACTGACGTTACCCATAACAAAGTAAAGGCCAGGTAAATCATGCCATTAGTCATCGTTGCTATCGGTGTAATCTTGTTACTCCTCCTGATGATCCGTTTCAAAATGAACGGTTTCATCGCTCTCGTCCTGGTGGCGCTTGCTGTCGGATTGATGCAAGGGATGCCACTGGATAAAGTCATCGGTTCGATTAAAGCCGGCGTCGGCGGAACCCTTGGCAGCCTCGCCCTGATTATGGGTTTTGGCGCCATGCTGGGCAAAATGCTGGCGGACTGCGGCGGCGCACAGCGCATCGCAACCACCCTGATTGCTAAATTCGGCAAAAAACATATTCAGTGGGCGGTGGTATTAACCGGCTTCACCGTCGGTTTTGCCCTGTTCTACGAAGTCGGCTTCGTGCTGATGCTGCCGCTGGTGTTCACCATCGCCGCTGCTGCCAACATCCCGCTGCTGTATGTTGGCGTGCCGATGGCTGCTGCGCTGTCCGTAACTCACGGCTTCCTGCCGCCGCACCCAGGTCCGACCGCTATTGCCACCATTTTCCATGCAGATATGGGTAAAACCCTGCTGTTTGGTACGATTCTGGCAATCCCGACCGTTATTCTCGCCGGTCCGGTGTACGCTCGCTTCCTGAAAGGCATCGATAAGCCAATCCCGGAAGGTCTGTACAGCGCGAAAACGTTTACCGAAGAAGAGATGCCTGGCTTTGGGGTCAGCGTCTGGACCTCCCTGGTACCGGTTATCCTGATGGCGATGCGCGCCGTGGCGGAGATGATTCTGCCAAAAGGCCACGCTTTCCTGACGGTGGCAGAATTCCTGGGTGACCCGGTTATGGCAACGCTTATCGCGGTGCTGATTGCAATGTTCACTTTTGGTCTGAACCGTGGACGTTCGATGGATCAGATCAACGACACGCTGGTGTCCTCCATCAAAATCATCGCGATGATGCTGTTGATCATTGGTGGTGGCGGTGCCTTCAAACAGGTCCTGGTGGATAGCGGCGTGGACAAGTACATCGCGTCAATGATGCACGGTTCAAACGTTTCTCCGCTGCTGATGGCATGGTCTATCGCTGCGGTACTGCGTATCGCACTGGGCTCCGCAACCGTTGCAGCGATCACCGCTGGTGGGATTGTGGCACCGCTGATTGCAACGACCGGCGTAAGCCCTGAGCTAATGGTTATTGCGGTTGGTTCCGGTTCCGTCATTTTCTCCCACGTGAACGATCCAGGCTTCTGGTTGTTCAAGGAGTACTTCAACTTGACCATCGGTGAAACCATCAAGTCATGGTCAATGCTGGAAACCATTATCTCCGTCTGCGGTCTGGTAGGGTGTCTGCTGCTGGGTATGGTGGTCTGATAAAACTGTGCCGGGTGGCGCTTCGCTTACCCGGCCTACCTGCTATCACCCTAATAAAGCCGGGGAAATCCCCGGCTTTATTACTTCTTCTTCGCGGCCGCTTTTCGGCGCTTATCCAAATCCTTAATCAGCTTGTTCACACCGTCATCGGCAAACATCTGCTCCAGCGTGGCGGTGAGCTTACGCCGCCAGTTTTTGTACTGGTCGCTGGTCCCCGGAATATTGACGGGCTCAGCCATATCCAGCCAGTCTTCCGGTTGCAGGCCCAACAGCGCACTGTTGCTGTCAGCGATGTAGCGTTGCATGCCGCGATTAAGAATCGGCGTCATCGACATCAGTGACGCCTTGTGACCAGCACGTTTTGGCAGGCACCCGTATTTGTGCAGCGCGTCCAGCAGCCCCTGTTTCGCCAGTTCTCTGTCCTGATACAACCCACGCAGCACGACTTCATCCGGGTACAGACCCAGCGCCTTACCCAGCGTCAGATCGCCGCTATCCCAATAACCTTTAAGCGTAGGAAGGTCATGCGTCGCCGCGACTGCCATTGATTGTTCCGGGTACGCTTTCGGCGCGCGGAAGTTTTTCTCATGGTCATTCTCAAAATAAAGCACTTTGTATGAGTACACGCCGCTGTCACGCAGCTTGCTGACGATCTCTACCGGCACAGTCCCCAGATCTTCACCAATTACCATGCAGTGATGACGTTTACTTTCCAGCGCCAGAATTGAAAGCAGATCGTCGACCGGATAATGCACGTAGGCGCCGTGATCGGCAGTTTCACCGTAAGGGATCCACCACAGACGCAGCATCGACATAACATGGTCGATACGCAACGCACCGCAGTTCTGCATATTGGCACGCAGCAGTTCGATAAACGGTTCGTAAGCGCGTGCCGTGATGATATGCGGATCCATCGGCGGCAATCCCCAGTTTTGCCCGAGCGGACCGAGAATATCCGGCGGTGCGCCAACCGAGGCTTTCAGGCAATACAACTCGCGGTCGCACCAGGTTTCCGCCCCGCCTTCGGCTACGCCGACAGCCAGATCGCGATATAATCCAATCGGCATCGCAAAGCCCTGGCTGGTTTTCCAGCAATCAGCAAACTGGGTATACGCCAGCCACTGCAACCACAGGTAGAAATCCACTTCATCACGATGCTCTTCGCAAAAGCGTTTTACCTCTGGCGAATCCACCGACTGGAAAGCTTGCGGCCACACCGGCCAGCCCCAGCGCAGTGCGTCCTCTTTCACCTGATGCGCATGCAGCGCATCAAAGGCCGCCTGCCAGTACAGGCTATCCCCTTCCTGAATCACAAACTGGCGAAATGCCGCCATCTGCTCATCGTCACGTGCAGAGAAGCTTTTCCACGCCATACGCAGCGCTGTCATCTTCAATGCGGTAACGGCAGAATAATCAACCCACTCGGTATCACGCGCACGTTGCAGAGCTTGCTGAGTCGCGGGTTTCTGCCACCAGGCCTGCGCCTTTTTACTCAGGCGAAAATCGTCTACTGCGTTCACATCTATATAAATAACGTTCAACCAGCGGCGTGACGACGGGCTGTACGGACTGGCACTCTCCGGGTTCGCCGGATACAGCGCGTGAATCGGATTCAGGCCGATAAACGCGCCGCCGCGTTGCGCCACCTCCACCAGCATGGCACGGAGATCGCCAAAGTCGCCAATCCCCCAGTTTTTTTCTGAACGCAGGGTATAGAGCTGAACGCATGCGCCCCACAGCTTCTGCCCGGCTAACAGAGCCTGCGGCTCATAGCAGCGTTTCGGCGCGACGATGATGCGGCAATGGGTACGCAACTCCCCCTGGGTGAGGGTAAGCGTGTGATACCCTTCCGGCAGCTTCGCCGGAAGGTTGAACGATTTACCGCCGACGGCATGCCCTTTGTGCTGCACGCCCTCTTCGGTGGTCAGCAGCCAGGTAAACTCTCCGCGTCCCTCAACTGCCAGCGGCATTTTCTTACCAGCGGTATAGACCATGACATTCGGCACCGGGGTCACCGCCACCTGAGCGGTGGCGGTGGAGCGATGCATAGCGTCAAGCAAACGCCGCTTGGTTTCGACGCCAATAGACTGCGGTTTACCGTGGGCATTAATGTAATTGGGGCTAATCCCCGCCGCCAACGCGGCATTATCCAGACGTTTGCTTTCCATCGCGATTCCTTAACGTTTCGCCTGCCAGATACGAGTCTGATAATCGCGGATGGAGCGATCCGAACTGAACATGCCGCAACGCGCGGTATTCAGAATCGCCGCCCGGGTCCAGGCTTCCTGGTCACGATACAACACGTCAACCTGCTTCTGGGCTTCAACGTAGGCCGCGAAGTCCGCCATTACCAGATACGGGTCACCGCCCTGCTTGCCGATACTGTGCAGCATCTGGTCGAAGGCATGTTTATCGCCGTCGCTATACTTCCCGCTTTCCAGCTCTTTCAGAACAGCATCCAGCACTTTATCTTTCTTACGCCATTTCACCGGGTCGTACCCTTTGGCCTTGAGCGCCTTCACCTCTTCCACGGTATGACCAAAGATAAAGATATTCTCGTCACCGACCTTCTCGGCGATTTCGACGTTTGCGCCATCCAGCGTACCGACGGTTAACGCACCGTTCAGCGCCAGCTTCATGTTACCGGTGCCGGAAGCCTCTTTCCCTGCGGTGGAGATTTGCTCAGAGATATCCGCCGCTGGGATCAACATTTCCGCCGCCGAGACACAATAATCCGGCAGGAATACGACCTTCAGCTTGTCGCCCACTTGCGGGTCGTTATTGATGGTTTCTGCAACCTTGTTAATGGCGAAGATGATATTTTTCGCCAGGTAGTAACCCGGAGCGGCTTTCGCGCCAAACAGGAATACGCGCGGCACGCGATCGGCCTGCGGGTTCTCACGGATTTCTTTGTATAACGCCAGAATATGCAGCAAGTTGAGGTGCTGACGCTTGTACTCATGCAGGCGTTTAATCTGAATATCAAAGAGAGCGTTAGTCGTTATCTCAATACCGGTACGCGCTTTAATAAACTTCACCAGACGCACTTTGTTCGCCAGCTTGATGTCACGATACTGCTGACGAAACTTCGCGTCGTCGGCGTATTTTTCCAGGTTAATCAACTGATCGAGGTCGTTGGCCCACTCTTTTTTCAGCGATTTATCCAGCAGCGCGGCAAGTGCCGGGTTGCACTGCTTAATCCAGCGACGCGGAGTAATCCCGTTAGTGACGTTATGGAATTTGTTCGGCCAGAGCTGATGATATTCCGGGAACAGATCCTTCACCACCAAATCGGAGTGCAGCGCCGCCACGCCGTTAACCGCAAAGCCGCTGACCACGCACATGTTGGCCATACGCACCTGTTTGTTGTGCACCACCGCCAGCTTCGCCCAAACTTCAGCGTCACCCGGCCAGGTTTTATCGACCAGCGTCTTAAAGCGGTCGTTAATCTCTTTGATGATTTGCATATGGCGCGGCAGTAGTGCTTTCACCAGCTTCTCGTCCCAGCACTCCAGCGCCTCTGGCATCAAAGTGTGGTTGGTATAAGCAAAGGTCTTACTGGTAATAGCCCACGCATCGTCCCAGCTCATCTGGTGCTCATCAATCAGCACACGCAGTAGCTCAGGGATGGCGATGGTCGGGTGAGTATCGTTGAGCTGAATCACCTCAAAATCAGCCAGCTCATGCAGTTTACGCCCTGCCAGATGATGGCGGCGCAGAATGTCAGCTACGGAGCAAGCGCACTGGAAGTATTGCTGCATCAGGCGCAGCTTTTTACCCGCAGTGTGGTTGTCGTTCGGGTACAGCACTTTGGTCAGTTTTTCAGCGTCGATGCCCTGCTGCTCTGCGCGCAGGAAATCGCCGTCATTAAATTTGGTCAGGTTAAACGGATGTGCGTGGCTGGCCTGCCACAGACGTAGCGGTTGCGCCACGCCGTTACGGTAGCCGAGAACCGGTAGATCCCAGGCCTGGCCGGTGATAACAAACCCCGGCTCCCAGTGCCCTTCTTTGGTGACCTTGCCGCCAATCCCTACTTGCACATCCAGTGCTTCGTTGTGACGGAACCACGGATAGCTGCCGCGATGCCAGTCATCCGGGGCTTCCATCTGCTGCCCATCGGCAAATGACTGACGGAACAGGCCGTACTGGTAGTTGAGACCATAGCCCGTCGCCGATTGACCGACTGTCGCCATCGAATCAAGAAAGCAGGCCGCCAGGCGTCCCAATCCACCGTTACCCAGTGCCGGGTCGATCTCTTCTTCCAGCAGGTCGGTCAGGTTAACGTCATGCGCTTTCAGCTCATCGCTCACGGCCTGATACCAGCCGAGATTGAGTAAGTTGTTGCCGGTCAGACGGCCAATCAAAAACTCCATCGAGATGTAGTTAACATGGCGCTGATTTTTTGCCGGCTTCGCCGCAGGCTGGGCGCTGAGTAACTCAGCCAACGCCCCACTCACTGCCTGCCACCACTGGCGCGACGTCATTTCTTGAGCCGACAGTAAACCGAAGCGCTGCCACTGACGCGTCAGGGCAGCCTGAAATTGATCTTTGTTGAAAGTAGGCTGTGACATAGGGGTTCCAGATCCTTAGGTAATAAAACAACGTTATCGCTAGTTTGCCAGGCTCGTTGTTGACCTTCCTCATCCTGGCACGGATTAGGCAGGGAGGAGGAGCGGGGATGAGCATAAAAGTGTGATCGCTGCCACTTAAAGAGGGTGTTATCGCCCGTAAATTCGCGTAAGTCCGGCATAACGCCCCTGTAATGCCCAACGGACGACGCATTAATAACAAGAGATAAATCGACAATATCAAATAGAGGGGTGACGATGGGAAACAATCTGTAAACAGAGAAATAGTTTCTAACCTGAAATATCCAAGGTGGATAAGATAATTCACATAAAACTTTTAAGTCGGCCACAAAATTCGGCTCTTTACATTAAGCAACTGAGTAACCTTATAAAATGGGAGGTATTTTTCGGCTCAGCCAAAATACCGACGGATCCAGTCGCCACGCCTGTTGTGACTCTTTAAAGCAATTAATGTAATAGATGTTTAGATTTGTGACATAGTGCAAAATCAGACACACAAAAAGTCCGCTTAGCTTGCATAAAACACTAATCTGGCCGACCTTATATCTATTAATTACGAAGCGCAAAAAAAATCATTTTTCCCCATTTTCACACAGTGAAGTGACTAACTTATGTTGATTCCGTCTAAATTAAGTCGTCCGGTTCGACTCGACCATACGGTGGTTCGTGAGCGCCTGTTGGCTAAACTTTCCGGCGCGAACAATTTCAGGCTTGCCCTGATAACAAGTCCTGCTGGTTATGGAAAAACAACGTTGGTTTCACAATGGGCAGCGGGGAAGAACGACTTAGGCTGGTACTCTCTGGATGAAGGCGATAATCAACAAGAGCGCTTTGCCAGCTATCTGATCGCCGCTATCCAGCAGGCAACCGGTGGACACTGCACCACCAGCGAAGCGATGGTGCAAAAGCGCCAATACGCTAGCCTGACGTCACTGTTTGCGCAGCTATTTATTGAACTGGCCGAGTGGCACCGCCCGCTCTACCTGGTAGTGGATGATTATCATCTCATCTCCAATCCGGCAATTCACGAAGCGATGCGTTTCTTCCTGCGTCATCAGCCTGAGAACCTCACGCTGGTCGTGCTGTCGCGCAACCTGCCGCAGTTGGGTATTGCCAACCTGCGAGTACGCGATCAATTGCTGGAGATAGGCAGCCAACAGCTGGCGTTTAACCACCAGGAAGCCAAACAATTTTTTGATCGACGTTTGTCCTCACCTATCGAAGCGGCAGAAAGCAGCCGGATGTGCGATGACGTTGCTGGCTGGGCCACGGCGTTACAGCTGATTGCCCTCTCCGCCCGCCAGAACAACCATTCTGCGCACCAGTCCGCACGCCGCCTCGCCGGGATCAACGCCAGCCATCTGTCCGATTATCTGGTTGATGAAGTGCTGGACAGCGTCGACCTCGGCACCCGTCATTTCCTGCTGAAAAGCGCCATTCTGCGCTCAATGAACGACGCACTGATCGTCCGGGTCACTGGGGAAGAAAACGGCCAGATGCGGCTGGAGGAGATTGAGCGCCAGGGATTATTCTTGCAGCGGATGGATGACGTCGGTGAGTGGTTCAGCTACCACCCGCTGTTTGGCAGCTTTTTACGCCAGCGCTGTCAGTGGGAGCTGGCAAGCGAACTGCCCGAAATACACCGCGCCGCCGCTGAAAGCTGGATGGCGCAAGGCTTCCCCAGCGAAGCTATCCACCACGCGCTGGCGGCCGGCGACGCCCATATGCTGCGCGATATCCTGCTTAACCATGCGTGGGGACTGTTTAACCACAGCGAGCTGACGTTACTGGAAGAGTCGCTGAAAGCCCTGCCGTGGGAAAGTCTGCTGGAAAATCCGCGTCTGGTTCTGCTGCAAGCCTGGCTGATGCAAAGCCAGCACCGCTACGGCGAGGTTAATACCCTGCTGGCGCGCGCTGAGCAGGAAATGAAAGGCGACATGGAACCGACGCTGCACGCCGAATTTAACGCCCTGCGTGCGCAGGTCGCGATTAACGACGGAAATCCTGACGAAGCCGAGCGCCTGGCAAAGCTGGCGCTGGATGAGTTACCCATCGCCTGGTTCTATAGCCGTATCGTCGCCACCTCGGTACATGGTGAAGTCCTGCACTGTAAGGGCGCTCTCACGCGTTCTCTGGCGTTGATGCAGCAAACCGAGCAAATGGCGCGCCACCATGACGTCTGGCATTACGCACTGTGGAGTTTAATCCAGCAAAGCGAAATTTTGTTTGCCCAGGGCTTTTTACAGGCCGCCTGGGAGACTCAGGAAAAAGCGTTTCAGCTGATCAAAGAGCAGCATCTGGAACAGTTGCCGATGCACGAGTTCCTGGTGCGTATTCGCGCGCAGCTGCTGTGGGCATGGGCGCGCCTGGACGAATCGGAAGCGTCTGCCCGCGCGGGTATTGAACTGCTTTCCACATTCCAGCCGCAGCAACAGCTACAGTGCCTGGCGCTGTTGATTCAATGTTCGCTGGCCCGGGGGGATCTGGACAATGCGCGTAGCCTGCTCAACCGCCTGGAAAACCTGCTGGGTAACGGTCACTATCACAGTGACTGGATCTCGAACGCCGATAAGGTACGGGTGATTTACTGGCAAATGGTGGGCGACAAAAATTCGGCCGCCAACTGGCTGCGCCACACGCCGAAACCGGAATTCGCCAATAACCACTTCCTGCAAAGCCAGTGGCGCAACATCGCCCGCGCGCAGATCCTGCTGGGCGAGTTTGAACCGGCTGAGATTGTGCTGGAAGAGTTGAATGAAAATGCGCGCAATCTGCGCCTGATGAGCGATCTGAACCGTAACCTGCTGCTGCTTAATCAGCTCTACTGGCAGGCAGGACGCAAAAATGACGCACAGCGCGTGTTACTCGACGCGCTGCAGCTGGCGAACCGCACCGGATTTATCAGTCACTTTGTCATTGAAGGTGAGGCCATGGCGCAGCAACTGCGTCAGCTGATTCAGCTCAATACCTTACCGGAACTCGATCAGCACCGCGCCCAGCGTATTTTGCGTGAGATTAACCAGCATCACCGCCATAAATTCGCCCACTTCGATGAAGGATTCGTTGAGCGTCTGCTTACTCACCCGGAAGTACCGGAGCTTATCCGCACCAGCCCGCTGACCCAGCGCGAATGGCAGGTTCTGGGACTGATTTATTCGGGCTACAGCAACGAGCAGATCGCCGGAGAATTGGCCGTCGCGGCAACGACCATCAAGACGCACATCCGCAATTTGTATCAAAAGCTCGGCGTCGCACACCGCCAGGATGCGGTGCAACATGCGCAGAAACTGCTGAAAATGATGGGGTATGGGGTTTAGTTAATGCCTGATACGCTACGCTTATCAGGCTTGGAATTAACTTAGCACAGCTCTAACTGAATATGATGGTCCGCAATAACCTGCATCACGCCATCTGGCGGCAGCGTGTCGGTATACACCGCATCCACCATGCTGATACTGCCCATATTCACCATCGCGTTACGCCCAAACTTCGAGTGATCCACCACCAGCATCACATGCCGTGAATTCTCAATAATCGCGCGCTTGGTGCGAACTTCGTGATAATCAAACTCCAGCAGGGAGCCATCGCTATCGATACCGCTAATCCCTAAGATGCCGAAGTCCAGGCGGAACTGAGAAATAAAGTCGAGGGTCGCTTCGCCCATAATACCGCCGTCGCGGCTACGCAGTTCGCCACCGGCGAGTATGATGCGAAAATCCTCTTTCGCCATCAGCGTATTCGCTACATTGAGGTTGTTGGTCACAATGCGTAAATTGCTGTGATTGAGCAGCGCGTGAGCCACCGCTTCCGGCGTGGTGCCGATATCAATGAACAACGTAGAACCGTTCGGGATCTGCGTGGCAACTTTGCGGGCAATGCGCTCTTTTTCCGCCGTCTGTGTCGCTTTACGGTCATGCCACGGGGTGTTGACCGAGCTGGAGGGCAGCGCCGCGCCACCGTGATGGCGCAAAATCATGTTCTGATCGGCCAGATCGTTAAGATCGCGGCGAATCGTCTGCGGGCTGACGGAGAAATGCTCCACCAGCTCCTCAGTACTGACGTATCCCTGTTTCTTTACCAGCTCGATGATCGCGTCATGTCGTTGTGTTTGCTTCATTATTATTCCCTGAAATTACGTTCGTTTTCGTACATTCATAGTATCGGCAAACGCCATTGCCAGACCCACGGCCAGCCCGGCGATATGTGCGCCGTTCGCCATCGACATGCCGAACACATCAAACCAGCCGGCAACAATCCAGATCAAAGCAAAGATAATCAAACCACGCTGCAGGAAAATACCACTTTGTGGATCGCGCTCGCCGCGCAACCACACATAACCCATCAGCGCATATACCACGCCAGACAGCCCACCAAACCACGGGCCGCTAAATTTCTGCTGAACGTAGCCGCTTAGCAGGGCGCTGATCACGGTAATTACAATCAGTTTTCCGCTGCCCAGACGCTTTTCTACCGCACCGCCGAGATACCACCACCACAGCAGGTTGAACAGAATATGCATCAGCGAGAAGTGCATAAAAGCGTGGGTGAAATAACGCCAGAATTCAAATTTCAGCGAAGGGTCAAACGGCCATGCCAGCCAGAGCATCACGGTCTGGTCGCCCAGCGTGTTCATCGCGATAAACACCAGCACACACGCTGCCATCACCACCCAGGTTACCGGGCCTGCGCGTTCGCGCAATGTGGCCAGGAACGGATAACGCTGATAGCGCAGACCGCTGTCAGTATGACCCGACTGCCAGCTTGCCGCGAGGTAACGCGGATCGCCTGGATTCTCCAGAAATCGCGCCAGCTCAGCATGCACGCGCTCAGCCTGGGCCTCATCCGCCAGCCAGACATCCGTTTGCTGATGTTGTTGAATCGTCAGGATAACGCCCTGTGTCGCCATATAATCAACAAATGCCTGCGCCACGCGGGGGTTAGCAAAAGAGGTAATCATCAACATGGTTGCTGTCGCTTATTCCACACAAAAGAGGACAGTATATATACCCTTCTTACTTCGAGCTGCATCTTTGTTGGCTTTCCTCACTCACTCCGGTCACATACTGTTCGTACGCGCCCGGAGATTTGCTGCGTCGCCGTCGCGATGCAACTCGAATTAATTTGGGTATAGTCTTACGAACCGTATGCCACTTCTGCCGGAAAATGTCGATGCCAGGCGTCGAAGCCGCCGTCAACACTGTAAACCGCGTCATAGCCCTGCTGAAGAAGATATTGCGCCGCGCCTTTACTGCTGTTGCCGTGATAACACATTACTAACACGGCGGTGTCGAAATCATGCTCGCGCATAAATGACCCCAGCGTGTCGTTCGTCAGATGAAACGCCTGCGGGGCGTGACCCATCGCATAGCTTTGCGGGTCGCGGATATCCACTAACACCGCGGCCCCCTGGTGCAGCTTCTGATGCGCTTCTTCGACATTAATACATTCAAACTGATCCATTGCTCTCTCTTCTTTATATTGCAGGTGACGCTTTTCAGACATGTTACTTCTTAGTGTACGTCCCGACGGCAGTTAAACGCCATAATGTTATATGTATCACTGTAAATTGTTTATCCGATGTTACCAATGGCGCGATTCTTTGCTATTATGCTCGATAACGAACATTAATGAGCTATAACGAAAGTGCGAGAGGCCAGCATGGAAACCAAAGATCTGATTGTGATAGGTGGAGGCATCAACGGTGCCGGTATCGCGGCAGATGCCGCTGGACGCGGTTTATCCGTGCTGATGCTGGAAGCGCAGGATTTAGCCTGTGCCACCTCTTCCGCTAGCTCCAAACTCATCCACGGTGGCCTGCGCTACCTGGAACACTACGAATTTCGCCTGGTGAGCGAAGCGCTGGCCGAACGTGAGGTGTTGTTGAAAATGGCACCGCATATCGCCTTCCCGATGCGCTTTCGTCTGCCCCATCGCCCGCACCTGCGTCCAGCGTGGATGATCCGCATTGGTCTGTTTATGTACGATCATCTGGGCAAACGCACCAGTTTACCGAGTTCGACCGGTTTGCGTTTTGGCGCAGATTCCGTAATGAAACCTGAGATTGTGCGCGGTTTCGAATATTCCGACTGCTGGGTAGACGATGCGCGACTGGTTTTGGCAAACGCCCAAATGGTCGTACGCAAAGGCGGAGAGGTGTTAACCCGCACTCGCGCTACCTCCGCTCGCCGTGAAAACGGATTGTGGATTGTTGAAGCTGAAGATATCGATACCGGTAAAAAGCATACCTGGCAGGCGCGTGGTCTGGTCAATGCCACCGGCCCATGGGTGAAAGAGTTCTTCGACGACGGCATGCATCTGCCATCGCCGTACGGTATTCGTCTGATTAAAGGCAGCCACATCGTAGTGCCGCGCGTCCATACCCAGAAGCAAGCTTATATTCTGCAAAACGAAGATAAACGTATTGTGTTTGTCATCCCATGGATGGACGAATTCTCGATCATCGGGACGACTGACGTCGAATACAAAGGCGACCCGAAAGCGGTAAAAATTGATGAGAGTGAAATCAATTACTTGCTGAAGGTCTACAACGCGCACTTTAAGAAACAGCTGGGCCGTGACGATATCGTCTGGACCTACTCGGGCGTACGTCCGCTGTGCGATGACGAGTCCGACTCGCCGCAGGCTATCACCCGTGATTACACGCTGGATATCCACGATGAAAACGGCAAAGCGCCGCTGCTGTCGGTCTTTGGCGGTAAGCTGACGACCTACCGTAAGCTGGCCGAACACGCGATGGAAAAACTGGCGTCGTACTATCAGGGAATCGGTCCGGCGTGGACAAAAGAGTGCATTCTGCCAGGCGGTGACATCGGCGGCGATCGTGAAGATTACGCGGCCAAACTGCGCCGTCGCTACCCGTTCCTGACCGAGTCGCTGGCGCGCCATTATTCGCGCACCTACGGCAGTAACACCGAATGGATTATCGGGGAAGCCACCTCGCTTGCCGAGTTAGGTGAAGACTTCGGCCATGAGTTCTATGAGGCCGAGCTGAAATATCTGGTCGATCACGAATGGGTGCGCCGTGCGGAAGATGCGCTGTGGCGTCGCACGAAAGAAGGTATGTGGCTGAACGCTGAACAGCAGTCGCGCATGACCCAGTGGCTGGTGGAGTACATTGAGAAACAGCAGCTGTCGCTGGCGTCTTAAGATACTCGATATAAAACTGTAGGCCCGGTAAGCGTCAGCGCTACCGGGCCTTTTGCCGGATGGCGGCTAACGCCTTATCCATCCGGCCTACAGATCGTCCTGCCCTTGTTACAACCGCACCGAGTCGATATGCCAGATGTTTTCGGCGTACTCTTTGATCGTCCTGTCCGACGAGAAGTAGCCCATGTTGGCGATATTAATCATCGACTTGGTGGTCCACTCTTCCGGGTGGCGATACAGTTCGTCAACCTTATCCTGGCAGTCAACGTAGCTGCGATAATCCGCCAGAACCTGATAGTGGTCGCCAAAGTTGATCAGCGAGTCAACCAGGTCACGATAGCGCCCCGGCTCCTCAGGACTGAATACACCGCTGCCAATCTGCGTCAGCACCTGGTGCAGCTCTTCGTCTTTCTCGTAATACTCACGCGGCTTGTAGCCCTGGCTGCGTAAGGCTTCGACCTCTTCCGCCGTATTACCAAAGATAAAGATATTTTCTGCGCCCACATGCTCCAGCATCTCGACGTTGGCACCGTCCAGCGTCCCAATGGTCAGCGCGCCGTTGAGGGCAAACTTCATATTACTGGTACCAGAGGCTTCGGTCCCGGCCAGCGAAATCTGCTCAGACAGGTCGGCAGCAGGAATAATCACCTGCGCCAGGCTGACGCTGTAGTTAGGAATAAACACCACTTTCAGCTTGTCACCAATTTGCGGATCGTTGTTGATCACTTTCGCGACGTCGTTGATCAGGTGAATGATGTGCTTCGCCATATAATAGGCCGAAGCCGCTTTACCGGCGAAGATATTCACACGCGGCACCCACTCGGCGTCAGGATCGGCCTTAATGCGGTTGTAGCGGGTGATCACATGCAGCACGTTCATCAACTGGCGTTTGTATTCGTGAATACGCTTGATCTGCACATCAAACAGCGATTTCGGGTTCACCACCACGTTAAGCTGCTGGGCAATGAGCGTTGCCAGACGTTTTTTATTCTCCAGTTTCGCACGGCGCACCGCCTGATTTACCAGCGGGTAATCGCAGTGCTGTTCAAGCTCGCTTAGCTGGCTGAGATCGGTTCGCCAGGTGCGGCCAATGTTCTCATCCAGTACCTCAGAGAGCGATGGGTTAGCCAGCGCCAGCCAGCGGCGCGGCGTCACGCCGTTGGTGACGTTACAGAAGCGAGTCGGGAAAATCTTCGCAAAGTCAGCAAACAGCGACTGCACCATCAGGTTGGAGTGCAGCTCAGAAACGCCGTTAACCTTGTGGCTCACCACCACTGCGAGCCATGCCATACGCACCCGGCGGCCATTGGATTCATCGATAATCGACGTCCGTCCCAGCAGACTGGTATCGTTCGGATACTGTTCCTGCAACGTCTTCAGGAAGTAGTCGTTAATCTCAAAGATGATTTGCAGATGGCGCGGCAGAATTTTGCCCAGCATATCGACAGGCCAGGTCTCCAGCGCTTCGCTCATCAAGGTGTGGTTGGTATACGAGAAGACCTGGCAGCAGACCTCAAACGCATTATCCCAACTGAATTTGTGCTCATCGATCAGCAGACGCATCAGCTCAGGAATCGACAGTACCGGATGGGTGTCGTTGAGGTGAATGGCGATCTTATCCGCCAGGTTGTCGTAGGTTTTGTGCAGTTGATAATGGCGGTTCAGGATGTCCTGCACCGTGGAGGAGATCAGGAAATACTCCTGGCGCAAACGCAGCTCGCGTCCTGAATAGGTGGAGTCATCCGGATACAGCACGCGGGAGACGTTCTCGGAGTGGTTTTTATCTTCCACCGCCGCAAAGTAGTCACCCTGGTTAAATTTACCGAGGTTGATTTCGCTACTGGCCTGGGCATTCCACAAGCGCAGCGTATTGGTGGCGTCTGTGTCATAACCGGGAATAATTTGGTCGTAGGCTACCGCGAGGATCTCTTCAGTTTCTATCCAGCGCGTTTTCTTGCCTTCCTGCTGAATACGCCCGCCAAAGCGCACTTTGTAGCGCGTATTGTGGCGTTTGAATTCCCACGGGTTACCGTATTCCAGCCAGTAGTCTGGTGACTCTTTCTGTCGGCCATCAACAATGTTCTGTTTGAACATGCCGTAGTCATAACGAATACCGTAGCCGCGTCCCGGCAGACCCAACGTTGCCAGTGAGTCCAGGAAGCAGGCCGCCAGGCGCCCGAGGCCACCGTTGCCAAGACCAGGGTCGTTTTCTTCATCGATCAGATCTTCAAGATCCAACCCCATACCTTCCAGCGCATTTTTGACATCGTCATAAATACCCAACGATAACAGTGCATTGGAAAGTGTGCGGCCAATCAGAAACTCCATTGACAGATAATAAACCTGTCGAGTTTCCTGGGATAATTGCGCACGGTTAGAACGCAGCCAGCGCTCCACGAGACGATCGCGCACCGCGAACAACGTGGCGTTCAGCCACTCATGTTTATTGGCAATGACCGGGTCTTTACCAATCGTGAACATCAGCTTGTAGGCGATAGAATGCTTAAGTGCCTCTACGCTGAGTGTGGGCGATGCATAAGTAAATGGAGCATTCATATAGGTGATTCCTGGATATCTATTTCAAACGATAGTAAAGCTCACGGTATGACTTCGCCGCGACTTGCCAGCTAAAATCCATGGTCATGGCCTGACGTTGTACAAACCGCCACAGCGAAGGCCGGGACCACAATACGAAAGCACGCCGGATCGCGCGTAGCAGCGACCAGGCATTACTATCTTCAAATACAAACCCACTGGCGATACCATCCGCCAGGTTTTCCAGCGAACTGTCAGAGACCGTATCAGCCAGCCCACCGGTGCGCCGCACCAGCGGCAGCGTGCCGTACTTCAGTCCATACAACTGCGTTAAGCCACACGGCTCAAAACGGCTGGGGACCAATATAACGTCGGCCCCACCCATGATGCGGTGCGAGAAGGCTTCGTGATAGCCAATCTGTACGCCCACCTGTCCCGGATGTTCCGCCGCCGCGGCGAGGAAACCTTCCTGTAAAACCGGATCGCCCGCGCCGAGCAATGCCAGTTGTCCACCCTGCTCTAACAACCCCGGTAGCGCTTCCAGCACCAGATCCAGCCCTTTCTGACTGGTCAGGCGGCTGACTACGGCAAATAGCGGCACTTTGTCGTTAACCTTAAGTCCCATCGCGATCTGTAGCTGGCGTTTGTTCTCCGCCTTCTCTTCCAGCGTTTCACGCGTATACCGCGACGCCAGCAGCAGATCGGTTTCCGGGCTCCAGATTTTTTCATCAACGCCGTTCAGCACACCGGAAAGACGTCCTTCACGATGACGCTGCTGCAACAGACCTTCCATGCCGTAGGCAAACTGCGGCTCGGTAATTTCCCGCGCGTAGGTCGGACTGACCGCCGTAATGTGGTCGGCGTAGTACAACCCGGCCTTCAGGAAAGAAATCTGCCCGTTAAACTCCAGTCCGTGCACGTTAAAGAACGACCATGGCAATTGGATGTCATCCATATGCTTTGCATAAAACATGCCTTGATACGCCAGGTTGTGCACGGTGAACACCGATTTCGCCGGATGGCCGCGCGCCGCCAGATACGCCGGGGCCAGACCGGCATGCCAGTCGTGCGCATGCACCACATCCGGGCGCCAGAATGGGTCAAAGCCACAGGCCATTTCACTGCCGACCCAACCCAGCAGCGCAAAACGCAGCACGTTATCGGTATATGCAAACAGGTTAGTGTCGTGATACGGGCTACCGGGACGGTCATAGAGATGCGGCGCGTCAATCAGGTAAATGCCCACACCGTTGAAATGCCCGAACAACAGCGTAATACGTCCGGCGAAGGTATCGCGACGCGTCACTACCTGCGCATCGGGAATGCCGCGACGGATATCAGGAAACGCCGGGAGCAGCACGCGGGCATCCACACCGTCCGCGATTTGCGCTGCGGGTAACGCCCCAATAACATCCGCCAGTCCCCCGGTTTTTAACAAAGGGAACATCTCTGAACAAACGTGTAAAACCTGCATTATCGCTCCTGTTTGATCTGCAGTTTGCGCAGCATTTCACGCGTGACCAGTACAATACCTTCCTCTGAACGGTAGAAACGACGAGCATCTTCTTCCGCGTTTTCACCAATCACCATGCCTTCAGGAATAACGCAGGCGCGGTCGATAATGCAACGACGTAAGCGGCACGAACGTCCCACCCACACTTCAGGTAACAACACTGCCGAATCAATGTTACAGAATGAATTCACCCGCACTCGCGGGAACAGAACGGACTGCACTACCACCGAACCAGAAATAATACAGCCGCCAGAGACCAGCGAGTTCAGCGTCATTCCGTGGCTACCGGAACGGTCCTGAACAAATTTCGCCGGCGGCAGTGATTCCATATGTGTACGGATTGGCCAGTCCTGGTCGTACATATCCAGTTCAGGCGTCACCGAAGCCAGATCGAGGTTTGCTTTCCAGTAGGCTTCCAGCGTTCCCACATCGCGCCAGTACGGCTCGGATTCCGGGTCAGACTGTACGCAGGACAATGGGAATGGATGTGCATATGCCATGCCAGCTTCGGTGATTTTCGGGATGATGTCTTTGCCAAAATCGTGACTGGATTTTTCATCGAGGTCATCTTCCGCCAGCAGTTCATACAGATAATCGGCGTCGAAGATGTAGATCCCCATACTGGCAAGCGATTTGGTCGGATCATTAGGCATCGCTGGCGGGTTGGCGGGTTTTTCAACGAACTCGATAATTTTATCGGTGTCGTCCACGTCCATTACGCCAAACGCGCTGGCCTCTTCAATAGGCACTGGCATACAGGCCACTGTGCAACGCGCGCCTTTCTCAACGTGGTCGATCAGCATGCGTGAGTAGTCCTGCTTATAAATATGATCGCCCGCGAGGATCACCACATATTCCGCTTTATAGCGTCGAATGATGTCCAGGTTTTGGGTCACCGCATCCGCCGTACCGCGATACCAGTTTTCACCCTGCATCCTCTGCTGGGCAGGCAGCAGATCGACGAACTCGTTCATCTCTTCACTAAAGAACGACCAGCCGCGCTGAATATGCTGCACCAGCGTGTGTGACTGGTACTGAGTGATCACGCCGATACGGCGGATCCCGGAATTAAGACAGTTGGATAAGGCAAAATCGATAATGCGGAACTTACCGCCAAAGTGCACGGCAGGCTTGGCACGCTTATTGGTTAAATCTTTCAGGCGAGTACCGCGGCCACCGGCCAGGATCAGGGCAACAGATTTTAATGGCAGCTGGCGCGCCAACATTACACGATCGTTCTTCTCTAAACTTACCATGACTAACTCCTTTTTATCTTCTCTGGAACACACACAGTCCGTGCGCAGGTCCCTGCCAGACCGCCGTAAGAACCGGATTATCCTCTCCGGCAAATGGGGGAATGGCGTGCCATTCCCCTTCAGGTAAAACGATATCTGTCACCTCAAGCGTGGCGTTTATTGCAATCAGGAAACGATCTGAAAGCAGGATTTGCATCTGCCTCGGGCCGTTATGCCACTCATCCGCACTTAAGGGTTGTGCGTACTTATTCAGCCAACGAACATTGCCATCGCCCTCTTCCCACCAGCAATCGCCTGTTAATGCAGGTATTTGCCGACGCAGATGAATCAACGCGGCGGTAAATGTGGTTAGCCCACTGTTTGCCTGCTGCCAGTCCAGCCAGGTTAAGGCGTTATCCTGGCAGTAAGCGTTATTATTACCGTGCTGGCTATGACCATGCTCATCACCCGCCAGCAGCATCGGCGTCCCCTGGGAGAGCAACAGCGTGGTTAACAGCGCATGAATGCTGTCGCGCCGCCGCTCAATCAGGTCCAGCGAGCCGCCTAATCCTTCTTTACCATGATTGTCACTGTAGTTATTGCTAGTGCCGTCGCGATTTTCCTCACCATTCGCTTCATTGTGCTTATTTGTGAAGCAAACGCAGTCGCGTAGCGTAAAACCGTCATGCGCGGTCACCAGATTGACCGTGGCGCTGGGATTGCGGCCCGGGCGTTTAAACACGTCGCTGGATGCGGCAAAACGTCCGGCAAACTCGCCCAACGAGAGATTACGCTGGAGCCAAAAACGTCGCGTTGCATCGCGGAAATGGTCATTCCACTCGGCAAACGGCGGGGGGAAATTCCCCACCTGATACCCGCCTTCACCAATATCCCACGGTTCCGCAATCAGCTTGGCGCGTGAGAGCAGCGGACAGTTTTGGATCGCGGTAAACAGCGGAGCATCCTGACGAAACTCAGGCGTACGCCCCATGACGGAAGCCAAATCAAAACGAAAACCATCCACATGGCAGGTTTCAACCCAGTAGCGCAGGCACTCGCATGCGTATTCCACAACGCCAGGATGGCTCAGATTGATGGTGTTCCCACAACCGGTCCAGTTGTAGTAATCGCCATCATCTCTGATCCAATAATAGCTACGGTTATCAATTCCGCGCAGCGAGAAGACAGGTCCTTCGAGATCCAGCTCGGCGCTGTGGTTTAAAACGATGTCGAGAATGACCTCAATACCCGCTTTGTGCAGCGCTTTTACCGCGTCGCGAAACTCATCAAGCGCACTCTCCGGCGAGCTGGCATAGGCCGGATGCAGCGCATACATCGCCACCGGGTTGTAGCCCCAGTAGTTTGACAGGCCCAGTCGCTGAAGCCGCGGTTCGCTGGCGAAATGCGCCACCGGTAACAGCTCCAGCGCGGTAATGCCGAGGCGCTTGAAATAGTCGATCATCACCGGATGACCCAGCGCTTTGTAGGTCCCGCGCATCTCTTCCGGCAGGTCAGGATGCAAATACGTCAGCCCTTTGACATGCGCTTCGTAAATTACGGTATTGCCCCACGGCGTGCGCGGCGGGGCATCATCCTCCCAGTCATAATGGTCGGACACCACCACGCCCTTCAGCGCGATGGCGGCATTATCATGATGATCCGGTTCATTCAGCCCACCGTGCAGCAGTGGGTTATCTTTTAACTCGCCATCCACCCGACGCGCGCAAGGGTCAAGCAGCAGTTTCGCCGGATTAAACCGGTGGCCCTGCTGCGGTTGCCACGGACCATGTACGCGATAGCCATAGCGTAGACCGGGACGGGCGTTGGCCAGATAGCCGTGCCAGACATCGCCGCTACGCCCCGGCAGGTCGTAGCGGAGTTCGCAGCCTTGCTCATCGAATACGCATAATTCAACGCGTTCAGCGTGGGCCGAAAAGAGGGTGAAATTGACGCCATGGCCGTCATACGTTGCACCATGGGGGGTGGCGTTGCCGGTTGCCAGTTGCGTCATTATCCCTCCCGCACCAGCCAGATCGTTGCCAGCGGTGGCAACGTCAGGCTCAGTGAGTGCTGACGACCATGACTGGCGATTTCATCGCTGTGCACCGCGCCGCCGTTACCGGTATTGCTACCGTGATAATGCATCGAGTCGGTATTGAGGATTTCGCGCCATTTGCCCGGCTGATTGATACCGAAGCGATAGCCGTGGCGAGGTACTGGCGTAAAGTTGCTGATAACGATGATTTCATTACCGACTTTGTCACGACGAACGAAAGCCAGCACCGAACGTTCTTTGTCATCCACCACCAGCCACTCGAAGCCATAGGCGTCAAAATCAAGCTCGTGCAGCGCTTTGTGATGACGATAAGTAAGGTTCAGATCGCGCACCAAACGCTGTACGCCGTGGTGCCAGTTATCGCCGCCTTCCAGCAGATGCCAGTCGAGGCTGGCGTCGTGATTCCATTCACGCCCCTGAGCAAACTCGTTGCCCATAAACAGCAGTTTCTTACCCGGGAAGGCCCACATCCAGCCGTAGTAGGCGCGCAGGTTGGCAAACTTCTGCCATGCGTCTCCCGGCATGCGATCGAGAATTGATTTTTTACCGTGTACCACTTCATCGTGCGACAGCGGCAGGACAAAGTTTTCGGTGTAGTTGTACAGCATGCCGAAGGTCAGCTTATCGTGATGGAACTGACGATGAACCGGATCCAATTTCATGTAGTCCAGCGTGTCGTGCATCCAGCCGAGGTTCCACTTATACCAGAACCCTAAACCGCCCATATCCTGTGGCCTTGAAACGCCGGCAAAGTCGGTGGACTCTTCCGCCATGCTCACGGCCCCCGGCACCTGCTCGCCAAGAATACGATTGGTATTGCGTAAAAACTCAATGGCTTCGAGGTTTTCACGACCGCCAAATTCGTTCGGGACCCACTCCCCTTCTTTACGGCTGTAGTCGCGATAAATCATCGACGCCACGGCATCTACGCGCAGCGCATCGATACCAAAACGTTCAATCCAGTACAGGGCATTGCCCACCAGATAGTTACTGACTTCACGGCGACCGTAGTTGTAGATCAGCGTGTTCCAGTCCTGGTGATACCCTTCGCGCGGGTCGCTGTGCTCATACAGATTGGTGCCATCAAACTCTGCCAGACCAAAGTCGTCCGACGGGAAATGGCCCGGCACCCAGTCGAGAATGACGTTCAGTCCGGCCTGATGCGCGGCATTCACAAAATAGCGGAAATCATCACGCGTCCCGAAACGACGGGTCGGCGCATACATACCGGTAGGTTGGTAGCCCCAGCTACCGTCGAACGGATGCTCATTAATCGGCAACAGTTCGAGATGGGTAAAGCCCATCCACTTGACGTAAGGCACCAGTTGATCCGCCAGTTCGCGGTAGCTCAGCCAGAAGTTGTTATCGGTATGACGACGCCATGAGCCCAGGTGCACTTCATAGATAGAGATCGGCGCATCAAACTGGTTGGCTTTTTTTCGCTCCTCGCTTTGCACCACTTTTTCCGGCAGACCGCAGATAAGCGACGCGGTTTCCGGGCGCATTTGCGCTTCGAAGGCGTAAGGGTCCGCTTTGATTCGCAGCTTACCGTTCGCATCGATCATCTCGTATTTATACAGTTGACCATGCTGCGCGCCGGGGATAAACAGCTCCCAGATACCGCTTTCTTTACGCAGGCGCATCGGGTGGCGACGGCCATCCCAGTAGTTGAACTGCCCAACCACTGACACGCGTTGAGCGTTAGGCGCCCAGACGGAGAAGCGCGTACCGGTTACGCCATCCATGGTATCCGCATGCGCGCCCAGCGTTTCGTAAGGTCGCAAGTGCGTACCTTCAGATAACAGCCAGGCATCCATATCCTGGATCAGCGGGCCAAAACGATAAGGGTCATCAATCAGATTCTCCTGTCCATGCCAGACAACAGCTAACTGATAGCGAAAGAAATTTTTACGGCGGGGAAGTACAGCACAGAAAAAACCGCGAGAGTCGAGGCAGTCCAGCTTGCCGACTTTGCGTCCGGTTTTGGGTTCGATCACCCACACTTCGGTGGCGTCAGGTAATAGGGCGCGGACTTCAAGTCCAGCGTCAGTTTGGTGCATACCGAGTACGGAAAAAGGATCCGCAAAATGGCCTGCAATTAGCGCATTAATCACGTCTCTATCGATACGAACGGACATGGTTGTCATCCTGTTTTATGGTGTCACGCCTTCCAACTGATCTTCGACATCAGGTAGTGACACTTTTTTTGACCTGAACGGCGCAGCACAATTGTGCATCCTCTCTGCGTCGTCCCACCTTCAGGCAACAACTTAATACCTCCGGTACTAAGTCACCCTTAAAGAATAGCCAATGCTTTATCTTACTCCTGGTAAAAAATGAAACATCTGCGCTTACTCCTGTATTACGCAAAAAAATGGGTGACTCAGCACCCATTGTTAAAACACGCAATCACTCTGCCGGAAAGCCGTATTGACTGATCCGGCCAGGTGGTTCGCGTCGTTTGTAGGCCTGATAAACGTGGCGTCATCAGGCAGTCCCACATTACGCCAACTGACGCAGCATACGGCGCAATGGCTCCGCAGCCCCCCACAGCAACTGGTCGCCCACGGTAAAGGCTGACAGGAACTCCGGTCCCATATTCAGCTTACGCAGACGGCCTACTGGCGTGGTCAGCGTGCCGGTAACGGCCGCCGGGGTTAACTCACGCATGGTGATATCCCGATCGTTTGGCACGACTTTGGCCCACGGATTGTGCGCTGCCAGCAGTTCTTCCACGGTCGGAATAGACACATCTTTTTTCAGTTTAATGGTGAACGCCTGGCTGTGGCAGCGCAGCGCACCGACGCGCACGCACAGACCATCAACCGGGATCACGGAAGAGGTGTTAAGAATTTTGTTGGTTTCAGCCTGTCCCTTCCACTCTTCGCGGCTCTGACCGTTATCAAGCTGTTTGTCGATCCACGGAATCAGGCTACCGGCCAACGGTACGCCAAAGTTATCAACCGGCAGTTCACCGCTGCGGGACAGGGTCGTCACTTTACGTTCGATATCGAGAATAGCAGAGGAAGGGGTTGCCAGTTCATCGGCCACATGGCCATACAGATGCCCCATCTGGGACAGCAGTTCGCGCATATGGCGCGCGCCGCCGCCGGAGGCCGCCTGATAGGTCGCCACGGAAACCCAGTCAACCAGGTCATTGGCAAACAGGCCACCGAGGGACATCAGCATCAGGCTAACGGTACAGTTACCGCCGACAAAGGTCTTAATACCTTTGTTCAGGCCGTCAGTGATGACATCCTGGTTAACCGGATCGAGAATGATGATGGCATCGTCTTTCATACGCAGCGAAGAGGCCGCGTCAATCCAGTAACCCTGCCAACCGCTTTCACGAAGCTTTGGATAGATTTCGTTGGTATAATCGCCGCCCTGACAGGTCACGATGATATCGAGCGCCTTCAGCGCATCCAGATCAAAAGCGTCCTGAAGCGTGCCGGTCGTGGTTCCACCGAATGTCGGTGCCGCCTGCCCGAGCTGGGAAGTAGAAAAGAAAACAGGGCGAATGGCGTCGAAGTCACGCTCCTCAACCATGCGTTGCATGAGAACAGAGCCGACCATACCGCGCCAGCCGATAAAACCAACATTTTTCATAGCGTTTTTTTCCTGCAGAGATGTGTGCTGTGTATGCTAACCAGTATCCTACTGGCCTATCCTTCACCATACAAAAAGCAGCCAAAGTCGCAAGTGAAATTAATCAATGATAGCGAAGCCATCAGTAATGCGACTTATCTCGCTGCGCAAGCAAGCAGAAAGTCCGCGGTAATAGTAAGGGAATTTGAGTTATGAATGAAATTATTTCAGCGGCAGTTTTATTGATCCTTATTATGGACCCGCTCGGAAATCTGCCCATTTTCATGTCCGTATTGAAACATACCGAACCGAAACGCCGCCGCGCGATTATGATTCGCGAGCTGTTCATTGCGCTGTTGGTGATGCTGATATTCCTGTTTGCTGGCGAGAAAATACTGGCATTTCTTAACCTGCGCGCGGAAACCGTATCGATCTCCGGGGGCATCATTTTGTTCCTGATCGCCATTAAGATGATTTTCCCCAGCGCCACCGGGAATAGCACAGGGCTTCCGGCAGGCGAAGAGCCGTTTATCGTGCCACTGGCGATCCCGCTGGTAGCGGGTCCAACAATCCTGGCTTCATTAATGCTGTTATCACATCAGTATCCGAACCAGATGGGGCATCTGGTGATTGCGCTGCTGATCGCCTGGGGTGGTACTTTTGTGATTTTGCTGCAGTCTTCGCTGTTTTTACGCCTGCTGGGCGAGAAAGGGGTTAACGCACTGGAGCGCCTGATGGGGCTGATTCTGGTGATGATGGCTACCCAGATGTTCCTCGACGGCGTACGGATGTGGATGAAGGGGTGATCTCTACTTTTTGGCTCAGATAGCATCTTACCCGGAGAACAGTTCCGTTCACGTTATGCTCATTACTTCTCTGAGATCTCGTCACCAGTGAACGTGTTAAGGGGGCTACGCAGCCCCCTTAACAATCCAGGCTCTCCGGCACCGCTGTAATTTCAGGTATTCCTTACGCTTTTAACTCGCTGAAAAAACGTATTTTCATTTCTGCGAGGTGCCTTCCGGAATACCCTCTTGTCAGCATCGCGGATAAACATTATCTTCTCGCTGCACCTGCAAAATCAGGTGCCAGGATTGGTCCCCTGATTACCTCATTCGCGATAAAATTCACTTTTGTCGTGCGACCAGCTACACCTCAATGGTGGGCTGGACGGTGGCGTCGTAAGACGCGCCGGTATCCAATGAGGCCGGTAGGACCAACTCCGTTCAGCCCGCCACCAAAAGGTTGGTCCCTTAGGTGGCGGTAAAATTTGACTCATTGGAGGCTGCCCTATGGCGACTACCCCTCTCTTTTCACACTCTTTATTTACCCTGCCCTTTAGCCATGCCACGGATTTCACCGAACTGGCGGATAACTGCGAGCGTTTTGTCGAAGGGCTGGTTGAATGCCATGACCCGGTTGAAAAACTGGCGGTTTGTGCACGTCTGTCGGCCTGTCTCGCGTTATTGCAACCGACCTTAACGGAGCCTGTACCGCAGCATCTACAGTCCAGTCTGACGGTAGAAACATTCCCGACCCGTTTTCCCCTTTTCGAGCCGGAACCAGACCAGATGGGGCGCTACTGTCAGTTATTAACGCACCTGCTGATGAGTAAAACGCTGTCTGACGAGATGGAACGAGTGGCGGGTGACTTACTGCAGGATCTGGTGGGCTATTTCGCCGATACGCTAAAAGCGCCGCGCTGGCTGAAAACAGAAGAAGGGCTGGTCGTGCTATAAAAAAGCCGGGTAGCGCTTGCGCTTACCCGGCCTACGGTGTGGATGTGTGCTCATTTCCAGGCCCGGTAAGCGCAAGCGCCACCGGGCAATGCCATCAGCTCAACAGCTGAAAGGCAATCATACCGACAATCGCACCGACCGTGCCGAGGATGGTTTCCATCATCGTCCAGGTCTTCAGCGTTTGCGCTTCGGTCGCACCGGTAAATTTACCGAATAACCAGAAACCGGCGTCGTTAACGTGGCTGACCACGATAGAGCCGCCCGCGATACAGATAGACAGTGCCGCCATCTGGGCACCGGAGTAGTTCAGTTGCTCAATCACCGGCATCACCAGACCGACCGCCGTTAAGCAGGCCACAGTCGCGGAACCCTGAATGATACGCACCGCCGCCGCCAGCACGAAGCAGGTGATGGCAATCGGCAGGCCCATACCGGTTAACGCTTCGCCCAGCGCCGGACCGACGCCAGAATCAACCAGAACCTGTTTGAACACACCGCCCGCACCAATCACCAGCAGAATAATCCCCGCCGGCTGCAGCGCATGGCCACAGATCTCCATCACGCGGTCTTTTGGCATGCCCTGGCGCACCGCCAGACCGTAAATCGCCACCAGACAGGCAACCAGAATCGCGGTAAACGGGTGACCGATAAACTCGAACCATTCATAGGTTGTAGAACCGACCGGAACAAAGCGTGCGGCGATAGTTTTCAGCCCCACCAGCACCAGCGGCAACAGGATAAGCGATAAGCTGAAGCCAAAGGATGGCATTTTGCCTTCGCCCAGATGCGGCTCGGAAATATCTTCCGGTACGTGCAGCTCGACGTAACGGCTGATGAAATTCCCCCACAGCGGCCCGGCGATAATCATGCCCGGAATCGCGGCACACAGGCCAATCAGGATCATCCAGCCAAAGTCGGCGTGCATCTGAGAGGCCAGCAGCATCGGCGCAGGCCCTGGCAGCAGGAATGCCGCAGCAGCCGCTACGCCCGCAAACAGCGGGATCACAAGCTTAACCAGGTTTGTCCCCGTATGGCGCGCCATTGAGAATGCCACGCTAATCAGCAGCACAATCGCCACCTCAAAGAACAGCGGCAGCGCGCAAATCAGACCGGCCAGGCCAATCGCATAATGTGCGCGGCTGTGACCGAAGGATTTCAGCATTTTGACGGCAATCTGATCGACAGCTCCGGTCTCATGCAAAATCTTGCCGAACATCGCCCCCAGCGCCACAACAATCGCCAGGAAACCGAGCGTGCCTCCCATCCCTTTTTCCATGGTCGCCGCGATTTTATCGAGCGGCATACCGGAAAAGAGACCTGCACCAATGGATACCACCATCAAAGCAACGAAGGCGTGCATACGCGCCTTCATCACTAAAAACAGCAATAATAAAACGGACCCTACTGCTGTTAAAACAAGCGTTAATGTACTCACTACTTACTGCCCTGGTTAATAACCTCAATGGTGCTGGCGACCACACCGTCCAGTGGTTGATCGATATCGACCACCAGTACATCGTTTTCATTCGCACCCGGTTCTTCCAGCGCTTCAAACTGGGTCACCAGCATCTGCGTTTTGAAGAAGTGACCTTTACGCGCTTTCAGGCGGCTTTCGATAACGTCAAAATCCCCTTTCAGATAGATGAAAGAGAGGTTCGGGTTACCGTCGCGTAGCTGGTCGCGATAGACTTTTTTCAGGGCGGAACAGACGATCAGCGAAACCTTGTTGGTACGCTGCATCGCAAAGGCGGCGTCATTCAACGCCTGTAACCACGGTTTGCGGTCGTCATCGTTGAGTGGCTCACCAGAAGCCATTTTCATGATGTTGCTGCGCGGATGGAGAAAATCGCCATCAAGAAACGCGGCCTGCAGTTGATGCGCCACTTCGCTGGCGACAGCAGATTTACCGCTGCCCGATACGCCCATCAGAACGTAAACGTGGTGATCATGATTAGTCGTGCTCAAAGCGTTGCCCCCACTGGTACAAGAATCAGGAAATTGTTACGGGTAACTGTTATCGGTAACATTGTCCAGCCGGATAAATAGAGAAGCAATATCCATTCGTGCTCGAAGTGTATAAGTGTGAGCTACTTCAAACTTGTTGGCTTAAATAGATCCGCCCGGTGACAAGGTGAAACCTAAATCTAACATTTTAGGTGTGACGGCCTCACCGCGGATGCGCGCCAGCAGACGTTCTGCGCCAATACTGCCCATGCGTTCACGCGGCGTGAGCACGCTCGCCAGACGCGGCTCCATCACCTGCCCGATGTCGTGACCGTGGAATCCGGCAATCGCCATGTCATCAGGGATTTTCAGCCCTAAACGCTGGCATTCGAAGGCCGCCCCTACCGCCAGGTCATCGTTGGTACAAAAGACACCATCAAGCTGCGGGTATTCACGCCGCGCCTGACGGATAAGTTCAATACCGGAGGAGTAGGAAGAGGACTGCTCCACCATCACGCTGTACGGCACCAGGTCGGCATCGCGCATTGCCTGCTCGTAGCCTCTCTGTTTGATGATAGTACGTTCATCAAGGCGTGCGCCAAGATAGGCAACATGACGGTGCCCGCGGGCGATGATAGCGGCTGTCATCTGACGCGCGGCTTCGAAGTTGTCGAAGCCCACGGCAATATCAAGACATGGGGACTGGCTGTCCATCAGCTCAACCACCGGGATACCGGCAACCTCAATCATTTTCAGCGTACGGGGCGTATGGCTACGTTCGGTGAGGATCAGGCCATCAATATTCCACGACAGCATCGATTCCAGACGCTCTTGTTCCATCTCAGGCTTATAGCCGTAGTGCGCCAGCATGGTTTGATAACCATGAGCGTCAGTGACAGCCTCAATGCCGCGTAGCACTTCAGCAAAAACCTGGTTAGTAAGAGACGGTAACAGCACGCCGATAGCGCGGCTGGTGGCGTTAGAAAGGATATCAGGAGCGCGATTGGGAATATAACCCAGCTCATCAAGTGCAGCGGCAATTTTGCCCCGCAGCGCCACGGAGACCTGCTCCGGGTTACGCAAAAAGCGGCTGACCGTCATTTTGGTTACGCCCACGCGGTCGGCTACATCCTGAAGTACGGGTCTTTTCTTTTTCATCGTCCTGAAGCGTTAAAAAGGGATAGATTCCCCCAGTTTACCACGGACGTGCGTGAACCTTCGCAGAGAAAAAAAGGAGTTTTTTAATGTGAGAAATACACAAAATCATTCGAGTTGCATCAAGGCGGCGACGCAGTAAATCCCCGGGAGCGTACATTAAGTACGCGACCGGGGTGAGCGAGGAAAGCCATCACAGATGCGGCTTGAAGGATGCCGTGTATTTTTATACAGGCGGCAGGTCAAACAGTAACACTTCGCTGTCGCTGTCGGCATGAATAGAAATGGCCTGCTCATCCCAGATTGCCAGACCATCGCTGGTGGTCGCTTTGGTCCCGTTAATTGTCACGTTACCTTTTACTACCTGGATCCAGACGCGGCGTTCAGCGGCAATCTGATGCACCGACTGCTCATCTTTGATCAGTGCCCAACGGTAAAGCTCCATATCCTGGTACACTTTCAGCGACCCATCACGGGCATCCGGCGACAGCACAAGTTGTTTACCCTGAGCGGCATCAAAACGGCGCTGCTCATAGCGTGGGGTAATACCGTTTTCCTGCGGCATGATCCAAATCTGATACAGATGCAGCTTCTCTGTATTGCTCGGGTTGTACTCCGAGTGACGGATCCCCGTCCCGGCGCTCATTATCTGGAACTCACCGGCCGGAACCTGCTCTTTGTTCCCCATGCTGTCCTGATGTTCCACCGCGCCTTCCAGCACGTAAGTCAGGATTTCCATGTCTTTATGGGGATGAGTACCAAAGCCCTGGCCTGCGTCGATCACGTCATCGTTAATCACGCGCAGTGCCGAGAACCCCATAAAGTTTGGGTCATAGTAGTTGGCAAAAGAGAAGGTATGCCAGGAATCGAGCCAGCCATGATTAGCGTGGCCACGGTCATTAGCTTTGCGTAAGTAGATCATTGTGTTCACCCCCAGATGTTTTCGATGGAGTAAGTGTGGACTCAATCCGCCGGGGATCATAGAGGGTGAAAATTGACTCCTCTGTTCAAAAAAAATGAACAAGTCCAGAGGAGTCTGCGCAGGCTATTTGGCGAGAGTTATCGTCGCCGGAGAAGCCTGTTCAAAGGCGCGTTCGAGGAGTTCCAGGTTGGTAAGAACTTCAGATTCCTTGACGTAATTAGGCGTACCGGCTGTCAGCGTCTGGTAAAGCGCATCATAGACGCGACCATAGTCCCCCACTTCCGGCTGCACCTCTTCTTTTACCGTCAGGCCGTCATCATTGACGTACTCCAGCATCCCAATGGAATCGTCAGCAGCGAAACCTGGCTCACCTGGCATGATATTGGCCTTCAGGCTGGTTTCCTGCTGGTCGATGCCGTACTTCACAAACGAGCCTTTGGTACCGTGAACGATAAACTTCGGATAGTCGATTTTCACCAAGTGACTGGTTTTAACAATGGCTTTCAGAGAGCCGTAGAACAGCTGTGCTTCAAAGGTATCGTCCGGGTTCGCTTTGTTGCGCAGGCTGCGGATGTCATAGGCCACGCAATCGGGACGACCGAACAGCGAGATAATCTGATCCATGGTGTGTACGCCCAGACCATAGAATGCGCCGTCCTGCGGCAGTCCCGGCTTGGTTTCCGCCACGGGGCGGTAGTAATCGAAATGGCTTTCAACCTCAACAATTTCGCCGAGCTTGCCGCTCTCAATCGCTTTTTTAGCGGTGAGGAAGCAGGAATCAAAACGACGGTTCTGATATGGCGTAACGGTCAGCCCTTTGCTTTGCGCCAGTTCGAACAGTGCTTTTGCTTGCGCAAGCGTCGGCGTGAAGGGTTTCTCAACCAGCACGTTTTTACCCGCTTCCAGCGCGCGTTTGGCGTATTCAAAATGGCTGTCAGCATGGGTACAGACGATCACCAGCTTCACCTGCGGATCGTTTAAGATCTCGTCAAGGTCACTGGTGAAGTGAATATGTGAATATTGTGGCGCCTGCTCTTCCGGCTTGGCGTGGCGGCGAAAAATGTGCGCGACATGCCAGCTATTTTTGCGGTTGAGGACGTACGGCAAATGGTAGCGAGTGGTGCTTTTACCAAAACCAATAAATGCGCAGTGTAAGGCCATGAGACGATCCTTTCGAAGGTGATTGTCTACACCATAGCGCAAAGCGGCTGGAGACTGAATGTTGGATTCTTTGCCGGATGGCGCTTGAACTGCACCACAGGGCGACAGGATCGGCCGTCGGCGTCGCAGGCAGTTTGTTCACGGCAAGCGCGCAGGGCCCGGAGCGTACTAAATGTACGTGAGGAGCACGAGCACTTCCCGGGGACGAAATGGCAAGTAAGCCAGGCAGACACAAAACCTCAAAAAAAAAGCCAGCAAAAGCTGGCTAAAGTAATACTGGAAGCAATGTGAGCAATGTCGTGCTTTCAGGTTCTCCGTAGGGGTTCCCCTGAACGCAGAGCAATAATAATCATTCTCATTCGCACTTGTCTACTTCTTTTTGCAAAAAAATGCAGTTGACGGAATTTTCTTTCTCAGCGAGTGTAAATACACAATTAACCCTGCTGGAGATAAGGAATGAGTGAGATAGTGATACGCCACGCTGAACCGAAAGATTACGACGCAATTCGTCAGATCCACGCCCAGCCGGAGGTGTACCACAACACGCTACAGGTTCCTCATCCTTCCGTGGAGATGTGGCAGGAGCGGCTAGCCGATCGACCCGGTATAAAACAGCTGGTCGCTTGCATTGATGAAATTGTCGTTGGTCATTTGTGCATCGACGTTGCCCAGCGTCCGCGGCGCAGCCACGTGGCCGATTTTGGTATCTGCGTGGATGCTCGGTGGCACAATCGCGGCGTTGCCAGCGCGTTGATTCGCACGATGATCGACATGTGCGACAACTGGCTGCGCGTCGAGCGTATTGAGCTAACGGTATTTGTTGATAATGAGCCGGCCGTGGCGGTGTATAAGAAATACGGCTTTGAAATCGAAGGCACAGGTAAGAAATACGGCCTGCGCAATGGTGAATACGTTGATGCCTACTTTATGGCGCGCGTGAAATAAAATTAAGGGCGAGTTTTATCGCCCTTCTTATTGAAAGGACGCAAGAGTGAAAAAGTACCTTCTCCTGGTGTTGCTGGCAGCACTCTCCCCTGCTTTCGCCACTACCGTACAAAATCTCGATTCCGTGCCCAGCGCCATTCAACACCCGGAAGGTAAACAGATTTTTGCTGAGCAAATGGCGGGAGCAACCCCTGCCAAAGGATTTGGCGAGCTTCCACAGGGATTATCTGAGAACGCGTGGATTGCCTGGGTTGCGCCGAATGAAGATCCTGACAACCTGATCCTCACGGGTGCCAAAGCCTGGGGCAAAGACGGCAAATATATCGGTGTCGCCTGTTTCGCCGACAATCCGGCCGACGCCGGGCAGGCAAAGAAATACGCGGATAACAACTGTCCGGAAAACTACAGCAACGGGCACGCCAATAAATTATATCTCGGCGTTTTTTCCTGGCAGAACCAACAGCTAACGCCGCTTGCACGCTCGGAAAAACCATTAAACCAACTCTCTGAGTGGAATAAAACCGCCGAAAAAGAGAGCGATGATGAGTCCGTCAGACCGCTGGCCTATTATACAAAACTGGATCTGGCACCGTACCGGATCGCACCCGATACGCTGGCGTTTGGGGTGCGCGGTGGATACTCTGAGGCGTATTCCGGCGGCGGCGCATTTTATGAAGTGCTGGAACTCTATGCGATCAAAGACAACAGGATAATCAACGTATATTCCGACCTTGTTTATCAATATACGGACATCGCCGGAGAGTGGAATAAAGACGGTACAAGACAGCACGACATCAGCGAAAGTAAATATATCCTCAAAATGCGTTCGGCAAAAACGCACGGGTTTTATGATTTAGAGCGCGTAAACCTGCAGGATAAAAGCAGCCAAATATTCCGCTGGTCTGAATCGCTGCAGCGATATGCGCCATAACCAACCAATAAGGCCGACATCGTTCTGAACGCTGTAGGCCATTATCCGTTATATCTCGCCGTTAAATTCAGGAGCAGAAGCGCTATCCGACCCTGGCATAGAGTTTTTGATTGCAGTCCATCGTTTCCCCCGCCGTCATGTTCAGGCCTAACAACCACCTGAATCATATGGTTATTCACCTTTTTATCTTCATCGCTATTTTTCGTAACGTTAATAATATTAATATTACATTTTTGTTTTTTTTTGGTTTCTGCCATCACTTTATGGTGACAATCACAACAATATACTTCTCCTGGGACTAACTTAACCACGGTGAGGTAAAAAATGAAATTTGAACGCCATCATAGAATATTGAAAGAAATCAGTATTTCGGGAGTTGTAAAAGTTTCAAATCTGGCGAAAAGTCTCAAGGTAACAAAAGAAACCATTCGCTCAGATCTCAATGAACTTGCCGGACAGGGATATCTCACTCGCTGTCATGGTGGTGCATTTATTACCCTTGATTCTCTTGATAACGTTGCAAAAAACGAAATTGCTTATGTGCTGGAAAAATATGAGTCAGCGCAGAAAATAAAAAAAGGTCTCTCTGCCATGAAAAATAATGTATGTGTTATTGGCTCGTTCAATGTTGATATTATCAGTTACCTACCGAGACTACCCTCGACAGGAGAATCATTACTTGCCGATAAATTTATTTTTTCGCCAGGCGGTAAAGGATGTAATCAAGCATTAGCGGCAAGCTATGCTGATTCTGATGTGCATTTTATTACTAAAGTAGGGTCAGACCATTTTAGTGATTACGCCATTAACTTTATAAACTCATCAAAAATCCATAAAAGTGTAATCTACCAGACCAAAGAAACACAAACTGGTACAGCTACCATCATGGTGAATGGAGATACCGGGGATAACGTCATCGCTATCTATCCCGGTGCTAATATGACAATTTCACCTGATGAAATCACCATACAAAAAGAAGCCATTATTCATTCAGATATTGTTCTTGTACAACTGGAGACAAATTACGAGGCGCTTCAGCAAACAATTCGTCTCGCACAAAAAAATGACATACCGGTAATTATCAATCCAGCGCCATACAATGAAATGGTCAATACCATCATTGATGACATCGATTATATTACGCCAAATGAAACCGAAGCTGGTCTCCTGGCAAATATGTCCGTCAATGATATTGAGTCAGCCAAATGTGCAGCGAAGATTATTCATCAGAAAGGTGTAAAAAATACCATTATTACTTTAGGTAGCAAAGGATCTCTCGCTTATGACGGAACGCAATTCATCTATTCTCCGGCATTCCCGGCAGTTGTAAAAAACACCGCAGGAGCAGGCGACGCCTTCAATGGCGCACTCGCATCTGGCCTTGCTAAAGGAAAATCACTGGCATCCGCATTATGCTACGCCAGCGCATTCGCCTCGCTTGCTGTTGAAACACCCAATGCCTCTGACATGCCAGAAAACGAATCCGTTCTACATCGCATTCAGAGTTCACATTACAAACAAACTATCTCAACTCACTAAATCAAGGAGCAGACTATGAACAATACGCAGAAAAAACTAAAGGTGCTCTTTATTGGAGAATCCTGGCATATTCACATGATTCATTCAAAAGGTTATGACAGTTTTACCTCCAGTAAATATGAAGAAGGCGCTACATGGTTACTGGAATGCTTAAAGAAAGGTGGTGTGGAAATTGATTACATGCCTGCTCACACCGTACAAATCGCATTTCCAGAAAGCATTGATGAACTAAACCGTTATGATGTCATTGTCATTAGCGATATCGGCAGCAATACATTCCTGTTGCAAAACGAGACATTCTATCAGCTCAAAATAAAGCCAAATGCTCTGGAATCAATTAAAGAGTACGTCAAAAATGGTGGTGGTCTGCTTATGATTGGCGGCTATCTGTCATTTATGGGTATTGAGGCAAAGGCCAATTACAAGAACACCATTCTTGCCGAGGTCTTGCCAGTTATTATGCTTGACGGCGATGACCGAGTAGAAAAACCAGAGGGTATCTACGCTGAGGCTGTCTCGCCTGAACATCCTGTTGTGGACGGATTCTCAGACTACCCGATATTTCTTGGATATAACCAGGTTGTCGCCAGAGAAGATGCTGATGTCGTATTAACAATAAATAATGACCCTCTATTAGTGTTCGGTAAATACCAACAGGGTAAAACCGCCTGTTTTATGAGTGACTGTTCGCCGCACTGGGGAACTCAGCAATTCATGTCCTGGCCGTTTTATACCGACCTGTGGGTTAACACGCTTCAATTCATCGCCAGAAAATAAAAAAACAATGGAGTAACGAAAGTTACTCCTTTTATAAAATATAAGGATTGATGTATGAACAAGAATAAGTACTCAACCCCCTTACTGATGCTTGCAACCATCTTAGCCGGTATGCTTTCCCCAATGCAGTCTGCCGTTAATGGGCAATTGGGACACTGGTTGCAGGATGGTAATGCTTGCGCAGTAATCTCTTTCGCCAGCGGTCTGGTCGTCATGTTTTTTATTATTATTGCGCGTAAAGAAACACGCCATCAATTCGCGTCGATCCCTACGCTGATTAAAAAGCGGAAAATCCCCTTGTGGAATTGGTTTGCCGGGTTATGCGGGGCGATGGTCGTATTTTCTGAAGGCGCATCAGCCAGCGCGTTAGGCGTTGCCACTTTTCAAACTGCATTAATTTCCGCCCTGCTCCTTTCCGGCCTGCTGTGCGACCGTTTTGGCGTCGGTGTGGATGAGAAGAAATATTTCACGCCATGGCGCGTTACTGGCGCATTGTTCGCTGTTATTGCCACGATTTTTGTCGTGTCGCCACAGTGGCACTCAACCTCGTTTATCCTGCTGGCTATCCTTCCATTTTTGGCAGGATTACTCGCTGGCTGGCAGCCTGCGGGGAATGCCAAAGTCGCCGAGGCAACGGGATCCATGCTGGTTTCCATTACCTGGAACTTCATCGTCGGCTTTTGTGTCCTGGGTGCAGCGCTGGCGATACGTGTCGCATTAGGGCATGTCACCGTCCAGTTACCCGATACGTGGTGGATGTATCTCGGTGGCCCGCTGGGTCTGCTGTCCATCGGGCTGATGGCAATTCTGGTCAGAGGCTTAGGACTATTAATGCTGGGTGTCGCCTCTACCGCGGGTCAGTTACTGGGATCGGTGTTGATTGATGAGTTAATCCCATCATTAGGCAATACGGTCTATCTGGTCACCATCATCGGTACATTATTCGCGTTAGTAGGTGCAATTGTTACCACCATCCCCGAATACAGAGCATCCAAAATGGCGAAAAAAATGGAGGTGTCAGGATGAAAGGCTTCCTGCAAACCGTAACGGGCCCAGTGGCACACTCAGAAATGGGTCTGACGCTACCGCATGAGCACCTGTTTAACGATTTGTCATCCGTTGTTGACGAGCCACAGTATGCTTTTTCACAGCAGTTGGTGGGAAAGAAAGTCAGTGCTGACCTGCAGTGGGGACTGAAACACGACCCGTACTGCTGCGCCGATAACATGGACAGAAAAGAGATTGATGATGTCATCTTTGAAATCAATAACTTCATGTCACTGGGAGGCAGGACGATTGTCGACGCGACGGGTTCTGAATCTATTGGTCGGGACGCCACTTCATTGCGGGAAGTGGCATTAAAAACTGGTTTGAATATCGTTGCTTCATCAGGACCTTATCTGGAAAAGTTTGAAAGCGCCAGGATCCACAAACCTGTCGAGTTATTAGCCTCACTTATTGATAAGGAACTGAATCAGGGGATTGGCGAGACGGATATTCGCGCCGGTATGATCGGTGAAATTGGCGTATCACCCGCTTTTACCCAAGCTGAGCGCAACAGCCTGCGCGCAGCGTCTCTGGCACAACGTAATAATCCCCATACGGCAATGAATATCCATATGCCAGGGTGGCTGCGGCTGGGTGATGAGGTACTGGATATTGTCCTTGAAGAGATGAACGTCTCTCCGGCAAAAGTTTCGCTGGCGCACTCAGACCCTTCAGGAAAGGATGTTGCCTATCAACTTAAAATGCTTGACCGCGGCGTATGGCTTGAATTTGACATGATTGGTCTGGACATTACTTTCCCCAAAGAAGGTATCGCCCCAAGTGTTCAGGACACCGCAGATGCGGTAGCACATCTGATTGAACTGGGTTACGCCGACCAGATCGTATTAAGCCATGATGTTTTTCTCAAACAGATGTGGGCAAAAAATGGGGGGAATGGTTGGGGATTTGTCCCAAATGTTTTCCTCGCCTATCTGGCTGCCCGTGGCGTAGATAACGATACTCTTCGCAAGCTCTGTATTGATAATCCGGCGCGGTTACTCACGGCATAACTAACATATAGCCCGGCGCCTGATGCCGGGCTATTAATCAACAATCAGTAACCCGCCGTTAAATCATCCACAGAACGCGGGTCGGACGCGCCATACAGTGCGCCATCCGGTCCAACCATAATGCTCTGCGTGCTGCCCATCGCTTCTTTCAGCGCTACTTTCTGTCCTTTTTGCTCCAGCAGTTTGATTGTATCCGGGCTGAAGCCCTTCTCAATACGAAGCTCATCCGGCAACCACTGATGATGGAAGCGTGGTGCGTTGGTCGCTTCGGCGACGTTCATCCCGAAATCAATGCTGTTGACCACCATTTGCAGCACAGTAGTGATAATTCGACTCCCGCCTGGGCTGCCGGTAACCAGCCAGGTTTTCCCATCTTTTACCACGATAGTCGGCGACATAGATGACAGCGGACGCTTCTTCGGTCCGACCGCGTTGGCATCGCCGCCTACCAGACCGTATACATTCGGTACGCCCGGCTTGGCAGAGAAGTCGTCCATTTCATTATTGAGCAGAATGCCAGTGTTACCCGCCACAATACCGGTCCCGAAGGTGGTATTCAGGGTATAGGTCACCGCCACGGCATTGCCGTCTTTATCCACCACCGAGAAGTGAGTGGTCTGATTGCTTTCATACGGGGCGAGCTTGCCAGGTTTAATCTGGCTGGAAGGCTTAGCCTTGTTGATATCAATCTGATCGGCAAGCGTTTTAGCATAGGCTTTGTTGGTCAGTGCCTGCCATGGCACTTTCACAAAATCGGGATCGCCCAGATACTCCGAGCGGTCAGCGTAGGCATATTTCTCCGCTTCAGCCATGACCTGCATGGCGTCGGCGCTGCCAAACCCGTACTTCTTCATATCAAAGTTTTCAAGAATATTGAGGATCTGCACGATGTGAATACCGCCAGAGGACGGCGGCGGCATGGAGAAGACCTGATACCCGCGATAGTCACCGCTAATCGGCGTACGCTCCACGGCTTTATAGCTGGCTAAGTCCTCTTTGGTCATCAGCCCACCGTTCTTCTGCATTTCCCCGGCGATCTGATCGGCAATAGCCCCTTTATAAAACGCATCCGGGCCGCTTTCGGCAATCATTTCCAGGCTTTTCGCCAGGTTCTTTTGTACCAGCTTATCGCCTTTTTTCAGTGGCTCGCCGTCTTTCCAGAAAATGGCTTTGCTGTTCTCGTGATTAGGGAGCACTTCACTGCCATAGGTTTTCAGATCGTCGGCCAGTGCGTCATTAACCACAAAGCCCTCTTCCGCCAGCTTCATCGCCGGACGTACCACTTTGTTCAGCGGCATCGTGCCGTATTTCTCCAGCGCCAGCGAAAAACCCGCGACGGTACCCGGCGTACCGGATGCCAGATGCGACGTCAGCGACTTTTTCGCATCGGCGTTGCCCTGCTCATCAAGGAACATGTCGCGGGTCGCGCCAGCAGGGGCCATTTCGCGAAAATCAATCGCCGTGGTGTTACCGTCTTTGGTACGCAGCAGCATAAAACCGCCACCACCCAGATTGCCCGCCTGGGGATGCGTCACCGCCAGCGCGTAGCCAACGGCCACGGCGGCATCGACGGCATTCCCACCCTGTTTAAGAATATCCACCCCCACCTGAGTGGCAAGCGCATCCACGGAGGCCACCATCCCCTGCTGCGCGCGCACGGGATGGAACACATCCTCCTCAACACCGTATGATACCGGCGGCGGTGCAGCCGGAGCGGCAGCAACGCTAAAACAACTTCCTGAGAGCAGAGCAGCAATGGCTACCCGGCGTAAAAACGTCGGTTTTATCATCGTTATTCTCCAGATGTATGGGGGTCAGCCCCCACTAAGCCTGGTGCATAACTCTGAAATAATCATCGTAACGGCGAGAAAGGAGTAAACTTAAGAGATCCCCGAGAGGAGAAAAGCGATGAAACGACTCTTACTTTTAGCCATGCTGTTGCCGTTTGCAGGCTTTGCACAGCCCATCAACACCATGAATAACCCGAATCAACCCGGTTATCAGATCCCGAGCCAGCAGCGTATGCAAACCCAAATGCAATCGCAGCAGATTCAGCAGAAAGGGATGCTCAATCAGCAGTTGCAAACGCAGACGCGTATGCAACAACAGCATATGGAAAACCAAATCAATTCCAACTCCCAGCGCGTCCTTCAGTCTCAGCCTGGAGAGTTTAATTCCAGCCAGCAGCAAATGCTGCCCAACAGCAACGGTGGAATGTTAAGTGGAACCCGTAACCCGGACAGCTCGCTGAATAAGCAACATATGCTGTCGGAGAAAAAGAACGGCGACATGCTGAAGCCCTCCAGCACGCCGCAGCCTAACGTTCCGTTAAAAACAATTGGGCCTTAACAGGGCTGGAAATCCGGACCAATCGTATCAATGGCATCGGTACAGATGCAGTCCACTCCCCAGCGTAGCAGTTCCGCCGCGCGCTGGGGTCGGTTGACGGTATACACCAGAATACGCAGTCCTGCGTCGCGCAGCGCATCCACGCGCGCTTCATCCAGCAGCTTGTGATTAAGATGAATAGAGACGCAACCCAGCCGCGTTGTCAGCTCACGCCAGTCCTCGCGCCACTCATCAAGCAGTAAGCCTCTCGGCAGTTCAGGCGCCGCCTGCTGCGCCGCTGCAAGCGCGTCAATTTCAAAGGATGACAACAGCGGTGGTGTCATTCCCGCCCACAGTTCCCGAGCGGCCAGCGCTACGGCTTTGCCGGTTAACGTTCCGGTGCCGGTGGTGGGTTTAATTTCAATATTCGCCATCATACCGTGCTGACGGCAGCGCTCGGCCACTTGCGAGAGCAGCGGTAGCGGTTCGCCTTTAAACTCACCGCTAAACCAGCCACCGGCGTCCACGCGCAATAAATCCTGCCAGTTCAGCTCGCCTGCCACACCCCAACCATTGCTGGTGCGTTCCAGGTTGTCGTCATGCAGCAAGAAGATCTCACCGTCTTTCGACAATTTAGCGTCAAACTCAATCATGGTATGCCCGTATCGCGCCCCCATGTCGATCGCCGCCAGGGTGTTTTCCGGTGCCAGCTTACCGCCGCCGCGATGGGCGACGATATGGGGGTAAGGCCAGTTACTCATACGCGTTGTCCTGTTTCGCCATCAAAAAGATGCAGATGATTTTCTGGCAGATGCAGCCACAGCGTGCTGCCTGCCGTCGGGCGATGCTGATGCGCCAGTCGCACCACCAGCTTTTGCTCACCCCAACGTCCGTGTGCCAGGTTATCCGCTCCCAGCATTTCCAGCGTGTCGACGACCAACGGCACGCCGCCTTCGGCCTGCGAGCTTAGCGCAATATGCTCCGGGCGGATACCCAACGTCATGTTGCGCCCACCAGACTCCCTCGCGCTTCTGCCGAGGGGCAACGTCATGCCGTCATCCAGCTCAAAATGGGTGCCCGAGGCGCTGATGCGCCCGTCCAGCAGATTCATCGCCGGGCTGCCGATAAAACTCGCCACAAAGCGGCTGGCAGGCTTTTCATATACCTCAACCGGCGTGCCGATCTGCTCGGCAATGCCTTTGTTCATCACCATCACCCGCTGGGCGAGGGTCATCGCTTCAACCTGATCGTGCGTCACATACAGTGAGGTGGTTTTCAGTCGGCGATGCAGATGTTGTAACTCCAGACGCATCTGTACGCGCAGCTTGGCATCGAGGTTAGACAGAGGCTCATCAAACAGGAATACCGCTGGGTCACGGACAATCGCCCGCCCCATCGCCACACGCTGGCGCTGACCGCCGGAAAGCTCGCGCGGACGACGCTTGAGCAGTTCACCCAGCTCGAGAATACGCGCCGCCTCTTTCACCCGTTCGGCAATATGCTCCTTGCCCATCCCGCGGATTTTCAGCCCCCAGGCCATATTTTCTTCCACGCTCATATGTGGGTAGAGCGCGTAGTTCTGAAAGACCATCGCAATGCCGCGATCCTTAGGCTCCATTTCGGTGACGCGTTTATTATCAATCCAGATATCGCCGCCGCTCACCCGTTCAAGCCCGGCCACCATCCGTAGCAGCGTTGACTTACCGCAGCCGGATGGGCCAACCATCACGATAAATTCTCCGTCCGCGACATCCAGTGTCAGCGGTTTAATCACCTGGGTTTTGCCGTCCCAGCTTTTGGTTACTGCCTGTAGTTTTAAACCAGCCATTTTTATTTCTCACTATCGACCAGGCCACGTACGAAGGCACGCTGCATGGCTAACACGATGATTACCGGAGGGATGAGCGTCAGCAGCATGGCTGCCATTACCTGATTCCACTGCGTGGTGCCTTCACCAGTAGCAATCATGCCTTTGATACCTGCCACCGCAGTGCCCAAATTGACATCGGTAATAATTAACAACGGCCACAAATACTGGTTCCAGCCGTAGATAAAGGTGATCACAAACAGCGCCGCCAGATTGGTTTTTGACAGCGGTAGTACAATATCGCGGAAAAAACGCATCGGTGACGCGCCGTCAATACGCGCCGCCTCAACCAGTTCATCCGGCAGGGTCATAAAAAACTGCCGGAACAAGAACGTCGCAGTCGCCGATGCCATTAACGGCAGCGTCAGACCCGCATAGCTGTCGAGCATTTTCAGGTTGGCGATCACTTCCACCGTCGGGAAAATACGCACCTCGACCGGCAGCATCAGCGTGATAAAAATCATCCAGAAGAACAGGTTACGCAGTGGAAAGCGGAACCAGACGATGGCGAATGCGGAGAGCATAGAGACGGTGATTTTCCCTACTGTAATACTGAACGCCATGATGAAACTGTTGAGCATCATCAGCCAGAACGGCGCGCTGTTAACGCCCACGCCGTTGACCCAGATGTATTTCATGTTTTCCAGCAGTTGTGTGCCGGGAACCAGCGTCATCGGCGTTTCAAAGACTGCTTTGTTATCCAGCGTCGCCGCAACAAACGCGACGTACAGCGGAAACAGGATCACCATGATCCCCATAATCAACATGGCATGGCTGAATATTGTCAGCCCACGACGATTCTCAATCATTGGTAACGCACCTTACTTTCCACATAGCGGAACTGCACCACCGTCAAAATAATGACCAGGAACATCAGCACTACCGATTGGGCGGCCGAGGCGGAGAGATCCAGCCCGACAAAGCCTTCGCGATAGATCTTATAAATCAACGTAGTGGTCGCCTGTACCGGCCCACCCGCCGTGGCGGCATCGATCACCGGGAAGGTATCAAAGAAGGCATAAACCAGATTCACCACCAGCAGAAAGAAGCTGACCGGTGCAATCAGCGGCAGCGCCAGCTTAAAGAAGCGGCGAACCGGTCCCGCACCATCAATCGCGGCGGCTTCAATCAGCGACCGCGGAATAGACTGTAGTGCGGCAAAGAAGAACAGGAAGTTGTAACTAATCTGCTTCCAGACCGACGCAAACACCACCAGAAACATCGCCTGACCGCTGTTTTGCGCATGGTTCCAGTCATAGCCAAACTCACCGAGAAAATGGGTAATCAGCCCGCGCCCTGGGTTAAACAGGAAGATCCACAATACGGCGGCGACGGCGGGCGCGACGGCGTAAGGCAACAGCATCAGCGTCTGGTAAAAACGGCTACCGCGTACCACGTAATTCACCAGCGCCGCAAAAAATAACGACGCCAGCAAACCGCTTACCGTGACTAACGTACTGAACTTAATGGTGGTCCAGAATGAATCAAGGTAGTACGGGTCATGAAACAGCGCGATAAAGTTTTCCAGTCCGACAAACTGGCTAGAAAGACCAAACGGATCAACGGATTGTAGTGAATACCACAGCGCTTCACCGGCGGGCCAGATAAAGAAAATAACGGTGATAACCAACTGCGGGGCCACCAGCAAATAGGGAAGCCAGCGCGAGCGGAACACCGGACGGGATGAAGACATGTAGGTTCTTTTCCTGGAAGGTGCCAGATTGCGGTGCACACACCGTATCCGGCCTACAAACTACACGCATTTGTAGGCCGGGTAAGTCGCAGCCGCCACCCGGCATTTCACATTACGATTTAGTCGATTGCTCAAAGCGGCGCAGTAACTGATTGCCACGCTCAACGGCAGCATCCAGCGCCTGCTGCGGGGTTTTCTTCCCGGTCCAGACGCTTTCCAGTTCTTCATCTACGATGGTGCGGATCTGCGGCATGTTGCCCAGACGCAGCCCTTTGGTGAACGGCAACGGTGGCTTGTTCAGCATCTGGCGGGTGGCGATATCAGCCCCAGGATTCTTATCATAGAAGCCCTGCTCGCGGGTCAAGTCGTACGCGGCGGTGGTAATGGGCAGGTAGCCGGTCTTCTGGTGCCATTCGGCAGCAATTTCAGGCTTCGCCAGGAAGTTGAGGAACTGCGCCACGCCTTCGTAGGTTGCTTTGTCTTTACCCTGCATCACCCACAGGCTGGCTCCCCCGATAATCGCGTTCTGCGGCGCGCCCTTCACATCGGCATCGTACGGCATCATGCCGACGCCATAGTTGAATTTGGCGTAGTGGCGGATATCAGCCAGAGAACCGGAAGAGGCAGTGGTAATGGCACAATCCCCGTTATAGAACTTCTCGGTAGACTCGTCTTTACGCCCGAAGTAGCTGAAATCTCCTTTTTTGTTCAACTCTTCCAGCAGGGCGATATGTTTCACCTGTTCCGGTTTATTGAATTCCAGCACCGCGTCAGTACCGTCAAAGCCGTTGTTTTTGGTAGCCACCGGCAGACCATTCCAGGCGCTGAAGTTTTCAATCTGAATCCATCCCTGCCAGCCGCTGGCGTAACCGCACTTCATGCCTGCTGCTTTCAGCTTCGCGGTGTATTCCGCCAGATCCTGCCAGGTTTTTGGCGGCTGCTCAGGGTCTAAACCGGCTTTTTTGAAGGCATCTTTGTTGTAGTACAGCACCGGCGTGGAGCTGTTAAACGGCTGGGAGAGTAAGTGTCCGCTTTTAGAGTCGGTGTAATAACCGGAAACCGTTGGTACGAACTGAGACTCATCGAAGTTAATACCAGCCTCTTTGAATACTTCATAGACCGGTTTAATGGCTTTCGAGGCCATCATCGTTGCCGTGCCCACTTCATAAACCTGCAGTAGCGCAGGTGCGTTTCCGGTACGGAAAGCCGCAATACCTGCGCTCAGGCTCTGCTCGTAGTTGCCTTTGTACTGCGGAACAATTTTGTAGTCGGGATTGGCGGCATTAAAACGTTGCGCCAGTGAATCAACTTCTTTACCCAGTTCACCTTCCATTGAGTGCCAGAACGGGATAGTGGTGACGGCCAGAGCCTGACCTGCAAACGCCAGGCTAAGTGCCAGTCCTAAAGCTGTATGTCGTAACGATATCATCGGTTATCTCTCTTGTTGTGCCGGATGCGCGATATCACGCGTTTTATGCTCGCGGGGGTAACATGACATGCTCGAATGACAGAAAAATAACTTTTTTATTACAAAAAAAAGATAGTAAGGCGACAAACAGATGGCAAGGCGGTGAAAGCGTAGTGACAGGAAAATGCGGGGTGGTGCACAACAAAGCCGGGTAGCGCTATGTCTTACCCGGCCAGGATGACGTTATCTGTTGCAGCCAGCAAAGAACATTAATCTTTACGCCAGCGTCGTTCATATTCATTCTGTAAACGCTGCTGTTCCCGCCGCTCACGTTCGCGCTGAATATCCGATTTCTCATCTTCCCAGCCCGGGCAGACAGAGGAGGTGAACACTTCACAGGGCGAGCTGGACTGCGCTAACGAGTTGTCCGGTTTCTCTTCCCAGATTGAAGGGTCGCGCGGGTCGAACGCTGGCGGTGCTAAGGCCAGGGTATTTGATGAAAGCGTCAAAAACAAACCGCCAATCATCATGCAGATACCGGAACGTATCATCCTTTCTCCATGTTCACTTTTATTATTGATAACTATTCTCAATAATAACATAGAGCAATAAAAAGGGGCCATATCAGGCCCCCTTGTCCATTCAGAGAATGTTAACCGCCCAGATACGCGCTGCGCACTGCTTCGTTAGCCAGTAACGCATCACCAGTGTCTTCCAACACCACATGACCGTTTTCCAGCACGTAGCCGCGATCGGCGAGCTTCAGCGCCTGGTTAGCGTTCTGTTCGACGAGGAAGATTGTCATCCCCTGCTCGCGCAGTTGTTCGATGGTGTTGAAGATCTGCTGGATGATAATCGGCGCCAGACCCAGCGACGGCTCATCAAGCAGCAGCAGCCGCGGCTGACTCATCAGCGCACGGCCTATCGCCAGCATCTGCTGTTCACCGCCGGACATCGTGCCCGCACGCTGAATTCGACGTTCATGCAGGCGGGGAAACAAGTCATACACCCACTTGATGCGTTCCTGAAACTGGTCCTTTTCGGCAAAGAAGCCGCCCATCGCCAGGTTCTCTTCCACCGTCATGCGGGAAAACACGCGACGCCCTTCCGGAACAATCGCTACCGCTTCGCGCATGATTTTCGCCGTCTGCCAGTCGGTAATGTCTTTACCATCAAAAACAATTCGCCCACTTGTCGCTCGCGGATCGCCGCACAGCGTACCAAGCAGCGTGGTTTTTCCCGCGCCGTTGGCGCCGATAAGCGTCACGATTTCACCCTGATTGATATACAAGCTGACGTCGTGCAGCGCCTGTATCTTGCCGTAGTGGGCGCTGACTTTGTCAAAGGACAACATGACTTTTTCCATATTATGCGTCACCACCATTATGCTTCACCTAAATAGGCGCGGATCACGTCCGGGTTGTTACGAATCTGTTCCGGCGTCCCGTTCGCCAGCGGCGTGCCCTGATTCACCACGTAAATACGGTCGGAAATACCCATCACCAGCTTCATGTCGTGCTCAATCAACAAAATAGTGGTGTTGTGATGGTTACGCAGTTCAGCAATCAGCTCGTCCAGCTCTTTGGTCTCTTTCGGGTTGAGGCCTGCGGCGGGTTCGTCGAGCATCAGGATTTCCGGCTGGGTCACCATGCAACGTGCAATCTCCAGACGGCGCTGGTCGCCGTAGGCCAGGTTACTGGCCTGACGGTTGGCGTGCTCCAGCAAACCAATACGCTCCAGCCAGGTGGCGGCGCGATCCAACGCTTCACTCTGCGCGCGACGAAACGACGGGGTTTTTAACAAGCCGGAGAAGACGCCGGTTTTCAACTGCTGATGTTGCGCCACCAGCAGGTTTTCAATCACCGTCATTTCGCGAAACAGACGCACGTGCTGGAAAGTACGCACCACGCCCATCCGCGCAATTTGTTGACCCGGCAGCCCTTCCAGATGCTGGTCGCGCAGCTTAATCGTCCCACCCGTCGGCTTATAAAAACCGGTCAGGCAGTTAAAGACCGTGGTTTTTCCCGCGCCGTTTGGCCCGATTAACGAGACGATCTCCTGTGGCCTCAGCTCCAGTTCAACGTTGTTTACCGCCAGCAGACCGCCGAAGCGCATCATCAGGCCGTTGACGGATAATAATGGCTGACTCATGCCTGCTCTCCTTTTGCTTCCCCGTTTTTCAGCTTCAACTGCGGACGGGTCATCGGCAACAAGCCCTGCGGACGCCAGATCATCATCAGTACCATTAAACCACCCAGCATTAACATGCTGTATTCATTGAAATCACGCATCAGCTCGCGTGACACCACCAGCAGGATGGCCGCGAGGATCACTGCGAACTGTGAGCCCATTCCGCCCAGTACCACAATCGCCAGCACAAAGGCCGACTCGGCAAAGGTGAAGGATTCCGGGCTGACAAAACCCTGACGCGCGGCAAACAACGTACCGGCAAAACCGGCAAACGCGGCGCTGATGGTAAAAGCGGTCAGCTTGATGCGCGTAGGGTTTAAGCCCAACGAGCGACAGGCAATTTCATCTTCGCGCAGCGCTTCCCACGCACGACCCAACGGCATACGCAGCAGACGGTTGATGACAAACAGCGAGAAGACCACCAGCAGCAGCGCCACCAGATAAAGGAAAATCACGCGGTCAGAGGGATCGTACTTCACGTTAAAGAAGTTGCTGAAGGTATCCCAGCCACCTTCACGGGCAGTACGGCTGAACTCCAGACCGAAAAAGGTCGGTTTCGGGATCTGGCTGATACCGTTCGGACCACCGGTCACTTCGGTGTTGTTGAGCAGCAGGATACGGACGATTTCGCCGAAGCCTAAAGTCACAATCGCCAGATAGTCACCGCGCAGGCGCAGTACCGGGAAGCCGAGCATAAAGCCCGCAGCAGCGGAAACTAGCCCCGCCAGCGGCAGACAGGTCCAGAAGCCGAGTCCGTAATAGTGGTTCAGCAGCGCGAAGGTGTAAGCACCGATGGCATAGAAGCCGCCGTAACCCAGCACCAGCAGACCGGAAAGCCCCACCACCACGTTTAAGCCGAGGCCGAGGATGATATAAATCATCGTCAACGTGGCAATATCAACCGTACCGCGCGACACCATAAACGGCCACGCCACGGCAATCACCAGCAGCGCGACCAGGAACAGCTTCTGTTTAACGGTGGAGCCATCAATCGCCGGCAGAATAAACTTCGGTCCGGAGACACTCTTCAGGCCCTTCTGGAAAGCTGGACGCAACAGTTGGAAGAGAAAAACCACGCCAGTGCCGATAAACACCCACTGCCAGCGGATATCCGCGGCGCTATCCACCACCAGTTTGGTGCCGTCAAGCTCCAACTGGACGCCCATAAAGACGCCCGCCAGGATGAAGAACATAGCGGCAGAGAGCAGCGCCATTGCAAAATGCATCGGTTTCATACTTTCTCTACCTCCGGGCGACCCAGAATACCGGTCGGCATCACCAGCAGCACCAGAATCAGCAGCGCGAATGAAACCACGTCTTTGTATTCGGTACTCAGATAAGCAGAGGAGAGCGCTTCCGCGACACCCAGAATCAGGCCGCCGATCATCGCTCCAGGAATGCTGCCGATGCCGCCCAGTACCGCCGCGGTAAAGGCTTTCATTCCGGCCATAAAGCCGATATAGGGGTTAATTACGCCGTAGAACTGGCCGAGCAGTACGCCCGCTACCGCCGCCATTGCCGCGCCAATCACAAAGGTCAGCGCAATCACGCGATCGGTATTTATGCCGAGCAGGCTGGCCATTTTCAGGTCTTCCGCGCAGGCACGGCAGGCACGGCCCATACGGGAGTAACGGATAAACAGCGTCAGCGCCAGCATCGCCAGGAAGGTTACAATCCAGATAACCAACTGCATGGTGGTGATGGAAGCAGAGAAGTTTTCGCTACTGCCGACAGTCCACTGGCCGTTAAACAGGCTGGGCAGCGCCACATCGCGCGAACCTTCCGTCAGGCTGACGTAGTTTTGCAGGAAGATGGACATCCCGATAGCGGAAATCAGCGCGATCAGGCGCTTAGAGCTGCGCACGGGCCGATACGCTACGCGTTCAATGCTCCAGCCGTAGGCGCTGGCAATCACAATCGCGCCGACAAAGCCCGCCGCGACCAGTAGCCAGCTGGAATCAATACCCATCATCATTAGCGCAGCGATGATCATAAAGGAGACATAGCTGCCAATCATATACACCTCGCCGTGGGCGAAGTTGATCATGCCGATAATGCCGTACACCATCGTGTAACCGATAGCGATCAGCGCGTAGGTGCTTCCCAGCGTGACGCCGTTAAACATCTGCTGCAAGAAATAGAGGAACTGCTCGGACATAAGGTAACCTTTCTTAACCCGCCCGTTTTGCACGGGCGGTGGGATAACTCGTCTTCAGCTATTACTTCGCGACGGTCGATGATCCGTCCGCGTGCCACTGGAAGACACCAAACTCAAATCCCTTCAAATCGCCTTTTTCGTCCCATTTCAGCGGCCCAATCACGGTGTCAGCCCCGTGTGCTTTCAGATCTTTCACCAGCTCCAACGGCTCTTTGCTACCGCTGCGATCCATTGCTGTCGCCAATGACTGGACGGCTGCATAAGTGATCCACACGTACGGCCCGGTTGGATCTTTCTTGTCAGCTTTGAGCGCATCGACGATAGCTTTATTCGCCGGATCCTGGTCATAGCGTTTTGGCATGGTCACCAGCATGCCTTCAGCGGCATCACCGGCAATATTAGACAGCGACGCATTGCCCACGCCCTCAGGTCCCATAAACTGGGTATTCAGCCCGACGGAGCGAGCCTGGCGCAGCATTTGTCCCATTTCCGGGTAGTAGCCGCCGTAATAAACAAAATCGATATTTTCTTTTTTCAGGCGGGCGATCAGCGCAGAAAAATCTTTTTCCCCGGCAGTGATCCCGTCAAAGAAGACGATATTGGCTTTGCCCGCTTTCAGGCTCTCCTGCACTGAACGCGCCAGGCCTTCACCGTATTGCTGTTTATCGTGAATGATGGCGATGCGTTGCGGCTTCACCTTCTCCAGAATGTATTTCGCGGCGGTCGGCCCCTGAGAGGAGTCCAGGCCCGCTGTACGCATAATGTGTGCGTAACCGCGCTGGGTCAGTTCCGGGTTGGTCGCGCCCGGGGAAATCATCAGAATGCCTTCGTCTTCATAGATATCTGATGCGGGCTGCGTGGAAGATGAGCACAGATGACCAATAACGTACTGAATGCCGTCATTGACGATTTTGTTCGCTACCGCAACGGCCTGTTTCGGATCGCAGGCGTCGTCATATTCGACGGCAACCAGTTTGTCGCCTTTGACCCCGCCTTTGGCATTGATATCTTTAATGGCCTGACGTGCGCCATTAAATTCCATATCACCCCACTGCGCGACCGGACCTGACATCGCCCCGACAACAGCGACCTTGATATCCTCCGCCATGACCGCGTGTGACATTGCCAGTGCTATCACCCCTGCGATGATTGTTTTCGCATTCCGTTTCATTTTCCTGAATCCCCATTCGTGATGATGTATATATTTTGTATTTATGTGGTTAAAAAGCAGACTGTGCTTTTTTTGAACTGTACTATTTTTACCAGTCTCGTTAATGGTTTAGCGCAGTTTTTTAAGCAAATTACGGCTAAAATCTCTATTTTTCAGTCGATTAAGAAAAGATAATATTCTGCTTTTCACTATAGATAAACAAAAAAAAGTGCATTTGTCAGCATAAAATAACGGCACAAAGAGCGGAATAAAATGCTGCATTCCAGGGTATTATCCTGCCTGTTTTTCAATCTCTACTGTTTCAATCTGTCATTGTCGTTGTTACAAAACTATTAACCTGGTTAATCGCATTAAAAAGAGAAAGCATCCGGGCGAATTATTTCGGTACACTGATTCCATCTTTTGTGATTTGGACATGCTGTTAATGAAGCTGACCATCGTTCGTTTAGATAACTTTAGCGACCAGGACCTGATTGATCTGGGCAAAATCTGGCCGGAATATTCCGCCTCATCATTAAGCGTAGATGAAACGCACCGGATCTACGCCGCACGCTTTAACGAGCGTCTGTTAGGTGCCGTGCGGGTAACCCTGAGCGGCACACAAGGCGCACTGGATTCATTGCGCGTGCGCGATATCACTCGCCGTCGCGGCGTCGGGCAGTATTTGATCGAAGAAGTGATCCGGGAAAACCCTGACGTGAGTTCGTGGTGGATGGCCGACGTCGGCGTTGAAGACCGCAGCGTGATGGCCGCATTTATGCAGGTGTTAGGGTTTACGGCCCAGGAAAATGGCTGGGAGAAACGGTAGAAAACCGCCCCCAACCAATTGTATTACGAGTATTTTCCCAAGAATTTTGTGTTGCAGGCAGGCGGCAAGTTATAAAATCCCCGGAGCTTACATAAGTAAGTGACCGGGGTTGAATAACGCAGCCAACACACCTGCGGCACGAAAGGCGCCGGGAAAATCACTTGGCGTCTGTCGCCGTCCCGTTTGCATGCCAGTCAAACACGCCGAATTCGAAGCCTTTCAGGTCGCCCTTCGCATCCCATGACAGCGGCCCCATCACGGTTTCCACTGAGTTTGCTTTCAGATACTTGGCAATTTCAGCCGGATCATCAGACTGGTTCAGACCGGCCTGCAAAGATTGCAGCGCGGCGTAGGTGGTCCATACGAATGCGCCGCTCGGATCCTGTTTCTTGGCTTTGATAGCATCTACGATGGGTTTGTTCGCCGGAACCTGGTCGTAGTTCTTCGGTTTCGTTACCAGTAAGCCTTCTGCAGATTCACCGGCGATGTTAGACAGCGACACGTTCGCTACACCTTCTGGCCCCATAAACTGGGTTTTCAGACCCGCGGCGCGTGCCTGACGCAGGATTTGCCCCATTTCCGGGTGGTAACCGCCGTAGTAAACGAAATCGATATTCTCTTTCTTCAAACGCGCTACCAGCGTAGAAAAATCTTTTTCCCCGGCGGTGATCCCGTCAAAGAACACCACGTTGGCGTTACCCTTTTTCAGGCCATCCTGCACCGCGCGGGCCAGACCTTCACCGTACTGCTGCTTATCATGAATAATCGCGATGCGCTGCGGCTTCACTTTTTCAACGATATATTTGGCGGCCGTTGGGCCCTGATCGGAATCCAGACCAGTGGTACGCATTACCAGGCTATAGCCGCGCGCGGTCAGCTCCGGCGCCGTTGCCGCTGGAGTGATCATCAGAATACCTTCGTCTTCATAGATGTCTGACGCAGGCTGAGTGGAAGAAGAGCACAGGTGACCGATTACGTATTTAATCCCGTCGTTGACCACTTTGTTCGCAACCGCTACCGCTTGTTTCGGGTCACAGGCATCGTCATATTTCACCATGACCAGTTTGTCACCTTTCACGCCGCCCTTGGCATTGATATCCGCAATTGCCTGCTCTGCGCCGGTAAATTCCTGATCGCCATATTGTGCTACCGGGCCAGACATCGCCCCCACAACAGCAATTTTTATATCTTCTGCTAATGCCATGTTGCTGAATGCGAGTGCAATACATCCTGCCAGTAACGCTTTACCCTTCATTTTCATCCTGAGGTTCCTCATTGTTATGGTTGTTGCATTTGTTGTGATGTTGTTATTTGGCACATTATTCTGATATTGGCGTCACACCAAGTATAAGACATTGATATTTAGGCATGCTGACCGTGCATTTTCAGCATACTCTGCTAAAACATACCCCATTTTTATGGATTTGAAACGTGAATTTTTGCGATGACATAACATATAGGTGACAAAACTATAAATATCAATTTCATCTCCATAATATGACCTTGTATCATCGATATAAAATATAATCTTAATTAAGATGTATTGTTGAATATATATAAATGACAGTATTATTTATAAAAGCCAAATATTATATTATTTTGTTATGCGTTATATGCATCCGCTAGAAATAGCCATATTAGTCAATACATTCAATATGTGATCTTGGTAACGTTTAAAAATCCATAAAACAATATATATTCAAAGAACAGAAACCACTCTCAAGAATGGAGTCTGTTACATACAAAATATAAATCAAACATATGGATTATATATATAAGGAAGATAACCATTGAATCTCTATGATATTATCATATTAACACATGGTGACGCAGGTAAAGAGTTATTAAACAGTAGTGAAATGATTGTTGGCAAAACGAAAAATACAACGGCTATTTCTCTGATCATCGGGATGTCACCAGAAACGTTAATGGAGCAAACAAGGAAAATACTCAGACCCAATATTAAAACCGTTATTCTTACCGATATTTATGGTGGAACACCATCAAATGTAGCGACGGTTCTCTCCAGAGAATACCCTATTCATTGTATTAGCGGCGTAAACCTTGCCATGCTGCTTGAAGCGAATATGTTACAAGACTCCGATAAAGAAATCACCATCGAAGAATATGTTCAATGTATTCATGATGCCGGTAAAGATATGGTTCAAAGTTATCAATTTAATAAAGGATAATAGAGTATGAGTATAGTACATGCCCGCATTGATTATCGACTAATTCATGGACAGGTTATCACCAAATGGCTGAAAAGGAGCAACGCCGATAAAATAATTGTTATCGATGACGAATTATATAATGATCCTTTTTTAGCCGAAGTTTATAAAATGGCGGCCCCCAGCGGCATCGAAGTAATCATGACATCCATTGAGGAAACGACAACCCGCTGGAATGAGAAAAATTTTTATACTGGCAAACTTTTAATCCTTTTCAAATCTATTGATTCAGCATTAAAGACTATTCAGGGCGGATTAGAACTTGAAGAGTTGCAAGTAGGCGGCATAGAAAACATCCCTGGTAGAAAAATCGTCTTTAATCAGATATCAATAAATAAAGAAGATGCAGAAAAACTACAAGTAATAGAAGACAGGAATATTAAAGTTTATTTCCAGACTATCCCAGAAGAAGAACCAGCCAGTCTGCAAAAAATAAAGAATAAGTTACCTTAAAAAGGAGAGGAACTTATGGGCGTTTCTACAGCAATATTGATTGGTTTAGTTTATTGGATATCACAAGCGAAGGTATGGTATGGCTTTTCAATCATGCGCATGCCGTTATCTATTGCCCCCATTATGGGAATTATCTTTGATGATATGCCGACTGCATTATCAGTCGGTGCGACATTACAGATGATCTATATAGGTAGTATTGCTCCTGGTGGGAACCCGCCAGCAGATGAGGGATTGGCCTCCTGCATCGCTATACCTATTGCTCTTACTGCGGGGATAAAACCTGAAATAGCTATTTCGTTGGCAATCCCAATAGGTTTATTAGGGGTTGTCCTCGAAAACGTTCGTAAAACGGTTAATACCACATTTGTTCATATGGCCGATCGCTATGCCGAAAAAGCAGATATCAAAGGGATTCAGCGGGTAGCAACTATCTATCCTATTCTGTTGGCCTTCCCTATGCGCTTCGTTCCTGTTTTCGTTGCCTGTTTGTATGGCCCAGATGCTATTGCCTCATTTGTCAAACTGTTACCCTCCTGGACCACCAACGGCTTAGCTATCGCTGGTAATATTCTTCCAGCATTAGGTTTTGCTATCACTATCATTGTGATCGGGAAAAAACAATACATCCCGTTATTCATCATTGGTTTCTTCTTGGTCACATATTCAGGGCTAAACACCATAGGGATATCCATTTTTGGTTTATGTGCTGTTCTCTTATACATGCAATCAAAAACTGCGAAAGGAACACAAAATGGCTAATAATATCGACTTAAAGGAAGCCGAAAGCTCACCAATTACGAATAGAGATGTGCAGATTGTCTGGTTAAAATGGCATGCTTTCTCAGAAACATCATTAAATTTTGAACGGTTACAGGCTCTAGCCTTTTGTAATTCAATGACAGGGATTTTAGCTAAGCTATACCCAAATGAGAGGGATCTTTCAAAAGCGTTACAGCGCCATTTGACGATGTTTAACACACAAGCTAACTGGGGCTCAGTGGTAAACGGCATCACTATCGCACTAGAAGAAAAAGCATCCCAGGAACCTGAAGAACAGCGAACAGCCACAACCCAATTAGTGACCAGTTTAAAAACGGGGCTAATGGGTCCAGTCTCAGGTATCGGGGATACGTTAGATTTTGGCACATTGCGACCTATTGTTATTGGGGTATGTATTCCTTTTGTATTGCAAGGGTACGTATTAGCCGCATTACTGCCATTGATCTATCAAGTTGTTTATATGTTCTTCGCTAGCCGATTTGCACTTAATATTGGTTATAAAAAGGGGAAAGAGTCAATTTTAGAGATACTCCACTCTGGCAGTATCCATAAAATTATTGAAGGCGCAGGTATGTTCGGCCTGTTGATGATGGGGGCGCTTTCTGCCACTTATGTAAAGATTAAGACACCGCTACATATTACTACTGGTGGGGGGAATACTATTGTCCTGCAGGACATGTTAGACAAAATTGTGCCTAACTTACTCCCCCTGGTTGCGGTTCTCGGTATTTATATATACATCCAGAAGTGTGGACCGCATTTCCTACGAATACTGGTAGCAATCCTCTCTTTAAGCCTTATTTTTTCATTCTTCGGTTTATTGTAATATGAAAAAAATACTTATAACGCCCAGGCCCTTTCTTAGTAAGGGGCAAAAATATCTGGATGAATTACAGGCAGCAGGTTATATCGTCGAATGTAATACGAGCGGCGGACGTTTTAGTAAAGAAGAGTTGATGGTAAAAATTAAAGATGCCGATGCTATTATTACAGGCAACGACCCTTTAGATCAAGACGTTATAGATTGTGCGAAAAAACTAAAAGTAATCTCAAAATATGGTGTTGGTTTAGATAATATTAACGTTGAGTATGCGAACAGCAGAAATATTGTGGTGCATAAAGCACTCAACGCCAATTCTGTATCGGTAGCAGAAATGGCTATTCTAATGATGCTATCCAGTGCCAGAAAGTATGTTGAAATCGAACAACAGGCTAAATGCAGTAATGATGTAAGATTGGTGGGTACTGAGTTACATAAAAAGACATTAGGGCTGATTGGCCTTGGTGCTATTGGCAAACATGTAGCCCACATCGCTAACGCTATGGGTATGGAGATCATCGCATACGACCCTTATATCAATCAGAGTCAGGTTTTTCCGTATATAAACTTTAAAGAGTTAGATGAGGTGTATCAGCTCAGTGATGTTATCTCGCTTCATTTGCCTTTATTAGATAGCACCAGGCACATGATTGACCAGCACGCATTCGAAAAAATGAAACCTTCCGCAATATTGATAAATACTGCACGAGGCGGTTTGATTGATGAAGATAGTTTATACAATGCTTTAATTACTCACAAAATTTCTTTTGCTAGTGAAGATATTGAACTTAAAGAACGAAAAGAAGCAACAAAACAACTCATAAATTACTCGATCACGCCACATGCGGCTTCGTTTACTCAGGAAGCAGATCTTAACACAATTCAAATCTCGATTAAAAATGTTACCAACGAACTGGAGAAAAGATAATGAAAGAACTTAAGGGAATTATTACTGCGATGGTGACACCATTTGATGAAACGGAAAAAATGGATATCCCGGCAGCAAGAAAGATGGCTCGCTGGTTAGTCAACAATGGTGTTCATGGATTATTTATTTGTGGCACCAACGGTGAATTTCATCTGTTATCAGATGATGAAAAAGTAGAACTCACCAAAGCAGTTGTTGATGAAGTGGGTGATGACGTAACTATTTGCGCCGGTGCCGGTTGCTGTAGCACACAGCAAACTATTGCTCTGACTCAACGACTCGTTGATGCTGGCGCAGATTACATTTCAGTTGTAACCCCCTACTATCTGGTGCCTAATCAGGAAGATTTATATAAACATTACTATGATATTGCGGCCAGCACAGCAGCACCTATTATTCTATACAATCTCCCAGGGCAAACGGGCCTAAGTATTGAATACGAAACAGCGAATCGCCTGGCTGATATCGATAATATCGTGGCAATCAAAGATAGCAGTGGCAAATTTGAAGTACAAAAACAGTACCTTGAGATTTCAAAACACAAAAATTTTAAAGTATTGAACGGTTCAGATTCGCTGATGCTTGATGCATTTAAAGAAGGTTCAGTTGCCAGCGTCGCAGCCACATCAAATGTTTTACCGAAGATTGAAGTGGATTTGTATAACTACTTTATCGCGGGGCAGTTGGATCAAGCACAGGAAGAGCGTAATAAGATCGATGCGCTGCGTATGAACATTAAGAAAATGACCGCACCTGCAGTAATGAAAGAGGCTCTTAACTTAATGGGGATCACCGCAGGCATTACCAGAAGACCAATACATATGCCGAATGAAATCATCACTCAGGATATCAAAGAGATGCTGGCAGCCTATAATCTCCTGCCACAATAAGTTTTACCGACAGTATTCGGCTGCATTAAGGTGACATGTTTGCCCAGAAACCGGGCAAACATGTCACCTTGTCAGGCGCAGGGGCATCAATCACTTCGGCCCCCCACCCCACAACACCAGAGAGGCAAAAGCAAACCTGGCAGAGGAAAGCGTGATAGCAGTTTGAAGTATCAATGAGACATAAAAAACCCCCGAATGGGCATCCAGGGGTTATAGGGGCAATGCGTTAAACGGTATGATTACGCTTCGATCGCCGCACGCAGTTTTTTCATGGCGTTCTTTTCAAGCTGACGAACACGTTCAGCAGAGACGCCGTAGCGATCGGCCAGTTCCTGCAACGTCGACTTGTTGTCTTCGTCCAGCCAACGGGCGCGAATGATGTCCTGGCTACGCTCGTCCAGACCCTCCATTGCGTGGGTCAGTTTGTTCGCGGCCTGATCTTCCCAGTTATCTTCTTCAATGCCGTCGGCAAAGTTAGATGATTTATCCTGCAGATACAGAACCGGTGCCATCGGCTGGCTGTCAGACTCGTCGTCTGAAGACATGTCAAACGTCATGTCCTGCGCCGCCATACGGGATTCCATTTCGCGCACGTCTTTGCTGGAAACACCCAGCTCACGAGCAACCATTTCAACTTCGTCCTGATTGAACCAGCCCAGACGCTGCTTGGTTTTACGCAGGTTAAAGAACAGCTTACGCTGCGCTTTGGTGGTCGCGACTTTTACGATACGCCAGTTACGCAGAACGTATTCGTGGATCTCAGCTTTGATCCAGTGCACGGCGAAAGAAACCAGGCGCACACCCACTTCCGGGTTGAAACGGCGCACGGCTTTCATCAGGCCGATATTACCTTCCTGAATCAGATCCGCCTGCGGCAGGCCATAGCCCGCATAATTACGAGCAACATGAACAACAAAGCGCAGGTGAGACAGGATCAGCGTTTTAGCTGCTTCCAGATCGCCCTGGTAATGCAGCTTTTCAGCAAGTAGCCGCTCCTCGTCAGCCGACAACATCGGCCACGCGTTCGCAGCCCGGATGTAAGATTCCAGGTTACCAACAGGGGCTAAAGCTAAATTTTGCATTTCTTTGGTCATTCAAATCCTCTCAATCTTTTCATCTGACGCGTTGGCTAAAACCAATAGCAACAACCATGCCAGAGCTTATGAGCAACGAGAATATCATTCAATCTTTTATCAGACAGTGATTTTATCCACAAGTTCCATGTCGTAATGTGTATAGATTACGCACAAAATGTGACATCACAATGAATACGCCGGGAAGAGATAACAGGGACTCTTTCCCTGCAGAGCGAACTACTCAGTGCAGGGAAAGATTATACCAGAGATTTTTTAATCGGGGGTAAAGTGGCGTAAATGTTGAACCGTGGCAAGCCAGGCTGCCACCCAGCCAATCATCGAGCACACCAGCAGTAATAACAGGCATTCGTCGAATGATAAGCCGTTGATATCAAACTTAGTTCCAAAAACCTGCGCCACCTCAGTAACCGCTGACGACAGGCGCATCACCAAAATTTCTGACAAAATTAGTGAAAGAAATGCGCCGGAAAAACCGAGCAGCGCACCGCCGTAGAGGAACGGACGCAGGATAAACCCATCCGTCGCGCCAATCAGTTTCTGCACGTTAATGGTATCGCGACGCGCAAAAATACTCAGCCGCACACTGTTACCGATGACGAGGAAGACCGCCGCTACCATCAGCACGCCAATCATCGCGGAGACGCGTCCGACAAGGCCCGTCAGCGCCGCCAGACGGGCAAACCAGCTGTCATCCATGCGCACTTCATCAATACCGTTGATTTGTGCGATACGGTCGCGCAGCGTGTTCAGCGACTCCGTGCCCTGGAAGTCCAGTTTCGGGATAACCACCGCCACGGCCGGTAGCGGGTTCTCTTCCAGCATATCCAGCGCGCCGCCAAAGCCGGACCAGTTACGGAATTCGCCCAGCGCGTCATCGCGGGAAAGATAATTCACTTTCTCCACGCCCTGCTCGGCCTGCAACTGACCAACCACCCGCGCCGCTGCATCATCATCCAGCGTTTTTTGCAGGTAAACGGTGATCTGCGGAGAAGGATAATACTGGCTTGCCGCATGGTCGACGTTCTTATAAACCATGTAGCATACGCTTGGCAGCGTCAGGGAGATGGCAATAACCATCACCGTCAGGAACGTCGCCAGCGGCTTGCTTTTCAGGTCCTGTAACGCGCCCTGGAACGCGTAGCGTACCTGCTCGTTAAAGACATTGGTTTTACGCGAGTTCGGCTTTGGCGCGGCTTTCGCCCGCTTTGGCGCGTTACGACCGCCATCTCCCGGCGCGCCGCCCGATTTACGGAAGCGATCCAGTCGGCCACCGAACTGTTTGATTTGATTAATAGCGTCACGTCTATTCATGGGCCAGGCCTCCATGCAGATGTCCATCGCTCAGAACCATTTGGCGATAGGAGCGACGGGAGATCAGGCCAATATCGTGCGTGGCCATTAATACCGTGACCCCGACGCGGTTAAACTCTTCAAACAGGCGAAGGATCCCTTCCGACAACGCGTCATCCAGGTTCCCTGTTGGTTCATCCGCCAGCAATACCGCCGGTTTATTCACCACCGCACGGGCGATGCCCACGCGCTGTTGTTCACCGCCGGAGAGCTGAATAGGGAAGTTTTTCGCTTTGTCCAACAGTCCGACCTTATCCAGCGCCGCTGACACGCGACGACGAATATCGTCCCCGCTGGCGCCCGCGATGATCAGCGGGATTGCCACGTTGTCAAACACGGTTCTGTCCATCAACAGGTGGTGATCCTGAAAAATCATGCCAATCTGACGACGCAGAAACGGCACTTCACGGTTTTTCAAACGGCTGATGTCATGCCCGCTGAAGTAGATTTTCCCGGCGCTGGGCCGTTCAATTCCACAAATCAGCTTCAGCAGGGTACTTTTCCCCGCGCCAGAGTGGCCGGTCAGAAATGCCATCTCGCCAGGCTGCATATGGAAGGTAACTCCCTGCAGCGCTTGTCTCCCACCGAGATAGGCCTTGCTGACATGTTCAAAGCGAATCATTGTTAATCCTCTCGGGCAAAAAGTGCCTCTATAAAATCGTCCGCTTTAAACGGACGTAAATCCTCGATACGTTCGCCCACACCGATATAACGGATAGGGATGCCAAACTGATCGGCAACCGAGAAGATGACCCCGCCCTTCGCTGTACCGTCCAGCTTAGTCAGGGTGATACCGGTTAAGCCCACGGCTTCATGGAACAGTTTGGCCTGGCTTATCGCATTCTGCCCGGTGCTGGCGTCGATAGTCAGCATAACTTCATGCGGCGCATCTTCGTCGAGCTTCTTCATGACGCGAACGATTTTTTTCAATTCTTCCATCAGGTGCGATTTGTTCTGCAAACGCCCTGCGGTATCAGCGATCAGCACATCTACATTACGCGCCTTCGCTGCCTGGATGGCATCAAAGATGACGGACGCGGAATCCGCGCCGGTATGCTGAGCAATCACCGGGATGTTGTTACGCTGACCCCAGACCTGCAACTGCTCTACCGCCGCCGCACGGAAGGTATCGCCCGCCGCCAGCATCACCGATTTACCCTGCTGCTCAAACTGACGCGCCAGCTTTCCGATAGTGGTGGTTTTACCCACGCCGTTGACGCCAACCATTAAGATAACAAACGGCGTCTTGCCATCAACATTCAGCGGTTCTTCCACCTTCGCCAGAATCTCGCCCATCTCTTCTTTCAGCAGGCCGTACAGCGCTTCCGCGTCTTTGAGCTGCTTACGGCTGGCACCTTCCGTCAGATTCGCAATAATCTTGCGGGTCGTTTCTACGCCCACGTCGGCGATCAGCAGTTGCTCTTCCAGCTCTTCAAACAGATCATCGTCGATCTTTTTACCACGGAACAGACTGATAAATCCGGAACCAAGGTTTTCTTTTGTTTTCAGGAGGCTGCGTTTCAGACGCGCAAAGAAACCTTCTTTCGTTGGTTTTTCCTGCTCCTGGACTCCCTCTTCTTCTGTCGGTGCTTCTACGGCAGGTTCTTCTACCGGCACCACCATCACGGCTTCTTCAGTTGCCTCAGCAGCCAGCGCCTGCGCTTCCAGCTCTTCATCAGTCAGGTGCGGTTCGTTTTCGGCTTCCTCTTCAACCGCCTCAACGATTTCAACGGTTTCCGCTTCGGCCTGCCACTCTTCGGCAGAAACCTCTTCGGTTTTCACCTCTTCCGGCAGCGGCAATTCTTCGCGTTCGATAACCGTCGCCGCTGGCGTTTCCACAACGGGTTCAGCTGCAGGTTCAGCAACCCGCTCAATCTCCGGCTGCGGTTGTTCGGCAACAGGTTCTGCTTCCGACTGCAGTTTTTCGATTTCCGCAACCTGTTCAGTCACTTCAACAACTTCAGCTGCAAAAGCTTCCGTTTCCGCCTCGCTACGGGTTTCCTCGGCGTGCGGCTGTTCGTCAACGACGGTAGTTTCTTCAGCAACCGGTTGTTGTTCTTCGTTTTTTAATTCTGTCTCGTTTTCCGGTGCCTGCTCTTTTTGACCAAAGCCCAGCCAGGAAAAAAAGCCACGTTTTTTCTCTTTCGCCATTTGCGACTACACTCCCCCGCTGTTGCTTCATGGCACAGCGTCAACGCTATGTACATAGCAGCTAAAAAAATGATGAAATAGTCTATCACTTATACCCAATGAATTTCGAGTTACGTCAAGGCGGCAAGCGCACGAATCCCGATGAGCTTACTTTTAGTAAGTGATTCGGGTGAGTAAGTACAGCCAACGAAGAGGTAACTTGAAAGGCGACGGGTTAACTTAACTCACATCACCGCCTGGAATGACACGTCAGCAGCGGATTGAGCAATAATTGAAATGAAAAAACCGAATCACTCTGGTAGCGGCCAGATCCGCATTATTGGTGGTCAATGGCGTGGCCGTAAACTCCCGGTTCCGGATAGTCCCGGTCTGCGCCCAACCACCGACCGCGTACGCGAAACCTTATTTAACTGGCTGGCCCCGGTAATGGTCGATGCTCACTGCCTGGACTGCTTCGCCGGCAGCGGCGCGCTGGGGCTGGAAGCCCTCTCTCGCTATGCGGCAAATGCGACGCTTCTGGAAATGGATCGCGCGGTATCACAGCAGCTACAAAACAATCTCGCCACGCTGAAAGCCCCCCATGCCCGGGTCGTCAACACCAATACCCTGACATTTTTGGCCCAGACGGGTACGCCGCATAACGTGGTGTTTGTTGACCCGCCGTTTCGCAAAGGATTACTGGAAGAAACATTAACTCTTCTGGAAACTCATGGCTGGCTGGCAAATGAAGCGTATATTTACGTTGAAAGCGAAGTAGAAAACGGTTTGCCGCCGGTTCCGGTGAACTGGTCGCTGTACCGCGAAAAAGTCGCCGGACAGGTCGCCTATCGCCTTTACCAACGTGAAGCACGAGGAGAACACGATGCTGATTAACCTGGGACGCCTGCTGATGTTGTGCGTCTGGGCATTTTTACTACTCAATATTTTCCAACCCTTTCCACGCCCGCTTAACATCTTCGTTAACGTCGCACTGATTTTTATGGTGCTGATGCACGGCATGCAACTGGCGCTGTTAAAAAGCACCATGCCTAAAGATGGCCCGCAGATGACCCGCGGAGAGAAAATCCGTATTTTTCTGTTCGGCGTCTTTGAGTTACTGGTTTGGCAGAAGAAGATTAAAGATCAGTTGAAGAAGTAACTGTGATCTTTTCGCCCGGCGGCGCTTAGCAGGCCGGGGCGACAAAATCTCCAGGCCGGACAAAGCGTAAGCTGCCATCCGGCATCAGTCAGATGAAACCTTAGCGTTCACTGTAAAATCAACAAAACGCGAACCTTTGTAACTCAGCGTTCCCTTATCCCCGACCGTTAACGCATGGTACTGCTGGGTATCCAGACGAAACGTCTGCTCGAAGCCGCCACTTTGTGGCTTAAAACTGACTTCATAGCGGATGCTGGTCCCCGCCGGGCTCACTTCCTGCTGGCGGGATCGCCGATCGTTAAGCGGTTTTTCCCGTTTGTTACTCACCACCACCTGCTTTTGCACTAACGGCGCAGTATCATTATCGGCTTTTTCACGCCGCTGCTGAACGAAGCGAAACGACGCAGCAACAACGATTAAGACAATGATAAAAATGAAAAAAAGTGGTGGTTTGCTCATATTATTAACCCATCAGAAAATGCGGAAATAAGCATACATTGCCTGTTATGGTGTTGTCATCTGGCAGTGTCGACCTCTACACTGAACAGTAGAGCCGTGAGCACCCCGCTTACGAAAAAATAACGAATTCAAGGAACTAAGATGCTTTGGTCGTTTATCGCTGTCTGCCTTTCCGCATGGTTGTTCGTGGATGCTTCCTATCGTGGGCCCGCCTGGCAACGCTGGGTCTTTAAACCCCTAACCTTACTCCTGCTGGCGCTGCTGGCCTGGCAGGCGCCAATGTTTAATGCTGTCAGCTATCTGGTGCTGGCTGGCCTGCTTGCCTCGCTGCTGGGCGATGCGCTGACGCTGTTACCGCGCCAACGCCTTTTGTATGCCGTGGGGGCATTCTTCCTGTCGCATCTGCTGTATACCATTTACTTCGCCAGCCAAATGACGCTGTCGTTCTTCTGGCCTTTGCCGTTGGTGCTGGTGGTGCTGGGGGCGTTGCTGATTGCCGTGATCTGGACACGTCTGGAAGAGCTACGCATCGCTATCTGTACCTTTATTGGTATCACGCTGATGATGGTCTGGATGGCTGGTGAGCTGTGGTTCTTCCGCCCGACCGCTCCGGCGCTGTCGGCCTTTATGGGCGCATCACTCCTGTTCATCGGCAACATTGTCTGGCTGGGTAGCCATTACCGTCGCCGCTTCCGCGCCGATAACGCAATTGCTGCCGCCTGCTACTTCGCCGGACATTTCCTGATTGTTCGTTCGTTGTATCTTTAAAACGCTTGACTCTGGAGTCGACTCCAGAGTGTATCCTCCGGTTAATATGAAATGATTATCAACCGGAGGATGCCATGTCGACACCCGATTCCAGTGGCAAAAAAGCCCCACAATTTTCTTCTTTCAAGCTAGCGCCTGCGCCACAAAAGGCTGACGACTGCTGCTGCGAAGGAAGTTGCTCCACCCCACCACCCGTATCCGGTACCGTAATGGGTACCCGCTACTCCTGGAAAGTGGCAGGCATGGACTGTGCAGCCTGCGCCCGAAAAGTGGAGAATGCGGTCCGCCAGGTCAACGGCGTCAACCAGGTCCAGGTTCTGTTCGCCACCGAAAAACTGGTAGTCGACGCGGGTTCCGATATCCGCCTGCAAGTTGAAAGCGCAGTGCAAAAGGCAGGCTATACCCTGCGCGATGAGCAAGCGCCAGACGCCGCCCCCGAGTCGCGGTTTAAAGAGAACCTGCCGCTGATTTCGCTGATTATCATGATGGCGATTAGCTGGGGGCTGGAGCAGTTCAATCACCCCTTTGGCCAGATAGCATTTATCGCCACCACGCTGGTAGGTCTGTATCCCATTGCCCGTCAGGCCCTGCGTCTGATGAAAACCGGCAGCTACTTTGCCATTGAAACGTTGATGAGCGTGGCCGCCATTGGCGCACTGTTTATCGGCGCGACGGCAGAAGCCGCCATGGTGCTGCTGCTGTTTTTAATTGGCGAACGCCTGGAAGGATGGGCCGCCAGCCGCGCCCGTAAAGGGGTCAGCGCACTGATGGCGCTCAAGCCGGAAACCGCCACGCGCCTGCGTAACGGCGAGCGCGAAGAGGTTGCTATCAATACTCTCCAGCCAGGCGATGTTATCGAGGTTGCCGCGGGTGGGCGTTTACCTGCCGATGGCAAGCTGGTCTCCGGATTTGCCAGCTTTGATGAAAGCGCCCTGACCGGCGAATCGATACCGGTTGAGCGCGCCACCGGTGAGAAAGTCCCGGCGGGTGCCACCAGCGTGGACCGTCTGGTAACGCTGGAAGTACTCTCCGAACCGGGTGCCAGCGCCATTGACCGTATTCTGAAATTGATTGAAGAAGCGGAAGAACGCCGCGCCCCCATTGAGCGCTTTATTGACCGTTTCAGCCGGATTTACACCCCAGCCATTATGGCGGTTGCGTTGTTGGTCACCCTTGTACCACCGCTGCTGTTTGCCGCATCCTGGCAGGAGTGGATTTATAAAGGGCTGACGCTGCTGCTGATTGGCTGCCCATGTGCGCTGGTGATTTCCACACCCGCAGCCATTACCTCTGGCCTTGCCGCCGCGGCGCGTCGTGGCGCGTTAATCAAAGGCGGGGCCGCGCTGGAGCAGTTGGGTAGGGTAACGCAGGTCGCGTTTGATAAAACCGGCACCCTGACCATCGGTAAACCGCGCGTCACGGCGATTCACCCGGCAAGCGGTATTGGCGAGGCAGAACTGCTGGCGCTGGCGGCAGCAGTAGAGCAAGGCGCGACGCACCCGCTGGCGCAGGCGATTGTTCGGGAAGCCCAAACGCGCGAACTGACTATCCCTGTCGCAAAAGATCAGCGGGCGCTGGTTGGCTCGGGCATTGAAGCACTGGTCAACGGCGAACGCGTGCTGATTTGCGCCGCCGGTAAGCAGCCTGCCGATGCTTTTGCCGGGCAGATAAGCGAGCTGGAAAGCGCGGGTCAAACGGTGGTGCTGGTGCTGCGTAACGATGCCGTTCTCGGCGTGCTGGCTCTACAGGACACGCTGCGCGACGACGCCCGTAGCGCCATCAGCGAGCTTAATCAGATTGGCGTGAAAGGGGTGATTCTGACGGGCGATAACCCGCGAGCGGCGGCAGCTATTGCCAGTGAATTGGGTCTCGAATTCAAAGCGGGTCTATTACCGGAAGATAAGGTACAGGCCGTTACCCATCTTAACCAACAGTCGCCGCTGGCGATGGTCGGCGACGGCATCAACGACGCTCCGGCAATGAAAGCAGCCACCATTGGCATTGCGATGGGAAGCGGGACCGATGTCGCGCTGGAAACCGCCGATGCCGCCCTGACCCACAACCGCCTGCGTGGTCTGGTGCAAATGATTCAGTTAGCCCGCGCCACCCACGCCAATATTCGCCAGAACATTGCGATTGCGCTAGGCCTGAAGGGGATTTTTCTCGTCACCACGCTGCTCGGAATAACCGGACTGTGGCTGGCGGTGCTGGCAGATACGGGGGCGACGGTACTGGTGACCGCTAACGCGCTGCGGTTACTACGTAAAGGATAATGAGTCTGTGCCGGACGGCTGTTGCATTAGCGCCATCCGGCTAAGATTACTGGCCTTTGCGCACCAGATAGCGGTACGGCAGAGAGTCGGTCTCTTTTGCCACCAGCTCATGCTCCATAAAGGTACAGAAGCCAGGAATGTCACGGGTTGTCGCCGGATCGTCGGCGACAATCAGCAGCGTTTCACCCGCTTGCATGCCGCGCACGGTTTTACGCACCATCATTACGGGTTCCGGGCAGCGCAGCCCCTGGGCATCAAGAGTATGGTCGGGAGAGGTAAACAGATCGCTCATCGTAGTCTCGTTCATTCAAAAACGGCGTTATTTTACGCTCTGTTGTGGCGTAAGCCAATCAGGTTAACGATTGCGTGAAAAACAACCATTGCAATGTGCTCTTAAAGCAGTATCATGCGACGGTTTTTTATTGGGTTCCCTCACCCCATCCAACAAAAAGGTCACAATATGACTCCGTTTACACAATCTCAACGCGTAAAAGCGTTGTTTTGGCTATCGCTATTTCATCTGCTGGTGATCACCTCCAGCAACTATCTGGTGCAGCTACCGATCTCCATTTTTGGTTTCCATACCACATGGGGCGCTTTCAGCTTTCCGTTTATTTTCCTCGCGACCGATCTGACCGTGCGTATTTTTGGCGCTCCGTTGGCACGACGTATCATCTTTGCGGTAATGATCCCCGCGCTGCTGATCTCCTATGTCGTTTCATCACTGTTCTATATGGGATCGTGGCAGGGATTCGGCGCACTGCTGCACTTTAATCTGTTTGTCGCCCGTATCGCCGCCGCCAGCTTTATGGCTTACGCGCTGGGTCAAATTCTGGATGTGCATGTCTTTAACCGCCTGCGTCAGAACCGTCGCTGGTGGCTGGCGCCAACGGCTTCCACGCTGTTTGGCAACATCAGCGATACGTTAGCCTTCTTCTTTATCGCTTTCTGGCGCAGCCCAGATGCCTTTATGGCCGAGCACTGGATGGAAATCGCGCTGGTTGACTACTGCTTCAAAGTGCTGATCAGCATTATTTTCTTCCTGCCGATGTACGGCGTGCTGCTGAATATGTTACTGAAAAGGCTGGCAGATAAATCCGAAATCGCTGCATTGCAGACGAGTTAAAGGTTCATTTTCCGAGTTGTGATAAGATGGACGAATGAGCCGTTATGGCCGTTTATCGAAAGGAAGAAGTCAATGCGCAATCTGGTTAAATATGTCGGTATTGGCCTGCTGGTTATGGGGCTTGCGGCCTGTGATAATAGCGATACAAAAGCGCCAGCAGAGGGTGCTGCCGCAGAAAGTAGCGCCACCGGACAACCGGTCAGCTTGCTGGACGGTAAACTCAGTTTTTCCCTGCCAGCGGATATGACCGATCAGAGCGGCAAACTGGGCACCCAGGCGAACAATATGCACGTTTATTCTGACGCAACCGGCCAGAAAGCGGTGATTGTGATTGTTGGCGACAATACCAACGAAGACCTGGCTGTGCTGGCAAAACGCCTGGAAGATCAGCAGCGTAGCCGCGACCCGCAGTTGCAGGTCGTCACCAATAAATCTATTGAGCTGAAAGGCCACACGCTGCAGCAGTTAGACAGCATCATCTCGGCCAAAGGCCAGACCGCTTACTCTTCCGTGGTGTTGGGTAAAGTCGATAACCAACTGCTGACTCTGCAAATCACGCTGCCTGCTGACGATCAGCAAAAAGCGCAGACTACCGCAGAAAACATCATTAACACGCTGGTTATCCAGTAACGGTTAAGACGATGACTCGGCCTCCGGTGACACCACCTGAGGCCGTTTTTTTAATCGCCAGGTCAGCAATAACGCCACCGCCACCAGCCCTGCCGCCGCCAGATAGATAACCGGCACGCCCGCCCAGGTCATGACCAGCCCAGCCAGCGGCCCCGTAACTCCCAGTGATAAATCCATAAACACCGTATACGTCGCCAGCGCAGCGCCCTGATTTTGCTGCGGGACGGCTTTTACCGCCACCACGCCCAGCGCCGGGAACACCAGCGAAAACCCTGCACCGGCCAGCAGGACGCCGCTTTTCGCCATCCACGGCATGGAAGCCATCCCGACCAGCAGCAACCCAACAATCTCGACGCTAAAGCAGATCATCGCCACATTTAGTCCACCTAAACGGTTGATACCATTTGGGAATAACAGGCGGGTCCCCACAAACGTGCAGCTAAAAAGCGTCAGCGCGAAAGCGGCGCCGTCCCAGCCTTTGGCATCATAAAACAGGGTAATGAAAGTGGCGATCACGCCAAATCCGGCTGAGGCCAGGGCCAGCGCCATGCCGTACAACCAGACACGCCCAAGCACCGCGCGAAACGGCAATGGTTTGCCTTTGCTGGCCTTCACCGCCGGACGAGGGAGCGCCAGCAGTATTGCCAACAGCGCCACGCCCATCACGGTCAGCGCCAGTCCCTGTAAGCCACCCCAGGCATAAAACAGAACGCCCAGCGGAGCGCCTATCGCCATCGCGCCATAGGTCACGATGCCGTTCCACGAAATCACCCGTCCGATATGCATTGAACCAACGACCCCAACCCCCCACAGCGTAGAGCCAGTCCCGGCAAAGCTTTGCCCGATCCCTAGAATCACGCGCCCCAGGCATAACAGCAGCAGGCTGGCCAGCGGCCAGCCATTCGTGAAGCCCGCCAGGAAGTAGCCCAGACCACTTAAAAAACAGCCACACAGTCCGAATACCACAATCTTCTTTGGCCCCAGCAGGTCGGCATAGCGACCGGCATGTGGACGGCTCAGCAGCGTAGCGAAATATTGCAGGCTGATGACCAGCCCTGCCCAAAAAGCGCTAAATCCCATCACATCATGGACATAGCCTGGCAATACAGCGAGCGGCAGACCAATGGTCAGGTAGCTGGCGAAGTTAAACATCACCACAGAGACAATACGCAGATTAAGGCGTAAACCGCTAAGCGTCGGTTCAGCGACGGGTTCGGGCATGGAGGATCACCACGTTTTCACAACAGTGTTTCATTTCTACCATGTTGCCGGGCAGAAATCAGTAGTCAGTTTCGGAATATCAGTCGCAAGCCAGCCGCTACACTTAATGCAAAAACGCAAACAGGAAGACGACATGACAACCGCCCAGCCCGATAAAACGGGTTTGCACATTCTGCTCAAACTGGCCGCTCTGGTGGTGATCCTCGCGGGTATTCATGCCGCGGCGGATATCATCGTACAGCTTCTGCTGGCCCTTTTTTTTGCCATTGTATTGAATCCGCTGGTCACCTGGTTTATTCGCCGGGGTGTACGTCGGCCAGTCGCGATAACGTTAGTCGTGGTGGTGATGCTGATCGTTCTTACGGCGTTAATCGGCGTTCTGGCGTCATCCATTACTGAATTCATGGCCATGCTGCCAAAATACAACAAGGAGCTGACGCGCAAGGTTCTGTATCTGCAAGAGATGGTACCTTTTCTGAATCTGCATATGTCCCCGGAGCGCATGCTGCAACGTATGGACTCCGACAAGCTGATGACCTTCACAACCACGCTGATGACAAGTCTTTCCGGTGCCATGGCCAGCGTCGTTCTGCTGGTGATGACGGTGGTCTTTATGTTGTTTGAGGTGCGTCATGTTCCCTATAAGCTGCGCTTTGCGCTGAACAACCCCCAAATCCATATTGCGGGGCTGCATCGGGCGCTGAAAGGTGTTTCTCACTATCTGGCGCTGAAAACGTTGCTCAGCTTATGGACCGGTGCCATCGTCTGGCTGGGGCTGGCGCTAATGGGGATTCAGTTTGCTCTGATGTGGGGTGTGCTGGCATTCCTGCTAAACTACGTGCCCAACATTGGCTCGGTCATTTCCGCCGTTCCACCCATGATCCAGGCGCTGCTGTTCAACGGCGTTTACGAATGCGTGCTGGTTGGGGCGCTGTTTCTGGTGGTGCATATGGTAATTGGCAACATCCTTGAGCCCCGCATGATGGGGCACCGGCTGGGATTATCGACGCTAATCGTCTTTCTCTCTCTGTTGGTGTGGGGATGGCTGCTTGGTCCGGTAGGTATGCTGCTCTCCGTGCCGTTAACCAGCGTGTGTAAAATCTGGATGGAAACCACCACAGGCGGTAGCAAACTGGCAATTTTGCTGGGACCCGGCAGGCCCAAAAGTCGGCTACCCTGAAAACTACCAACCGAGGTAGTTATTATATTTCCATATTGACGTTAAAATGACGTCAACACAGCTATATACAGTGGCTTATCTTAAATAAAGAGTGAAAAGGAATTCATTCTTTTATAAAGGAAATATATAATCCACATGCATTATTCTTTGCCAAAAAACATAAAAGTAATGAACACATCCAAAGCATTTAACTTAAACTATCCACTTAGATTTAAAGGTTATTTTATTTGATACGTTTTCTCTAAAAATCTATACTTCTCGCCGATGATGATGCTGAAAAGTTTCTGTTGAAGAAAGTGATAGAATATTATCATCCGGTCATCTCATTGCCTCGCTATCAACAGAGTGAAATAAAACGCTAATTTAGTTTAAATAAAATTGCAGGTGATAAAGGGTGCATCATGATTCCGGAGCTTATAAGTTAACATGTATAAACGGTACTTTGAGAGGGAGTTTTAATGAAACAGTATATTAAGTGGTTTGCAGCCATTGCCGTTGTCGGTGCACTGGCGGGTTGTGCACGTACTGCGCCGATTGATCAAGTTCACACCAGTGTGAGCGCGGGACATACTCAGGACCAGGTTAAAACCGCGATCCTGAAAGCCGGTATTCAACGCCAATGGGTCATGTCCGAAGCCGGACCAGGTATTATTAAAGCTCGCCAACAAACCCGCGATCATGTGGCTGAAGTCCGTATCACTTATACCGCCACCAGCTATGACATCAAATATGACAGCAGCCTCAACCTGCAGGCTTCTGGTGGAAAGATTCACAAAAACTACAACCGCTGGGTACGCAATCTGGATAAAGACATCCAGCTTAATCTGTCAGCCGGCGCCAATCTGTAATTACGCCTAAAGTCGGGCCGAAAAGGCCCGATACTCTTACTATCTGCCATTTAACAGGTTGTCCCCACATGTACGAACAGGATTCGCTTAGCGCACTGGATGCCATTACTGAAGCACAACGTATCGCCTTTGCCCCTATGCTATTTCAAACCGCGTTGTGTCTGCGAAATGCTGGAGTACTCACCTGGCTGGACAAGCAAGGTAAACGCGGCGCCACGCTCGACGAGATTACCGCAAACAGCACCATCAACGAATATGCCGCCAGCATCCTGTTGGATATGGGGTTAAGTGGGCGCATCATTACCCACAAAGAGGGATATTATTACCTCGCTAAAGTCGGTCATTTTCTTTTACATGACACGATGACGCGTGTGAATATGGACTTCACCCAGGATGTTTGTTATCAGGGGCTGTTCTATCTGGAAAATGCACTGAAAGAAGGAAAACCCGCAGGGTTAAAAACTTTTGGCGACTGGTCAACAATCTATCCTGCACTATCACAATTACCGCTGGCTGCGCGTGAAAGTTGGTTTGCTTTCGATCATTACTATTCAGATGGAGCATTTGATGCCGCATTGCCATATGTATTCGCCAGCGCCCCTGCAACCCTGTACGATGTCGGCGGAAATACCGGGAAATGGGCATTACGTTGTTGTCAGCATGATGACAATATTACTGTCACCCTATTAGATTTGCCGCAACAAATTGCACTTGCCCGCGAAAATATAGAAAATGCAGGATTATCTCATCGCATAAATTTCCATGCTGTGGATATGCTTAGCGACTCGCCTTTACCTGCCGGCGCTGATATCTGGTGGATGAGTCAATTTCTGGACTGTTTTTCTCCGGAACAAATTATCGCTATGCTGCGCAACGTTGCCCGGGTGATGAAACCGGGCGCGAAGCTGTTCATTATGGAACTGTTTTGGGATGCCCAAAAATTTGAAGCGGCCTCATTTAGCCTGAATGCGTCTTCGCTTTATTTTACCTGTATGGCGAATGGCAACAGCCGTTTCTACAGCGTAGAGAGGTTTTATCACTATCTGAATCTGGCAGGTTTTCAGGTAGATGAACGCCACGACAACTTAGGTGTTGGGCATACTTTATTGATATGTCAGAAGAAAAAATAAGAAACAATCGGAACAACCGATTTACCGCGGATACGCGTTGATGAAATTTGCTTTCAACATTATAGACTGGCAGGCCAGGGCGCCAGGGTTAAGCGAAACAGAACAGTGGCATGAATGGTCACGGCTTTCGCACGCCATCGATCCCACTGCGCCATTGGCTAAGCTCAACGAGTTACCGATGATGACGGCTCGCCGACTCAGTTCCGGCAGCAAACTGGCCGTCGATTGTGGGCTGGCGATGCTACGCCGCCATGATATCAATGCTGTTTTGTATACAAGCCGCCATGGTGAACTGGAGCGTAACTACAGGATCCTGCACGCCCTGGCGACTGGGCAGGCACTCTCACCAACCGATTTTGCCCTCTCTGTACATAACTCTGCTGTGGGTAACCTGACGATCGCTGCGAAAAAACCGATTGCCTCCTCCTCGCTTTCTGCTGGCAGGGATACGTTCCAGCAAGGGCTATGTGAAGTCATCGGGCTGTTGCAGGCGGGATATCAGCGCGTATTGATGGTCGATTTCGACGGTTTTCTGCCCGAGTTTTATCACCCACAGTTACCACCTGACATGCCAACATGGCCGTTTGCCGTCGCGCTGGTCATTGAATCCGGTGATAGCTGGCAATGTGAAACCCGTCCGCACTGCGGGCGGGGTGAGACAACGTTGCCGCAAAGCCTATTGTTTTTACAACATTACTTGCAAGATACCAAGGCGTTTACCCTGTCTGGCGAACGCGTACAATGGCAGTGGAGTCAGGGATGAACACGATGCTCCTGCGGCTTAACCGGGTATGGCGACTGGTGATGACCGGTCTTTGCTTTGCCCTGTTTGGCCTCGGCGGACTCCTTCTTTCTACGTTCTGGTTTAACGTCTTGCTGATCGCGATATGGGATAAAGCCCGACGTCGGCGTATCGCCAGACGCAGCATCGCCGCCAGTTTTCGCCTCTTTTTAACGGTGGCGAAACGGCTTGGTGTGTTGGACTACCAAATTGAAGGACGAGATATTTTACACAATGAACAAGGATGCCTGGTCGTCGCCAACCACCCGACGCTCATCGATTACGTGCTACTGGCATCGGTAATGCCCGAAACCGACTGTCTGGTGAAAAGTGCACTACTAAAAAATCCGTTCCTCAGCGGCGTGGTCCGGGCGGCAGATTATCTGATTAACAGCCAGGCTGACGCGCTATTGCCCGCGTGCCAGCAACGTCTGGAACAAGGCGATACTATTTTAATTTTCCCCGAGGGAACCCGTACACGCCCCGGAGAGGAAATGACGTTACAGCGTGGTGCGGCGAATATCGCCGTGCGCTGCAGCAGTGATTTACGCATAGTGACCATTAAATGCAGCGAACAAATGCTGAACAAAGAAAGCCAATGGTACGACGTCCCATCGGTAAAACCCATGTTTACCATTTCAGTACACGAGCGGGTTAAGATCGACCAATTTTACGACGCAAATTCACAAGAACCGGCGCTGGCCGCAAGGCAGTTGAACCGGCATCTTTTGCTTCAATTACAACCAGGTACTTTACCTCTTTCAGGAATTAATGATGCAAGCGCTTTATCTTGAAATCAAAAATCTCATTATAACGACATTGAATCTCGACGAACTAACAGCTGACGATATTGAAACCGAAGCGGCACTCTTTGGCGATGGCTTAGGCCTGGACTCAATCGATGCCCTGGAGCTGGGTCTGGCGGTGAAAAACGAGTATGGCGTGGTCCTCTCAGCGGAGAGCGAAGAAATGCGTCAGCACTTCTTCTCCGTCGCCACGCTGGCATCTTTCATTCACGCGCAACGTGCCTGAGGATAGTCCGTTATGACCGAACAAAAAGCCATTTACGAAGAAGTCTCCTCACTGCTGGTCAAGCTGTTTGAAGTTGACCCGCAAGATATTAAGCCTGAGGCGCGCCTGTACGAAGATCTGGAACTCGACAGCATCGACGCAGTCGACATGATCGTGCATCTTCAAAAGAAAACCGGTAAGAAAATCAAGCCGGAAGAGTTCAAAGCAGTACGCACCGTACAAGATGTCGTCGATGCGGTTGAACGCCTTCTCATAGAAGCGTAATTCACCGTGTCAGGCACTCGCTCCCTGCCAGTCGTACAACTGCTGACAGGTCTACTGTTGTTGGCCTGGCCGTTTTTGATCTGGTTTGGCCTGGCGCATAACAGTCTGCACTGGTTGCTGCCGTTAATGGCGCTACTCCTTTTTTTACGCTTTCGCCAGGTCCGGCGACAGGCGGGACCGTTGCGCGTCGTGACACAGGTAGTGGTGATCGCGGGTATCACCTTATGCATTGCCAGTTATCTGCTCAAAACGCACCAGCTGCTGCTGTTTTATCCCGTAGTGGTAAACGCCGTCATGCTGTCGGTTTTTGGTGGTTCTCTGTGGTCAGCGATGCCCATCGTTGAACGTCTGGCGCGGCTGCGCGAACCAAATCTGCCCGAAGCAGGCGTGCGCTACACGTACCTTGTGACACTAATCTGGTGCGCCTTTTTCATCATCAATGGCAGCGTTGCGCTCTTTACTGCATTGAATGGCGATATGACCCTGTGGACGACCTGGAACGGTATGGTTTCCTATCTGCTGATGGGAACATTGATGGTAGGCGAGTGGTTAGTTCGCCAACTGGTGATAAAGCGAGATACCCAATGAAGCAGCCCCTCACACTTGCTCAATGGCTCTGTGCCCCACGACCGGACGACATTCCTGTTGCGTGGCAAGAAGATCATACGTGGACGCTTGGCCATCTGCGCCATGATGTGGCCCAGTTGATAACGCAACTGCAGCAGCAGGAAGGTGAACGCTGGGCATTATGCTTCGAGAACAGCTATTTATTCATCGTCGCGTTGCTGGCAACGCTCCATGCTGGCAAAACACCGGTGATCCCGGGACATTGTCGCGTTTCGTTGTTAAACGAGCAGCACTTGCTGTTTGATGGCGTACTGAGCGATAAAGCGCTGGACTGGCAGGGAACGCTGCGAGTGGTCAGCTCTGCCATGACATCTGTGGCCCACGACATCACATTCCCGATAATACGCAGTGACGCCTTTGTGGAGCTATTCACTTCCGGTTCGACCGGCCAGCCGAAACGCGTAATCAAACCGATTGCTCGTCTGGATAGCGAAGCAGCATTGCTCGCTACGCGTTTTGCTGATCGTCTGGCTGGTTGCCGGGTCGTCGCGTCAGTGGTACCGCAACACCTGTATGGTCTGACGTTTCGTATCTTCTTGCCGATGGCTTTAGGCCTCCCGCTGCATGCGGCGATGCTTTGGTATGCCGAACAACTGGCGGCACTGAGCCCTGATCATCGGTATGCGTTTATCAGCAGTCCGGCGTTTCTGAAACGCCTCGACCACCACCTGACACCGCCGCCAATCGAGTTGATTCTTTCCGCGGGCGGCATGCTGTCATGGCAGGACGTCAAGCAGGCTGCTGACTGGCTGAATGTCTGGCCCGATGAGATCTACGGCAGCACTGAAACCGGAATCCTCGCGTGGCGCTATCGCCATCAGGATGATGTGACATGGCTGCCTTTTCCCGGAGTCAGATTCCAGTCAGAAGACGACGCGTTTCGTGTGTTTTCACCACTAATTGCAGCTGATGATGGCCTGTTACTCGATGATATTCTTCAGTTTATCGAAAACGGACAGTTCCGCCTGATGGGCAGACGCGGGCGGGTGGTCAAGATTGAAGAGAAACGCATTTCACTCAGCGAAGTGGAGCAACGTTTACTGGCACTGGACGGTATCCGTGAAGTCGCAGCATTGCCCGTCTCACGCGGAGGACGTCAGGGCGTTGGTGTCCTGCTGGTACTGGATGACGAAGCCCGGCAACGCTGGCTTGAGTGCGGTGGTAAACCGCAAGAACTGACCTGGCGACGTTCGCTGCTGCCCTGGCTGGAGCCGGTCGCTGTTCCCCGCTACTGGCGGGTGATTGATGAGATTCCGGTCAACAGTATGAACAAGCGTGTCTATGCGCAATTACAGGAGTTATTTCATGAAACCCCATGAAATCGAGCGCCAGCAGGCACTGCCTCATCAGGCTGAGATTGTTTTACAACTCGACCCTTCTCTGTTTTGGTTCAGCGGGCATTTTAGCGTGCAGCCACTGCTGCCGGGCGTTGCACAGCTAAACTGGGCGATGGATTACGCCACCACGCTGCTGGTCCCTGGCTGGCGTTTTCACAGTATTCAAAACGTGAAGTTCCAGTCACCACTATTGCCAGAGGCCACCGTCACCCTGAGTCTGAGCTGGCAGGAAGCGCGTCAGATGCTCACTTTTAGCTACCAGCGCCACGACGGTGACGTGCGCCATACCGCCAGCAGCGGGAAGATTCGGTTATGCCGTTGACCTTTTCCCCATGCGTGTTGATCCCCTGCTACAACCACGGCGCGATGATGTCGGACGTGTTGGATCGTCTTCGGCCGTTCAATCTCCCCTGCATTGTGGTGGACGATGGCAGCGACGAGACTACACGAGATGAACTGGCACGCCTGGCGGCAGAATACAGCAATTTGACGTTAATTCGCCTGCCCATCAACGCAGGCAAAGGCGCGGCGGTTATTCGCGGAATGCAGACGGCAGCAGATGCCGGGTTCAGTCATGCAGTGCAGGTCGATGCCGACGGGCAACATGCCATTGAAGATATTCCCAGGCTGCTTGCATTGGCAAAAGAACATCCGACAGCACTGATTTCCGGACAACCGATTTACGATGATTCGGTTCCTCGCTCGCGCCTGTACGGTCGTTGGGTAACCCATATCTGGGTGTGGATAGAAACGCTCTCGTTGCAGCTCAAAGACAGTATGTGCGGCTTCCGGGTGTATCCGGTGGCCCCCGCGCTGCAACTGGCACAGCGCGTAACGCTTGGCAAACGGATGGATTTTGATACTGAAGTGATGGTGCGCCTCTACTGGCAAGGCAACACCAGCTATTTTATCCCCACGCGAGTCACCTATCCGCAGGACGGGCTATCCCATTTCGACGCGCTTAAAGACAATCTGCACATTTCATTGATGCACACTCGCCTGTTCTTTGGCATGTTGCCGCGCATCCCCTCCCTGCTGTGTCGTCGTTCATCGACACACTGGGCGCAGCAGCAGGAAGTCAAAGGGTTGTGGGGAATGCGTCTGATGCTGCTGGTCTGGCGTGTACTGGGCCGCAAAGCCTTCTCCCTGCTGCTGTATCCGGTCGTCGGCGTATACTGGCTCAGCGCTTCAACTGCCCGAAAATCCTCTCAACGCTGGATTAGCCGCGTAAGAGCGCAACTGATCACACGCCGGATGCCAGTACCGCCAAACCTGACCAGTTATCAGCATTTCCTGCGTTTTGGAGGCGCGATGCTGGATAAGATTGCCAGTTGGCGCGGTGAACTGCACTTCGGTCGCGATGTGATTTTTGCACCAGGCGCAGAAAAAACGCTAAATGTCAGCGATCCTCGGGGAAAACTGCTGCTGGCTTCACATCTTGGCGATGTCGAAGCCTGTCGGGCACTGGCCCAGCTACAGGGCAGTAAAACAATCAATGCGCTGGTATTTAGCGATAACGCCCAACGCTTTAAACAGATCATGCAAGAGATGGCGCCGCAGGCTGGATTAAATCTGCTCCCGGTGAACAGTATTGGTCCAGATACTGCCATTCTGCTCAAAGAGAAACTGGAGCGCGGTGAATGGGTAGCCATCGTAGGCGATCGCATCGCAGTCAATCCCCAACGCGGCGGCGAGTGGCGTGTGTGCTGGAGCCGCTTTATGGGGCAAAACGCGCCATTCCCTCAGGGCCCGTTTATTCTTGCGTCTATTTTACGCTGCCCTGTAGATCTGATTTTTGCCCTGCGCCAGCAGGAGAAACTCCACATCTACTGCGAACCGTTTGCCGACCCGCTGCTCTTACCGCGCGCCACACGACAACAGGCATTACAGAATACTGTCGATCGCTACGCCGAACGCCTTGAGCACTATGCGCTTCAGTCGCCCCTCGACTGGTTTAACTTTTTCGATTTCTGGCAACTGCCGGACACCAATGACAAGGAGTAAAGGGTGCTTAACGATCCCCGTTTTACGGCTGAAGTCGAGCTAACTATTCCGTTTCACGACGTCGATATGATGGGCGTAGCGTGGCATGGTAACTACTTCCGTTACTTCGAGATTGCCCGTGAGGCACTGCTGAACCAATTCGATTATGGCTATCGGCAGATGAAAGAATCTGGCTATCTGTGGCCCGTGGTCGACACTCGGGTGAAGTATCGCAATGCGCTGACTTTCGAGCAGCGTATCCGTGTACGCGCCCAAATTAAAGAGTACGAAAATCGCCTGCGAATCGGCTACGAAATTTTTGATGCCGAAACAGGTAAACGTGCTACAACAGGCTACACCATCCAGGTCGCCGTCGACGAAAAAAGCCGTGAACTGTGCTTTGTCAGCCCGGATATTCTGTTTGAACGGATGGGAGTGACACCATGAAATTATGGCCATTGCTCGTGCTGCTCGTCAGCCCTTTCGTCAGTGCCCTGACGCTCGACTCCCTACAACAACGTTTTACCGAGCAACCGGTGGTTCGCGCCCACTTCGATCAAACCCGGACGATAAAGGATCTACCACAACCGCTGCGATCTCAGGGCAAGATGTTGATCGCCCGCGACAAGGGGTTGCTGTGGGATCAAACGTCCCCGTTCCCGATGCAGCTGCTGCTGGATGACAAACGGATGGTTCAGGCAATTAACGGTCAACCACCGCAGACCGTTACCGCTGAGAATAACCCGCAAATGTTCCAGTTTAATCATCTGCTGCGGGCGTTATTCCAGGCGGATCGTAAAGTGCTGGAACAAAACTTCCGCGTGGAGTTCGCAGACTTAGGAGAAGGTCGCTGGACGCTACGCCTGACGCCAATCACCACACCGCTGGATAAGATTTTTGCGACGATTGATTTAGCAGGAAAGACCTACCTGGAGAGCATTCAGCTCAATGATAAACAGGGCGATCGCACCGATATCGCGCTTTCCCAACACCAACTAACGCCAGCGCAACTGACCGATGACGAACGCCAACGCTTTGCCGCCCAGTAAACGTCCCGCGTTGTTATGGGGAGTCATCAGCCTGCTTCTGCTGGGCATCTTTCTGACGCTGCTACCTCAGGCCCGCCTTAACAGCAGCGTGCTGGCCATGTTGCCAAAGCAGACGCTGGGCGCTATACCTCCGGGTCTGAACGAGGGATTTATGCAGCGCCTTGACCGTCAGGTGGTCTGGCTGGTGAGTCCCGGTAAGCAACCGGACCCAGCGATAGCCCGGGACTGGCTGGCTTTACTGCAAAAATCGCACGCGCTAGCCCAGGTAAAAGGTCCAATGGATGCCGACAGCCAGCAGGCCTGGGGGGCATTCTTCTGGCAACATCGTAACGGCCTGATAGATAACGAGACCCGCGCCCGGCTGCAAAACGGCGGCGAAGCGCAGGGCCAGTGGATCCTGTCCCAACTTTACTCCGCATTCTCCGGCGTCAGTGGCAAAGAGCTACAAAACGATCCCTTCATGCTGATGCGTGGCTCGCAGCTGGCCATGGCCAAAACTGGGCAGCGTCTGCGCCTGATGGACGGCTGGCTGGTCACCCAGGATGAGCAAGGCAACTATTGGTATCTGTTACATGGCGAACTGACCGGTTCATCGTTTGATATGCAACAGACGCACCAATTGGTCACCACGTTGAATACGCTGGAAGGTGAGCTCAAAGCCCACTATCCACAGGCTCAACTGCTGTCTCGCGGGACGCTGTTCTATAGCGATTACGCCAGCCAGCAGGCGAAAAAAGATATCTCTACTCTCGGCATAGCCACTGTGCTCGGGGTGATCCTGCTCATCGTGGCTGTATTTCGTTCGCTGCGTCCGCTGCTGCTGTGCCTGATTTCGATTGGCATTGGTGCGCTGGCGGGGACCGTCGTCACGCTGCTGATTTTTGGCGAGCTCCATCTGATGACGCTGGTGATGAGCATGAGCATCATCGGTATTTCCGCCGACTATACGCTCTACTATTTGACCGAACGAATGGTGCACGGTGCGGAAACATCGCCATGGCAAAGCCTTGCCAAAGTGCGCAATGCCCTGCTCCTGGCGCTATTCACCACCGTAGCGGCTTATCTGATTATGATGCTGGCCCCCTTCCCCGGTATTCGCCAGATGGCGGTATTCGCGGCGGTAGGTCTGAGCGCCTCCTGCCTGACGGTCATTTTCTGGCACCCGTGGTTGTGTCGTCGGTTGCCGGTACGCCCGGTGCCGGCAATGGTACTCATGCTACGCTGGCTTGCTGCATGGCGACGCAATAAAAAACTCTCCGTTGGCCTGCCGCTGGCACTGGCGTTGTTCTCGCTGGCAGGAATAGCGACGCTGCGCGTAGATGATGATATCTCCCAGTTACAGGCGTTGCCGCAGGAAATTCTCGCTCAGGAAAAAGCGATTACCGCCCTGACCGGGCAAAGCGTCGACCAGAAGTGGTTTGTGGTGTACGGCAAATCCGCTCAGCAAACGCTGGAGCGGCTGGAAACCTTTACCCCCGCGCTGGAACAGGCAAAAAAAGACGGATTACTCAGCGGATATCGCACTATTCCGCTCAATTCACTCGCCCGGCAACACCAGGATCTCTCTCTGCTAAAAGATGCTTCTCCCGCCATCACGAAAGCCCTAAACAACGCCGGGCTGGCAACGGTGAACCCCGATCTTAGCGCCATGCCTGTAACCGTCGATGCCTGGCTTGCCAGCCCAGCCAGTGAAGGCTGGCGCTTGCTATGGCTGTCTCTGGCTGATGGCGAAAGCAGCGTATTGGTTCCCGTTGAAGGGGTGAAACAAAGTGATGCTTTAAATACGCTCAGCGTGAAATATTCCGGCGTGGCGTGGGTGGATCGCAAGAGCAGCTTTGACAACCTGTTTGCCCTTTATCGCCATATTCTGACCGGCCTGCTGTGCATTGCGCTGGCGGTGATTGCCTGTGGCGCCATCATTCGGCTTGGCTGGCGTAAGGGCTTAATTAGCCTGGTGCCCTCAGTGCTGTCTTTAGGTTGTGGTCTGGCAGTACTGGCCCTGAGCGGTCATGCGCTCAACTTGTTCTCGCTGCTGGCACTGGTGCTGGTACTGGGAATTGGAATTAACTACACGCTGTTTTTCAGTAATCCACGCGGTACGCCACTGACGTCGCTGCTGGCTATCACGCTGGCGATGATGACCACGCTCCTGACGCTCGGCATGCTGGTCTTTAGTGCCACTCAGGCAATCAGCAGTTTTGGCATTGTGCTAGTAAGCGGTATTTTCACCGCATTTTTGCTGTCACCGCTGGCGATGCCAACGAAAAGAGAGAAGAAAAAACGATGAGTAAACCGATATTTCGTTGGTTGAGTGGGCTTTTGCAGAATGGCGGCATTGCCTTATCCGATCTACGTCAGCACACCATTTGTAGACCGGATAAGCGCAGCGCCATCCGACGGGGCCTGCTCGTCGCCACGTTGCTGCTGGCAGGTTGCAGCCACTCACAGCCGGAACAGAAAGGCCGCCCGCAAGCCTGGTTAGAGCCGGGTATTCGTGTAACGCTACCTGCTCCGGGGATTTCTCCCGCGGTGAATTCGCAACAACTACTAACCGGTAGTTTTAACGGCAAAACTCAGTCACTGTTGGTCATGCTCAATGCTGATGACAAGAAAATCACACTTGCCGGGCTGTCATCAGTCGGCATTCGCCTGTTCCTCGTGACTTACGATGAAAAAGGACTGCACACCGAGCAATCGATCATCGTTCCACAATTGCCGCCAGCCAGCCAGGTGCTGGCTGACGTGATGCTTAGCCATTGGCCGATTAGCACCTGGCAACCGCAATTACCCACAGGCTGGACGCTCGTCGATACGGGTGATAAGCGTGAGCTGCGCAATGCACGCGGCAAAGTGGTCACGGAAATCACGTATCTGAATCGAAGAGGAAAACGCGAACCGATCAGCATTGAGCACTACGTTTTTAAATACCACATCACCATTCAATATCTGGGTGACTGAGATGATCTACATTTCTGCCGTTGGCATGATTAACGCGTTGGGCAATAACACTGATGAAATCGCAGCCAACCTCACTCGTGGCATAGCGCCGGGAATGCGCCCGCGCACGGGCTGGCTGCAAGGACACCCATCCGCCGTGTTAGCAGGCGTTGACGGTGAGCTACCCGCTATTCCTCAGCACTTTAGCGCTCATCGTTCGCGCAACAACCAGCTATTGCTGGCAGCACTGATGCAAATCCAGCCGCAGGTGGACGATGCTATCGCCCGATTTGGTCGCGATCGTATTGCTGTTGTTCTCGGCACCAGCACCTCCGGCCTGGATGAGGGTGACGTTCACGTTGATTTGATGCTCAACGGCAAAGAGAGCACTGACTGGCGCTATCCGCAACAGGAACTGGGCGATCCGTCGCGTTTTCTTAGCCACTGGCTGGCGCTGGATGGCCCGGCCTTTACGCTCTCAACCGCCTGCTCGTCCAGTGCAAGGGCTATCATGAGCGGACGTCGTTTGATCGAATCTGGTCTGGTCGATATCGCCATTGTCGGCGGTGCGGATACGCTAAGCCGAATGCCAATCAACGGATTCCACAGTCTGGAATCACTCTCCCCAACGCTGTGTCAACCGTTTGGCCGCGACCGTTGTGGGATCACCATTGGCGAAGGCGCCGCCTTGATGGTATTAACCCGCGAGCCACAGCCTATCGCGCTCCTTGGCGTCGGCGAATCCAGCGACGCGTACCATATTTCGGCTCCCCATCCACAGGGGGAAGGTGCCATTCGCGCCATCGGCCAGGCGCTTAACGACGCAGGAATGACGCCGGAACATGTGGGCTATATCAATCTGCACGGTACCGCCACACAGCTAAACGATCAGATTGAGTCCAACGTCGTGAGCGCGCTATTTGGCGAAACGGTCCCGTGCAGTTCAACCAAACACCTGACCGGGCACACACTGGGCGCCGCGGGGATCACCGAAGCAGCTATCGGTGTGTTGATTCTGCAACGCGACCTGCCGCTACCACCGCAGGATTTTAGCCAGTCACCACGCGATGAAACATTGCCAGCCTGCGGCATCATTGAACAGCCGCAGTCGCTGACTCGCCCGGTTATCTTGTCAAATTCGTTTGCCTTCGGCGGTAATAATGCCAGCATCCTGCTCGGGAGAATCTCATGAGCCACTATTTATCACCGGGCGACTATTTGCCGCATGATGCGCCAATGCTGCTCCTTGAAGAGGTCGTCAGTGTGGCGGACGAAACCGCCATCTGCCACGTGACGGTATCAGCAAACAGCGTACTGGCCCCTTTCCTCGACCCCGATGGCAATCTACCTGGCTGGTTCGCACTGGAACTGATGGCGCAGACCATTGGCGTCTGGTCTGGCTGGCACCGCCAGCAACAAGGTCAGGCGAGTATTACGTTAGGCATGGTGCTGGGCGCACGTGAGTTAGTCTGTGCCACAGATGTTCTGCCTGCCGGGAAGAAGCTGAGCATCCATGTCAAATTGCTGATGCAGGATGCACGATTCGGTAGCTTTGAATGTGCCATCCAGGCAGACAACGAGACGTTGGCGACCGGTCGCGTCAACACCTTCCAGCCGACATCAGAAGAAATTAACACGCTATTTCAACAAGGAGCGTCCACATGAGCCGTTCAGTTTTAGTTACGGGTGCCAGCAAAGGTATCGGTCGCGCCATCGCCAGACAACTGGCCGCGGACGGTTTTGTGGTCGGCGTACACTATCATCGCGATGTGCAAGGAGCACAAGAAACGCTGGATGCTATCCTCGCCGCTGGCGGCGCAGGGCGCCTGTTGACATTTGATGTTGCCAATCGCGAGCAGTGCCGCGAAATACTGTCGCAAGATATTGAGGCAAACGGCGCATGGTACGGCATTGTTAGCAACGCTGGGGTCACTCGTGATGCCGCTTTCCCTGCGCTCAGTGATAACGACTGGGATGCGGTGATCCATACCAACCTCGACAGCTTTTACAACGTCATTCATCCGTGCATTATGCCGATGATCAGCGCACGCAAGGGGGGCCGTATCATCACACTGTCTTCGGTTTCGGGCGTGATGGGCAACCGCGGTCAGGTCAATTACAGTGCGGCAAAAGCCGGAATTATTGGTGCCACTAAAGCGCTGGCCATCGAACTGGCAAAACGCAAAATTACCGTAAACTGCATTGCACCGGGACTCATTGATACCGGGATGATCGAGATGGAAGAAGCCGCATTGAAAGAGGCGATGTCGATGATCCCCATGAAACGGATAGGTCAGGCTGAAGAAGTGGCCGGGCTTGCCAGTTATTTAATGTCGGATGTGGCGGGCTATGTAACTCGCCAGGTGATTTCCATCAATGGAGGGATGTTATGACACGTCGTGTCGTGATTACAGGCATGGGCGGCGTCACCGCCTTTGGGGAAAACTGGCAGGCTGTCTCCGCCAGGTTATTGGCATATGAAAATGCGGTACGCAAAATGCCGGAGTGGCAGGTTTATGACGGACTGCACACACTGCTGGGTGCGCCGATCGACGACTTCACTCTACCGGAACACTATACCCGCAAGCGAATTCGCGCCATGGGTCGCGTATCGCTGATGTCCACCCGCGCAACAGAGCTGGCGCTTGAGCAGGCCGGGCTGATTGGCGATCGGGTACTGACTAACGGTGAAACCGGGATCGCTTATGGTTCATCAACCGGTAGTACCGGTCCAGTGAGCGAGTTCGCGACCATGCTGACCGAGAAGCATACTAATAACATCACCGGCACGACCTACGTGCAAATGATGCCGCACACCACTGCCGTTAACACTGGATTATTTTTTGGTCTGCGGGGGCGAGTCATTCCGACATCCAGCGCCTGCACATCCGGTAGCCAGGCAATTGGTTACGCATGGGAAGCCATTCGGCACGGTTATCAAACCGTGATGGTCGCCGGCGGTGCAGAAGAACTGTGTCCTTCCGAAGCCGCCGTGTTTGATACACTGTTCGCTACCAGCCAGCGCAACGACGAGCCGAAAACCACCCCCTCCCCGTTCGATGAAAATCGCGATGGTCTGGTCATCGGAGAAGGCGCAGGCACGCTGGTGCTGGAAGAGCTGGAACACGCTAAAGCGCGCGGAGCAACGATTTATGGTGAAATCGTTAGCTTTGCCACTAACTGCGATGCTGCCCATATCACCCAGCCACAGCGCGAAACAATGCAGATTTGCATGGAAAAATCGCTGAATATGGCCGGTATTAGCGCCCGTGATATCGGATATATTTCAGCGCACGGTACCGCAACCGATCGCGGTGATATTGCAGAAAGTCAGGCAACCGCTGCAATTTATGGTGATAATGTGCCGCTATCCTCGCTTAAAAGCTATTTTGGACATACCCTTGGCGCTTGTGGCGCACTAGAGGCCTGGATGAGTCTGCAAATGATGCGAGAAGGCTGGTTTGCGCCTACGCTAAATTTGAGTCAGCCAGATGCTAATTGTGGAGCGCTGGATTACATTATGGGTAAAGCCCGCAAGATTGATTGCGAATTTTTGCAGAGCAATAACTTTGCGTTTGGCGGCATAAATACTTCTATCATCATTAAACGTTGGCCCTGATATGTACCGGATCGTTCTTGGGAAAGTTTCTGTTTTAAGCGCTGGCACACTGCCTGCCGCACTGCGTGAGCAGGCCCCGCAAGGCGCTCGTCGTGCGCGCTGGCTGGCAGGTCGCGTGCTGCTTTCCCATACTCTTTCGCCATTACCGGACATCGTCTACAGCGAGCAAGGAAAACCGGCCTTTTCCGCCGACACACCGCTGTGGTTCAATCTCAGCCACAGCGGTGATGATATTGCCCTGCTGCTCAGCGACGAAGGGGAAGTCGGCTGTGATATTGAAGTCGTTCGCCCGCGCGATAACTGGCAGACGCTGGCAAATACGGTGTTCAGTCTCAGGGAACATGCCGAAGTTGAGGCCGAACGCCCGGAGCAACAGCTGGCGGCGTTCTGGCGCATCTGGACGCGTAAAGAAGCTATCGTGAAACAGCGTGGCGGCAGCGCCTGGCAAATTGTCAGTGTCGACAGCACCGCGCTAACCTCCTCACTCTCAGTCAGCCAGTGCCAGCTCGATACCCTGAGCCTGGCGGTGTGTACCCCCACGCCGTTTACCCTGACCGCCGACGCCGTGCAGCGTCTGGAAGCCTTAGCGTAAATTTTCCGGGAAGTTTTCCGGCAATTCATTGGCCGCACAGGCAATAACGCTGTCATTATTCGCCCCACAGTCACGCACGAAGGTGATGGTCGCAAACTCGTCAATCACCTCAGTTGGATATGCCGGCCCCGCATCGCGATATGACATCATCAGCGGAATATGGTCATTCTGGAAACAGACCGTTTTTTGCGGATTGTTAATCACCCAGCGTGGGAAAAAGATGGTGCCGTGAAAGAGTTTGTCGCCCAGATTTACGATCAGGCTGACGTCGGTCCCGGTCGGTTCGGTCCATGAAATTTTATAAACACTCTCGCCAACCCGCACAATGTACGCCCGCTGATCTTTCACCCAACGATTCCCCACAATGCCGCTGTGAATACGGTAATCCAGAGTAGTGTCGTTTTTCACGTAGATCTCGTAATTCCAGCCATTATCGTAGGTATAGACCAGATGTTTGCCGACAAAGCCGCTCAAATCATGTTTATCAAAAGTGCTCATATTCGTTCTCCTCTTACTTGATGCGAGGATCTTACCGCTTCAAAAATTGGATGAATAACGCTATGTTTACATCATATTCATTCAATTTTTAGATGAGTTATGCACAAGACAACGCTGGAGCAATGGGCCCTACTGGAGAAAGTGGTGGAGCTGGGCAGCTTTGCTAAAGCTGCGGAAGAGACCAACCGTAGCCAGTCTTCGGTGAGCTACAATCTGGCGCTACTGCAGGAGCGGCTTGGCGTGACGCTGCTGACGCCGGAAGGTCGCAGGGCGGTATTAACCCCTGCGGGGGAGCTACTGCTGGGCCAGGTCAAACCGTTACTGAAGGCCTTTTTATGGGTGGAAACCCGGGCAGCAACGTTGCAAAACGGCACGCGAACGCGGCTGGATTTCATGGTAGATAGCATCTTCCCACGCAAACGCCTGTTCGCGATCCTCAAGCAGTTTCAGCAGGCGTGGCCGCAGACGCAGGTACGTTTGACCGAAGTACTGGAGAATGCTGACGATCGACTGGCAGCGCATGCCGATGCGGACGTGATGGTCCTGACCCGACGCCAGGATATCACCGGACGCGGCGAATGGCTGATGAATATTGACTTCGTGGCCGTTGCCCACCGCGATCACCCGCTCTGCATGCTGGATGCGCCGCTGGATGAAGACGCGTTACGCGCGTGGCCGCTGATTCGCATTGCCGATCGCGACAACCCTCAGCAAGCGGTGCGCGATGCCTGGACCTTCTCGACCATTGATGCCGCGATTGAGGCGGTGATGTATCAGGTCGGTTATGGCTGGTTGCCTGAGGAGCGAATTCAGCAGCAGCTTGAGCAGGGGCTATTACGACCGCTGCCGTTAAGCCATGGCGCTCGCCGTGCCACCCCGCTGCATCTGATCGTCAAAGACACGCTCGCGCCGCTGGATGAACAGGTAACAACCCTGCTGCGTTTATTGCGAGAGCATTAACCTTTTCCCCGGATGCCGGACGTGTGTTACAAAATACGCTATTCCCCTTACTCCCTGTGCGCCCACGCGCCACATGAAAGGTTAATTGCAGATGCAACGAGTCACCATTACCCTCGATGACGATTTACTGGAAACGCTCGACAGCTTGAGCCAGCGCCGTGGCTATAACAACCGTTCCGAAGCGATCCGCGATATTCTGCGCGGCGCACTGGCGCAGGAAACTACCCAGGAGCACGGCACTCAGGGATTCGCAGTGCTCTCGTATGTTTATGAGCATGAGAAGCGTGACCTGGCGAGCCGTATTGTTTCCACCCAACATCACCACCATGATTTATCAGTCGCCACGCTGCACGTGCACATCAACCATGACGACTGTCTGGAAATCGCTGTGCTAAAAGGTGACATGGGCGATGTGCAGCATTTTGCTGATGACGTGATTTCCCAGCGCGGCGTGCGCCACGGTCATCTGCAGTGCCTGCCGAAAGAAGAGTAATTACCTGTTATGTTGCCCGGCCTACATTCATTCCCGTTTGTAGGCCGGATAAGGCGCAGCCGCCACCCGGCAATAATATTTACGCCATCGTGCCAATCGTCTTTCTGAAACGCAGCAGCGCTATCAGGAAGAACGTACTGCCAATCGCCAGCAGCGTCAGGAACTGCGGCCAGACAATGTTAAACCCTGCGCCGCGGTAAAGTATCGCCTGCGCAAGGCTAACAAAATGGGTAGTCGGCATCGTCAGCATGATATCCTGCACCGCCTGCGGCATGCTTTCACGCGGTGTAGAGCCGCCGGAGAGCATCTGTAACGGCAGCAGTACCAGAATCATCAGCAGCCCCAGTTGTGGCATGGAGCGCGCCAGCGTGCCCATAAAAATGCCGATTGATGTGGTGGCGAACAGGCTCAGCGCCACTCCCAGCATAAACAGCGGTATCGAGCCTTCAATCGGTACGCCAAGCACACCTTTTACCATCAGCATCAACGACAGACCGGAAACCACCAGCACCACCAGCCCCATCGACCAGATTTTTGCCATCATGATTTCAAATGGCGTCACCGGCATCACCAGCAGGTGCTCAATGGTCCCGTGCTCACGCTCGCGAATCAGCGCCGACCCGGTAAGCACAATCGCCAGCATGGTGATGTTGTTGATAATCGCCATCACCGCGCCAAAGCGGGCGGGTTCCAGATTAGGGTTAAAGCGCATACGCATTTCCAGCGCCACCGGCAGCTCGCTGTTATCGCGGTAACGCGACACAAAGCTGTTCACCTCGCCACTGATGATATTCTGGATATAGCTGTTGCCGGTAAAGGCCTGGCTCATCCGCGTGGCATCGACGTTAACCTGAATATCCGGCTGCCGCCCGGCCAGTACATCGCGCTGAAAATCAGGCGGAATGTTCACGGCGAAGGTATAGCGCCCGGCATCCAGCCCGGCATCCATCTCATCGGCGGTAATCATCTCCGGCGGTAAAAACCACGGACGATAAAAACTGTTCACAATGCGATTCGACAACTGCGACTGGTCCATATCGGCAATGGCAATCGGCGCCAGGTGCAGCGACCCTGGCAGAACGGTCGCAGAAGAGTAAACCGAGACCGTGAAGGCGAAGACGATCAGCGTCAGCATCGCTTTATCACCCAGCAGGCTGCGTAACTCTTTGATGCCGAGGTTATAAATATTCCGTAATCGGCGCATCACCCCTCCTGTTTTTTCAGCAGTAATACGCTCAGACCAATGACCACTGGAATGGCTACCGCCAGCGGAATAAACAGCGGCCAGAGATCGGTCAGATCCAGCGCTTTCGAGAACGTCCCGCGCGCGATGGTCAGAAAATGGCTGGTTGGGTAAATTTCGCCAATCCACCGTCCCGGCCCTTCCAGTGAGGCGACCGGGTCGATCATCCCGGAAAACTGCGTCGCCGGGATCAGCGTAATAATCGCCGTACCAAAAATGGCGGCGATCTGACTTTTCATAAACGTGGAGATTAACAATCCCAGCCCGGTGGCAATGGTGACGTACAGCAGCGCGGCCAGCGTCAGGGTCACAAAACTCCCCTTATGCGGGACGCCGAATACAAACACCGACAGCGCGCACAGCAGCAGGAAGTTCAGCATGCCCAGCACGATGTAAGGCAACTGTTTGCCGAGTAAAAACTCGCTGCGGGTAGTGGGCGTCACGTACAGGTTGATAATCGACCCCAGCTCTTTCTCACGCACCACGCTCAGAGCGCTGAGCATGGAGGGGATCATCATCAACAGCAGCGGGATCACCGCCGGAACAATCGCTGGCAGGCTTTTCACATCCGGGTTGTAACGATAGCGAGTTTCAATGGTCATCAGTCCGTTTTGCCCGCTGGTATTTGGCTGACGCGCCATCACATCCTGCAGCCAGGTCTGGTGCATCGCCTGCACGTAACCTCTGACCGTTTCCGCACGGCTCGGCATTGCGCCATCGACCCAGACGCCAATCTTCACCGGCGTTCCACGCGCGATATCGCGGCCAAAATTTGGCGGGATCTCTATGGCTACCGCGACTTCGCCCGAGCGCATCCGTTTGTCCAGCTCGTCATAACTGGTGAGCGGCGGCTGCTCGATAAAATAGCGCGATCCCGCCAGATTCAGCGTCCACGCCTGGCTGCTGACTGTCTGGTCACGATCGAGCACCGAAAAACGCAGGTTTTCCACATCCATGCTGATGCCGTAGCCCATGATCAGCATCAGGATCACCGTGCCCATCAGCGCCAGCGTTGAACGTACCGGGTCACGTCGCAGCTCCAGCGCTTCGCGGCGGCTGTAGCTGAACAAGCGCCGCAGGCTAAATCCCTGGTGCGGCGGCTGACTGTTTTCATGCACTGCCGGGACATTGGCTGGCGGTAACTGAGCCTCCGGCGCCGGACCTGCCGCTTCCTGTAACCAGGAGATAAACGCTTCTTCCAGACTGGCGGCACCACGCTGTTTCACCAGCTCCTGCGGCGTACCGCTGGCCAGGACTTTTCCGGCGTGCATCAGCGACATGCGGTCGCAGCGCTCCGCTTCGTTCATAAAATGGGTGGAGATAAAAATGGTCACTTTATCCTGACGCGACAGATCGACCATCAGTTGCCAGAACATGTCTCTCGCCACCGGATCGACCCCGGAGGTTGGTTCATCGAGAATGAGCATCTCCGGGCGATGGATCACCGCCACCGCCAGCGACAGGCGTTGACGGATCCCCAACGGCAGCGCGCCGGGCAACGCGTCTTCGACATCGGTCAGCGAAAAGCGCTCACTCATCTCTTGTACCCGCCCCGGGATTTCTGCTTCGGGGATATGGAACAACCGCGCGTGTAGCTCGAGGTTTTGCCGTACGGTCAGCTCGCTGTAGAGCGAAAACGCCTGCGACATATAGCCTACCCGGCGACGGGTATCGATATTCTTCGGGTCAACCGCTTGCCCAAACAGCCACGCCTCACCTTCACTTGCGGGTAGCAGCCCGGTGAGCATTTTCATGGTGGTGGATTTACCGCAGCCGTTGGAGCCGAGAAAACCGAAGATTTCCCCGCGCGGAATACGAAAGTTAACGTGGTCAACGGCCACGAACTTGCCGAAGCGCATGGTCAGATCTTTCGCCTCGATGGCAATCTCTTCCTGCTCAGCGTGATACGGCGGGATCACCACTGGCTTATGCGCCTGACGCTGGGCTTCGGGTAACAGCGTGATAAACGCCTGCTCCAGCGTGTCGGAGTTGGTTTTTTCGCGTAGCTGCTGCGCGCTCCCGGTGGCCAGCACCTCCCCGGCGTTCATCGCCACCAGCCAGTCAAAGCGCTCAGCTTCTTCCATGTAGGCGGTCGCAACCAGCACGCTCATGTTGGTCTGCCGTTGGCGAATGCTGTTAATCAGATCCCAGAACTGGGCGCGGGACAGCGGGTCTACCCCGGTGGTAGGTTCATCGAGAATTAACAGTTCCGGGTCATGGATCAACGCGCAGCACAGCCCCAGCTTTTGCTTCATCCCACCCGAGAGTTTCCCGGCCGGACGATCGCGAAACGGCGCCAGTCCGGTGCTGTTCAGCAGCTCGGTAATCCGCGCTTCGCGCTCCGCTTTGTCATGGCCAAACAGCCGGGCAAAGAAATCGACGTTCTCATACACCGACAGCGTGTGGTACAGGTTTTTCCCCAGCCCCTGCGGCATCCAGGCAATGCGCGGGCAGACATCCCGGCGATGTTTAGGGTCGCGCATATCGCCGCCCAGCACCATCACGTTACCGTGTTCAATGACTCGCGCGCCGGAGATGAGCGACAGCAGGCTTGATTTTCCGACGCCATCCGGGCCAATCAGCCCCACCATACAGCGGGCGGGGATATCCAGCGTGATATTGTTCAGCGCTACCGTTTTCCCGTAATGCTGACTCACGCCGTCAAGGTGCGCCACGGGAGGAACGGGAACCAGCGCCAGATGCGTCATTGCGGCAACCTCACCATCAGGTCGTCAGGCCAGGCTCGATTTTCATCGACACGCACCCACGCCATGCCCGGCAGACCGGTTTTCACGTACTCGAGATGCTGCTGCAATAGCTCTGGCGGGATACGCGCTTTAACGCGGAACATCAGCTTCAGCCGCTCATCGCTGGTTTCGACCGTTTTCGGTGTGAACTGCGCGACGCTTGCCACAAAGCTGATGGTCGCCGGAACACGCAGATCCGGTGCGGCATCCAGCACCAGGCGCGCTTCGCCGCCAATCTTCAGTAAGCCAGCCTGTTCGGTAGGCAAGAAGAACGTCATGTAGACATCGCTGAGATCGACCATATTCAGGACGCGCCCACCCGCAGAAAGCACCTCACCCGGCTCAGCAACGCGGTACTGCACGCGACCATCGCGCGGGGCTTTCAGCTCACTGTCATCAATATCAGCCGCAATACGACGTTCGGTGGCCTGCGCGGCTTCTACGCGGGTTTGCGCCTGAATGATGCTGGTGCGAGCGGCTTCAATTGCGGCTTTTGCCGCTGAGACCTGCGCCTTTGCGGATTCCAGCGCCGCACGTGCGCTTTCTGCCGCGGCCCGATCGTCATCCAGTTGTTGCTCAGACACGGCCCCACGCTGGGATAGCGAACGGGAACGCACGTGGCGTTTAGAAACCGACTGCAGCTCCGCCTCGCGCTGTTTTACTACCGACTGCGCGGCGCGCATTTCACTTTGCCGCTGTTCCAGCAGCGCTCGCGCCGCCGCCACCGCGCTTTCGGCCTCTTTGATTTGCGCGATCGCTTCCAGCCGCTGCTCCTGCAGCACGCGAGTATCCATTTTCGCCAACACCTCGCCCTGCCGAACGAACTGCCCTTCCGACACAAGGATCGTGTCAATTCGCCCGGCAATCTTGGTAGCAATATCCACTTCGGTGGCTTCAATTCTGCCGTTGCTGGCTGCGAACCCCTCCGGTATTCCGGCAGGACGGAGCATCCACCATGCTATCGCAGCCACCACGACCAGGGTGCCCGTCCCCCACCACATCACATGACGCTTAAACTTATCCATATTCGACCCGCCGTAATCCCTGTTATCAAACGATGCGTGTCACAAAGCCCACTGAATAGCTATTCAGCGGGAGATTCCATCCGGGATGAGAAGGAATAAGAAACCATGGCCAGAGAGCGGACAGGCGTTAAGGCAACCTGCGCCGCGCAGGAAGTGAATGACGAAAATGCTGTGAAATCGGGTAGTAATGTTGTCATCATCAGCGTTCCTGGCCGGAAATGAAACACGCATACTCATAACTGCTGTCTATTGAATACTAACACCTGGATTCAATATGTCTATTCGGTTGTAGTTTCCACTTCAGCCCTATCGCGCTCTGGCACAGGGAATATTTCGTATATCAACGATTGATAAACATTCACAACTATAAACATAATCAATAATTAGACATCGCTATAATAGTGGCTCATTTACCGATCTCGTTATGGCGAGGCTCCTGTACAAATACAAGTTACCGCCCTGCTGGTATCGAGAGAGGCCACTCAGGGAAATACAGGCATCCATCGAATCAAGGTGTTGCCAAGGTAACTTCTGACGATTTCACCATCGGACAGATACGTTGTTCAGTGCTAAAACCAGGACGTAGGGATCCGCCTGCGCTAACCCTGTCTTGTTCGCCCCTATGAGAGATTTTTATAGGGAATTACACCATGTCATCTATGCCACTCTGCGCCGCCCATCATCCTATGCCGGATTTCAATGGCGATGCTATCGCGCAATATATGCGCACCGATTTTATTACCCTGCCGGATCATCTCAGCGTGAACGGCGCTCGTGAATACTTTGTCTCCCAGCTCACAACGGATGATATTCCAGGCCAGGTCTTTGTTGTAGCTGGAAAAGCGCTGCGCGGGGTGTTATCCATCAAGCGCTTATTGCAGGAAAAAGATACATCGCTGAACATCAACCATCTTACGGACAGTTGTTTGTTTCATGTAAAGCCTGATGATGAACGGGCACAGGTCGTTGCCGAGTTAGCCGAACGCGAACTCGATCTGGTGGCTGTCGTTGAGAAAGGTGAGCTGGTCGGTTGTCTGATGGAAAAAGAGATCGCTCATCTACAGGAAGATGATGTTACCGAAGATGTTCAGCTTCAGGGGGCAACGTTGCCGCTGGAAAAACCCTACCTGGAGATTAGCCCGTGGACATTGTGGAAAAAACGTTCTGTCTGGCTCCTGCTACTTTTTGTCGCAGAGGCCTATACCAGCAGCGTTCTTCAACATTTTGAAGAGGCGCTGGAATCTGCTATTGCACTGGCCTTTTTTATTCCACTATTAATTGGTACTGGCGGCAACAGCGGTACGCAGATCACCTCAACGCTGGTACGTTCAATGGCGCTGGGAGAAGTGCGGCTGCGCGATATGGGTCGGGTGATCCGCAAAGAAGTTTCAACTTCGCTGCTGATTGCCCTGACGCTGGGTCTGGCTGGCTGCTTGCGCGCGTGGATGATGGGTATCGGAGTGGAAATCACGCTAATCGTCAGCCTGACGCTGGTTTGCATTACGTTGTGGAGCGCCGTGGTGTCATCAGTGATCCCCATGGTGCTCAAGCGTATCGGCATTGATCCCGCCGTGGTTTCGGCCCCGTTTATCGCCACGCTTATCGACGGTACCGGGTTGATTATCTACTTTAAAATCGCCCAGTATTTTCTTGGTCTGAACTAATGATAACGCCCGACAGCCCAGGTTGTCGGGCACCACGGTCAGGCAGGTGTCAAATCCTGCGCGCATGCCCAGGCGCTCGACCACGCCCACTGGAAGTTATAGCCGCCCAGCCAGCCGGTGACGTCCATGACTTCGCCGATAAAGTAGAGTCCCGGCACTTTGCGCGCTTCCATCGTGCGCGATGACAGCTCGTTGGTATCGACGCCGCCCAACGTGACTTCAGCGGTACGATACCCTTCCGTACCGTTCGGCTGCACCCGCCACTCAGTCAGCGTCTCAACCAGCGTTTGCTGATCGCGCACATTAAGCTGCTTCAGCGAGACATCCGGGATTTGCCCTAACTGCTGTAAACATTCCACCAGACGCTTTGGCAACTGCATTGCCAGGGTGTTCTTTAAGCTTTGATTAGGGTGTGCGCTACGTTGGTCATCGAGGAAGCTCGCGAGGTCAACATCCGGCAACAAATTAATGCTGACAAATTCACCTGGCTGCCAAAAACTGGAAATTTGCAGCACGGCCGGACCAGAAAGCCCGCGGTGCGTAAAGAGCAGGTTTTCACGAAATACGGTGCCGTCCTCGGCGGTGATAACGGAAGAAACGGATACGCCAGAGAGCACCTGAAGCTGCTCCAGTAGCGGCTTATGTAAGGTGAAAGGCACCAGACCTGCGCGCGTAGGCAAAACGTTCAGGCCGAACTGTTCCGCAATTTTATAACCAAACGGCGTCGCGCCCAGACCCGGCATAGAGAGACCACCGGAGGCAATAACCAGCTTTTTCGTGCCGACACTCATCCCATTCAATTCCAGGATAAAATCGTCACCATCTCGCTCAACGCTCAGGATTTCGCTACGTAACCGCATAGTTACGTTACCTTTTTCACACTCATCCACCAGCATATCGACAATTTGCTGGGCGGAATCATCGCAGAAAAGCTGGCCTAGCGTTTTTTCATGCCAGGCAATACCGTGCTTACCCACCAGATCGATAAAATCCCACTGTGTATAACGCGCCAGCGCCGATTTGCAAAAATGCGGGTTTTGACTCAAATACGCAGCCGGCTCGACATAAAGGTTGGTAAAGTTGCAGCGGCCCCCGCCAGACATGAGAATCTTGCGCCCGGGCTTTTTACCATTATCAATTAGCAGTACGCGACTACCTGCTTGTCCTGCCTGCGCGGCACAAAACATACCCGCTGCGCCAGCGCCTATAATAACGGTATCAAACCTTTCCACGTTGCGATCCTCTCTAAAAAGCGGGAGTGAATTGTAAAGATTCCTCAGTGGTCGCACCAGCACCAAACTACCGATAAAGGGTATTTATCTGAAATATATAGGATAATTCTTTAGTGGTGTAAAACAAAGCAGGAGACAAATCAAAAAAACTCTATATTTCACTTTGCCCGCGCCGCCAAAGTCACTGATAATGCGCCGCGTTCATGTCCTCAAAATGGCGTAACGTCCTATGCTACATTTGTTTGCTGGCCTGGATTTACATACCGGGCTTTTACTATTGCTTGCTCTGGCTTTCGTGCTGTTCTACGAAGCAATTAATGGCTTCCATGATACAGCCAATGCTGTCGCAACTGTGATCTATACCCGTGCAATGCGTTCGCAATTGGCGGTGGTCATGGCTGCGGTGTTCAACTTCTTTGGTGTTTTGCTGGGCGGTCTCAGCGTGGCGTATGCCATCGTGCATATGTTACCAACGGATCTGCTGCTTAATATGGGATCGTCACATGGCCTCGCCATGGTGTTCTCCATGTTGCTGGCGGCAATTATCTGGAACCTGGGTACCTGGTACTTTGGTCTGCCTGCATCCAGCTCCCACACGCTGATTGGCGCCATTATCGGTATTGGTTTAACCAATGCGCTGATGAACGGCACCTCGGTGGTGGATGCACTTAACATCCCGAAAGTTATCGGTATTTTTGCCTCGCTTATCATCTCACCTATTGTCGGTCTGGTAGTTGCAGGTGGTCTTATTTTCATTCTGCGTCGCTACTGGAGCGGTACGAAAAAACGTGCCCGTATCCACCTGACGCCGGCAGAACGTGAAAAGAAAGACGGAAAGAAAAAGCCGCCGTTCTGGACGCGTATTGCACTGATCCTCTCCGCTATCGGCGTGGCGTTCTCCCACGGCGCGAACGATGGTCAGAAAGGCATTGGTCTGGTGATGCTAGTGCTGATTGGCGTAGCGCCAGCAGGTTTCGTGGTGAATATGAATGCTTCCGGTTACGAAATTACCCGTACCCGCGATGCAATCAATAACGTCGAAGTCTTCTTCCAGCAGCGCCCTGACCTGCTTAAACAGGCCACAGGCGTAGACCAGCTGATTCCGTCCCCGACGGATGCGGCACCAGCGACGCCGACCGAGTTCCATTGCCACCCGGCGAATACCATCAACGCGCTGGAACGTGCGAAAGGTATGCTGGCGAATCTGGAAACCTACGACAAGTTAAGCGTCGAACAGCGTGGTCAGTTGCGCCGTATTATGCTGTGCATCTCTGATACCACCGATAAAGTGGTTAAGCTGCCTGGCGTAAGCGCTGACGATCAGCGTCTGCTGAAGAAACTGAAATCTGACATGCTGAGCACCATTGAGTACGCGCCTATCTGGATCATTATGGCCGTCGCACTGGCGCTGGGTATTGGTACGATGATTGGCTGGCGTCGCGTGGCAACCACTATCGGTGAGAAAATCGGTAAGAAAGGCATGACCTATGCCCAGGGGATGTCGGCGCAGATGACCGCCGCAGTCTCTATCGGTCTTGCCAGCTACACCGGTATGCCCGTTTCCACCACACACGTTCTCTCCTCTTCCGTTGCGGGAACGATGGTTGTTGATGGCGGCGGTTTGCAGCGTAAAACGGTGACCAGCATTCTGATGGCCTGGGTCTTCACCCTGCCAGCAGCAATTCTTCTTTCCGGCGGGCTATACTGGCTCTCCCTGAAGCTTATCTAAGAGAATGCGCGGTAAAAAAGCGGATCAGGAAACTGGCCCGCTTTTTTTGTATCTGTCATTGGAATCAGTGCCAGATAATCAGCGCAACCATGCTGATTAGCACCAGACCGCATAGCGCGCTGGTGAGAATGAACTGACCGCGAACCCGCTCACAGCGGCGAATAAATTCATCATCATGATGATCGCGGTAACGCTGAGCGTAGATATACCACACCAGACGCATCTGCTTGTTCGGTTGCCCATGCGAGGTAAAAAAGCCCCCTCCATCTACATACTGGTAAAGCAATGGATCGCAACCACGAAGTACTACTAGCAGTGCGCGTAGCGAAGAAAAATAGCGCGCCATATTAACAATGCAAACGACACATAAAGCCCAGAACAATGCAATGGTGCTTATCATACCCCCTCCCCGGCGACCCGCCCACGGAACTCCTTTCCGGGACTACCGCTCCCCGATACCCTGCCAAACCATTCAGTGAAGAGTACTGAAGAAACCGTTCGTATTAGTATCACGCATTCGAACGCCCCTCTAGATAGTGTAGGAGATTAGTTAATTTTTTTGCCAGAAGGTTAATCGCTATCAATGCAATTAACTAAAAAATTTGTTTAACTGCTTGGCAAGCAAGGCGGATTGACGGATTATTCTGGTCGCTATAATGTAAGGATAGTCCTTATATGGTACGTTTTTACGACTGGGCTAGCCCCGCGCACAAGGTTCGCAGGACGCGGATGACGCGGCGGCAGAGAAACGCCAGCAGGCTAGTCATCGACAACTTATGGAAGGAGTAACACTATGGCTTATAAACACATTCTTATCGCGGTTGATCTTTCTCCGGAAAGCAAAGTTCTGGTTGAAAAAGCGGTCTCTATGGCGCGGCCTTACAATGCTAAAGTTTCCCTTATCCACGTTGACGTAAACTATTCCGACCTGTACACCGGCCTTATCGACGTGAATCTGGGCGACATGCAGAAACGCATTTCTGAAGAAACCCACCACGCGTTAACCGAGCTGTCCACCAACGCAGGCTACCCAATCACCGAAACCCTGAGCGGTAGCGGCGACCTGGGTCAGGTTCTGGTTGATGCCATCAAAAAATACGACATGGATCTGGTCGTTTGTGGTCACCACCAGGATTTCTGGAGCAAACTGATGTCCTCCGCGCGCCAACTGATCAACACCGTCCACGTCGACATGTTGATTGTTCCGCTGCGTGACGACGAAGAAGCATAAAATGCTTGCCGCCGGGAAATAGCCCGGCCTGCTGCAAGTAGTTAAGCCTGTAAACGCCCGCCTGTGCGGGCGTTTTTGTTTTTATCACTCGGACAAAATTAGTACATCAATCCAACAAACAAATCATAATTAGTGTGATCAACTAATTGGATCGAAAACAATCTCTATAATACTCTACTCTCGCGGCTAATAGCCGCAGTCTATAACAAAATAAGACTTTTTCGGCGCGTTTAAGCATACGCGTTCATACTTTTCGGGATGGCTTTGAAAGGCGATGGAATATGAATAAAACTGCACCTACGGGCTTGCTGCAGCAACCTCGTCCGTTCTTCATGATCTTCTTTGTAGAATTATGGGAACGATTTGGCTATTACGGCGTTCAGGGCATCCTGGCGGTATTCTTTGTTAAGCAGCTAGGATTTTCACAGGAACAGGCATTTGTCACCTTTGGTGCCTTTGCTGCGCTGGTCTACGGCCTGATCTCGATCGGCGGCTACGTCGGCGACCACCTGTTAGGCACTAAGCGCACGCTGGTTCTCGGTGCCATTGTGCTGGCAATCGGCTACTTCATGACCGGGATGTCGCTGCTCAAGCCCGATCTGATCTTTATTGCTTTGGGTACCATTGCCGTCGGTAACGGGCTGTTTAAAGCCAACCCGGCAAGCCTGTTGTCAAAATGCTATCCACCAAAAGACGCCCGTCTGGACGGTGCTTTCACCCTGTTTTATATGTCGATTAACATCGGTTCGTTGCTGTCGCTGTCGCTGGCGCCGGTGATTGCCGATAAGTTTGGCTACGCGGTGACCTACAACCTGTGCGGGGCCGGGCTTATTGTCGCGCTGCTGGTCTACTTTGCCTGCCGTGGGATGGTAAAAAATATCGGTTCTGAGCCAGACCATAAGCCACTGAATTTCCGTAATCTGCTGTACGTGCTGGCCGGTACGGTAGTGATGGTATTTATCTGCGCCTGGCTGATGCACAACGTGCAGATTGCCAACCTGGTGCTGATCGTCCTGTCGATTGCCGTGACTATCATCTTCTTCCGTCAGGCATTCAAACTGGATAAAACCGGGCGCAACAAGATGTTCGTGGCCTTCATCCTGATGCTGGAAGCGGTTGTGTTCTACGTGCTGTACGCGCAGATGCCGACATCGCTGAACTTCTTTGCTATCAATAACGTGCACCATGAAATTCTCGGTTTCGCCATTAACCCAGTGAGCTTCCAGGCGCTGAACCCGTTCTGGGTGGTGCTGGCAAGTCCGGTACTGGCCGCGATCTATACCCGTCTGGGAAACAAAGGCAAAGACCTGACTATGCCGATGAAATTTACGCTCGGTATGTTCCTGTGCTCGTTGGGCTTCCTGACGGCAGCCGCTGCCGGGATGTGGTTTGCGGATGCGCAGGGGCTGACGTCGCCGTGGTTTATCGTGCTGGTATATCTGTTCCAGAGCCTGGGTGAACTGCTGATTAGTGCCCTGGGATTGGCGATGGTCGCCGCTCTCGTGCCGCAGCACCTGATGGGCTTTATTCTCGGGATGTGGTTCCTGACGCAAGCCGCCGCCTTCCTGATGGGCGGGTATGTCGCCACGTTTACTGCCGTACCGGAGAACATCACCGACCCGCTGCAAACGCTGCCGATCTACACCAACGTCTTCAGTAAGATAGGCCTGGTCACCCTGGCTGTCACGGTGGTGATGGCGATTATGGTGCCTTGGCTGAACCGAATGATTAATACGCCAGATAGCAGTAAATAAGCTTTTTTATCATTAACCGCGAGTCACATCGCGGTTTTTTTTTGCCTTTTAAGTCCTGCATTGTAAGAGCGTAGTTTATACAAACAGGTCATCATGCATGGACATGACCATGAACGATATTGCGTTGATTAAGACTTCAGTTTTATCACGCCAGTGGAAAACGCTTCTAACCGAGGATGAGCACCGGGAATTTTCAATCGCTACCCTTTGCGAGCGTTAATCCACTCCTGAACTTCGACCACAAAAGTGTCCGGCGCTTTGCGGTACATTTTGCGCGCCAAATCCAGAATCGTATGCTGACCGAGCGCTTCTTCCATTCGCTGCTGAGCCATATCCATTACCGAGCGCACACCACAAATGCCTTCACAGGCCCACTCCGGCGGATGCTCCTCAAATAGCGCCAGCCGCTGGCGAATCTCACGACACTCAAAGATGCGCTTATCGCCATCAATGGCATTCACCACGTCCAGCACCGTAATGTGTTCAGCAAGTTTAGCCAACTGGAAACCGCCCCCCTTTCCCTCAATGCTGCGCACCAGGCCCGCTTTCGACAAACGGGTGAAAATTTTCGCCAGGTAGTCATACGGCACGCTTTGCAGCTCGGCAATTTCCCGCACGCTCATATCCCGCGCGTCGCCCTTGCTGTCGACCATACACATCAGGCTATGAATGCCGTACTCAACCCCGGAACTGTAAAATGCCATTCTCTTATCTCAGCCAAAATGAATCTGAGTTAATTGTAGCTTTTTCGTCTCATTCATTCCAGACAGCAGCACAACCCATATTTATATAAAAACTTTAATCATATATTTATCAAATAGATAATCAAACACTCTACGACATCAGGACAAAAAGGTTCCTGATCGCATTGCAATCCTTAACTACGACAAATAAAATCCGAGTAAATTGTTCGTAGTCACCAGAGAGAACCCCCCAATGCGTAAACGAATTCTGATCGTGGGCGCCGGTTTTGCCGGTATGTGGGCAGCATTAAGCGCCGCACGACTGGCGGATAAACATCAGCAGGCCATTGATATTACAGTAATTGCACCACAGCCAGAGCTGCGTGTCCGCCCACGCTTTTATGAACGCGCCGTACAAACCCTGGTCGCCCCACTGCAACCCTTGTTTGACGTTACCGGCGTCAACTTCCTGCAAGGTCGCGTCGAGCAGATCATCCCGGACTCTAAAGAGGTGAGCTGGAAAGATGCCAACGGTGAAATTCATCTGCGCCGCTACGACCGCCTGGTACTCGCCAGCGGGAGTCACGTTAACCGCGACGCCGTTGTCGGTGCAGCCGAGCATGCGTTTGACCTCGACCAGCTCGAGAGCGCCACCGCACTGGAGCAGCACATTACAGACCTGGCATTACAGCCGGAAAGTGAGGCTCGCAATACGGTGGTGGTCTGTGGTGGCGGCTTTACCGGGATTGAGATGGCGCTGGAATTGCCTGGTCGTCTGCGTGAGATTCTGGGTGCCGATGCTAAGACCAGAGTGGTCGTAGTTGAACGCGGTGCTCAGCCTGCCGGGCGCTGGAGCCAGGAATTACGCGACGTGATAATCGAAGCCTCCGCTGAACTGGGCATCGAATGGTTGGTAAATGCAGAAGTAGAAAGCGTGGATGCCGGCGGCGTAACGCTGAAAGATGGGCAGGTTATTGCCTCTCAGACAGTTATCTGGACCGTCGGCGTGCAGGCCAATAGCCTGACAGCACAGATTAACGCCCCGCGCGATCGACAGAGTCGCCTGCATGTGAATGCCAATCTGCAGGTCGTGGGTCATGATGATATCTACGCCACTGGCGATGTGGCCTACGCCGCCACCGATGACAAAGGCAACTATGCGTTAATGACCTGCCAGCACGCTATTTTGTTGGGTAAATTTGCCGGTAATAACGCCGCTGCAAGCCTGCTGGGAGTAGAACCTTCACCGTACCGTCAGGAGATGTACGTCACCTGTCTGGATCTCGGCGCGTGGGGCGCGGTGTATACCGAAGGATGGGATCAGCAGGTCAAACTCACTCGCGCAGAAGCGAAGAAACTGAAAGTCTCGATTGTCAGTGAACTGATTTATCCGCCGAAAGCGGAAAGAGCCGTCGCATTTGAGATGGCTGACCCATACGCACCGTTTGTCTAACCTCCAGTAAACATAGTCTTCCTGACGGACAATCACTCTGTCAGGAAGTCGCCAGTGCCATACAACCTCCCCAGCAATGCCCCATCAGTTATATACATGCTTCTTTATCAATTATTCCCCTCAATTTTAATCACGCATAAAGACGCATTAAAAAAGCAAACGCGCAAATAAACGCATTAATGAATCGATTAACAATCGTACACACCACAAATGCGATCCTTTACGCAAAACACAAGAAATATAAGCAACCAACTGAATTAAAAGAATTTAAAATGTATCCTGTGATTAGCATCGCAAAAATCAACGATCTTCGTAGGCAATGCGTTTTTCTGCGCATAGATTATAAACACGCAAAAAACCGCATCAACATGTAAACAATATGCTGCGGGCATCGAATGTCAAATACCCAGGCAGCTGCTGTCAGTCAATCGTGAAAAGTGGGAGAACGTAAATGGATCAAGCAACAAAGTGGTTGGATCTTTCCGGTAAAGTCGTGGTCGTGACGGGTGGCAGTATGGGCCTGGGTGAAAAAATGGTTGAGAATCTCTACGCCAACGGTGCAACCGTGGTTTATGCCGATTTATCACCCAATAAAAACTTCAGCCAGTTCGACGACATCATCTTCATCAAATGCGATGTGACCAAAAAAACAGAAGTTGAGCAGCTCACGGCCTCAGTGGTAAAGAGGTTTGGTCATATAGACGGTTTAGTCAACAATGCTGGTGTCAGCCGTCCACGCCTGTTAGTCGATGTATTTAAGGAAAAACCAGAATATGAACTGAGCGAAGATGATTTCGACTTTATGGTCAACGTTAACCAGAAAGCTGTTTTTCTGGTATCGCAGTCCATTGGGCGCCAGATGGTCGAACAAGAATCCGGCGTCATTATCAATATGACTTCCGAAGCTGGTGTTCAGGGTTCACGCGGGCAGAGCTGCTATTCCGCAACGAAAGCCGCCGTTAACGCCTTCACATTTTCATGGGCGAAAGAGCTGGGCCCCCACAATGTGCGCGTTGTTAGCGTTGAGCCAGCCATCAATGTACCAACGCCAATGAACAGCGAAGCCAATTTCCGGGCGCTGGCTTACACACGAGGAACCGATCCAAATCATGTTCATAAAGACTATAAAGGCATTATTCCTCTTGGTCGTCCGGGGAAACTTGAAGAGATTGCCGACCTGATCTCTTTCCTGGTTTCCGATCATTCTTCTTATATCACCGGGTCCGTAATCAATATTACCGGCGGTAAATCGCATCATTAATCACTCATCAATATAAGAATGGAGCCGACCATGGGGAACAGTCGAATTGCCAATAGCCCTGCGTTAGCAAAAATTAGAAAGTTTGGTGGAGTTATGAGCGGCATGGTTATGCCGAATCTGGGAGCGTTTGTGGGATGGGGTTTAATGGCCGCCATCTTTATCCCTAATGGCTGGTTCCCTAATGAAAAATTAGGTGAAATGGTTGGCCCAATCCTGAATTACCTTTTTCCATTACTGATTGGCTATACCGCAGGATATAACATCCACGGTCAACGTGGAGGGGTCATTGCTGCATTCGCGACAATGGGCGTTATCGTCGGGTCAGAAATCACGATGATCAGTGGGGCGATGGTCATGGGGCCACTCTCTTCCTGGCTGTTGAAGAAATTTGACCAAAAAGTGCAGGACAAAATTAAGCCGGGATTTGAAATGTTCGTCAATAATTTCAGTCTCGGAATTATTGGCCTGATATGCGCTATTTTCGCCTATATGACCGTTGGGCCGGTTATCCGCCTGCTGATTGTCATTATCACGTCAGGGGTAAACTGGTGTACCAGCAATAATTTACTCCCTTTACTGTCAGTGTTTATGGCGCCCGCTCAGGTTCTGTTCCTGAATAATGTGGTTAACCACGGCATTCTCGCACCAATTGGTTTCGCCCAGGTTCCCGAACTGGGTAAATCAATCATGTTCCTGGTTGATACCAATAATGGCCCACTGCTCGGAACATTAATGGCGATAGCCCTGTTTGGACGTGGACGCGCGAAGAAAACAGCACCGATGGCGATGTTTATTGCAGGTATAGCGGGGATCGGTGAAGTCTATTTTCCGTTTGTGCTGGCAAATCCATTACTGGTATTCGCCACAATGGGAGGACTTGCCGTCTCCTTATTCTTACAAGTCATCATGGAAGGCGGGTTGATCGGCGTTGCATCTCCAGGCAGTTTAATCGCTATCGCCATGATGACGCCGAAAAGCGCCATCGTTGCCAATCTGGTGTCCATCAGCGCAGGATTTATCGTGTCATGCGCGCTGGGCTGGTTAATACTTAAAATCAGCCCCGGTTCAGAAGATGATGATGAAAGCCCAGTGACTGTTGGCGGGCGTCAGGTTAAATCTGTGGCTGATTTTGTCCCGGGCTTATCCAATACCAGCGTAAAAAAGGTGCAACGTATATTGGTCGCATGTGATTCCGGGATGGGTTCTAGCGCAATGGGCGCTTCTGTTCTACGTAAACGACTACAAGAAGAAAGGCTCGGCTATATTAAGGTTATTAACGATTCAGCAAACCGAGTGGGTAGAGACTACGATATGGTAATTACTTTATCTGGGCTCCTTGAGCGCGCAAAATTAAGCTGTGAAAACACCGATACTGTGTTTATGACCGTTAATAACTTTATTAAGTTGAGTGATTATGACGAAACAGTTGCGTTTATAAAATCGCATAATCATGAAAACCATGAAGAGGTGCCAGCATGAGTGACATCTTTATCCCCGAGAACATTATTCTTAATGCACATGCCAACGATAAATTTGAAGCTATAACCCTTACTGGAAATATTCTGAAAATGAATGGCTATGTGACAGATAAATACGTTCAGAGAATGAAACTCAGAGAGGAGATTGTTTCAACTTATTTAGGCAATGGTTTAGCAATACCACATGGTACGGATGGTTCAGATTGCGAAATCATTAAGTCAGGCATTTCTTTAGTACAGTTTCCTGACGGTATAGACTTTGGTGATGGAAATACTGCCTATTTAACCATAGGTATCGCGGGTAAAGAAGGCGAACATATGGACTTGTTAAATAAAATCGCCTTAATTTGCATTGAAGAAAAGAATGTTCAGGCATTACGAACCGCTAACTCTATAGAATATATTTTACAAGTGCTAAACATCTAAGATATACTCATTATTCTCTGAATAAAATGAGTCATTACGATGAAAGCGGCAAGACAAGATATTATTCTTCAAATACTTGAGAAAGAGAAAAAGATTGTTGTCAGTAAATTAAGTGAGCGTCTTAAGGTTTCTGAGGACACCATAAGACGCGACTTAAATGAGCTTGCTAATCAAGGAGTAATTCATCGTGTTCATAGTGGCGCAATACGCGTCGGGCCTGCCATCACTGAGTTTAATATCCGGCAGGATCTGAACACCAATGAGAAAGTAAAGCTGGCAAAGAAAGCCGTACATTTAATTAAAGAAAATAGCGTCATTTTAATTGACGGAGGAACAACTAACTACGAACTCATAAAGCTAATACCCAAAGATTTAAAATGCACTGTTGTTTCTAATAACATCCCTATTCTGCATTTATTAAGTGATTACAAGAATGTAGAGGTTATAGGATTAGGGGGCAGGCTTTATAAAAACTCTTTGGTTTTAATTGGTGCTGAAACTATTCGTGAATTAAATGCTATTCGCCCGGATATATACTTTATGGGTGTTGCGCATGTTGACAGTGAAGTCGGTGTAACTATTCCCGATCTGGATGAGTGTTATACCAAACAAAAAATGGCTGAAGTCTCAAATGAAGTTGCCATTCTTGTAACCGAAGAAAAACTTGAGACCAGATCTAATTTTGTGGTGTCCTCACTCAAGGATATAAATCATATATTCACGAGCAAGGATATCTAATAATATGAGGAGTTATAATGAAACGCGTATTAATTATAGGCGCTGGCCGCCTTGGTAAAGGCTTTGTGGGCGAAACATTTGACAATGCTGGCTGGGATATAACATTTCTGGATAAAGACCAAAGAGTTATTGATGAACTGAACCGTGAAAACAAATATACCGTTCAGGTTTTTCGTACTGATGACATCATTTTACACGAGATCACCAACTTTAATGCTTTTTTGACCGATGACAACTATTCTGTCATGAATGACTTTCTTGAGTCGTCTGTCATTATGTGTCCACTTTATCCAGAGGATTTTGCAGAATCCGCTCAGTATCTTGGCAAATGTTTTGAGCATCAATATCATATTGACCCAAACAAAAAAATGTCATTAATTTGCCTGACAAATAAAAATCATATTATTAAAGATATTGAAGGCTGGTACCGTGACGCAATCCCATCTGCTGAAGCGCGTCAATGGTTCGACACCCACGTAGCGATCCGCGACTCAATTGTCAGACGCTCCACCGATGCCAAAACGCACTACGCAACCCAGATAGACAGCACCGCCGTTGCCTCATTGATCATTCAAACTCCTCTTTATAACGACATCAGTGGTGTGGAATGGCTAGAGCCACGCGAACATCTGGAAATGCTTAAAGACATCAAAGTATTTACCATCAATGGCCCTCACGCTACTACCGCCTGGTATGGACATCTGAAAGGTTACAAAACCATTCCTGATGCCTCAGCCGATCCTCAGGTTTCAGATTTGGCCAATGCGGTACACGATGTCACAATTACTGCGGTAATGACCGAATACCCACAAATCACGCGTGAAGCATTAAAAGATCTGGAGTACTTACCTAAAGCTAAAAACGAACTCCCGGATTCGATTCATCGTGTCGCCTATGATCCTATTCGGAAATTGGCTTATCAGGATCGCTTAATGGGTGTAGTGCAACTTTGTCTTAAACACGACCTCGATTACACCCCCCTCACAAAAGCGATCGCTTGCGGCCTTGCTTATTATGCCGAAGACGATCAAGCCTCTGTCAAACTGCAACAGAAAATGCAACGAATGGGATTGCTGACTACCGCTGCCGAAATCATTGGCTTACCTAAAAATCACCCTGTGACGCTTAATGTTGCACAGCAATATTTAGCGCTGGATGCTGAAAATTTAATTCCAACGACACAGTGTTAATTATGATGCCTGATGCCAATTGCAATGCTCGTTTCATCATAAAAAATGAGCATGGTCTACATGCTCGTCCAGGAGCAAACCTGGTTGCGACATTAAAACCCTTTAAATGTGAAGTTAAGATCGCAAATCTTGCAAGAAGTGATAAATACGTAAATGCAAAGAGTCTAATGGCTCTCATGTCCCTGGGTATAAAAAAAGGCCATGAAGTCAATATCGTATTCCTGGGTGAAGATGCCCAAATTGCATTACAAAAACTTAGCGCCGAAATCGAAAATGGTTTAGGTGAATAAGCTAATATCATTGGCGCTTATTTTTAAATAAGCGCCAACATCCGAAGATTTGGGAGCATTATGATGACCACCACCCATGATCGAGTTAAGTGGAAAGGCTATTCAGGAGTCCCCGCGTAAATATCAAACCGATGCCCTTTCGTAACTACCGCGTTCGGCGTGGCGACATTCGCCAGCGGCGGTGCGTAATCCGGGCGCTTCACTACCACACGTTTAGTGGCTAGCTGACGCGCAGGCTCCAGCAGCCCATCCGCATCCAGGTCCGGCCCCACCAACGACTGAAACACCCGCATCTCTTTTTTCACCAGCGCGCTTTTCTGCTTATGCGGGAACATCGGGTCGAGGTACACCACCTGCGGACGCGGGGTGATATCGGTTAACGCCGTCAGGCTTGAGGCGTGGATCAGTTGTAAACGTTCCTGCAGCCACGGACCGATTTCCGGGTCAGCATACCCTCGCGCCAGGCCATCATCCAACAGCGCCGCCACGACCGGGTTACGTTCCAGCATTCGCACGCGGCAGCCTACCGAGGCCAGCACAAACGCATCGCGCCCCAGCCCTGCAGTCGCATCGACCACATCCGGCAGGTAATCGCCTTTAATGCCAACCGCCTTCGCCACCGCTTCGCCGCGACCACCGCCAAATTTGCGCCGATGGGCCATCGCACCGCCAACGAAATCCACGAAGATACCGCCGAGTTTGGGCTCATCACGTTTACGCAGTTCCAGATGTTCCGGTGTCATCACCAGCGCCATCAGGTTATCTTCATCGTGCGTAAGATTCCAGCGGGCGGCAAGAACAGATAAGGCGCCGTCTCCGGCGCCTGTTTCATCTACTAAGCAGATTTTCACGTGAATAATCAGCCTTTAATCCCGTAATGCTCCAGCATTGCATCCAGTTGCGGCTCACGGCCACGGAAGCGCTTGAACAGTTCCATCGGCTCTTCAGAACCACCACGGGTGAGAATGTTATCGAGGAACGATTGTCCGGTTTGACGGTTGAAAATCCCTTCATCTTCAAAGCGAGAGAATGCATCCGCCGCCAGCACGTCGGCCCACAGGTAGCTGTAGTAACCCGCCGCATAGCCACCAGCAAAAATGTGGCTGAAGGCATGTGGGAAGCGGCCCCACGTTGGGCCCGGCACCACGGCGACCTGCTTTTTAATTTCCGCCAGCGTTTCGAGGATTTTCGCCCCTTGCTGTGGGTTAAACTCCGCGTGCAGACGGAAATCAAACAGGCCAAACTCCAGTTGACGCAGAATAAACAGCGCCGCCTGGTAATTTTTCGCCGCCAGCATTTTATCCAGCAGCTCCTTGGGCAGCGGCTCACCGGTCTCAAAGTGACCAGAGATAAATGCCAGCGCTTCGGGCTCCCAGCACCAGTTTTCCATAAACTGGCTCGGCAGTTCGACCGCATCCCACGGCACGCCGTTGATACCTGAAACACCGGCAGTTTCGATACGGGTCAGCATATGGTGCAGACCGTGGCCGAACTCGTGGAACAGGGTGATCACTTCATCGTGGGTAAACAGCGCGGGTTTGCCGTTCACCGGGCGGTTAAAGTTACAGGTCAGGTAGGCAACAGGCTTTTGCAGCGTACCGTCGGCTTTACGCATCTGGCCGACGCAGTCGTCCATCCACGCCCCGCCACGTTTATGTTCACGGGCATACAGGTCAAGATAGAAACTGCCGCGCAGTTCGTTGTTTTCGTCATACAGTTCGAAGAAACGTACTTCCGGGTGCCAGACGTCAACATCAGTGCGCTCTTTAGCGGTAATGCCGTAAATACGTTTAACCACTTCAAACAGGCCGTTAACGGCTTTGTTTTCCGGGAAGTATGGACGCAGTTGCTCGTCGCTGATGCTATAGAGGTGCTGTTTTTGTTTCTCGCTGTAGTAAGCGATATCCCACGGCTGCAGCTCATCGACACCAAATTCCGCTTTCGCGAAGGCGCGCAGTTGAGCCAGCTCTTTCTCACCCTGAGGACGGGCACGTTTCGCCAGGTCCGTCAGGAAGTCGAGTACCTGCTGCGGGTTTTCCGCCATTTTGGTGGACAGAGATTTAAAAGCGTAGCTTTCAAAGCCCAGCAGCTGTGCCAGCTCGTGGCGCAGCGCGAGGATCTCTTCCATTATCGGGCTGTTGTCCCATTTACCAGCGTTTGGCCCCTGGTCAGACGCGCGAGTGGAGTAAGCGCGATACATCTCCTCACGCAGCCCCTGGTTATCACAGTAGGTCATCACCGGCAGGTAGCTTGGGATATCCAGCGTTAACAGGAAGCCTTCCTGCTGTTTAGCATCAGCCTGGGCTTTTGCAGCCGCCAGCGCGCTTTCCGGCATGCCGGAGAGTTCCGCTTCATCAGTCACCAGCTTAGTCCAGCCCATCGTGGCATCGAGGACGTTATTGCTGTAGAGATTGCCCAGCTCAGACAGGCGTGTGGCAATCTCACCATAGCGCAGCTGTTTTTCCTTCGGCAGACCAATACCAGAAAGCTCAAAATCGCGCAGCGCGTTATCGACCGCTTTTTTCTGTGCGGTGTTCAGGGTGGCGTAATGATCGCCGTCACGCAGGTCGCGGTACGCTTTGTACAGACCTTCATGTTGTCCAACCCAGGTGCTGTATTCAGACAGCAGCGGCAGCGTTTGTTCGTAGGCTTCGCGCAATTCCGGGCTGTTTTTCACCGAGTTCAGGTGGCTAACCGGAGAGAAAATACGCCCCAGCACATCGTCAACTTCCGCCAACGGCTGGCAAAGATTTTCCCAGGTGTACGGCGCGCCCTGCGCAACCACTCGCTCAACGTTTTCGCGGCAATCGTTCAGCGCCTTAGTCACGGCAGGCACAACGTGCTCAGGCTGAATTTTAGAAAACGGCGGCAGTTCGAAGGGGGTCAGCAATGGATTGGTCATTAGCGCGGTCCTGTTGAAAAGAGTGAATGAAGCGCGTATCCGGCGCTGTGCATATTAATTTGTACAATGGGGTTAAGTGTAGAGGATTTCAATGCCAGGCGTTGCGCTTTCGCGGCAGTGACGACTTTTCTGTATACTGTGGCGATACGCTTTATTTTCGCCCGATATTGCGCTGTTTTCGGGCCTACGTTTATAACCTGGAACACGTTTACCCATGCTGAGTTATCGCCACAGTTATCACGCTGGCAACCACGCCGACGTCCTTAAACACACCGTCCAGAGCCTGATCATCGAATCGCTTAAAGAGAAAGAAAAACCGTTTCTCTATCTGGATACCCATGCTGGCGCAGGCCGTTATCAGCTGAGCAGTGAGCATGCCGAACGTACCGGTGAATATCTGGAAGGGATCGCCCGTATCTGGCAGCAGGACGATTTGCCTGCCGAACTGGAACCCTACATTGGCGTGGTGAAGCACTTCAACCGTAGCGGCCAACTGCGCTACTACCCCGGCTCTCCATTAATTGCTCGCCAGCTGCTGCGAGAACAGGATAGCCTGCAATTAACGGAACTGCACCCGAGCGACTTTCCTTTGCTGCGCGGCGAATTCCAGAAAGATGAGCGCGCACGCGTGGCCAAAGCCGATGGTTATCAGCAGCTAAAAGCAAAATTACCGCCGGTTTCCCGTCGCGGGCTGATCCTTATCGATCCCCCCTACGAAATCAAAAGCGACTACCAGGCGGTGGTGACCGGTATTAACGAAGGCTATAAGCGTTTCGCAACCGGCACCTATGCGCTGTGGTATCCGGTAGTTCTGCGCCAGCAAATCAAACGCATGATCCACGACCTGGAAGACACCGGTATCCGCAAAATTCTGCAGATTGAGCTGGCGGTGCGTCCGGACAGCGATCAGCGCGGCATGACGGCGTCCGGTATGATTGTAATAAACCCGCCGTGGAAGCTGGAGCAGCAGATGAACAGTGTCCTGCCGTGGTTGCACAGCAAACTGGTTCCGGCAGGAACCGGTCATACGTCGGTAAGCTGGATCGTGCCGGAGTAATCGCAGTCATCGGTGGAACCTTTTAATTTCAGGTATACAATCGCGAATATTTTGGCGGATGGCGTAACGCTTCTCCGCCCTACAATGAACATGAAGGAGCGGTCATGACCAAGCACTATGATTACATCGCTATTGGCGGCGGCAGCGGCGGTATTGCCTCCATTAACCGTGCAGCAATGTACGGCCAGAAATGCGCGCTGATTGAAGCCAAAGAGCTAGGCGGCACCTGCGTTAACGTTGGCTGCGTACCGAAAAAAGTGATGTGGCATGCCGCACAGGTCCGCGAAGCAATCCACATGTACGGGCCGGATTACGGTTTCGACACCACCATCAATAAGTTCGATTGGGATAAACTGATCGCCACGCGTACCGCTTATATTGATCGCATTCATACCTCGTACGACAACGTGCTGGGCAAAAATAATGTCGATGTGATTAAAGGCTTTGCCCGCTTTGTGGATGCCAAAACCATTGAAGTGAACGGTGAAACCATTACTGCCGATCATATTTTGATTGCTACCGGTGGTCGCCCGAGCCATCCGAGCATTCCGGGTGTGGAATACGGTATCGACTCCGACGGTTTCTTTGAGCTGCCCGCGCTGCCAAAACGCGTGGCCGTTGTTGGCGCAGGCTACATCGCCGTTGAACTGGCGGGCGTAATTAACGGTCTGGGCGCACAAACGCATCTGTTCGTGCGTAAACACGCGCCGCTGCGCAGCTTCGACCCGATGATCGTCGACACGCTCGTTGAGGTGATGAACGCCGAAGGCCCGACTCTGCATACTCACGCTATTCCAAAAGCGGTCGTTAAAAACGCTGATGGTAGCCTGACCCTGCAACTGGAAGATGGTCGTAGCGAAACGGTAGATTGCCTGATTTGGGCGATCGGTCGTGAACCTGCCACCGACAACTTCAACCTGGCGGTTACTGGCGTGAAAACCAACGAAAAAGGCTACATCGTCGTTGATAAATTCCAGAACACCAGCGTGCCGGGTATTTATGCCGTCGGCGATAACACCGGGGCCGTTGAGCTGACGCCGGTTGCCGTTGCCGCGGGCCGTCGTCTGTCCGAGCGTCTGTTTAACAATAAGCCGGACGAACATCTGGACTACAGCAACATCCCGACCGTGGTCTTCAGCCATCCGCCTATTGGTACCGTGGGCCTGACCGAGCAGCAGGCTCGCGAACAGCACGGCGATGATCAGGTGAAAGTGTATAAATCATCGTTTACCGCGATGTATACCGCTGTCACCACCCACCGTCAGCCGTGCCGCATGAAGCTGGTTTGCGTCGGCCCGGAAGAGAAGATTGTCGGTATTCACGGCATTGGTTTTGGGATGGATGAAATGCTGCAAGGCTTCGCGGTCGCTCTGAAAATGGGCGCAACCAAGAAAGACTTTGATAACACCGTTGCCATTCACCCAACGGCATCTGAAGAGTTTGTCACCATGCGTTAATCGCGCTTCAGGAATGTTAAAGGGCAAAGAGGGGTTAGCTCTTTGCCCTTAGTTACGTTTCCGCTATTAGTTCAGCAGTTGCAGCAGATAGCGGATCAGCTCCAGCAACGCGATTAACGCTCCCAGAACGATGATTGCTTTATCAATCACCCGTTTTCTCCATTAGATGGAGTGAGAATGCATCCGCTTACTCATCCATTGCCTGTCACGGCGCATGTCCCAGTGTTAGATGATGGAACTCTCACTCCGGCCAGAGCATCGGCCAACGGCACCACCCGTACAGCCGATCAGGACTTAGAAAGCGTTTAGCGCGCGTCCGGAATGAAAATGCTTCAGAGCTAACTGGATAAGTATACAGTTGTTTTAATCAAAACAACCAGCGTATTCTTGCAATACTACCGGTAAGGTAATACGATTGAAGCGTTAGATGATGGAACTCTCACTTCGGCCAGAACCACCAACTCGGGCTGAAGCGTAAAAAAACCGACGCGAAGTCGGTTTTTTTACGTCCGAATCTGGACCAGAGAGAAATTATTTACCCTGCATATACGGTGTATATACCCCATTAAGGCTTTCGAGGAATGCCACGATATCGTCGATATCTTCCTGCGGTAGTTCTTTACCCACCTGATAACGCAGCATAAGTTTTACCGCGCCGTCGAGCGTAGGCACATCACCGCGATGGAAATAAGGCGCAGTCAGCGCAACGTTACGCAATCCAGGGACTTTCTGACGCAGCTTGTCACGTAATTCATTGGTGACGTTCATGCGGCCAATATCTGCAGCAGTGACCTCGCCGAAATTAAAGTCCTTTTTCAGCCCCAATGGCTCAAATGAACGTCCGCCTAAAATAATACCGCCATGACAGGTCGCGCACTTATTATCTTTAAACAACTGATAGCCATGTTTTTGCTGAGCGGTTAAGGCCGCTTCATCACCACGCAGCCATTTATCAAACGGCGAATTTGGCGTAATCAGCGTTTTCTCAAACTCAGCAATCGCATCGGTAATATTATCCCCACTGAATCCCTGCGGATAAACGGCAATGAACTCTTGCTTAAGTTGCGGATCTTTGTCCAGTTTCTGGATAATTTCATCCCAGGATTTAGACGCCATTTCGATAGGGTTCAACGGTGGGCCACCGGCCTGCGCCTGCAGTGTTGGCGCACGGCCATCCCAGAATTGCTCAACGTTAAAGACCGAGTTAAATACCGTTGGCGCATTGATAGGGCCAACCGCGCCGCCTACACCGATTGACGTTTTCCGGCCATCCACGCCGCCCGCATTCAGGGCGTGACAGTGCGCACAAGAAATCGTGCTGTCGCCGGAAATACGCGGGTCATGGTAAAGCGTAAAACCAAGCGCTACTTTGCGGGCATCGGTCGGGATGCTTTCCGGTATCGGCTGTACAGGTTCATTACGATGCTGCGTGGCAGTATCGTTACTGGCGTAGTACTGCTCACGCTGTTTCGCAATCCAGCCCAGGATCTCTGCTCGCTCCGTATCGCTTACTTTGCCAGCCCAGTGCAGTGCGGTATAACGCGTCGGCGGCATGGTCTCGTACTGCATCACCCACTCAATTTTATTCAGATCGCTTTGCGAAACGGGTTTATCCGCGACCAGCGCCGCACGAACGGCCTCCAGATTGAATGATTTGTATCCCAGTTGAATATCGTAATTCATCAACTGCTTAGCGACGGGAAAAGAAGAATAGAAAGGTAATTCAGCCGAAGGAGTGTGACAATAATCGCATCCTTTTTCACGTAAGAACCCTAGTACTTTATTATTTTCTTCCAGCGTAGAGGCCTGAACATCAGCCTGTTTACTCCGTTGATTATCGTGATACCACACATAACCGGATAATCCAAAATAACAAATCGCGACGCCAGCTATGGCAATCACGGTAAGACGGGTAATGATTTTCATTATTTTACCCTCACCGTTGTGAGTTATTGTGACCCAGAAAATTAGAATAATTAATAGACAGTCTTTGTCAGACCTGACCATCATAGGAAATGAGGGGATTACTATTTTGATAAGTATCAAGCAATTACATGGAGGAGAACTATCGATAGAATAGCCTGTGCCTATTATAGAGTTAAACGTTACCAGGTTGTGTTCACACCTCGTTGCAATCGAATGTTCTGAAAATGGAATATCCTCAGGTTGTGCAGAATTCGGAATTCTGCATTATTTTCATTGGGATAGATTTACTTTTTGGATATTGCGCAGCACTAAAATGTGATCGACCGCACGCTTTACTCACCAGATACCGAAGCGAATGTCTACGCTTAATTGACGAGCGGGCAATAGCCTTAATCTTTCAACGTCCATCGGAGGTCTTTCGCATTATGCTCAACCAGAAACTACCCCACGCCCCTTCTGAAGAAATGACGATCGACATCGATCTGCTTTATGAAATGGATCCGTGCGAGTTAAAGCTGGATGAAATGATTGAGGCGGAGCCTGAACCAGAGATGATTGAAGGGTTACCCGCCTCAGATGCGTTAACTCCCGCCGATCGTTACCTCGAGCTGTTCGAACACGTTCAGTCGTCGAAACTGTTTGCCGATAGCAAAACCTTCCCCGACTGTGCGCCGAAAATGGATCCGCTGGATATTTTGATCCGCTATCGCAAGGTTAAACGCCACCGCGACTTTGATCTGCGACGCTTCGTCGAGAACCACTTCTGGCTCCCGGAAACGCCCTCCAGTGAATATGTTTCTGACCCGGCAAATTCGCTGAAAGAGCATATCGATCAACTGTGGCCGGTGCTGACGCGCGAACCACAGGATCACATTCCCTGGTCCTCGCTGCTGGCGTTACCGCAGTCATATATTGTGCCCGGCGGGCGTTTTAGTGAAACCTACTACTGGGATTCCTACTTCACCATGCTGGGTCTGGCGGAGAGCGGTCGCGAAGATCTGCTGAAATGTATGGCGGATAACTTTGCCTGGATGATTGAAAACTATGGTCATATCCCGAACGGTAACCGTACTTACTACCTGAGTCGCTCGCAGCCGCCGGTCTTTGCGCTAATGGTCGAACTGTTTGAAGAGGATGGCGTACGCGGCGCACGTCGTTACCTTGATCATCTAAAAATGGAGTACGCGTTCTGGATGGATGGCGCAGATTCCCTGGTACTCAACCAGGCCTACCGTCACGTGATCAGAATGTCGGACGGCTCCCTGCTCAACCGCTATTGGGACGATCGTGATACGCCGCGCGATGAGTCGTGGCTTGAAGACGTCGAGACCGCCAAGCATTCGGGTCGCCCACCCAATGAAGTGTATCGGGATTTGCGCGCGGGCGCGGCCTCCGGCTGGGATTACTCCTCGCGCTGGCTACGCGATGCAGGCCGTCTTGCCAGCATACGCACCACTCAGTTCATCCCTATTGACCTGAACGCGTTCCTCTACAAGCTGGAAAGCACTATCGCCAATATTTCCGCACTGAAAGGCGACAAAGATACTGAAGCGCAGTTTCGCCAGAAAGCCAATGACCGCCGCGATGCGGTGAATCGCTATCTCTGGGACGATGAAAACGGCTGCTATCGCGATTACGACTGGCGGCGCGAACAAATGGCCCTGTTCTCTGCCGCCAGTATTGTGCCGCTGTATGTCGGCATGGCAACGCATGAACAAGCCGACCGACTTGCCAATGCGGTCCGCAGTCGCCTGCTAACCCCCGGAGGGATTTTAGCCACGGAGCATGAAACGGGTGAGCAATGGGATAAACCCAACGGCTGGGCGCCGCTGCAGTGGATGGCGATCCAGGGTTTCAAACTTTACGGCGACGACCATCTCGGGGATGAAATCGCCCGTAACTGGTTGAAAACGGTGAATCTCTTTTATCAGGAACACCACAAGCTTATCGAAAAATACCACATCGCCGACGCCGCGCCGCGCGAAGGCGGCGGCGGAGAATATCCGTTGCAGGACGGCTTTGGCTGGACCAATGGCGTGGTGCGCCGACTCATCGGTCTGTATGGCGAACCCTAGATCTGACGGTCTGAATTATCAGACGGTCAGTTAATCGCATCGTACAGTTCGGCGTGAATTTTCTGCCATTTCTTGTTCTCTGGGCTTGGCTGCGCGCGAACGCGTAGCTCGGCCTGTTCAAGGTCATACTGCTGACGCGCGACAACCGCCGGCACCGAACAAAAACTTTGCAGATAGCTTTTATGCAGCGATGTGAGTGACGCCCCATTCGCCATCGCATGGCTGACCGTGGTCATAAACTGCCGACATGGCTTACTCTCACTCATCTGCGAAGGGTAACGCAGCAGCAGCCTCAACACCTCGGTATTGCCTGCCGAGAATGCCTGCTCCGTCCACGCCAGCTTCCAGTCCATCCCGCCCTGTAGGAAAAGTGACGTCACACGGGTGTCGTTGCGCTCGATAGCCGCGCGCATGTTAAAGGCATCCCAGGTGATGCCCATTCGGGTCACCGACTCCCGCGCACCAGGGGCATCACGCCGTGGCTCCTCCTGCACGATTTCAACGGATAGCCCGGAAGACGCTTGTGGCGCTGGCGAAGTGAATAACCAGAACGCGCCCAGCGAAATCACCAGCACCATCACACCGACCGCTACCCACAACATGCCGGAAATCAGCTGTTCACGTTCTTCCGCCGTGCGCCTGGCCCGCTTCTCCGGCGGATCGATACTGTCTGCGATTTCCTGTTTATCGCCCCCTGCCTGCTCGTCTTTTTGCTTTGCGTTTTCCCAAAACTGGCGAACCGTCGCCTCATCGGACGCCAGATACGACGCAGGATTAATGCGCGTACGCCGTTCTTCAAATGCCCGCTGCACAGGGTGAGTAATCTGTCGGTACTGGCAATCCAGCAACAGCAGTTGTACTGAGGTTAGCGGCTGCTGCGCGATAACGCAGTTACGGGCCAGGCGGCAGTCATCCAGGAACATCCTCAGCGTGATACGTGGCTCAACAAACGACATGAGCACCGAGGTATCGTTAAAAATCTCGCTAAAATGCCGAACGAATAACTTCTTATCGACAACCATCAGCGCCAGTTCGCTAAACATCATGCCGTCCAGCGCATCCCGACTTTCCCCCAGCTTTAACCAGCGACGCAGACGTTCACCGCCAAAGTGCTGTTTCAGGAAGCTGTTGAGCGGATGTTGATCCGGCCATACCCGCGCAATCAGCGATTTGAGGGTTAATTCTATTGCGCGAAGCTGACGCTGCGCCCGCATCTGCGCATCCGGCTCTGCACGTTCAATCTCGGTTGGATACTTCAGGAGGGGCTGTTGCTGGCGCAACTGTTCCAGAGAAGCGACAAAGCGCAGCGCAGAAATCAGCTGGTTTTCACTGACGTCCTGGCCATTTTCATATTGCGGCACGCTCTGCTGAAGATGGCGTAGCCGCAACGTGAACTGACTCAATTGCGCGTCATTCATCTGCAACCGCCTGGCGACAACACCCCAACCTCCCAGATTCAATCGCGCCTGGTCAAGCTGCTCGAGAAACCAGCGTGGATCTTTACCCTCTGCGACGCGCACGCCAAGCATCAGTAAAATTTCTACCGAGGCCTGCCGGATTATCCCCAAACAATGTTCGAATGGTGTACATGTCGCCTGTAACGCGCTATTGGTCATTATCTTCCCTAAAAGGACCCAAAAAGTGCGGCCTCACAATGGTGTGTAGTTATCTTTTTTAAATGCAGCGCTGTGCCGCCATAGACTAAAACACATTCATATAGCAAATAAATATGTTTTACAGTGACTTCCGCACAATCATTGAAAATTATTCTGGAGATAAGCCTGTGCCTGTACTGAAAACCTCGCGTTTGATCTGCCGCCCGCTCACACATGACGACTGGGCGTTTTTCTTAACGTTACAGAAGAACGCAGATGTGATGCGCTTTGTCGCTGACTCGCGTACCGAAGAGGAGATACGGACAGTCTTTGACTCCCGCTTGCCTGAATGGTCTCCCGGCAGTCCACACTGGCTGTGCCTGGTCCTGTGCGATAAGGCATCGGGCGTACCGCTTGGGGTAACCGGATATATTCAGGATAAAAATGAATGTGCCGAGGTCGGCTTTCTGCTCACTCCCGAGGCGCAGGGCAAAGGTTATGGCGCTGAATCCCTGCATGCCGTTTGCGATTATGCGTTTACCGCCGGAGGACTACGCCGACTGACGGCCTGCGTCACCGCAGGAAACGATGCCTCACGGCGTCTACTGGAAAAGGTCGGGTTCATTCTCGAAGGCACGCTGCGCGAAAACTACTGGCTACATCAAACCTGGCATGATGACTGGATTTTCGGCCTGTTAAAACAGGAATATCAGCCGCCCAAGCCATCAGGCGTTTTGCTGTAAAAAATGGCTGGATGGCGGCTGGCGTAACGGGGTGTGTTTCTTAAAATAGGTCTTTTTGTACAGAGATTATTATGCAGTTGCATTCGACGCATTTCACGCCCGCCTGTATCGCATTTATTAAGCAATGGCAGGGCCTGTCGCTGGAAAAGTATCAGGACAAAAAGGGGATCTGGGTCATTGGCTACGGGCACGAAATCACCGCAGATGAATCCTTTGATGCCCCAATTATGCTGATGCAGGCCGAAACATTGCTGCTCGCGGATATAAATATCTGCGAGGCATTCATCCATAAGGAAATGCCGCAAATACAAGATCGGTTTCAACAGGAAGCGTTAATTGCATGGATGCTCAGCGTGGGGATTAGCCGGTTTTGCACTGCTGAATTCTGGCCGGGGGCTATTTCACAGCCAGAAACAGTCTGACTGTGAAATATTTTCCCATTATAGGGTGTCGTTTAGCATCATTGCCGCCTGCGTACGGTTTTTTACCTCCAGGCGCTGATACAGCGATTCAAGATGGGCTTTTACCGTTCCAGTGCTGATATTTAATAATCGACCAATTTGTTTATTAGATTCTCCGGCGGCCAGCATCGTCAGAATCTCCCGCTGACGCGCGCTGAGCAATCTGATATTTTGCCCGCCACATTCGGTCGCTGTGATGCAATCTCTGGGGATAAACATCATACCTATCGCGACGCTATTGAGTGCCAGCGTGAAGGTTTCCGCATCAGAATCGCGCGGAACAATGGCCAGCACGTTTAATTGTGTGACTTCCTGTAGCCATTTTTTACGGCAGTCCGTTGCGGTTACCAGCACTTTTACCTTCGCAAAGCGCTCTGCTATCTGTTGCAGCAAGCTACGGCAGAACTCAGCGTCAAAATCTCCATCCAGCATTACCAGTGCATCAGGATTGTCTTCCAGCGTCCGCCAAAGATCATCTGCCTGACTGACACCCTGAACATTCACTCCTGGAATACGCTCTTGCAAAATTACATTCATTCCATGAATAAATATTGACTGCCTGTCAAACATTATTAACTGCATTATTTATCTCCGTCTGAATAAGATATTAGCCTTAACACGCGGAAGGGTATTATCCGAGGGGCAAAATATGAAGTCACCATTTGGCGGAGGCCATTTTACCGATAGACGGAGAAGAAAGAAGCAGACGTTATAAATAATTACAGCTGAAACCAAAGAATCACACAAAGGATCAAAATCGGGATCAAATATTCAGAAAATCCTTAATATTTGATGTTCAAAACTGGATTGCTAATATTAATAATCCAAAGTTTATATTCTTAGCTAAAAATAAGAAACTCACGATAACAGACAAATATGTTACAAAACAAAATATCGCATTAAATGATCATACGGACATGAGAATGGGGAGGTGATCATGGTTTCTGATGCAACAAATCCGCTCCCGAAGAAGAATGAACTCTTCAGAACGTTTATCCCCGATCTCTTTCAGCACCGCGATCGCGGTATCAGATTCCAAATAATACCGGCAAACGCCATCAGCTATATTTTGACCTCTGATGGCGCGCCAGTTTTCGATTGCTCAAAAGGCTAAGTAAGAGGCAGTCGATTACAGGAACATCCCGCCAGAGACTTCGATACGCTGTGCCGTCATCCAGGCCAGCTCATCGCTGAGCAACGCAGCAATGGCGTCGCCAATATCATCCGGTAACCCAACACGCCCCAGCGCCGTCTGCGATGCAATGTAGGCATTCAATTGCGCATTATCCCGCACGTTTCCGCCGCTAAAATCCGTCTCGATTGCCCCAGGCGCAATAATATTCGCCGTAATGCCGCGCTCTCCCAGCTCTTTCGCCTGATAACGGGTTAACACCTCCATCGCCCCTTTCATGGCAGCGTAAGCGCTGTAACCCGGTAGCGCAAAGCGCGACAATCCGGTCGAGACATTAAGAATGCGTCCGCCGTTGTTGATCAGCGCCAGCAGGTTCTGTGTCAGGAAAAAAGGTCCTTTAAAATGGATGTCCAAAAGCTGGTCAAATTGCGCTTCAGTGAACGCCGGATAAGGCGCGTTAATGCCAACTCCGGCATTGTTCAATAAATAATCAAAGGTGTCGCTTTGCCAGTGCGTTTGTAGGGTTTCCTGCACCTGTTTGACAAACTGAGGGAAAGTGGAAATATTTCCGACGTTCAACGGTAATGCTACAGCTTTACCGCCAGATTGGCGAATTTCATCCACAACTTGCTGCGCTTCTTTTTCATTGCTGTTCCACGTCAGGATGACACCAATGCCTTTACTCGCCAGCTTTAGCGCCGCGTTTTTACCGAGTCCACGGCCGCCGCCGGTCACCAATGCGATACGTTGCGTCATAAGAAACCTCATTTCAGGTGTTGTGAAGATTGAGACAAAGCTTATTAGGTGGTAGAAAAACAATAAATACCGCTAACTGCGCATTACTGTTTCATTTAGAACAACAATAGGGCATGAGAATGGATAAAATTCACGCAATGCAGTTGTTCATCCGCGTCGCAGAACTGGAGAGCTTTTCGCGCGCGGCAGACACCCTCGGACTTCCTAAAGGTAGCGTATCGCGTCAAATCCAGGCCCTGGAAAATCATCTGGGCACACAGTTGTTGCACCGCACAACCCGCCGCGTTCAGCTCACGCAAGACGGCATGATCTATTACGAACGAGCGAAAGATTTGTTGAGCAATCTCGATGAACTGGATGGGCTATTCCATCACGACCCGGCCAGCATCAGCGGCAAGCTGCGCGTCGATATGCCGGTTGGTGTGGCGAGAAATCTGGTGATGCCCCTCTTACCGGCCTTCTTGCATCAGTATCCGGGGCTTGAGCTCGAACTTAGCAGCAGCGACCGCCTGGTGGACTTGATCCGCGAAGGCTTCGACTGTGTGGTACGCGTGGGGACGCTGAAAGATTCAGGGCTGATTGCGCGCCCGCTGGGGAAACTCACGCAGATTAACTGCGCCAGCCCGCAATACCTCGCCCGCTTTGGTTATCCGGAAAGCCTGGAGGATTTAGCCTCGCATGCGGTGGTGCACTACTCAGTCAATTTGGGAACGCGTGCGCAAGGCTTTGAAGTGGCGACAGACAACGGTGTTAAATGGGTTAAAACCGGCGGCATGCTGACGGTGAACAGTACCGAAACGTATCATGCGGCATGTCTTGCCGGTCTGGGCATTATTCAGGTACCGCGCGTGGGCGTGCGTGATGCCCTGCGCGCCGGTACGCTGATTGAAGTATTGCCGCAATATCGCGCCGAACCATTACCGGTTTCATTGCTCTATCCGCATCGCCGTAACCTCTCCCGCCGCGTACATCTGTTTATGGAATGGCTGACCGGCGTGATGAAAGACTATGTGGACTGACAAGCTATACTGTCCTGAGAATGAACAGAACAAGGATTACTGCCCTGATGACGCAGGAAAAAGAGATTAAACGCCCCATTCAGGAACTTGAGCACGCACCAATCCCAAAAATTGAGACCCTGGAGCGTAAGAATACAGAAACCAACGGTAAGACCAACCAGGCGCTGAAAACCGCCCTGACCTTCGCCGATAAAATTCAACGTCAGCCCATGATTGCCCATCTGATTCGCGCCGCGGAGAGATTTAACGATCGTATGGGAAATCAGTTTGGCGCCGCCATTACCTACTTCTCGTTTCTGTCGATGATCCCTATCCTGATGGTGTCGTTTGCCGCCGCGGGTTTTATTCTCGCTTCGCACCCTACGCTGTTGCAGGATATCTTCAGCAAAATCCTGCTCAACGTCAGCGATCCGACGCTCGCCTCCACGCTGAAAAACACCATCAATACCGCCGTTCAGCAACGCACCACCGTCGGTCTGGTGGGTCTTGCCATCGCGCTCTATTCCGGAATTAACTGGATGGGAAACCTGCGCGAAGCTATTCGTGCCCAGTCGCGGGATGTCTGGGAGCGGACCCCACAGGATCAGGAAAAAATTTGGGTCAAATATCTGCGTGATTTTGTCTCATTGATTGGCTTACTGATTGCGCTGATTGTTACGCTGTCCATTACCTCCATCGCCGGTTCCGCCCAGCAGATGATTATCTCTGCGCTGTATCTCGACGGCATCGAATGGCTGAAGCCCGCCTGGCGGCTAATCGGCCTGACCATCTCTATTTTCGCCAACTACTTGCTGTTCTTCTGGATTTTCTGGCGGCTACCGCGTCACCGACCGCGCAAAAAAGCGCTCATTTGCGGCACGTTTATCGCGGCACTGGGGTTTGAAGTCATCAAAATGATCATGACATACACGCTGCCATCACTGGTGCAATCGCCGTCAGGCGCGGCGTTTGGTTCCGTACTTGGCCTGATGGCGTTCTTCTACTTCTTCGCCCGTCTGACTCTGTTTTGCGCTGCCTGGATTGCCACAGCGGAGTACAAAGACGACCCGCGTATGCCGGGGAAAACCCACCGCTAATCTTTGTTAACTGCCGGATAACGCTGCGCTTATCCGGCCAACCCAATGCTTACGTCGAAATTCTGCGCATTATCAGAATTAAAATCCAGCCCGTAACTTTTGTTTAACCAAAAACCAGTTTTATCATCCAAGTTTTAAATTATGTGAAGCATTTCATGGAAGTGAAATCTCCAGCCTAAAAATTATCCCCTTTTTGCTCCGTTTTTGACCAATCGCAAGGTTTGTTACAGATTGAAATGTCTCTTTTGCTGTGCGTAATATGGCCTTTCGTTCGACCAAAAATAAGAAAATATTATGCAAGCAACAGCCACAACGCTCGACAACGAACAGGAACATACCCCGGTAAACTCGCGCAATAAAGTCGTCGTCGCCTCACTCATTGGCACTGCCATTGAGTTCTTCGACTTCTATATCTACGCCACCGCCGCGGTGATCGTGTTCCCCCATATCTTCTTCCCGCAGGGGGATCCGACCGCGGCAACGCTGCAGTCCCTCGCCACCTTTGCTATCGCCTTTGTGGCACGGCCTATCGGTTCTGCTGTGTTCGGGCATTTTGGCGATCGCGTAGGGCGTAAAGTCACGCTGGTTGCCTCACTGCTCACCATGGGGATCTCGACGGTTGTCATTGGCCTGCTGCCGGGCTATGAAACTATCGGTATTTTCGCCCCGCTGCTGCTGGCGCTGGCGCGTTTTGGTCAGGGTTTAGGACTGGGCGGTGAATGGGGCGGCGCGGCGTTACTGGCGACGGAAAACGCACCGCCGCGTAAACGCGCGCTGTACGGATCATTCCCGCAGTTGGGCGCACCTATCGGCTTCTTCTTTGCCAACGGCACTTTCCTGCTGCTCTCCTGGCTGCTGACTGACGAGCAGTTTATGAGCTGGGGCTGGCGCGTACCGTTCATCTTCTCTGCGGTGCTGGTGATTATCGGTCTGTACGTTCGCGTTTCGCTGCATGAATCCCCGGTCTTTGCCAAAGTGGCTGCGGCGAAAAAACAGGTGAAAATCCCGCTGGGTACCCTGCTGACAAAACATGTCCGCGTGACGATCCTCGGCACGTTCATTATGCTGGCGACCTATACGCTGTTCTATATCATGACCGTCTATTCCATGACGTTCAGCACCGCCGCGGCGCCTGTAGGGCTTGGCCTGCCGCGTAATGAAGTGTTGTGGATGCTGATGATGGCGGTTATTGGCTTTGGCGTCATGGTGCCGGTGGCGGGCCTGCTGGCCGATGCGTTTGGTCGTCGCAAGAGCATGCTCATCATCACCACGCTTATTATTCTGTTTGCGCTGTTTGCCTTTAAACCGCTGCTCGGCTCTGGCAATCCGGTGCTGGTGTTCGCCTTCCTGTTGCTTGGTTTGAGCCTGATGGGTTTGACATTTGGTCCGATGGGCGCGCTACTGCCGGAGCTGTTCCCAACCGAAGTGCGCTACACGGGGGCGTCGTTCTCGTACAACGTTTCGTCGATTCTTGGTGCTTCCGTTGCCCCTTACATTGCCGCATGGCTGCAGGCGAATTACGGCCTGGCGGCGGTAGGTACGTATCTGGCATCAATGGCGGCGCTAACGCTGATTGCGCTGCTGTTAACCCACGAAACCCGCCATCAGTCATTGTGATTCTTTGGCTGTAACCACCGTCTCCGGCCTACGTTGAGCATGAAATGTATGTAGGCCGGAGACGCGTTAGCACCATCCGACAACGGCAAAAATCACTTCTTCATTTGCGACAAAATGGTCCGGCATTGATTAGCGTCTCCTTCAGAAGGTGAAATCAGCGCCAGCAAGGCCGCCGCGGGCGTCACTAACGTTGCCAGCGCGGCAGCAACCGCACCGCGCGCAATCAGCGGCCCGGCCTTCACACCGGCCTGCGGATTCTTAAAGGTGCCGCGAACATACAGCGGCGAACGCAGGGTAATAATACGAATGCCTTTGCTCTCCGGATCGATGGTTAAATCCAGTTGCTCCGACGCAAAACTCGCCGTACCAGTGACATTAATGACCGCGTTTTCCGTGTCGAAGGCAAAAATCTGCGGGCGGGCTACGCCGTTAACAATATCCAGATTCGCCGCCGCGCAGTTCACCCGCACCTCGTCATCACCAAATATCTGTCCAACAAGATAGTTGCCCAGATTCAAGCCAACAATTTCCATCAGATTCCGGCTGATCAAACCGTCGTTCATCAGCAGCTTCAGGTTGCCATTGCTGTTACCAAGCAGCGCCGCTACCGAGTTTCCGCTCCCGCTAAACCTGGCGTCACCGTTCATTTCACCGAGCGTTTTCTGCATCAGCTCCACATCCGGCATCAGCGCTTTTAGCTTCAGGCGGCGAGCCTGGATGTCCGCCTGCCCCCGCATCGGCTTTTTATCCCCTTCCAGATGGATGCTGGAGACAATGCTGCCTCCCGCGAGGCCAAATTTCAGCGGCTGCAGGCGCAGGTCGGCATTTTTCAGGATGATATGGGTGGAGAGATCGCTGATTGGCAGGCTACTGCCGTGCTCAATACGCCGTCCTTTGAAACGTACGTCAGCGTCCATCACGTTCCATTTGTCGGTTTCAAAACGGTCATACGGCAAGACCTTGTCCGCGGGCTGGACGCTCTTCTCACCTTTGCGCTGTTCAGATTGTTTAGCCCGCTCCGCCCCTTTGCCTGAATCCACACCGATCAGCGGCCCCAAATCAGCCAGCCTCAGTTGGCGTGACTCAACATCCCCTTTCAGCATTGGGCGCGGCTTACCGGTGGTATAGGCCAGCGTTCCGTGAATATCGCTGTCGCCAATTCGGCCATTAAAATCGCGGTAATCAAAAACAGAGGATTTTTCCGGGTCAATTTTCGCGACCAGATGTCCGTCGGTTTCAAACGGCGGCGTATCCGGGAGCAGCACGCCGGTCAAATCGTACAAATCCCCTAGCGAATCTCCCGAGAATTTAAGCCGCAGATCCGCCCCGCCCATATTCATCGGATCGTTTATCGTACCCATAAACGCCACACGCGTATTACCCGAACGGAAATCAGCCTGAATCGGGAAAGGGGTTCCTTCACCGCGCAGCGCCAGCATTCCGCCTATTTTCCCGCTACCGCTTAGCGGTTCGCCGTTATATCGGCCTTGCGCTTTCAGACCAAACACGTAGTCCTCAATGTGGGCGTTGCTCTCTTTACTTTTTGCGCCAGTCACTTCGCTAAAGGGCAACGGCTTACCCAGCGGATCGACCAGGATCTCAATCTCTGACTTCGTCACCTTATCGTTAATGGCGATGCGCCCTTGGTCGAACAGAATGTTATCCAGCCGGAAAGACCAGGCTGATGGCGGCGCATTGGGATCGCGGTTTTCATCCCCTGCCAGGTTAAAGGTCCAGTTATTGTTTTTCTCCGACAGGCGGATAAGCCGTGCATCGGGTTTTACCAGCTTGATCCACGGGAGCCAGACGGTTTTTGTCAGCAATGCCAGTGGGGCGAGCGTGGCTTCAACGCGCGGGAGATGCACCATGGTGACGTCAGGAATGTCCGGCGGGTTGCCGAGGATGATATCCTCAGCATGAACATGCGGCCACGGAACCCAGCTACGCCAGCCGGTTTCCTGTTTTTGGCGTTCCCAAACCACGCCCAGGTCACCCCGTATGGCGAAGGGCCGGTTGAGTTCTGTAGAGACTTTCTGGTTGATGGTCGGTTTGAGCCGGTTCCAGTCAAATGTCGCAATCACGATGATGAGTACGACGATCAACAACAAGAAAACCCCTATTACTGAAGTGGTTATTTTGCCTGTTCTCGTCATGTTTAACCTCCTTACTTTCTTCCTTGCCTGTCCTAAAGATAGTCCAGCAGAGGAAAAGGAGGCGTTCTACATCCTTATCAAAGCGACAGAATTACGTCTTCAAGGGTATCCAGAGGCACTGGACGAGAGAGAAAATAGCCTTGCGCAGCGAAAGCCGGTGAGTTTTGCACATCACGCCACTCTTCCAGCGTTTCAACGCCTTCGACAATCACACCGCGGCAATAGCGGTTCATCAGCTGTAACAGCAGCGTAAAGAGATTGCGGCCCTCCGGCGTCTGGCGCAGCATGACAAACAGATCCCGCGCCACTTTGATATAGTCGTAACTCACTTCACTCAGAGCCGAGAAGTTTGCCATTCCGGTACCAAAATCATCCAGCCAGAGCGGGCCAAACTCGCACATTGAGGCGAACGACGAGCCCTTCGGCAAGCGGATATGCTCCACCAGTTCAAAGCGCAGCCACGGCAGACATTCGATGATTTTCAGGATTTCGGGATCCTGGCGCATTGCAATCAGCGTTGGCCCGTCGACATTCACGGATGCCAGCAGATCGTGGGCTTTGAAAAACGCCCCTTTTTGTTCAAGCTGTACAAGCTGCTCTTTCACCACATCTACACGATGTCGTACGGCCACTTCGGCGAAATAGCGGTCCGGCGCGATACGTTGGGAGGGGTTTTCAGGATGGCTCACGACGGTCAGCAGCTCAACGGCCATCAGCCGTCCGTTGGTCTGATAAATCGGCTGGTAGGTGTAAGCACGCTCGCACTGCAGCCAATAGCGTCTCTCCTGCAAGTTTTCAATACTCGCATCGAGCGTAATTAGCTGCTGGGTAACCTGCTTTATCATCTGAGATGTCCTGTAAATAAGAGTGTGACTGACCGGACTCGTCAAAGGTTATCGGCGCTCAGGCGAAGAACTTTACGTTCAGCCCTACGCAAAATAGAAACTAAGCGGCAAAAAACGACGCAGAACACGTGCTGGCTCAAAAAAATAATGGAACGATGTTTTAATATAGTTGACCACTTAACACCCACAGCGCACACTAACGCTAATTTTTTTCAGAGCAGGTTACGACTATGTCCAGAAAGATTGCCGTGATTGGCGAATGCATGATTGAGCTGTCACAGAAAGGCGCTGACGTTCAGCGCGGATTCGGTGGCGACACGTTGAATACATCCGTTTATATCGCCCGTCAGGTCGATGCTGCGGCACTTTCCGTACACTATGTGACTGCGCTGGGTACCGACAGTTTTAGCCAACAAATGCTGGAATCCTGGCAGAGCGAAAATGTGGATACCTCATTAACCCAACGCATGGAAAACCGCCTGCCGGGCCTCTATTACATTGAAACCGATAGCACCGGCGAGCGCACCTTCTATTACTGGCGTAATGAAGCCGCCGCAAAATTCTGGCTTGAGAGCGAACAGTCCGCCGCTATTTGCGAAGAACTGGCGACATTTGACTATCTGTATCTGAGCGGAATCAGCCTGGCTATTTTAAGCCCGGCAAGTCGTGACAAGCTGCTGTCGCTGCTGCAAGAATGCCGCGCCAACGGTGGAAAGGTCATTTTTGACAATAACTACCGCCCACGTCTGTGGAGCAGTAAAGAAGAGACCCAGCAGGTGTATCAGCAAATGCTGGAATGCACCGATATCGCGTTTCTGACGCTGGATGATGAAGACGCGCTGTGGGGTGAAAAACCGGTTGCCGAGGTGATTGCCCGTACTCACGCGGCTGGCGTACAGGAAGTGGTTGTGAAACGCGGTGCAGACTCTTGCCTGGTTTCCATCGCAGGCGAAGAACTCATCGACGTTCCGGCCGTAAAACTACCGAAAGAGAAGGTTATCGATACGACCGCTGCGGGAGACTCCTTCAGCGCCGGGTATCTGGCGGTACGTCTGACCGGTGGCGATGCCGCTGATGCCGCAAAACGCGGCCACCTGACGGCAAGCACCGTTATTCAGCATCGTGGGGCGATTATTCCTCGCGACGCCATGCCGCAATAATCTGGTGTTCTGGCAGGCCGGATTAGACGTTAACGTCGCGTCCGGCCTGCAGGTCACGATTCCCTTATTGCACCGGCGGGATGTCCGTCACTTCAGAATGTGATTCATCCGTTTCTACCGACGTTGCCGCGGCGGTAACCGGCGCCATAATGCTATCCCACGTCGCCTGCAGATCCTTCATATTGAATTCAGGTTCACCCTTCGGCTGCAACAGAATTAACGCCATATCTTGCGACAGTTGCTGACGCAGGTCCTGATTCAGCATCTCAACACTCAGGTTGTTCAGGAAGCTCTGACGTAAACGCTGATACTGTTCAGGCGCAATATCTACGACCTGGTTTTGCAACGAGCGCAAACGCTGGCTGATCAAAATATCGGTATCGGTGCGACCATAGGTGGCAAACAGCTTCTGCAGTTCCAGATTCTTTTGCGCCACCAGCGCATTAAACTCTTCTTCCGGCAGCCCCTTATCGCGCACTTTGGCCAGCTCACGCGCAACCGTGCTGAGGTTCGCGTTCAGCTTACCGTTCGGTGATTCAACGTTAATGGCACATTGCGCGCGCAGGAACAGCACCCGACAGTCAAAGCCAAGGCCAATGTCTTTGGCATTGTTTTTGGTGAGCTCCTGCTGAATGTGCCAGAACAACGCTTCACGGGCTAAATCAGCGCGCCAGTAACGTAACAGCGCGGCAGATTCACGGATCGGCTGCCACGGCGTATCCCACATAATAGACAGGCGATCCTGACGTACCGCATCGGTCATTATGCTTACGGCCTCTGCACGCAGCGGAGAGAGCGTGGGTACGGGCGCAGGCGTTTCGCGTTTACCTTTTAATTCGCCGAAGGTTTTATTGATTTGATCAGCCACGCTGCGCGCATCTACGTTACCGACGATAATCAGCGTCATCGCATCCGGGGTATACCATTTCTGGTAGAAGGACTGGATTTTCGTCGCATCAACAGGCGTTTTCAGCGGATCGGCAGGATCGTGACCCAGCAGCGTCGATCCCTTCAGACGATAGCGCCACCATCCCTCTTTGGTATCTGACGGCCAGGTTGCAACCATATCTTCGCTACTCAGCGCATGATTGACCGATTCAGGGGTGATGCTCAGATTACCGGAAATATTCGCCAGATAAGAAAGTGACTCTTTCAGCAGATCGTTGCGGCTGTTAGGCAGACTGAGGTTATACAGCGTGGAATCATAGGAAACGATAACGGGCGGCATGGGACGACTGGGATCGAACCCCTGCTGCCACAGAGAACGGGCTTGCGTAGCATCGAGGCCACCGCTTTGCGTCAGCGCGATACGCGGGATCGCATGGCTGAAACCACTCTGTTGTGTACTTTCGGTGAGTGAACCGGTATTGACCAGCAGGCGAACCTCAATACGGTCGCTGGGGCGCTGGGGAGTGGCTAAGACTTGCCACTGTAAACCATTTGCCAGCGTGCCCTGTTGCCACGCCGGGTCAGGCTGGAGCGCATCTGCCTGCACATAGCCGGCAGTGGCCATCATCAGCAAGCCGCCCGCTAAAAGTCGAATTTTTGTGCCCTGCATGTGAACCCCTGATCAACTATCCTGGAAATAAAAAGACAGCCCGCGAGAGGGCTCTCTGAATATGACGTTAAAAACACTTCGTGTTAGACCGCAAGAACATAAAAATGTCACGGAGGAAGTGAAAAAATCCCGACGCCGCCGAATCGGCGGTTTCAGGCACAGGGGTTAATTATGCGCAAACGCCCGCAGTCCTGGAAGGGACTACGGGCATAAGTGGAGAGATTAAGAGGATATTTCGTGCGTTTTGCCATCCGGCGCACGATTATTCAGCACATCATCCAGCTTTTTATGGTCCAGTTCTTTCACCCATTTCGCTACTACAACAGTTGCCACACCGTTACCGACCAGGTTAGTCAGCGCACGGGCTTCAGACATAAAGCGGTCAATACCGAGAATCAGCGCCAGACCAGCAACCGGTAAATGGCCCACAGCGGAGATAGTCGCGGCCAGAACAATAAAGCCACTCCCGGTCACACCCGCAGCACCTTTTGAAGAGAGCAGGAGCACCACCAGCAGGGTTATCTGATGGAAGATATCCATATGACTGTTGGTGGCCTGAGCGATAAATACCGCCGCCATCGTCAGATAGATTGATGTCCCATCAAGGTTAAACGAGTAGCCCGTGGGTATAACCAACCCGACAACCGACTTGCGACAGCCCAGTTTTTCCATCTTATCGAGCATACGCGGCAGCGCGGACTCGGAAGAAGAGGTGCCCAGAACGATCAGCAGTTCTTCACGGATATAGCGGATGAATTTGAAAATGCTGAAGCCGGTTGCACGCGCAATCGAACCCAACACCACAACCACAAACAGAATACAGGTGATGTAGAAACAGATGATCAACTGACCCAACTGCACCAGCGTCCCGACGCCATATTTACCGATGGTAAAGGCCATGGCACCGAAAGCACCGATCGGCGCCAGGCGCATGATCATGTTGATGATGCCAAAAATAACCTGCGAGAAGCTTTCAATCACGTTGAAAATCATCTGGCCTTTGCTACCTAAACGATGCAGCGCAAAACCAAACATAACCGCAAACAGCAATACCTGCAGGATGTTGCCACTGGCGAACGCGCCAATGACGCTACCCGGGATAATATCCATCAGGAAGCCTACGATCCCCTGGTCTTTTGCCTGTTCGGCGTAAATCGCAACCGCTTTGGCATCCAGCGTCGCCGGATCGACGTTCATACCGGCACCGGGTTGCACCACGTTGACGATGATAAGGCCGATGATCAGCGCAATCGTACTGACAATTTCAAAATAAAGCAGTGCAACCGCACCGGTGCGGCCTACGGCTTTCATACTTTCCATGCCTGCAATGCCGGTCACGACAGTACAGAAGATGACAGGTGCGATGACCATTTTGATGAGCTTCACGAAAGCATCACCAAGTGGCTTCATTTGGGCGCCTAATTCAGGGTAGTAATGGCCAAGGAGGATACCTATGGCAATTGCTGTCAGGACCTGAAAGTAAAGGCTTTTGAATATAGAGGTTTTCATAGGGTGTCCTTAAAGTAAAAACCACAGGTCTTGTAAGGTTTTGTTTAACCTGCGGCCTTAAAGTAACACCCACACAACATGACAGAAATGCGCCTGGATCATAATTGATACAGAAATGTTAAAAATTTTGAGCTGGCTCGCACAAGCGAGACCTTTTTTAACTTTTGTAATCAGCGTTTTTCGGCGTCAGATAACGTTCTTCGAAGATATTCGCCGGAACCGGCCGGGCAAACAGGAACCCTTGTGCCACTTCTACCCCCGCTTGTGATAACCATTCGCGTTGCGCTTCGGTTTCGACGCCCTCAGCGATCATCTGCAAATTGAGGCTATGCGCCAACTGAATGATGGCGGAGATCATGCTGCAATCTTCGGGGACGCCATCGACAAACATCTTATCGATTTTGAGTACATCCACCGGGAGCGACTTCATGTGCTGCAGTTGTCGCAGACCCGCATACCCCATACCAAAATCGTCCAGCGCGATACGCACGCCCGCGTTGCGCAGCGGGCGTAAAATAGCCACAGCGGCATTAGGATCATCAATGTGCCGGCTTTCGGTCACTTCCAGAATCAACGTCCCAGGCTTGATGCGATAGCGGTTTAGCAATTCCAGCAGATCCGACACCATACTCGGATGCATCAGTTGTAGCGCAGACAGGTTCACCGAGAGCGGCAGCAGCAGGCCGCGTTCCTGCCAGGCTGACAGCTGGCGGCATGTCTCCTCCAGCACCCAGTAACCGACCGTCACCATCAGGCCACAGGACTCAATCCTGTCGATTAACCCTTCTGGCAGCTCCCAGCTTCCGTCTGGCTGCTGCATTCGCAATAATGCTTCTGCGCTCAATACCTTACCGCTGGACATCTCCACCTGCGGCTGCATCCAGAGCGCAAACTGATGGTTATCCAGCGCGGTAAGAATATCGTTCTCTTCCGTCAAACGCTGTTGCGCCTCTTCCATCTGCAACGGGTCAAAGAACTGAATCCGGTTTTTACCCTTGTGACGCGACGTTAACACAGCTGAGAGTGCGCGGTGGTAAAGCTGTTCTGCGGTCAAGTCGCCATTAAACATCGCCACCCCAATGTTACAGGTTGGACGGAGTTGAATGCCCTGAATCGGTAATCGCTCGTTAACGATAGTGAGCACTTGCTGACCTAGCGTAATAGCGTGCCAGGGTTCTTTCACACCATGTGCGATGATGGCAAAGTCATAGCCGCTCACCTGGGTAAGCACCATTCTGGGGGCCAATACTGACTTCAGCTTTTCAACCAGCGTAAGCAGCAGGATTTCCCGCTGGGTCTCGGATAACACACCCGCGGTATCACGCAGGGTTTCGCAGGTGACAATCATCAACGCCGTTGTCTGCTGGCGGTTCACAACCTGCTCCAGCAGCGCCATCAGAAACGACTTGTTGGGCAGCTCAGAAACCGGGAACCGCATTGAATGGTCGCTTTGCTCTTCACTGCGGCGCTGAATCAGTTGCTGATTGAGGTTGTAGCTACGCACCAGCAGGCCAATCTCGTCGTCCTGATGCAGACGCGGCAATGCCAGCTGATAGCCAATCAGATCCTGCTGGGGAATGTCGTTCAGCTCACGCGCTATTTTACGTAATGGATGCAAAATCAATCTGTTAATACACCATGAGATGGCTACCGTGAGTATTAACGAGAGAAGTAAGTAAATGGTCACTAACGTTGAGAGCGTACTCATCACGAACTTGTACATACGGTACGAATCCGCCTGTAGCACCAGATACGCCAGCGGTTGCGGATTCGCTGAACGCTCAAGAGAATAGACCGGCAGCGAAATTTGTACCGGAAGTTCAAACAGGCGAGTCACCGTAACCGGAACCGGGCGTTCAGGAATAAAGCTCATCCGCAGCGCCTGAAACTGATTGGGAAGCACCACATCGGCGCGGCTGACCACGCCTGCTGGTCGAATACTTCTTAAAATAGCTTCTGCTTCGGGAATATCCCCTTTCAGGATCGTGCCCGACAGAGGCTCACGGACGGAGCGAGCGATACTTTCCAGTTGCGTAGCCGTGTTGTAGCGATTCTGCTGGACCAGATGGAACAACAAAACGGTGCAAAAAATAAACACAAACACCATGACAACGGCCGCAACCATTGCCATCTGCTTAATTGTTAACGAGCGACTGACACGCAAACTGACTCTCCACGGATAGACGAAACTGCCGTCAGAGTATACCCGATCGTAGCGGTATTAAGAGAGGCGGTATCTGAAAACTTCCCAGCATGCATTATCCCGACAGGATAGGCACCTGGCGACGAGATTTATCTGCATTTAAGCCGAAAAAGGCCGCAAGGTTACCCCCTGCGGCCTGGTTCGGGCGCATGTTGCCATCACGGCAGACAGACGCCCGCAAGGTGCATTACTTCCTGTTACGCAGCCAGCTCACAATCAGGCTGGCAATAATGCCAGCGATGATCGGAGCCGCTAAATCGTGCCAGAAGGCCACGCCTAACTGTGCGAGCGTCATATAGCCGCCTGTGTTGCAATGGCAACTGTTCACGGCTATTCTTGAGTTGTTCAGGTTCAAGTTAGCCCCCGTTTTGTTGCCAGGTTTATACCGAACAACGTGCGGGGGTTTTCTCTTTCCAGCAACCGATGCCGCCGGGGATCAAGCCCCCGCAACATTGCGCCTCACCGGGAATTCCCGGCTTGCCGCTGATTCTACGGTAGCCCACTTGCCATATCACTGCGCAATACACGGCTCTGCGTAGCGCCTCGCATTTCACCTGTTTTCTCACCATTACGCTGGAAAGATTCTTGCCAGTTGGCAACATTCCTGCCGCTCTTCAATACAGAAAAAGACATATCTCATTGATATCTATAATTTCATTTTCTGGCACAGCGATTGCTATTTGACTGTGAGCTGTTTTGTTCCGAATCAAAGGAGATATCATGTCTGACTGTCGTACTTACGGATTCAACACCCAGATCGTTCACGCGGGGCAACAACCCGACCCTTCTACTGGCGCACTCAGTACGCCTATTTTCCAGACTTCAACGTTTGTTTTTGACAGCGCCGAACAAGGTGCCGCCCGCTTTGCGCTCGAGGAGTCCGGGTACATTTACACCCGTTTGGGTAACCCCACCACCGATGCGCTGGAGAAAAAGCTGGCGGTACTGGAAAGAGGTGAAGCCGGGCTGGCAACCGCATCCGGTATTTCTGCCATCACCACCACGCTGCTGACGTTGTGCCAGCAGGGCGACCATATCGTTTCCGCCAGCGCGATTTACGGCTGCACCCACGCGTTTTTGTCGCACAGCATGCCGAAGTTTGGGATTAACGTCAGCTTCGTCGATGCGGCAAAGCCTGAAGAAATCCGCGCCGCCATGCGCCCGGAAACCAAAGTAGTGTATATCGAAACACCCGCTAACCCGACGCTGTCGCTGGTCGACATTGAAACGGTAGCCGGTATCGCCCATCAACAAGGCGCATTGCTGGTGGTGGATAACACCTTTATGTCACCGTACTGCCAGCAGCCTTTACAGCTAGGCGCGGATATTGTGGTGCACAGCGTCACTAAATATATCAACGGTCACGGAGACGTGATTGGCGGGATCATTGTTGGTAAGCAGGAGTTTATTGACCAGGCGCGGTTTGTTGGTCTGAAAGATATCACCGGCGGCTGCATGAGTCCTTTCAACGCGTGGTTGACGCTACGCGGCGTTAAAACACTGGGGATTCGTATGGAACGCCACTGTGAAAACGCATTGAAAATCGCCCGCTTCCTCGAGGGGCATCCATCCATTACCCGCGTTTATTATCCTGGCTTGTCTTCACACCCGCAGTATGAGCTGGGCCAGCGACAGATGAGCCTGCCAGGAGGAATTATCAGCTTCGAAATCGCCGGCGGCCTCGAGGCTGGCAGACGGATGATCAATTCTGTAGAATTGTGCCTCCTCGCGGTCAGTCTCGGTGATACCGAAACCCTCATTCAGCACCCAGCGTCTATGACACATTCGCCCGTTGCGCCAGAGGAACGGCTTAAAGCAGGTATTACCGACGGGCTTATCCGTCTTTCTGTGGGTCTTGAAGATCCAGAAGATATTATTAACGACCTTGAACACGCCATCAGAAAGGCAACATTCTGACCATTATGACCTGAACCGACGCCGATCGGTTCAGGTTGTTGAGAATCAAGGCACAACAGTCTGGTAATACGCGCAATCCTGTTTCGGGGAGAGCGCGTATTTTGGGCAGGGGGTTCTATGCAGGACGACACATTACAACTAAGCAACAATACAGCAACCACCGTACCATTCTCAAAGAAAATACCGTTTACGAAATACGACTTTGGCTGGGTATTACTGTGTATCGGTATGGCAATTGGTGCTGGAACGGTACTGATGCCGGTACAAATAGGCTTAACAGGCATTTGGGTATTTATCGTCGCCTTTATTATTGCCTATCCAGCAACCTATATTGTGCAGGATATTTATTTAAAAACATTATCAGAAAGTGAAACTTGTAATGACTATACCGATATTATCAGTCATTACCTGGGAAAAAACTGGGGTGTATTTCTTGGCGTCATCTATTTTTTGATGATTATTCACGGCATATTTATCTATTCCTTATCCGTGGTTTTTGACAGTGCCTCATATATCAAAACCTTCGGTTTAACCGATGCCGATCTTTCACAATCGATAATCTATAAAGTGGCCATTTTTGCCGTGCTGGTGGCCATTGCTTCCGGAGGAGAAAAGCTGCTGTTTAAAATCTCCGGCCCGATGGTGGTAGTCAAAGTGGGGATCATCATCGTGTTTGGTTTTGCGATGGTTCCGCACTGGAACTTCGCTAATATCAGCGCATTCCCTGAAGCATCGGTCTTTTTTCGCGACGTGCTGCTGACCATCCCGTTCTGCTTCTTCTCGGCGGTGTTTATTCAGGTGTTGAACCCAATGAACATCGCCTACCGCAAGCGGGTAGCGGACCGGGTTCTGGCCACCCGCATGGCAATACGCACACATCGCATCAGTTACATTACGCTGATTGCGGTCATTCTGTTTTTCTCATTCTCTTTTACCTTTTCTATTAGTCATGAAGAGGCCGTTTCGGCCTTCGAACAAAATATTTCCGCACTGGCGCTGGCAGCGCAAGTCATTCCTGGGCAAATTATTCATATCACCTCAACGGTGCTAAATATCTTCGCCGTATTAACCGCATTCTTTGGTATTTATCTGGGGTTCCACGAGGCGATTAAGGGTATTATTCTTAATGTTCTGAGCCGCGTTATTGATGTGGAGAAAATTAATCCCCTGGTGCTTATGCTGGGTATTTGCACCTTTATTGTTATCACCCTGGTGATCTGGGTGTCATTTCGTGTATCGGTACTGGTGTTCTTCCAGTTGGGTAGCCCACTTTACGGGATTGTGTCCTGTATTATTCCGTTTTTCCTGATCTATAAAGTAACGAAACTGGAAAAACTACGCGGGCTGAAAACCTGGCTAATCCTGTTGTACGGAATCCTGCTGTGCCTGTCGCCATTATTGAAGCTGATTGACTAATCCGTTTACAGCGCCGTCAGTCACTGACGGCGCTTAACTCACACTCTCCAGTTGATAGCTGCGAATTTTATTCAGTACCGTGGTATGTGACACCCCCAGCGCTTTAGCGATATGCCGCGACGACACATTCTCTTCCACCATCTGTTCAATAAGCTGGCGTTCAGCACACAAAACCTGTTCTTTAAAAGGACGCTCTGTCGGCGTCAGCTCAACGGCAGGCAAATTCACCATCCCTAATTCTTCCCGCGTAATGACGTCGGACTCCGCCATCAGCATCAGGCGAATGATGGTATTTTCCAGTTCGCGAACGTTTCCCGGCCAGGTGTGATGATGCAGGGCATCAAAGCAGGCTTTATCCAGAATGATCCGTCGCTGAAATTCCTTCGCGTATTTCTGCACAAAGTGGCGAATCAATAGGCTGATATCCTGCGGGCGCTCCCGCAGGGGCGGAATGGTCAGTGAAAGTACATTGATGCGGTAATAGAGATCGGCGCGCAGCAGACGTTGTTCCACCATCTCTTCCAGATTGGCGTTGGTTGCCACAATAATGCGCACATTGACCGGAATAATTTGCGCCCCGCCAACGCGACGGATCCCGCCATCCTGAAGTACGCGCAGTAATTTAGCCTGTAAGCTCAGCGACATTTCACCAAATTCATCGAGAAAAAGGGTGCCTTTATCGGCCATTTCAAACAGCCCTTTTTTGCCTTTACAATCTGCACCGCTAAAAGCCCCTTTCTCATAGCCAAAGAATTCACTCTCCATCAACGACTCAGGTAGCGCAGAGCAGTTGACCGGAATAAACGGATAAAAACGTCGCTGCCCGGAATTATGGATAGCCCGGGCCAGCAGTTCTTTGCCAGTACCCGTATCGCCGCGGATCAAAACGGTATATTTGCTGTCGGCAATTTTTATCGCCTTTTCGATAAGCGAGTGCATGCTCTGGCTGCTACAAATAATGTCAGAGAAATAGCGCGGGCGTTCCGGCTCAGGCGTTGACAGTTCGCTTATCTCTTCACACAGGTAAGCGACGTTAATAATATCGGCGCGCCGGCCTAAACAGGATTGCACGCAGGAAATATCCTGTAACTGGCGGCACCAGGATTTAATCAGGATCCGTCCAGGCGTGACTTTCATAGAGATGATATTGATATCGCAGCAGGAAAATTCCTTCAGGACATCCTCAACCATCGACAGACGATCAATTGTTTTAATATCCCAGCGTATCGTGACCACATTTGCTCCTGACAGTTAGCAACTGCGAAATAGATATTTCTGTGACGAGAGGAAATCTGACTACATTTTAGACGCTGTGGAATAATGTTCTGCCAGAGGACTCACATTGTGGACGTAAAAACAAAATATAAAAAAACCGGAGCACAAGGCTCCGGTTATCAGGTCATAACCCACGTTTATTGCTGTGGATTTTCATCCTGGTCAACAGCGAAACAGGCCACGAGTTGTCCACCGTAATCCTTCAACTGCGGCTGAAGCTGGGTACACGGACCAAAACGCCGACGGCAGCGGGCATTGAACGCACAGCCCGGCGGTGGATTCAGCGGGCTTGGCAGCTCACCGGTCAGCTTGATACGCTCGCGGCGATCGTCCGGGTTCAGGCGCGGCGTCGCAGAGAGCAGCGCCTGCGTATACGGATGACGCGGATTATTGAAGATCTGATCCTTCGTTCCTTTTTCCACGCAACGGCCTAAATACATCACCATCACCTCATCGGCAATGTGCTCTACCACCGACAGGTCGTGCGAGATAAAGACGTATGACAGCCCCAGTTCCTGCTGCAAGTCCATCATCAGGTTCAGCACCTGCGCACGAACAGAAACGTCCAGCGCCGAGACCGGTTCGTCGGCAATCACCACGTCTGGATCAAGCATCAGCCCGCGAGCGATGGCAATACGCTGACGCTGACCGCCGGAGAACATGTGCGGATAGCGGTCGTAGTGCTCGGTTTTCAGCCCCACTTTCGCCATCATCGCCAGCGCTTTTTCACGACGCTCCTCTTTACTTAGCGTGGAGTTGATCAGCAGCGGCTCTTCCAGAATCTGCCCTACTTTCTTGCGCGGGTTCAGGGAACCGTAAGGGTTCTGGAACACAATCTGGATTTTCTGCCGGCGCAGCTTCTGCGCCTGCGGGTCGTGCTTAAGCAGATCCTGCCCCTGATAATACAGCTCGCCGCCGGTCGGGACTTCAATCATCGTCAGCAGGCGACCAAGGGTGGATTTCCCACAGCCCGACTCGCCTACCACCGCCAGGGTTTTGCCGCGTTCCAGCGTAAAGGAGACGCCGTCCAGCGCTTTCACCAGGCGTTCCGGGGCGAACATCCCCTTCTTCACCGGGTAGTGTTTTTTCAGGTCAATTGCCTGCAACAGCGGCTGTGGCAAAGCGGCCTTTTGCGTACTCATAGCCCAGGCCTCCCGGCATCATCAAGTGGGTAGTGGCATTTCGACTGACGACCGCCTTCCAGCAGGTTCAGTTCAGGTTCTTCAGCGCGGCATTTGTCAGTCGCATAGGGGCAGCGCGGGTTCAGTAAACAGCCGGTCGGGCGGTCATATTTACCTGGCACCACGCCCGGTAACGAAGCCAGACGCGCTTTATCCTGAGCGAACTCCGGCAACGCGCGCAGCAACGCCTGGGTATACGGATGACGCGGCGCGCGAAAAATATCCTGCGCGGCCCCGGCTTCCACTACCTGCCCGGCGTACATCACAATGATCTTGTGCGCCGCTTCGGCCACCAGCGCCAGGTCGTGCGTGATTAGGACCAGCGCCATGTTCTCTTTTTGCTGCAATTCCAGCAGTAGCTCGATGATCTGCGCCTGAATGGTCACATCCAGCGCCGTTGTCGGTTCATCGGCAATCAGCAGCTTTGGACGACAGGCAATCGCCATCGCGATCATCACGCGCTGGCTCATCCCACCAGACAACTGGTGCGGATAGACATCCAGACGCGAGGCCGGATCGGGGATCCCCACCAGCGTCAGCAGGTCAATCGCCCGCTGAATACGCGTTTTTTTGTTGCCGCCCTGGTGCACCTTAATGGCTTCCATAATCTGGTAGCCGACGGTGTAGCACGGGTTAAGGCTGGTCATCGGGTCCTGGAAGATCATCGCCACTTCCGCGCCCACTAACTGGCGACGCTCTTTCTCAGAGATGCGCTTCAGGTCACGACCATTAAACTCCAGATTTTCGGCCATAACGCGGCCTGGGTAGTCAATCAGTCCCATAATCGCCAGCGAGCTGACGGACTTACCAGAGCCGGACTCCCCTACAATGCCAACCACTTCACCCTGGTTCACGCTGTAACTAATGCGGTCTACGGCACGGAATTCGGACCCCACATCGCCGAAGTGCACCGATAATTTATCTACATTTAATAACGCCATCTCGAACCTCTTACTGCTTCAGTTTGGGATCGAGCGCGTCACGCAGACCGTCACCCATCAGGTTAAATGCCAGCACCGTCAGCAGGATTGCCAGCCCCGGGAAGGTCACGACCCACCAGGCGCTTTGGGCAAATTGCAACACGTCAGAGAGCATGGTGCCCCATTCCGGCGTAGGCGGCTGTGCGCCCATCCCCAGGAAGCCGAGGGCAGCCATATCGAGAATGGCGTTAGAGAAGCCAAGCGACGCCTGAACAATCAGCGGCGCAAGACAGTTAGGAAGAATATTGACGAACATCTGGCGCATCGCACCGGCTCCGGCCACGCGGGATGCGGTAACGTAGTCGCGGTTAACCTCCACCAGGACGGCGGCGCGCGTCAGACGCACATAGTGCGGCAATGCCACGAACGTCAGCGCCAGCGCGGCGTTGCCAATCGAGGGCCCAAATACCGCCACCAGCACCAGCGCCAGTAACAGGCTCGGCAGTGCCAGCATGATATCGACCACACGCATGATGACGTTATCGACAATCCCGCCAAAGTAACCGGCAATCAGCCCGAGAATCACGCCCATCAGCAGGGAGAGCACCACCACCAGACAGCCGACCAACAGAGACAGACGCGCACCGTACATCAGGCGGGACAGCACATCGCGGCCCACATCATCAGTACCAAACAGATGCGCCATGGTACCGCCTTCCTGCCACGCAGGAGGAGCCAGCAGCGTATCGCGGAACTGCTCTGCCGGGTTGTACGGCGCGAGGACGTTGGCAAAGACCGCAATCAGGATCATCACGACAACGTACACCAGCCCAACAACCGCACCTTTGTTGCGTTTAAAATAGTGCCAGAACTCCTGCAGCGGGGTCATGGGCACCGGTGCAGCAATAACTTTATTTTCAGTAACCTGTGACATGATGGCCCCTTACTTCCTATGCCGAATACGCGGGTTCACCACGCCGTACAGCAGGTCTACCAGCAGGTTGACGAGGATAATCATCGTCGCGACCAGCAGTACCCCGCCCTGTACCACTGGATAATCACGGCGTTGTAGCGCATCGATCAACCAGCGTCCCAGTCCCGGCCACGAGAAAATAGTCTCGGTCAGGATCGCCCCAGCCAATAACGTACCGACCTGCAGGCCGATAACGGTCACAACGGGAAGCATCGCGTTACGCAGAGCGTGAATGATGATGACGCGCATACGGGTCAGGCCTTTGGCGCGTGCGGTACGAATGTAATCTTCACCCAGTACTTCCAGCATTGATGAACGAGTCATACGCACAATTACCGCCAGAGGAATGGTGCCAAGCACCATTGCCGGCAGTATCATATGCACCAGCGCATCGATAAAGTTGCCCTCTTCACCCCAAATGGCGGTGTCAATCAGCATGAAACCGGTCAGGGGATTGGAATCATCAAGGAACACCATGTCGCTCACCCGACCGGAAACCGGCGTCAGGTTCCACTGCACGGAAACCAGCATGATCAGCATCATGCCCCACCAGAAAATCGGCATGGAGTAACCGGTCAGCGCCAGGCCAACGGCAGTGTGATCGAAAATTGAGCCGCGCTTAACGGCAGCAAGTACCCCCACCGGAATACCCACCGCAACGGCGAAAATCATCGCGCAGACGCCAAGTTCCAGCGTTGCTTTAAAGCGAGGAACGAACTCTTCCCACACCGGTAATCGGCTTTTCAGCGAGATACCTAAATCACCATGCATAACCCCCCAGATATAATGGAGGTACTGCTGCCACATCGGTTTATCCAGCCCGAGTTCAGCCAACAGTTGAGCATGACGCTCAGGGGAAATTCCACGCTCACCCGCCATGATCATTACCGGATCGCCGGGGATCATATGAACGAAAGCAAAGGTGAGAAGAGTGATACCGATAAACGTGGGGATGACGAGTCCCAAACGTCGGAGAATGAACTGCAACATAACCCGGATTCTCTCTAATGACGCACGGCCTGGAACCGTGAATCTGTATTGCTCACAAATCTTATCTCCCCCTCCAGCGAGAGGGAGATAAAGCATTACTGTCAGGTGGCGCTACGGTGACCCGACTTAACGGTCCGTAGCGCTGCCTGGCTTGCTTTTAATTATTCGACAGAGACGTTTTCGAAGTGATGTTTGCCTAATGGATCAACCACATAGCCTTTCACTTCTTTACGCACTGGTTCATACACGGTGGAGTGAGCAACAATCAGAGCCGGGGCCTGATCGTGCATAACAACCTGAGCTTGCTTGTACAGTTCAATACGTTTGTTGTGATCGTCGGTCGCACGCGCCGGCTGGATCAGATCTTCAAACGGCTTGTAGCACCAGCGAGAGTAGTTGGAACCGTCTTTCGCTGCCGCACAGCTGAACAGGGTGGCGAAGAAGTTGTCCGGATCCCCGTTGTCACCGGTCCAACCCATCATCACCGCCTGATGCTCACCCGCTTTGGCGCGTTTCAGATATTCGCCCCACTCGTAGGTCACAATCTTGGCCTGAACGCCGATTTTCGCCCAGTCAGCCTGAACCATTTCCGCCATACGGCGGGCGTTCGGGTTGTAAGGACGCTGTACCGGCATGGCCCACAGCTCAACGGTGAAGCCTTTATCCTGACCCGCTTCCTTCAGCAGCGCTTTAGCCTTTTCAGGATCGTAGGTGTAGTCTTTAACGTCGTCGTTATAGCCCCACATGGTCGGTGGGATCAGGTTTTTCGCGGCAACGCCAGCGCCCTGATATACCGCTTTAATGATGGCTTCTTTGTTCACCGCGTAGGTCAGCGCCTGACGGACTTTCACGTCATCAAACGGTTTCTTCTCGGTGTTGAAAGAGAGGTAGCCAACGTTCAGACCGGCCTGCTCCATCAGGTTAATGTTTTTATCCTGCTTCATGCGCGCGATATCTGCCGGGTTCGGGTACGGCATCACCTGGCACTCGTTCTTCTGCAGTTTGGCGTAACGCACGGAAGCGTCAGGCGTAATGGAGAAGACCAGACGGTCAATCTGTGGCTTGGTGCCCCAGTAACCTTCGAATGCTTTATACAGAATACGGGAGTCTTTCTGGTACTGCTGCAGCTGGAACGGACCGGTCCCAATTGGGTTCAGATCCACTTTCTCCGGGGAGCCGGCTTTCAGCATGTTGTCTGCATATTCTTTGGAAAGAATAGAAGCGAAGTCCATCGCCAGGTCAGCCAGGAAAGGCGCTTCCGGGCGAGTCAGCACGAACTGAACGGTTTTATCGTCCACTTTTTTCACTTCGGAGATCAGATCTGGCAGACCCATCCCTTCGAAGTATTCATAGCTACCGCCAGAGACTTTGTGGTACGGGTTCTGGGCATTTTTCTGACGATCGAAAGAGAACACCACGTCATCGGCGTTTAAATCGCGCGTCGGTTTGAAATCTTTGTTGTCCTGCCACTTCACGCCCTGGCGCAGGTGGAAGGTATAGGTTTTACCGTCTTCGCTGATTTCCCACTTCTCAGCAAGGCCCGGGATCACTTCAGTTGTACCGGTTTTGAACTCGACCAGGCGGTTATAGATCGGTACGGAGCTGGCATCATAGGTCGTGCCAGAGGTGAAAAGCTGTGGGTTAAAGCCTTCAGGAGATCCTTCTGAACAATAAACCAGAGTTTTAGCCTGTACGCTTGCGGCGCAGGTCATAGCCACCAGGCTCAGACCAAGCTTCAGCATCCCTGACTTCTTCAAGGAAATACTCATTCTTCTGCTCCAAATGTGATGTTTGTTGTTTTACCCTTTGCAGTGGGTTTGCACCGCCTGGCCTTTTTTGTTTTTTACCCGGCCGGGTCGGCGTTAAGAGGATAGGGATTCCGTTCACATAAGCGACTGAGTTGCAGTGCGGATTCTCCATGAAATGCCCCTCATGCCCTACAATCTGTCAACAGAATGTGAAAACGTCAATACAGGTAACCGTGATTTACACCAACGGTGAGAATTCGCAAACAAAGATTAAAAAAAGTGCAGAAGGACATTTTCAGCAGGGAAATTTGTGCTACGCGCACTATGCCAGAATAAACATCTTCATATTTCGCAACATTTGGTGATTAACATTTATGCAAATTATTAAAACTTTCTAAATTAATGCTGCATATCTGAGCGATTAATGCCATGAACGCTAAAGCGCACAGCGGAAAATGCCAGGTTCAGCCATAAGTAGCGCAAAAAAAGTTTCAAGCAAATATAAAAAAAGGCAATGGAATATGTCACAGAATCGTTAACAGTCAGTGGGAAGTGGTGCACAATTTTTGCAGATAAAAGGAAGGTCCATTTTGGTCGGTGAGAGAGGATTACTCGCCACTGACGTGGCTCGCCCTACGGGCCGTTGCTAACGCAACGTTCTCTCGCTGCGCTCGAGTCGAACCTCTTACCCCCGGAGGTTCTCATCCTCGTGGGTTTCAAATGCAAAAAACCCTGCTCGTTGAGCAGGGTTTTGAATTTGGTCGGTGATAGAGGATTCGAACCTCCGACCCCTTCGTCCCGAACGAAGTGCGCTACCAGGCTGCGCCAATCACCGAATGCGGGGCGCATCTTACTGCTCAGCCGCGCCCCCGTCAATCCCTTAGTATCAAAATGCCATTTGATCGGCGAGAAAGTCAGCAGCCCAATTACTGAGCCGTAACCTTCTTCGCGTCCGGGATACGGCACCAGTTGTTATTCTCGTTAATACCGCCATTTGGCGAGGTATAACCGAGGCAACCCAAAATAGTGTCGTACAGTTCCACATGACGACGCGGCACCTTCATATCCGCTTCTTGCTTCAGGTGTGCAAACGCCTTCGCATGGTCTGGGTCTTCCAGATATTTGTCTGACATCCACACCAGCATTGGAACGCGGAACTGCTCTGGCGGAGCCATTTTACGCGGCGTACCGTGCAGGTGCTCACGCTCGTTAATCGACTCACCGTGATCGGCGGCGTAGAACACTATCGCTTTCTTATCCCGCAGTTGATCAAACACTTTGGTAATAAAGTGATCAACATAGGTTACCGAGTTATCAAAAGAGTTAATCATCTCGGCTTTCGAGCAACCGCTATCCACATTGACACACTCCGGCTTCCACTGCGCATATTCGCGGGTGTAGCGCTGCGTGTAGTTAAAATGCGAACCTTTGGTATGCAGAATAATCAGACGTTTGCCATCATCATCAGTCGGTTGCAGAGACTGCTGCATTTCGGTAATCAACAGCATATCGTCAACGTTCTTGCCACGGTTACGCGGCTCTGCGCCAATCTGCTCTCGGTAAGCGATGTTCTCCGCCATGGTATTGCTGTAGAACCACATCTCGCTTTGCATCGCGTAGAGGTCTGTCTTGAACCCTAACTGACCGAGCACGGAAAAGACGTTTTGTTCTTTCAGGGTACGCTGCGGGTTTTCTTCCGCCCCACCTTCACGCACAAACATACAGCGCAGCGAAAGCTTGGTCGCCGTGTCACAGGAATATCCACGGAACGCGGCCAGGTTTTTCTCCTGGGCGAGCCTTGGCGTGGTATTTCGCTCATAGCCAAAAATCCCCATATGGTCCCAGCGGGTGGTTTCGCCGATAATAAAGACCACATAGGTGTCGTCGAGATTCTTAGGCTCAACATAGGTAAATTTCTTCGCCGGGTTCATCAGCGATTTGTTGTCTGAGGATTCATCCACCTGTGCCCAGGCGTACAAACCCAGCGCAGAGAGCCAGTTTGACGGCAAGTAAGAGTTCGCCACAACCCCGCCATAGCTGGGTAAATCGATACCTGTTTCTCGCTCTACGCTTCTCTGTTGCATGCTCAGCAGGCGAATCGGCGCCCATACCATCAGGCCGGCCAGTAAAACTACCGCTACGCTACGCCACCTCATGCCCGGCGTACGAATTTGTCTCATCAACGTGTAGCGGCAGCGGTTACTCCAAATCAGCACCAAGGGAATAATACTGACCGAAACCAGCCACACGATGAAATGCCAGCCGACGACTTCTTTCGATAAATCAATATCCGTGGTCATTACGGAGGCGATAATACCGTAACCAATTACCACGTTCAGGAAGGTCATATAATAACTGGCGCCGGCAGAACACAGCACCAAACAGGTTGCCAGGACACGCCAGGCGCGGCGGCCAAACAAAGAGAGAAGGCGTAGTAAAAAGAAGGTCACCAGCACAGTGCCGGCCAATTCAACAACCGCGGAAAGTCCTTTCCAGACGGTAAAATCGTGCGCATATCCGCTAAAACGACGGAAAAATACAGCACAGTTCATAAACAAACCGATATAGATTGCCAGCAAGAAACTGAGTTTCTGCTGCGTCATCGACTTAATGTATCTCATGCAAACAAACCCTGGAAATCGGGATAAAAAACCCTGAGCAGCGATCAATCAGACCTGACAGAGGAAAAATGCGACAACAGCAGAGGTGAAATGTCTACGGGCGCGGGTAAGTAGACCACAGGAGGGAGCAAAAGTGCTTATAGAGAATGAAAATGGCGCATAAATTTTTGTAAATATATGCGCCAGGTATTAATCATACTACTAATAGATTTAGGCGTGCGCCTCGGTATAGACGCTACGTTGTGGCTGACGAATAGTGGTAGAAAGCGCCAGCGAAATGATTAACAGCGCAAAGATGACGCAGAAGGTCACATAGAACCCGCCAAACAGCGAGGCGATAATGGAACCGCAAATACTACCGATACCGAAGCCCAGGTAAATAACACCGTAGTTTTTAGCCAGGTTATTCAGACCGAAGAACTCGCTGACCAGTGACGGGAATACGGTGATGGTGCCGCCAAAGTTAAATGCGACACAGGCAATGGCCATAAAGAAGGTTACGTCATTCAGCGGCGCGAACAACAGTGCAGCCATACCGACCAGCGAAACGACCTGACCAATGGTGATCACGCGAATACGGGAGATTTTATCGGACAGAATCCCCAGCACCAGACGACCCGACAGGTTCGCGATAGAAATGACGGTAACTGCATTCGCCGCCGTCGCCACATCCATATGCGCCAGGCTTTGTGCGATATCTTTCGCCACGCCAATGACGTACAGACCGCTCATACACGCTGTCAGGAACATGACTGCCAGCATCCAGTACTGCGGTTTGCGCATGGATTGCGCCAGGGTGTAGTCGTTCTCAACCACGCCATTCTTCGCTTTCACTTCCTGATTCGGCGCATCTTTCATCAGCGTGGAGCCAAAGACGATCATCACCAGTACGATCGCGCCCCAAATCATGAAGGTTTTTTCCAGGCCCACGGTGCTCAGCAGTTGGCTGTCGATAAATTTAAAACCGAGGCTGCCAAGGCCATAAGAACCGATGGCAAAGGCGGAAATCAGCCCTTTACGCTCAGGGAACCATTTTACGCAGTTGGAAAGCGTTAACAGGTAACCTGCACCATCCGCCAGACCAACCAGCACACCGGCGCTCAGCCACAGCATAATCAGGCTGTTGGAATGGGCGGTTAAGAAGAAACCGACGCCGAGTAAAATACCGGAGGCCATGGTGACGCGTTTCACGCCAAAACGTTCCTGCAGCTTGCCGGCAACGGAAGAGGAAATCGCCAGCCCGAGGCTCAGCAGGCCAAAGGAAAATGCCACCTGACTTACCGGCGCATCGAGCTTAGAAGAGAGCGCGCCATTAAACAGGCTCCAGGTATAAACAGAACCTAAAGCAAATTGGGTAATAATCGTGCCGATCAGTGTTAGCCAGCGAGTGCGCTGATAATCAGAAGTTTTCATGGCAGTCTTCCTGCATAAGCAAAATGGGAAATTCTCTGCCAACAACCATACCGAAGCGCTTTTATGGCCAGGAGAAAACGGCATGAAATGCCACCAGGACGGAATGAAATGCCTGGAATGCGGAATGAATGACGAGACAAAAAGTCGGGTTACTGAATTTTATCGTAAGAGTTAGTACACGCTATCGCTGAGGGGCGTGTGATTGTTGATCTCAATATGTAACAGAGATGTTTATATGATGATTGTTTGCGTTAAAATTTGGCACTCACTCCCATGGTGTACATATAGTCGCTGTTATTGGTGCTATTTTCCGCCTGCGAAAGCGCCGCGTAAGCTGCCATGTGCCGGTTCAACAGCATATCTGCGCCAACGGTAACATCCAGCCAGTTACCGTCTTGACCCGCCGCCGTCATGCGACTGAGGCCCGACTGCGCTTTCCAGATATTCTCGCCAAACTGCTGGTTATAGCTGATTTGCGCCCACGGTCGCACATCACCGAACTGAGAATTGACTCGCCAGCCTAACGTGCTGACGCTGGCATGCCACAGCGGATCGTTCTGCGTTACCGACGTCACGCTATCGCCAAATTCGTTGTAAGTAGACGTGGTCGAACCGTCATAATGCAGCGCGGCCACCGGACCAGTCATCACCTGCCTTGAAAGCGGAAAGTTCCAGCCCATACTCATGCCGCTGGTCGCATCCATAGGCGTTTCATCCGCCAGATTCACCACGGGACCCGCCACGTTTTGAGTGGAGCGAATACGTTCTTCCAGAATGTCGTTATAACGTGGTTGGTGATCGCTGTCCCATGTATAACGTTCAGCCGTATGCCCTGACATCGCATCAACGATATATTCTTGTTGCCAGCCATATGCTGTATTGATGAACAGCGCACAAACTACGACGCTCGCCAGAGTTAACCTTTGGCGACCACTACTGTTTCTTATAATCATCAACGCGACTCCAGAAAAGAGCCGAATTCGGCGATATTATTGTCATTGTGTGAAGGATATCGGGCCCATCAGGCCCTGTATTAAATATTGTCTTTTTAGCTGGCGCGTCAAGGCGGGCCGAATGAAATTTTTACGCCAGTAAAAACAGCGAGGAAGAATATGCAGCGTTGCGGATGGGTCAGCCAGGACCCACTTTACATTGCCTACCACGACAAGGAATGGGGCGTCCCCGAAACAGATGGCAACAAGCTGTTCGAAATGATCTGTCTGGAAGGCCAACAGGCCGGTTTATCGTGGATCACTGTGCTTAAGAAACGGGAAAATTATCGCCACGCCTTCCACCATTTTGACCCGGAAAAAGTGGCGGCCATGACCGAAGAGGATGTGGAAAGACTGGTACTGGATGCCGGCATTATTCGCCATAGAGGAAAAATTCAGGCCATTATCGGCAACGCTCGCGCCTTTCTGACCATGGCGCAAAACGGAGAATCGTTTAGCGAGTTCGTCTGGTCGTTTGTTGATAACCAACCGCAACTGACCCGCGCCGCCAACCTGAGCGATATCCCCACCTCTACACCGGCGTCAGATGCTCTGTCTAAAGCGTTAAAAAAACGCGGATTTAAGTTTGTCGGCACCACCATCTGTTACTCCTTTATGCAGGCATGCGGCCTGGTCAACGACCATGTCACCAGCTGTCTCTGTTACCCGGGAGAACAACATGATTCGTGAATCAAAGGCTGACGATCTACCGTCGATTCTGGCGCTGTGGATGGAAAGCACGATCCATGCCCATCCGTTTATCGAAGAACGCTACTGGCGCGAAAGTGAATCCATCGTGCGGGATGTTTATCTGCCAGCCGCACAAACCTGGGTATGGGAAGAAGAAGGGGTGCTCAAAGGCTTTGCCAGCGTCATTGACGACCGCTTTCTCGGCGCGCTGTTCGTCGCGCCTGCCGCCATCAGAAGCGGGATCGGCAAAGCGCTGGTGCAGCATGTACAGCAGCGCTTTTCGTTACTCAGCCTCGAGGTCTACCAGAAGAATCAATCAGCGGTGAACTTCTACCATGCGCTGGGTTTTCGCATTGAAGATGGCGCATGGCAGGAAGATACTCACCATCCCACGTGGATTATGGGCTGGCAGGCGGATCAAACGCCGTAAGCGTCAACGTTGGTCCGCTGTATTTTTCGAGCCACGCCAGCGCAGTGTTGCCCGCACAGCCATTCCCCAGCTTCGAGCTGGGGAGATCTTTGGTCAGCACGTTGACGGCGCCATTTTTACAAATACCGTTGGCGGCGAGATCCAAATCAGGCCAGGCACCCTCATGAATACAGATGACACCGGGTTTAATTCCCGTCGTCACGACCGCTCCCGCCAGAACGTGCCCACGCTGGTTCCACACCCTGACCGTGTCGCCATCCGCAATACCGCGCGCTTTGGCATCCTGCGGATGAATCGTGACGGGCTCACGATCCGCTACCGCATACTGTTCGCGCAACGCGCTGTAATTTAGCTGACTGTGCAAACGGTGCGCCGGATGGGCGGAAAGCAGCTGTAACTGGCCCGGCTCGGCGTTACCGAACCACTCATCCGGCTCCAGCCACATCGGATGCCCCGCACAGTCCGCGTAACCGTAACCGGCAATCCTCGCGGAGTAGATTTCAATTTTACCGCTGTCCGTTTTCAGCGGATGCGCCTGTGGGTTGCGGCGAAAATCCGCGAAACGGATAAACTCCGCGCTGGCGGCGTTTTCCGGCATTTCGATCAGCGCATTCCGCTGCCAAAACTCGGTGAATGGCGGCAACGTCACCTGCTGGCTAGCCCCACGCTGCCCGGCAATGTTGTAAAAAGTCTCCAGCCATTCCAGCTCGCTTTTGCCTTCGGTAAATCGCTCATATCCGCCCTTCTCCCAGCGTTCACTCAGCTCGGCAAAGACATCAAAATCATTTCGCGCTTCAGCCTGCGGCGATACAACCTGCTTCATCGGCACCAGATGCTGGTTGCTGTAATCGCCGGTCATGGTCAAATCATTACGCTCAAAAGACGTCGTCGCCGGCAGCACGATATCGGCATGCTTCGCTGCGGCTGTCCAGAAACACTCCGAGATAACCACCAGCTCCGGTTTTTGCCAGGCGCGAATCAGACGGTTGGTGTCCTGATGATGGGTGAAGTTGGCGCCGCCCGCCCACCACAGCATACGGATGTCCGGGAAATGGCGGTCCATACCGTTGTGCTGATAAAAACCACCGGGGTTCTCCAGCGCTTCAACAATTCGCGCCACCGGGATTTTATCTACCGCGTCGGTACCGTTTTTAACGCTGCCCTGCATTGAAGCCAGCACCGCAGCACGGCGCGTTGGGTTGCCGCCGTTGGCAAAATGGTACGACAGCCCAAAGCCGCCGCCAGGCGTCCCGATTTGCCCGAGCATGGCGGCCAGCGTGACAATCATCCAGTGTTTCTGCTCGCCATACTGCTGGCGTTGCATACCCCACCCCGCCATCAGCATGGTGGTGTTTTGGTGAAATATCGCCGCAAGTTCACGTATTTTCGCCGCCGGAACACCACAAATTCCCGCGGCCCATTCTGCCGTTTTTGCAACATCGTCAGATTTGCCCAGCAGATAGTCGGCAAAACGGTCATATCCGGTCGTACACCGAGCGAGAAAGTCCGCGTCGTGCCAGCCGTTTTCCACCAGCGTATGCGCGATACCCAGCATCAGCGCCACGTCGGTTCCCATATGTGGAGCGATCCATTCCATCTTCTCGCCAAAGAAATCGACGCTTTCCGATCGCATCGGATCGATACAGATCAACCGCTTCCCGCTGCCACGCAGTGCCTCAAAGTAAGCGAGGCCCTGCTCGTCGGAGGCGTTCCAGGCAATTTTCAGGGTATTCAGCGGATTGGCGCTCCATAACACCACCACTTCGCTGTTCTCCAGCACCACCGGCCAACTGGTCTGCTGCTGGTAAACTTCGTTACCGCCCACCACGTACGGCATGATGGCCTGCGCAGCACCCGTCGAGTAATCCCCCAGATGCCCGGTATAACCACCCGCCAGCGCCATATAACGCTGTAGCAGGGTTGCGGCTTTGTGTAACACGCCGTTGGAACGCCAGCCGTAGGAACCGGCAAAAATCGAGGCCGGGCCGTAGCTGTCACGGATGCGTTTATGCTGCGTATGGATAAGATTCAGCGCGTCGTCCCAACTGACACGAACAAATTCATCCTGCCCGCGCACCCCCTGCGGATCCTCCGGCGAGGCGAGAAAGCCTTTACGCACCATGGGAAAACGTACCCGCGTTTTACTGTGTACCTGGTCGCGCACCACGGTTTGCAAAGAGTTGGGATGGGCGGTGGGCAGCACGCCGCGAGAGGAGAAAACCGTCTCGCCATCGGTTTCGACGAGAATAGGTCCCCAGTGGGCGGCGGTTAACACCGAGTAATGTGCGGGTGAATTAGCCAAGATGGCGCTCCTGAATGCGATGTGACGGCTTATTTATTATGCCGTTCAATGTTACTTACAAATTTCAGAGTCTTCCCTGGAATTTTCTTCATGTTCACACGTCATAATCAACCGCCACGGTCGCTGTGGCAAAGAAGAAAAAGTCATTAAGGAATTAAGATGAAGAAACGTGTTTTTGTTATTGCTGCCATCGTGAGCGGCGCCCTAGCGGTTTCTGGCTGCACAACAAACCCTTACACCGGAGAACGCGAAGCGGGTAAATCCGGCATTGGCGCGGGTATTGGCTCTCTGGTCGGCGCGGGTATTGGCGCACTCTCTTCTTCGAAGAAAGATCGCGGCAAAGGCGCGCTGATTGGTGCGGCGGCTGGCGCGGCCGTTGGCGGCGGTGTCGGCTATTACATGGACGTGCAGGAAGCAAAACTGCGCGACAAAATGCAGGGAACGGGCGTCAGCGTGACGCGCAGTGGCGATAACATCATCCTGAATATGCCAAATAACGTCACCTTCGACAGCAACAGCAGCAACCTGAAACCTGCGGGTGCCAACACCCTGACAGGCGTGGCAATGGTACTGAAAGAGTACAATAAAACCGCCGTCAACGTGCTCGGCTTCACCGACAGCACCGGCAGTCAGGATCTGAATATGCGCCTGTCGCAACAGCGCGCGGACTCCGTGGCCAGCGCCTTAATCACTCAAGGCGTCGCCGCTAACCGTATCCGCACTCAGGGTATGGGCCCGGCAAACCCGATCGCCAGTAACAGCACGGCGGAAGGTAAAGCACAAAACCGCCGCGTAGAGATCACCTTAAGCCCGCTCCAGTAACGTTTTGTGCCGGATAATGGAAGCGTCTTATCCGGCATGAAGCACTTGCCATCGTTGATTTTCGCGTTAAGGTGTTGTCACCAAATTTAGGGAAATCAGCGATGAGCAAATCAACACGGGCAACCATCAGCGATGTGGCGAAAGCCGCAAAAACCGGCAAGACCAGCATTTCACGCTACCTCAACGGTGAAAAGCACCTGCTTTCCGACGCGCTACTGGCCCGCATTGAACAAGCCATTGCCGATCTCGACTACCGTCCCAGCCTGATGGCAAGAGGCCTGAAACACGGTCGTACCCGTCTGATTGGTCTGATCATCGCCGATATTACTAATCCCTACTCCGTCAACGTGTTAAGCGGGATTGAAGCCGCCTGTCGCGATAAGGGCTTTACCCCGCTGGTGTGTAACACCAACAACGAAGTGGATCAGGAGCTGCATTATCTCGACCTGCTGCGCAGCTACCAGGTCGAAGGGATTGTGGTCAACGCCGTTGGAATGCGCGAAGAGGGGCTGAACCGCCTGCAACAGTCTGCGCTACCGATGGTACTGATTGACCGTAAAATCCCCGATTTTGCCTGTGATATGGTCGGGCTGGATAACACCCAGGCGGCAACGGTTGCCACTGAACATCTGGTCGAGCAAGGTTTTGAAGCCATCCTGTTCCTCAGCGAACCGCTGGGCATGGTGAATACCCGCCGCGAACGCCTGAGCGCTTTTCGCGCCACGCTCGCACAGTACCCCGGCGTTATCGCGCAAAATGCCGAAGTCCCGCTAACGGACAATACGCAACTGGATGACACGCTGCGCCAGTTTCACCAGCAGCATCGGGGGATGCGCAAAGCCGTTATCTCTGCCAACGGCGCTCTCACGCTGCAGGTTGCCCGCGCCCTGAAGCGCATTGGCCTTAACTGGGGCAGCGATATCGGCCTGCTCGGTTTTGACGAACTGGAATGGGCGGAGCTGGCGGGCGTCGGTATCACCACGTTGAAACAACCCACATGGCAGATTGGCTACACCGCCGTTGAGCAGGTTGTACGCCGAATTGATGGCGGCTCTGCTGCCATTCAGGAACAGGTATTCTCCGGCGAGCTGATCGTGCGCGGCTCAACCGCCCGTTAAATTTCCTTCGTGATGGTGATCATAAATTCGACATCATGAGCTTTTCTTTGGAACCGGTTCCATCTAGCGTTATAACAAGAATGCTAGTCTGGAGTTTCCATGAAAAGAAAAATTATGGTGGTTACCGCCGCCTACGGCTACGACCAGGTGCGGGCCGCAGGCGGGCAAACGGCAATGTTGCCCATCATTGCCGAAGCCGGTGCTGACGGCGTCGAAATCCGCCGCGAGTTATTAACCGACGCCGAGCTGAAAACGCTGTCCACAATGGCCTCTGCAATCGAACTCTTCGGCCTGCTGGCCTGTTATTCAGCGCCTGAACCGTTATTCCTTGAGGATGGGAACCTGAATCCCCGACTTCCGCAGCTCCTCGAAGAAGCGCAGGCCCTACAGGCGCTGTGGTTAAAAGTCTCTCTCGGTCATTTTTCCCATACCGAACAGTTCGACGATTTACGTGAATGGCTGGACAACAGCGGCATGGAGCTGGTTGTGGAAAACGATCAGACCGCCTGCGGACGCCTGCAGCCGATGCAACGCTTTAATGAAGCCTGTCAGACGCAAAACCTGCCGATATCTCTGACTTTCGATATGGGCAACTGGCTGTGGGTTGGCGACTCCCCGAAACAGGCCGCGCAGAACCTGGCGGCAACCGTCGGATATATTCATGTCAAAGCCGCAGTTACGCATCGCGATAGCTACCGTGCCGTACCGCCTGATGAAGCAGATTCACGCTGGCTGGCGCTGTTAAAAACGCTGCCCAACGATGTTCCGCGCGGTATTGAGTTCCCCCTGGAAGGGCAGGATTTGACGGCGGTTACCCGCCACTACGTCGAGCTGTTACGCAAGGAGTAACACATGAAAAATTCACTGGATGCGGTCACTATTGGTGAAGCGATGGCGATGTTTGTCGCCACGCAAACCGGCGAACTGACGGATGTAGAGCAGTTTATCAAGCGCGTTGCAGGCGCTGAACTCAACGTGGCGACCGGTCTTGCTCGTCTGGGCCTGAAGGTCGGCTGGGTGAGCCGCGTAGGCAACGACAGTTTTGGTCGTTTTATCGTTAAGTCGCTGGAAAAAGAAGGGATAGATGCGCAGGGAGTTACCCTGGATGGGCGTTACGCTACCGGCTTTCAGCTTAAATCTAAGGTCGAAAATGGAACCGATCCCATCGTGGAGTATTTCCGCAAAGGTTCCGCCGCCAGCCACCTCAGCGTTGAGGATTATCACGAGGACTATTTCGCCAGCGCGCGCCACTTGCACCTGAGCGGCGTGGCGGCAGCGCTTTCTGCCAGCTCCTATGAACTACTGGCGCACACCGCCCGCACGCTGAAAGCCCAGGGGAAGACCATCTCGTTCGACCCAAATTTGCGTCCGGTGCTGTGGAAAAGCGAAGCCGAGATGGTGGAAAAACTGAACCGGCTGGCATTCCAGGCTGACTGGGTTTTACCTGGATTAAAAGAGGGGATGATTTTAACCGGCCAACAGACGCCTGAAGCCATCGCCGACTTTTATCTGCGTCACGGAGTGAAGGCCGTGATCATCAAAACCGGGGCTGATGGTGCCTGGTACAAAACAGCCAGCGGTGAACAAGGTTGCGTTGCACCGGTAAAAGTCGACAACGTGGTCGATACGGTCGGCGCAGGCGATGGCTTTGCCGTGGGCGTTATCAGTGCCCTGCTGGAAGGCCGTTCGCTGCATCAGGCGGTGACCCGCGGCAATAAAATCGGCGCACTGGCCATTCAGGTTCAGGGCGACAGCGAAGGATTACCCACACGTGAACAATTAGGGGAATAAACTCCCGGCCAACTCTGTCTCTGTACCCTACATACAGAGGCGGCGTATCAGCATAACCAGAGGGCAGTCTATGAATAGCTCAACTAATGCAGCAAAACGCTGGTGGTACATTATGCCAATCGTGTTTATCACGTATAGCCTGGCGTACCTTGACCGTGCGAACTTCAGCTTCGCCTCCGCCGCCGGTATCAACGAGGACCTCGGCATTACCAAAGGGATCTCTTCCCTGCTGGGCGCTCTGTTTTTCCTCGGCTATTTCTTCTTTCAGATCCCAGGCGCGATTTACGCAGAACGGCGCAGCGTACGAAAACTGATTTTTGTCTGTCTGATCCTCTGGGGCGCATGCGCGTCGTTAACCGGTATGGTCAGCAATATTCCAATGCTTGCCGCCATCCGCTTTATTCTTGGCGTCGTTGAAGCCGCGGTGATGCCCGCAATGCTGATTTATATCAGCAACTGGTTTACGAAATCCGAGCGCTCGCGCGCTAACACTTTCCTGATCCTCGGTAACCCGGTTACCGTCCTGTGGATGTCTGTGGTTTCCGGTTATCTGATCCAGGCGCTGGGCTGGCGGGAAATGTTTATCATCGAGGGCTTCCCGGCCATCATCTGGGCGTTCTGCTGGTGGGTATTGGTAAAAGACAAACCGTCTCAGGTCGGCTGGCTGTCAGAATCTGAAAAAGCCGCCCTTCAGGCGCAACTGGAAAAAGAGCAGCAAGGCATCAAAGCCGTGCGTAACTATAGCGAGGCCTTCCGCTCACGTAACGTCATCCTGCTGTGCATGCAGTATTTCGCCTGGAGTATTGGCGTCTATGGTTTTGTCCTGTGGCTACCGTCGATTATCCGCAACGGCGGCGCAAATCTGGGCATGGTAGAGGTTGGCTGGCTGTCATCCGTACCTTATCTGGCGGCGACGGCGGCGATGATCCTCGTCTCCTGGGCCTCCGATAAGCTGCAAAACCGTAAACTGTTTGTCTGGCCGCTGTTATTGATAGCCGCTTTCGCTTTTATCGGCTCCTGGGCCGTGGGTGCAGACCACTTCTGGATTTCTTACACGCTGTTAGTTATTGCGGGTGCGGCAATGTACGCCCCATATGGCCCCTTCTTCGCCATCATCCCGGAAATGCTGCCGCGCAACGTCGCCGGGGGTGCAATGGCGCTGATTAACAGCATGGGCGCGCTAGGCTCATTCTTTGGTTCATGGTTTGTCGGCTACCTCAATGGCGCAACCGGCAGCCCATCCGCCTCGTACATTTTTATGGGGGTAGCGCTTTTTGTCTCAGTATGGCTAACTTTAATTGTTAAGCCTGCTAATAATCAGCAATTACCTATTGGCGCACGCCACGCTTAAATTTTAACTTACGGAGATTCGCATGAAGCCGTCCATTATTCTCTATAAAGCGTTACCTGACGATTTACTGCATCGCCTGGAAGAGCATTTTACTGTGACTCATGTGCCTAACCTGCGCCCGGAAACGGTCGCACAGCACGCCGAGGCTTTTGCCAACGCGGAAGGTATGCTGGGTTCCAGTGAAGCCGTCAATACCGCCCTACTGGAGAAAATGCCCAGGCTACGTGCGACATCCACGATTTCCGTAGGCTATGACAACTTCGACGTCGATGCCCTCAACGCGCGCAAGGTGCTGTTGATGCACACGCCAACCGTGCTGACGGAAACTGTCGCCGATACGGTAATGGCGCTGGTGTTAAGCACCGCTCGCCGCGTGGTAGAAGTTGCTGAACGGGTGAAAATTGGCGAATGGACCAAAAGTATCGGGCCGGACTGGTTTGGTACGGATGTACACCACAAAACGCTGGGGATTGTCGGCATGGGCCGTATTGGTCTGGCGCTGGCGCAACGCGCGCATTTTGGTTTTAGCATGCCGATTCTTTATAACGCGCGCCGTCATCACCAGGAGGCGGAAGAACGCTTCAACGCGCGTTACTGCGACCTCGATACGCTGTTGCAGGAGTCCGATTTTGTCTGCCTGATCCTGCCGTTAACCGCAGAAACGCATCATCTGTTTAGTACCGAACAGTTTGCCAAAATGAAGTCCTCCGCCATTTTCATTAACGCCGGGCGTGGGCCAGTGGTCGATGAAAAAGCGCTGATTGCCGCCCTGCAAAGCGGGGAAATTCATGCCGCAGGCCTGGATGTGTTTGAGCAGGAGCCATTACCGGCAGACTCACCGTTATTGGCGCTGCCAAACGTGGTAGCCGTACCGCACATAGGTTCAGCGACGCATGAAACGCGCTATAACATGGCAGCCTGTGCGGTGGATAACTTAATCGATGCGCTGCAAGGACGCGTTGAGAAGAATTGCGTGAACCCGCAGGTCGCGCCATAAACAAAAGGCCGGGTAGCACTTACGCTTACCCGGCCTTTTATGTATTACAGCGCCTTCATTACTGAGCGGCATTCACCGCAGCAGTCCAGGCCTGATTAAATGCCTGATGCTGAGAGGCCAACGGGCCAATCAGCGTGTTGTACTGACTTGCCTGCTGTGAAGTTGGGAACTGGATACCGTTAGCGACAAAGCTCACCTGCGTATCCTGCTGTGCCACAAAATCACCGACCTGCACTAACTGCTGTGTGAAGATTTGCGCGGCAGGGATCAGCGGCTGTAGCGCCTCTGAAGGTACAGTGACGACTTTATTGTAGACCTGGTCAAAGACCGGCTTCAGATCCTCGCCCTGCTTCAGCGCGCCATGCGCAGCATCTGCCTGCAGTTTCGCATTCTGCAACTGTTGCCCTAACACGCCCAGCGCACCATTTGCCTGACGCAGCGGTTCGCGCTGAGTCACATAATCCTGAGGAACACGAATCGCATTTACGCTATCAACCACCGGGCGCAGACCGGAGTCCATTGCCTGATTAACCTGCTGCGAATAGCCATACAGAATCGCGTAATCGGACACAAACGGGCCAAACTGTTTTTTCTGATCGGCGGTCAGCGTTGGTAAACGCTCTCCGCTACGCATTGCAGTATTCTGCAGAAAATCGATAAACGCTTTGCGTTGATCGCCTTCTTTATCAAAACACCCACTCAGGCCAACTACCATTAAGAGCGCCAAAACAGGCGCAAACCAGCGAGAGCAGGACTTACCTGTCGCCATTTTAATACTCCTTTCACCCAAAAATGCGCACAACGACACCCGCGTGCCTGACGTTGACAAGGATAGTCCAGGTCAGCCCCGCAAGATACCCTTTCCGCGTAATCTTGTGGGGGAAAATAACCGCTCCCGCCACCCATCGTTTTGCTAAACAATGCGCCATTTACCACACGACGTCATATTTTAGTCATCTTTACAATCGGGATCGATCGTTCGCAGATCACGACCTTTATCAGTTCGTTAGCCTGCAAAAGATTGTCGACCCCGATCCGCTGAAACGAATCCATCACGCAAACCTAAAATCCGGCTTCATTTTTTCCGACTACTCTTAATGAGCTTCGATGAAATTCACGATCCCGCTGTGTGATTTGTAGGAGTTCTCAATGGAATACAAAGATCCTATGTTTGAACTGCTGAGCAGTCTGGAGCAGATTGTTTTTAAAGATGTATCGCAGACGGTTACTCTGACGCAAAAAACCAACCCTTTCACCGAATTTGAACAGCTACGACGAGGGACAGGTTTAAAAACAGATGATTTTGCCCGGGTGATGGGCGTGACGGTCGCGACGGTTCATGAATGGGAGTCTAAACGCGTAAAGCCTTCCAATACCGAATTGAAGTTAATGCGCCTGATTCAGGCAGACCCAAGATTAAGTAAGCAACTGATGGATTGAACTATTTTTCAATTTTACTTATGAACGGTCCTGTAAAAGGGCCGTTCCCTTAAGGGGGGTTATCCACAAAAAAGAAAATAGTAGTTGCATCCACATGCGTAAAATGAGTTAATGCCCTCAACGGTTTGACGTACAGACCATTACAGCAGTTAGTAAGGCAAGTCCCTTCAAGAGTTATCGTTGATACCCTTCGTAGTGAGCATTTCCTTTACTGTTAAAAAATCTGTAAAGCACGCCATATCGCCGAAAGGCACACTTATTTTTTAAAAGGTAATACACTATGTCCGGTAAAATGACTGGTATCGTAAAATGGTTCAACGCTGACAAAGGTTTCGGCTTCATCACTCCTGACGATGGCTCTAAAGACGTGTTCGTACACTTCTCTGCTATCCAGAACGATGGCTACAAATCTCTGGACGAAGGTCAGAAAGTTTCCTTCACCATCGAAAGCGGCGCTAAAGGCCCGGCAGCTGGCAACGTAACCAGCCTGTAAGCTTAAAAAGCTCAAAATTCTGAATCCCTGCCAAACGGCGGGGATTTTTTTTATCTGTACTTCGCAAGACTCCCCGCCCAAACGCTTCTTTGCATTACTTTACCCGTCCTCCCTTTGACCTTTCCCTAAGGGCAAGCTTTATAGTGAGCCAGTCTGTATTCCACAATATTCACAAGGAATTGAAGTTATGTCGAAATCCTCACTGCTGCTGGTTTTAGGTTTGCTCACAACCGGTAGCGCGTTCGCAGCAACTCCGGAAGCTGCTTTTCTGGCGGAACACGGGCTCAGCGGTAAATCCGTCGAGCAAATCGTCGAGACCATTGACCAGTCGCCACAGAACCGCCCGCTGCCGTACTCAGCATCTATCACCAGTACCGAACTGAAGCTCTCTTCGGGCGATCAGATTTATACCCTACCGCTCGGTGACAAGTTCTATCTGTCATTTGCCCCCTATGAATGGCAAACACATCCTTGCTTCAACCACAGCCTTTCTGGCTGCCAGGGCGAAATGCCGGAGAAGGCATTCAATGTCAAAGTGACGGATAACAAGGGTGAGGTGATGGTACAAAAAGTGATGAAGAGTGGTCGAAATGGCTTCGTCGGGGTATGGCTACCGCGCAATATGGCAGGCACAATCGCGGTAAGTTACAACGGTAAAACGGCAGAGTATCCCATCAAGACGATGGAAGACAGCCAGACCTGTCTGACAAAATTACAGCTGCGCTAACAACATACAAAAAAGCCGGATGGCACAATGCTTATCCGGCTTTTCAAAGTCAGCTCAGGAGCGTTACTGCAGCAGAGAAATATCCGCTACGCGCAGGAACAGTTCGCGCAGTTTTGCGAGCATAGACAGACGGTTAATACGCAGATCTTTATCTTCCACGTTGACCATCACTTTCTCGAAGAACGCATCAACCGGTTCACGCAGTTCCGCCAACTCAACCAGCGCTTCCTGGTAACGACCAGTTGCAAAGACAGGCTCCAGCTTATCGCGCAGCACCACAACCTGCAGCGCCAGCGCAATTTCTTCCGGCTCTTTCAGCGTTGCCGAATTTACGCGGTCATTCAGCGTCTCTTCAGACTTCGCCAGGATGTTCGATACACGCTTGTTCGCTGCAGCCAGCGCGGACGCGGCTTCCAGCGTACGGAAGTGCGAAACCGCCTTCATACGTGCGTCGAAATCAGCCGGACGAGTCGGACGACGCGCCAGTACTGCCTGAATGGTATCGACGGTGTAACCTTCATCCTGATACCAGGCGCGGAAGCGACCGAGCATAAAGTCGATCACATCATCCACCACGTTGGAGTTAGTCAGCTTGTCGCCATACAGACGAACCGCTTCTTCGGTCAACGTTTGTAGATCCAGATTCAGGTTCTTCTCAACGATGATACGCAGTACGCCCAGCGCGGCACGACGCAGCGCAAACGGGTCTTTGTCGCCTTTCGGATGCTGACCGATACCGAAGATACCCGCCAGTGTGTCCATCTTATCGGCAATCGCCACGGCACAGGCAACCGGGTTAGACGGCAGGTCATCACCGGCAAAACGCGGCTGATACTGCTCGTTCAGCGCCACAGCGACATCTTCCGCTTCACCATCGTGACGCGCGTAGTGCATGCCCATCACGCCCTGGGTATCGGTGAACTCGAAGACCATGTTGGTCATCAGGTCACACTTGGACAGCAGGCCAGCACGCGTTGCGTGGTTAACGTCAGCGCCAATCTGACCAGCAATCCAGCCCGCCAGCGCCTGGATACGGTCAGTCTTGTCGCGCAGCGTACCCAGTTGCTGTTGGAACAGCACGGTTTGCAGACGCGGCAGATGGTCTTCCAGACGTTTTTTACGGTCAGTATTGAAGAAGAATTCGGCATCCGCCAGACGCGGACGAACCACCTTCTCGTTACCGGAGATGATTTGCTGCGGGTCTTTGGATTCGATGTTGGCAACGAAGATAAAATTCGGCAGCAGTTTGCCGTCGTTCGCGTATACCGGGAAGTACTTCTGGTCACCTTTCATGGTGTGAACCAGCGCTTCGGACGGAACAGCGAGGAATTTCTCTTCGAACTTCGCGGTCAGCACGACCGGCCATTCCACCAGCGAGGTGACTTCTTCCAGCAGGCTTTCACTCAGATCGGCGTTGCCGCCAATTTTACGCGCCGCGTCTTCGGCATCGGCTTTGATTTTGGCTTTACGCTCAGCGTAATCCGCAATCACTTTGCCGCGCTCACGCAGAATTTCTGGGTACTGATCGGCATTATCGATGGTGAACTCCGGCTCGCCCATAAAGCGATGCCCGCGGATCACGCGATCGGACTGAATACCCAGAATAGTTGCCGGAATAACTTTGTCGCCCAGCAGCAACGTCACGGTGTGAACCGGACGCACGAAGTGAACGTCAGACGCGCCCCAGCGCATCAGTTTCGGGATCGGCAGCTTAGCCAGTGAGGTGGCGATCATATTCGGCAGCAACGCTTCAGCGCTTTCGCCTTTCACATGCGCGCGATACAGCAGCCACTCGCCTTTGTCGGTGGTCAGACGCTCAGCCTGATCAACCGTGATGCCACAGCCACGCGCCCAACCTTCAGCCGCTTTGCTCGGTTTACCTTCGGCGTCAAACGCCTGGGCGATAGCCGGGCCGCGTTTTTCTACTTCACGGTCGGGTTGTGCTTCAGCCAGGGCAGCGACTTTCAACGCCAGACGACGCGGCGCGGCGAACCACTCCACGTTGCCGTGCGCGATGCCAGCATTATCCAGCTCCGCGGTAAAGTTCGCAGCAAAGGACTCAGCCAGGCTGCGCAGTGCTTTTGGTGGCAGCTCTTCAGTGCCGATTTCCACCAGAAAAGTTTTCTCAGACATGGCCGCCTCTTATTTGTCTTTGTTGCACATCGGGAAGCCAAGGGCTTCACGGGAAGCGTAGTAAGCTTCTGCCACTGCTTTGGTCAGGGTGCGAATACGCAGGATATAGCGCTGACGCTCGGTGACGGAGATGGCTTTACGCGCATCCAGCAGGTTGAAGCTATGGGCGGCTTTCAGAATACGTTCATACGCAGGCAGCGGCAGCGGATTTTCCAGCGCCAGCAACTGCTGCGCTTCTTTCTCGTACTGCTCGAAGCAGGTGAACAGGAAGTCCACGTCGGCGTATTCGAAGTTGTAGGTGGATTGCTCCACTTCGTTCTGATGGAACACGTCGCCGTAAGTGGTTTTACCCAGCGGGCCGTCGCTCCAGACCAGGTCGTAAACGCTGTCTACGCCCTGAATGTACATGGCCAGACGTTCCAGACCGTAGGTAATTTCCCCGGTCACTGGTTTACATTCCAGACCACCAACCTGCTGGAAGTAGGTGAACTGCGTGACTTCCATGCCGTTCAGCCACACTTCCCAACCCAGACCCCAGGCACCCAGCGTTGGGTTTTCCCAGTTATCTTCCACGAAACGGATATCGTGAATGGTCGGGTCCATACCCAGCTCTTTCAGAGAACCCAGGTACAGCTCCTGAATGTTGTCCGGAGACGGCTTAATCACTACCTGGAACTGATAGTAGTGCTGTAAGCGGTTCGGGTTTTCGCCATAGCGGCCGTCGGTCGGACGACGAGAAGGCTGCACATAAGCAGTCGCCATCGGTTCCGGCCCCAGCGCCCGCAGGCAGGTCATTGGGTGAGATGTCCCTGCGCCGACTTCCATGTCCAATGGTTGAACGATGGTGCAGCCCTGGCGAGCCCAGTAATCCTGTAAGGTCAGGATCAAGCCCTGGAAGGTCCTGGTATCAAACTTTTGCATATTATTTCGTGCTGGATACGTGTGGATTTAAAGGAAGCGGTCAGTATACCCGCTGGCTGCAAGATATACAGTACGAAACGGGAAAAAGGGGGAACTTAGCGCATGGAAAGGTGTAAAAACTGCCCGTCTGCATCAAAAGAGCAGACAAAACTCTCTTTACGGAAGGTAGAACCACGCATCTCATAGCTGCCCTGAAATTGTTCCAGACCGGAGATATCAATTTTCTGCACACCAGTGTTGTAGATTTGTGCCGCCTCATTTTTACACAGTGACTCCATATCCAGCGAACGTGTTGCACTGACTTTGATCTTTTGCGCCTTCTGCGCGGGTGCAGGCGGCTGGGTGTCGGCGCACGCAACCAGTAAAAGGGTAACGATCGCGGAAAAGAAATACTTCATCATCATTTTATTAGCGCCTGGTTTGCTGGTCAGTCTTATTATTAAGTGTCTGGAAACGGATGCTATTTTGAGAATCTCATCAGACCATCTCAAGCTTTAGCGTAAGAACTCGGATTTTTCCAGTGAGCTACGCTCGCAAAATTTCGGTCAGACTTTTTTTAATGAATACAGAGGAACTGATGCAGCCCAAAATATTCTGGATTGATAACCTGCGCGGGATAGCCTGTCTCATGGTTGTGATGATCCACACCACGGCCTGGTACATCACCAATGCGCAAAGCGTCAGCCCATTGAATTGGGATCTGGCCAATGTGCTCAATTCAGCTTCTCGCGTCAGCGTCCCGTTGTTCTTTATGATTTCGGGCTATCTGTTTTTTGGCGAGCGCAGCGCCAAACCGCGCCATTTCATGCGCATTGCGCTCTGCATCCTGTTTTACAGCAGCGTGGCGCTGGCCTACATCCTGCTGTTTACCTCGATCAACGCTGAGCTGTCGCTGAAAAACCTGCTGCAAAAGCCGGTGTTCTATCACCTGTGGTTTTTCTTCGCGATCGCCGTAATCTACCTGGTTTCCCCGCTGATACAGGTAAAAAATATCAGCGGCAAGATGCTGCTGGCGCTTATGGTGGTGATTGGGGTGATTGCCAATCCCAATACCGTCTCACAAAAAATTGGCGGTTTTGAGTGGCTTCCCATCAACCTGTACATCAGTGGCGACACGTTCTACTACATCGTGTACGGTATGCTAGGCCGAGCGATTGGTATGATGGATACGCACAAGCGCGCACTTACCTGGCTCTGTGCGGCGTTGTTTATCATCGCAGTGTTTATTATTTCTCGAGGCACGTTGCATGAACTGCGTTGGCGAGGCAATTTTGCCGATACCTGGTATCTCTATTGCGGCCCGGCGGTGTTTATTTGTGCTGCCTCCCTCCTGACGCTGGTCAAAAATACGCTCAGTACGCGCACTCTGCCGGTACTGGGCCTTATTTCCCGCCACTCCCTGGGCATTTATGGCTTTCATGCGCTGATCATTCACGCGCTACGCACCAACGGTGTAGAACTCAAAAACTGGCCGCCGCTGGATATGTTATGGATTTTTAGCGCCACGCTAGCGGGAAGTTTACTGTTGTCTGTATTGTTGCAGCGCATCGATACGCGCAGACTGGTGAGCTAACAATAAAAGCCCTCGATCGGTAACCATCGAGGGCATACGATCACTCCGTAAAATCGTCTGCGACTGCCAGCGTTTCTTTTGGATGCTCAAAGTCACTATCACGGATATTTTTCTGCACCGCAACGGTACCAAACAGGCTTAAAAAGAAGGCCAGGCCGTAAAACCCTTTCTCGTTTAGCAGCAGCGTGGCATTCCACAAACCGATAACCAACAATGCAACCGCAATAATAAACGCGGCAAGACAGGTTATGTAGTAAATCGGCGTAGTCGGGATCCCCTCATATTTATCCCGTACCGTCTTTTGATACGACGCAGCAGAAAACAAACCAAGCACCAAAACAGCAAAGTAATACCCCTTTTCGTTCAACTGCATATCGGCATTCCACAATCCCAGCAGATAAACCACAATGCCGCCGAGAAGCGCGACCCATGACACAATACTAAATGCCGGTGAATAAGTTGATGTCCTGTTTTCCATTTAGAGTTCCGGTCCTTTAGATAAATATTCTGCTGAACGCATGAGTAAAACTTGCCCCAGTAAACATACGATGAATGCCAGCGGGAACAGCCCCTTTTCGAGGGGTGATAATGGGACATTCAATACGCCCACCAACAGCACCCCTACCGTGATGAGCGCCACCATCTGACATACAGAGGCGAAGTGTTCATCGTTCTGATTGAGATTTTCTGCACGCTGATAAACGTACGTCACAAACATTCCCGTCATCAGCACGGCAAAAAAATAGCCTTTGCTACTCAATAACGGGCATGCCCGCCATAAGCCAATAACGTAAATCAATGCACCAGAGAAGAATAATATCCATGGCAACAGCCTTGTCGTCTTCATTGGGACCTCCTTATCCATCATGGATACAATATGAATAACCCGCTAAAGACAACACAGAAAAGGTCACTACGCCGGACTTTCAGAATAAATTCATGCGCGCTAATTATTAATTAGATTGAAATATATATTTGATAAATCCCCTCTGTTTATCAGAGGGGATTTAGGGTCAGGACATCAGCGGTTGTAATTGCTGATAGATTCGGCGGAAGGTTTCCCGACGCTGTTGGTAAAGGGCATGGCGCTCGGCATCAGGATAATGCGCCTGCTCCAGCGTAAGCTGAGGTAGAAGGTCTGATAATGGCTGCTGCGGATTAATGGCAATTTGCGCCAGACGCGCCGCACCGAGAGCAGGACCAACATCGCCGCCGGTACGGTAATCCAACTGCAATCCGCTGATGTCAGACAGCATCTGACGCCAGTATTCGCTGCGCGCCCCGCCGCCAATCAGCGTAATGCTGGAGGGCTGCACGCCGCAGGCGTGTACCACGTCCATACCCTCAGCCAATGCAAAACCAACGCCTTCCAGCACCGCCTGTGCCAGCTCCGCCGGACCATGCTGATGCGTCAGACCGAAAAATACGCCCTTCGCCTGCGGGTTGTTGTGCGGCGTACGTTCACCGGACAGATAGGGTAAAAACCAGACCGGCTCAGCGTGTTCATCCGCCTGTTGCGCTGCGGCAATCAACGCAGGAACGCTCGCCAGTCCGGTTAATTTTGCCGCCCAGTCCAGGCAGGATGCCGCACTTAACATCACGGACATCAGGTGCCATCGTTCAGGCAATGCATGGCAAAAGCTATGGACCGCGCTTTCCGGTTTGCTGAGAAAGCCGTCGCTGACCGCAAAATAGACCCCGGAAGTACCCAGCGATAGCATCGCCTGACCGGCATTCATCATGCCCACGCCAACTGCCCCCGCTGCGTTATCCCCGCCTCCGGCGACCACCGCAACCTCCTGCATTCCCCAGGCCCTGGCGACTGCTGGCAACAATGTTCCGGTAATCTCACTGCCTTCATAGAGCGCAGGCATATGCGCACGAGTCAGCTTACAGGCTTCCAGCATGACATCACTCCAATCACGCTTCGCAACATCCAGCCACAGGGTACCAGCCGCATCAGACATATCGCTGGCGAAATCGCCGGTCATACGCAGGCGCAGGTAATCTTTCGGCAGCAGGACTTTATCAACCCGGCTAAAAATCTCCGGTTCGTGGCGCTGTACCCACAGCAGCTTTGGCGCGGTAAAGCCAGGCATCATCAGGTTGCCGGTGATGGCACGAGACTGCGGAACCAGGCTCTCCAGCATGACGCACTCTTCGGCGCAGCGACCATCGTTCCACAGGATAGCCGGGCGCAATACCTTCTGTTGTGCATCCAGTAGCGTCGCGCCGTGCATCTGTCCGGCAATCCCCAACGCTTTCACCTCGCGAAGTGAATGCTGCCGACCCAGGGCTTTCACAGCACGATCCGTTGCCAGCCACCACTGCTCTGGGTCTTGTTCTGACCATAACGGGTGCGGGCGCGAGACGGTGAGTTTCTCCGTTTGCGAAGCGACCACATCGCCCTGCTCATTGAGCAGAATGGCCTTTACGCCTGATGTGCCAAGATCTATCCCGATATACATAGGGCATCGTTCCTTAAAGAAAGGCCCGGTCGCGCGAGCTGACCGGGCTTACGGACATGCTCAGAGACCCGTTATTTGTCGAACAAATAATGGTTCACCAGATTTTCCAGCAATTCCTGATGACCGCTCTGGTGCACTGGCGCCAGGTTGTGTTGTTCAGCGTACTGCGCAATTTCCGTCAGCGTCATCTGCCCTTTCAGAATTTGCTGGCCCAGCTCACCATTCCAACCGGCATAACGTTTAGCCACGCGCTGATCCAGACCACCGTCTTCAATCATACGCGCCGCAATTTTCAGCGACAGCGCCATGGTATCCATCGCACCAATATGACCATAGAACAGATCGTATTTATCGGTACTCTGACGACGAACCTTGGCATCGAAGTTCAGGCCACCGGTGGTGAAGCCGCCGGCTTTCAGGATTTCGTACATCACCAACGCATTCTCTTCTACGCTGTTCGGGAACTGGTCAGTATCCCAGCCCAGTTGTGCGTCCCCACGGTTGGCATCGACAGAGCCAAACAGACCCAGCGCGATAGCGGTGGCGATTTCGTGATGGAACGAGTGACCCGCCAGCGTGGCGTGGTTGGCTTCGATATTCAGTTTGATCTCTTTTTCCAGACCGAACTGCTTGAGGAATCCGTATACGGTCGCCGCATCGTAATCGTACTGGTGCTTGGTCGGTTCCTGCGGCTTCGGCTCGATAAGCAAAGTGCCCTGGAAACCGGTTTTGTGTTTGTGTTCCACGACCAGTTGCATGAAGCGACCAATTTGCTCACGTTCCTGCCGCAGATCGGTATTCAGCAGCGTTTCATAGCCTTCACGACCGCCCCACAGAACGTAGTTTTCACCGCCTAATTTATGCGTGGCATCCATAGCCGTAACCACCTGAGTGGCGGCCCAGCTGAACACTTCCGGATCCGGGTTCGTGGCCGCGCCCGCGCCGTAACGTGGGTTGGTGAAGCAGTTTGCCGTTCCCCACAGCAGCTTCACGCCGCTCTGTTCCTGTTTTGCCGCCAGTACATCAACCATCTGCGCAAAATTGTTTTTGTACTCTTTCAGCGACGCGCCTTCCGGCGAGACATCCACGTCATGGAAGCAGTAGTAGGGCACGTTCAGCTTGTGGAAAAACTCGAACGCCACGTCCGCCTTGCGCTTCGCTAATTCCAGCGCTTCACCGGGCTGCTGCCACGGGCGATTAAATGCACCAACACCAAACATATCTGCACCATTCCAGCAGAAAGTGTGCCAGTAGCAGGCAGCAAACCGCAGGTGATCTTCCATACGCTTGCCTAACACTAACTCATCAGAGTTGTAGTGGTGAAATGCTAATGGATTAGTTGATTTGGTGCCTTCATAACGAACGCGCTCAAGCTGGTCAAAATAGGCTGGCATAATGAACTCCATAATCAGGTAATGCGGCGGGTGATGGATAATGTCGTAATATTGGGCACTCCCCACCCATTGCTCAATTATGTTATTTCATACTGCCATTGAGATAATTCACAAGTGTGCGCTACTTCTCAAAATAAAATCTGAACAATTTAAAAATTGTTACTTATCAAACTTAAATGCAACCCAGGTAACGAATCATTTAAAATACGATCCCGGTCATAAATCAAGAAATAAACCAAAAAACGTAATTGGAAGATAAAAATCTATAATTGCCTTCCCGCCGTTACCTGTTAAAACTCTGCTACGTCTTATGCTGTGATTGTTACTTTTACTGCTGTTTCCCCCCTACAAAAGGCATCACGATTATGAAGATGAAGAACATTTTACTTGCTGTTTGCACATCCCTTTTACTCACCAGTGTCGCAGGTCATGCCAAAGAAGTAAAAATCGGTATGGCGATTGATGATCTCCGCCTGGAACGCTGGCAGAAAGATCGCGATATTTTCGTCAACAAAGCTGAATCGCTTGGTGCGAAAGTATTTGTACAATCGGCGAATGGTAATGAAGAAACCCAAATGTCGCAGATTGAAAACATGATAAACCGGGGCGTGGATGTCCTTGTGATAATCCCTTACAACGGCCAGGTATTAAGCAATGTTATCAAAGAAGCAAAACAAGAAGGGATCAAGGTGCTGGCTTACGATCGCATGATCAATGATGCTGACATCGATTTTTATATCTCTTTCGATAATGAAAAAGTAGGTGAATTACAGGCTCAATCATTAGTCAATATTGTTCCCGAAGGGAATTATTTCCTGATGGGTGGCTCACCCGTTGATAACAACGCGAAGCTGTTCCGCGCTGGACAAATGAAAGTATTAAAACCTTATATCGACAGCGGAAAAATTAAGGTGGTGGGCGATCAATGGGTTGACGGCTGGTTACCGGAGAATGCGTTGAAGATTATGGAAAATGCGCTAACCGCCAACAATAACAAAATTGACGCAGTAGTTGCCTCAAATGACGCCACAGCTGGCGGTGCGATTCAGGCGCTGAGTGCGCAAGGATTATCAGGAAAAGTCGCTATTTCCGGACAAGATGCAGACCTTGCAGGCATCAAGCGCATTGTCGCCGGGACTCAAACCATGACGGTTTATAAACCTATTACATTGCTCGCAAATACCGCTGCGGAAATCGCCGTCGAACTGGGAAATGATCAACAGCCTAAAGCAGATACTTCGCTGAATAATGGCCTGAAAGATGTCCCTTCCCGACTACTCACACCTATTGATGTTAACAAAGACAATATTAACGAGACCGTCATTAAAGACGGATTCCACAAGAAAAGCGATCTGTAAGCCATGTGCCCTCTGCAAATCAGAGGGCAATAAAACGTGGTGTCAAATTCGCCACGGATAAACGTGAATGTCCACGCAGGGTTCTCTTATTGGCTTATGTGGAGCAGTTATGCCATATCTTCTTGAAATGAAAAACATTACCAAGACATTCGGCGTAGTGAAGGCGGTTGATAACGTTAGCCTTAGGATCAATGCTGGCGAAATCATTTCATTATGCGGTGAAAATGGTTCGGGTAAATCGACGCTAATGAAAGTTCTGTGCGGAATTTACCCGCATGGAACCTACGAAGGCGAGATCATTTTTGCTGGCGAAGCCATCCGTGCCAGCCATATTCGTGATACCGAACGTAAGGGTATTGCGATCATCCACCAGGAATTAGCCCTGGTAAAAGAGTTAACAATACTGGAAAATATTTTCCTCGGTAACGAAATGACCCGTAACGGCGTTCTTGATTACGAGATGATGACGTTACGCTGTCAAAAATTACTCGATCAGGTCAGTTTGTCTATTTCGCCAGATACGCGCGTGGGCGATTTAGGATTAGGGCAACAACAGCTGGTAGAAATTGCAAAAGCGCTGAATAAGCAGGTCCGCTTACTTATTCTGGATGAACCAACGGCCTCCCTCACCGAGCAGGAAACTGCAATACTGCTGAATATTATACGTGACCTACAACAGCATGATATCGCCTGCATTTATATTTCACACAAATTGAATGAAGTTAAGGCCATCTCGAATACCATTTGCGTTATTCGCGACGGTAAACACATCGGCACACGCGATGCGACCAACATGACTGAAGACGATATTATCACCATGATGGTTGGTCGTGAGCTCACCGCACTTTACCCCAGCGAGCCTCATACCACGGGAGAAGAGATTTTACGGGTTGAGAATCTGACAGCCTGGCATCCCGTCAATCGCCATATAAAACGCGTCAACGACATTTCTTTCTCACTCAAGCAGGGCGAAATTCTCGGCATTGCCGGACTCGTCGGTGCAGGACGTACCGAAGCCGTACAGTGTCTGTTTGGCGTCTGGTCTGGTCGTTGGGAGGGAAAGATTTTTATTGAAGGCACTCAGGTACATATCCATAACTGCCAGCAAGCTATTGCTCATGGCATCGCCATGGTGCCTGAAGACAGAAAAAAAGATGGCATTGTTCCGGTGATGGCTGTGGGGAAAAATATCACGCTGGCTGCACTCGATAAATTTACCGGGGGCATGAGCCATCTTGATGATGCCGCTGAACAAAAATGCATTCTGGAATCGCTTCAACAGCTCAAAGTAAAAACATCGTCCCCCGACCTTGCGATCGGGCGTCTGAGCGGAGGGAATCAGCAAAAAGCGATTCTCGCGCGTTGCCTCCTGTTAAATCCCCGGATTCTCATTCTTGATGAACCCACCAGGGGTATTGATATCGGCGCCAAATATGAAATCTACAAACTCATCAACCAGCTCGTCCAGGAAGGCATTGCCGTGATTGTCATCTCCTCTGAATTACCTGAAGTGCTCGGACTAAGCGATCGCATCCTCGTGATGCATGAAGGAAAACTGAAAGCTAACCTGGTAAATCATAACCTGACTCAGGAGCAGGTGATGGAAGCCGCATTAAGGAGCGAACATCATGTCGAAAAACAATCCGTCTGAAGCGAAACTTTCTCCCTCTATCACAGGTGGTTTCCCAGCAATAAAATCGCTTAACTTGCAAGTCTTCGTCATGATTGCGGCGATTATCGTGATTATGCTGTTTTTCACGTGGACCACTGATGGCGCATACCTGAGCGCACGTAATGTCTCGAACCTGCTTCGACAGACTGCGATTACCGGTATTCTTGCCGTGGGTATGGTGTTTGTGATCATTTCCGCTGAAATCGATCTCTCTGTCGGTTCCATGATGGGATTGTTGGGCGGCGTAGCGGCGATCTGTGATGTTTGGCTAAGCTGGCCTTTACCGCTGACGGTGATCGTAACCCTGACTCTGGGATTGCTCCTCGGGGCATGGAATGGATGGTGGGTTGCTTACCGCAAGGTTCCGTCGTTTATCGTCACCCTTGCGGGAATGCTGGCTTTCCGCGGTATTCTGATTGGCATCACCAACGGCACCACCGTATCCCCCACCAGCGCAGCAATGTCTCAGATTGGTCAGAGCTACTTGTCTGATGGCACAGGCTTTGTCATCGGTGCTCTCGGCTTAATGGCGTTTGTTGGCTGGCAATGGCGAGGCCGTATGCGTCGCCAGGCGTTAGGACTTGCCACTCCCGCATCAACGTCGGCTGTGGGTCGCCAGGCATTCACAGCCATTGTCGTCTTAGGGGCAATCTGGCTATTAAACGATTATCGTGGTGTTCCAACGCCCGTCCTGCTGCTGACGCTGCTGCTGCTCGGTGGGATGTTTATGGCCACGCGCACGGCATTCGGTCGGAGAATTTACGCCATTGGCGGGAACCTGGAAGCCGCCCGCCTTTCAGGTATCAACGTTGAACGCACCAAACTTGCCGTCTTCGCTATTAATGGTTTGATGGTCGCCATTGCCGGGCTCATTCTTAGCTCCCGGCTTGGCGCAGGTTCCCCTTCCGCAGGGAACATTGCAGAACTGGATGCCATTGCCGCATGTGTCATCGGGGGAACCAGCCTGGCGGGAGGGGTCGGGAGTGTTGCCGGCGCCGTCATGGGCGCATTCATTATGGCTTCTCTCGATAATGGAATGAGTATGATGGACGTCCCCACCTTCTGGCAATACATAGTGAAAGGGGCGATATTGTTGTTGGCGGTATGGATGGACTCAGCAACCAAACGTCGTTCCTGAATTTAAGAAGTGGGTGTATCTCAATGCCGGTTAATGCAACCGGCATTGTCTTATCTACATGATTCAGCAGGAAAAGAACCATGTTTTATAAACGTCATCGTATTACGTTGTTATTTAATGCCAATAAAGCCTACGACCGTCAGGTGGTTGAAGGGGTTGGCGAGTATCTGCAAGCGTCGCAATCGGAGTGGGATATCTTCATAGAAGAAGATTTTCGTGCTCGCATTGATAACATTAAAGAGTGGTTAGGCGACGGCGTTATTGCCGATTATGACGATGATGATATTGCGCAATTACTTGTCGATGTGGATGTTCCGATCATTGGCGTTGGGGGTTCCTACCATCTGCAGCAAGATTATCCACCAGTACATTACATTGCCACCGACAACCACGCGCTGGTAGAAAGCGCCTTCCTGCATCTGAAAGAGAAAGGGATTAACCGGTTTGCATTTTATGGTCTTCCGGCTTCAAGCGGTAAACGCTGGGCCGCAGAACGTGAATATGCGTTTTGCCAGTTGGTTGCCAAAGAGAAGTACCGCGGCGTCGTCTATCAGGGGCTGGAAACCGCGCCGGAGAACTGGCAGCACGCGCAAAATAGGCTGGCGGACTGGCTGCAAACTCTGCCGCCGCAAACCGGGATTATCGCCGTCACCGACGCACGTGCGCGGCACGTTCTGCAGGCCTGTGAACATCTGCATATTCCGGTACCGGAAAAACTGTGCGTCATTGGTATCGATAACGAAGAGCTGACCCGTTACCTGTCACGAGTCGCCTTGTCCTCCGTCGCTCAGGGGGCCAGACAAATGGGGTATCAGGCAGCCAAACTACTCCACCGCCTGCTGGCTCACGAAGAGATACCCTTACAGCGCATTCTGGTTCCTCCTGTACGCGTTGTTGCGCGTCAGTCTACAGATTATCGTTCACTTACCGATCCTGCCGTTATTCAGGCGATGCATTACATTCGCAACCATGCCTGCAAAGGTATCAAGGTTGATCAAGTGTTGGACTCAGTAGGGATTTCACGTTCGAATCTGGAGAAGCGCTTTAAAGAAGAGGTCGGAGAGACCATTCACGCCGTGATTCATGCCGAAAAGCTGGAAAAGGCGCGCAGTCTGTTGATTTCTACCACGCTTTCAATCAACGAAATTTCACAGATGTGCGGCTACCCATCTCTGCAGTATTTCTATTCGGTATTCAAGAAAGAGTACGACACGACGCCAAAAGAGTATCGCGATGTGAACAGTGAAGTGTTGCTATAAGGATGATAGCCGGAGGGCGAAGTCGCCATCCGGCACTCGAAATTACATATGCGCGGCGATTAAACGCTGGTTGTCCTGATACATTGCGAACAGATAGTTGTTATAACTCTGTCCCTTAGTGGAATAACCCTTCAGCTTATGGATCATCGCGGTTGCGGTGACTTCCTGATCGGCTTTACGCAACTGCGCACGTGACTTACGGAAGGAAGAGTAGGCCGGATGCGTATTCAAATTAATGACGTAAGCATTCACCGACTCTTTCACTGATTCAAACTGTGAGTAGCCTTTCACCTTACCCGGTGCATTGTTACAACGACCCTTGCCACATTTCATGCCAAACAGGTTGTTGTTGCTCCGCGCCAGCTTCGACGTACCCCAGCCGCTTTCTGCCGCAGCCATGGTTGCCACCATACTGGTCGGGATAATGTCTACACGCTCAAGCAGCGTATTCCACGGAATTTTACGCGTGTTACCAGACCAGTTCACCTTGTAGCGCTTCGCGATGTCTTTCATACGCGTACGCTCAGTCGGTGACCAGCGATTCTGGTACTGTTTTGAAATCAGCCAGTTACGGTCCGCCGTAATGGCAGCATTTTGACTGGTAATATAAGGCATAACTGTCCGGAGAAACGCTTTTTTCCTTGGTGTTCCGGAAGGGTATTTTCGCAAATCAGGAAGTGAACTACTCTTTGCACTATTGCGAGAATACTCTTGTTTACTGCTAACCTGTTTATTACTTGCCTTGGTTATCTGGGGCTTGTGACTCGTTGTCGCCGTGTGTGTCTTTGCCAGCACCTCACCCGAAAATGCAACGGTGAGTAACATAAGAATCATTGCCCCATATCGTCGAATGGGAGTCAATATCATTAGGTCTCCTGGTCGGATTTATACATTCCAACACCTTATATTTTTCACAAAAATGAGAGATGAATCTCAAATCATATCAAAAATAGCCGTCAAGAGCACCCACAGGAATAGTCCAATTCTGAAACTATGTCACGTATTAACGGTTCTGGGTGCCATTAATTCGAAGAAAATGTGGAGGTTATCGCAAAATAAGTTCATTTTTTGCACGCGATCGCTCACCCTCACTTCTCCTCCTGGCGGAATCAACTCAAAGGAGGAGTTTCCGGCCTGATTTCGCTGGCAAACTGGCGAAAATCGCAGCATCAAGGACAGCACTATGAAACTTGCCGCCGTTGCGCTGGCGCTAATGCCCGGCATTGCCATCGCCTCATCATGGACGTCTCAAGGACTTCCCACCTTCGAAGCGGAAGGTACGGGTAAATTCGTCAGCCATGCAGCGTTGACGAAGGGTACCCGTCCTTTAACCCTGAATTTTGACCAACAGTGCTGGCAGCCTGCTGATGCGATAAAACTCAACCAGATGCTGTCGCTAAAACCTTGTGAAGGCACGCCGCCACAGTGGCGTTTATTCAAAGACGGCGATTACACGCTGGAAATCGATACCCGCTCCGGTACGCCGACGCTGATGCTGTTGGTAAAAAGTGCTAAGGACACCGTCACCACCCAGATTCGCCAATGCCCGAAATGGGACGGTTCACCCTTAACGCTGGACGTGAGCCAGACCTTCCCGGAAGGTGCCGTGGTGCGTGATTTCTACAGCCAGCAAACGGCAACGGTAAAAAACGGGTCGATTACCCTACAGCCCACCGCAACCAGTAACGGGCTGTTGCTACTGGAACGGGCGGAAACCGATGCCCCCGCCGCTTTCGACTGGCATAACGCCACGGTGTATTTCGTCCTGACGGACCGCTTTGTGAATGGCGATCCGAGTAACGACCACAGCTATGGGCGTCGCAACGACGGCATGCAAGAAATTGGCACGTTCCACGGTGGCGATTTGCGCGGGCTCGCCAGCAAACTCGACTACCTGCAACAGTTAGGCGTCAACGCCCTGTGGATCAGCGCGCCGTTTGAGCAAATCCACGGCTGGGTCGGCGGTGGCGCCAAAGGGGACTTCCCCCACTACGCTTACCACGGCTACTACACCCAGGACTGGACCACGCTTGACGCCAATATGGGAAACGAAGCGGACCTGCGCGCGCTGGTTGATGGCGCACACCAGCGCGGCATCCGTGTCTTGTTTGATGTGGTGATGAACCATACCGGCTACGCCACGCTGGCGGATATGCAGGAGTATCAGTTTGGGGCACTGTACCTATCGGGCGATGAACTGAAAAAAACGCTCGGGGAACGCTGGACGGACTGGCAGCCATCCGCCGGGCAAAGCTGGCACAGTTTTAATGATTACATCAACTTTAGCGATAAAGCTGGCTGGGAAAAATGGTGGGGAAAAAACTGGATCCGCACCGATATTGGCGATTACGACAATCCTGGCTTTGACGACCTGACGATGTCGCTGGCTTTCCTGCCCGATCTGAAAACCGAATCCACCACGCCTTCCGGGCTGCCAAACTTTTATCAGCACAAGCCGGATACGCACGCCAAAGCCATCGCCGATTACGCGCCCCGGGATTATCTGACGCACTGGCTCAGTCAGTGGGTGCGTGATTATGGGATTGACGGCTTTCGGGTCGACACCGCTAAACACGTCGAGCTTCCCGCCTGGCAGCAGCTAAAAACACAGGCCAGCGCGGCGCTGCTCGAATGGAAGAAAGCCAATCCGGAAAAAGCGCTGGATGATAACCCCTTCTGGATGACTGGCGAGGCCTGGGGTCACGGTGTGATGCAAAGCGACTATTACCGTCACGGCTTCGATGCGATGATCAATTTCGACTACCAGGAGCAGGCGGCAAAGGCCGTCGATTGTCTGGCAAATATGGACCCCACCTGGCAGCAGATGGCGGATAAATTGCAGGACTTCAACGTCCTGAGCTATCTCTCCTCGCACGATACACGTCTGTTCCGCGAAGGTGGAGACAACGCCGCCGAGCTATTGCTGCTGGCACCTGGCGCGGTTCAACTCTTTTATGGCGACGAGTCGGCCCGCCCCTTTGGCCCAACCGGCTCAGACCCATTACAGGGTACGCGCTCAGAGATGAACTGGCAGGATGTGACCGGGAAATCTGCCGCCAGCGTCGCCCACTGGCAGCGAATCAGTCAGTTCAGGGCCAGGCATCCCGCCATTGGCGCCGGTAAACAAATCACGCTGCCGCTGAAGCAGGGATACGGATTTATTCGTGAGCATGGCGACGATAAGGTGATGGTGGTGTGGGCCGGTCAGCCCTGATCCCGGCAGGCTTCTCGCTGTCCACGCAGCGGGAAGCCTTACTCAACATTAAAAACCAGCCAAATAAAAATCAGCAGCACAAAATCTCAATCCGGCCTGATACCCCTGATTTGCACCCTGCCATGGGTAGCGCTATGGTTAGCCACTTTACTACTCAGTTCGACAGACCACCTGCTATGACATTCTCACTTTTTGGCGACAAATTTACCCGCCATTCAGGCATCACACGCCTGATGGAGGACCTTAACGACGGTTTACGCACTCCAGGCGCCATCATGCTCGGTGGCGGCAATCCGGCGCAAATTCCAGAGATGCAAAATTACTTTCAGTCTCTGCTGACAGATATGCTGGAAAACGGCAAAGCCACTGATGCGCTTTGCAATTACGATGGTCCACAAGGTAAAACCGAGCTGCTGACTGAGCTGGCGAAACTGCTACGTGAGAAGCAGGGTTGGGATATCGAGCCACAAAATATTGCACTGACAAATGGCAGTCAGAGCGCATTTTTCTACTTATTCAATCTGTTCGCCGGACGCCGCGCCGACGGAACAACGCAAAAAGTGTTGTTCCCGTTAGCTCCGGAATACATTGGCTATGCCGATTCCGGGCTGGAAGAGGATCTCTTTGTCTCCGCGCGTCCAAACATCGAACTGTTACCAGAAGGTCAGTTTAAGTATCACGTTGATTTTGAACACCTGCACATCGGTGAAGAGACGGGCATGATCTGCGTGTCACGTCCGACAAATCCGACAGGCAACGTGATCACCGATGAAGAGCTGATGAAGCTGGACCGGCTGGCCAACCAGCATGGGATCCCGCTGGTGATTGATAACGCCTATGGCGTACCGTTCCCCGGCATCATCTTTAGCGAAGCGCGCCCGCTGTGGAATCCCAACATTGTGCTGTGCATGAGCCTTTCCAAGCTGGGTCTGCCAGGCTCCCGCTGCGGCATCATTATCGCGAATGAAAAAATCATCACCGCCATCACCAACATGAACGGCATTATCAGTCTCGCGCCTGGCGGAATGGGTCCGGCAATCATGTGCGAAATGATTAAGCGCAACGACCTTCTACGTCTGTCCGAGACGGTGATTAAGCCGTTTTATTATCAGCGCGTTCAGGAGACGATTGCGATCATTCGCCGCTATTTATCTGAAGATCGCTGCCTTATTCATAAACCGGAGGGCGCGATTTTCCTGTGGTTATGGTTCAAAGATTTGCCTATCACCACCGAACTGTTGTATCAGCGTCTGAAAGCGCGCGGCGTGCTGATGGTTCCCGGTGATTACTTCTTCCCGGGTCTGGATAAACCCTGGCCGCATACGCATCAGTGCATGCGGATGAACTACGTGCCAGAACCGGAGAAAATAGAAGCTGGAGTGAAGATTCTGGCTGAAGAGATCGAACGCGCCTGGCAGGAAGGCTAATGCAAACCCGACCCGAGAGCGGGTCGGGCTCACTTCACAGCGGCTGTGAATGCAGGCGCTGGCGCTGAATACTGACGGCATCTATACACTGCAACGCGCTGGTCGGGCAGGCTTCGACACACGCGGGTCCCGCATCACGGTGCCAGCATAAATCGCACTTTATCGCCTGCACCCGTGACGAGCGGGCGACGACATTCATTGCCCCAAACGGGCAGGCCAGCATACAACTTTTACAGCCAATACAACGCGTCTGTTCAACGAAGATATGCCCATGTTCACGACGAATTGCGTGCGTCGGGCAGACATTTGCACAGGGAGCGTCCTCGCATTGATGGCAGGCGACTGCCGTCGTAAAGGCGTCGTCTTTGATCACGCGGATGCGCGGGGTAAACGCAGTGGAAGAGACCGACGCGCAGTCCTGGTTTTGCTGGTGCGCGACGACGCAAGCAACTTCGCAGGTACGACACCCAATACATTTTGCCGCATCCGCCATAATAAACGCGTTCATTGCTCCCTCCGTCTGCGTGAAAACCACAGAGTGCCAGAGAGACGGCCCCTGTCGCTTTGATCGGACAGGGGAAACGGTTAAATATTGTCAGGTGCCTGAACAACTATGGCGATCCGCCTAATCGCGAACGGTAAAGCCCAGCTCATTAGAAATGGCCGGATGACGATGCTTCGGGTCTTATCCGGACTACCACATTGAAAAGATTGCCCTCCTCCCTGAGGACAAACGGGTGAGAATCAGAAACGCCAGGTCAGACCGGACATAAAGGTAAAGCTGTCATCACGGTCAACCATCGGGCTATTTTTAATATCATCTGGCAGCGCACTATAGTTGGCGCTGGCCAGCAGCGTCAGATTGCTGGTCAATGCGTATTTAGCGGAAAGGCCAACATACGGTGTCCAGCTATCGCCAGGGGAGTAACTTGATAACCCACTACGGCGGGATTCATTGCCAGAGATGCCGTAGTAATATTCGTTGAAGTTTTCGTCATAGTAGAGCACGCCAATCGCCGGCGTCAGCGTCAGCTTGCCCATCGGCATTTGGCGAAACAGAGACATTTCCCCAACCCAACCGTTGCTGTTGTCCAGCACATCCGCTGCTGCGGAGACTTTCACACTGCCCCATTTCTCATGGTGATACCATGCAGCACCCGCCATCGCGGTTGCGTCACGCTTGTTCAGTTGCTTCATCGCTTGATCGTCGTTATCACCCGGATCAAACTCAAGCGGCATGTATGAGGCAGTAATGCTAAATTCATTACTTTCATTTTTTGAAAGAATATAACCTAACGTTGTTTGCCTAAAATAAAATGATTCACTTTCATAACTGACAAGCGGTACTGCGTGAACGTTATCATTATATCCACGATAAGGAGATTCGTTATATACAGCGCCGCCGCCAATAGAAAATTCTGCGGCAGTTGCGCTCGCCATAAATGAAAAGGCGAATAGCGCCACAATATTGCGTTTAATTAACATGCCCACATTCCATTTTAAAATAAGATACAAAACGCGTGCATAATAATGCTTACAATTTCATCGGTGCAAGATTCATATTTATATAGTAATATATACAAACATATATATATTGGGTTTGGCGATGAACAAATTACAACTCAAACACCGGGAACTGAAGATTATTTCGGTAATTGCTGCCAGTGAAAACATCAGTCATGCCGCTACGGTTCTCGGCATCGCACAAGCCAACGTTAGTAAGTATCTTGCTGATTTTGAATCCAAAGTTGGACTAAAGGTATTTGATCGCACCACTCGACAGCTCACCCTCACACCGTTTGGTACAGCGCTGCTTCCTTACATCAATGACATGTTGGACAGAAACGATCAGCTCAATAATTTCATTGCTGATTATAAGCACGAAAAACGTGGCCGGGTAACCGTATATGCTCCGACGGGCATAATTGCTTATTTATCGCAACATGTGATCGCAAAAATTCAGGATATCGGTGGAATTAGCCTCTCACTTAAAACATGTAACCTGGAACGAAAGGCATTTTTTGAAGGTGTCGACTTCCCTGAAGATTGTGATATTTTAATCACCTATGCCCATCCTAAAGATGAATCTCTGGTTGCCAGTTTCATTACCAAATATGCGGTGACGGCTTTTGCCAGCCCTGAGTATATCAAAGTACATCCTATTAGTAGCCCTGATGAACTGGAAGAACATTCCTGTATCCTGATTGATTCCATGATGATAGATGAGGCTAATATCTGGCGTTTCACTTCTGCCGGAGGCAAGGAGATGCACGATTATCGGGTAACCGGAAATTATGTCTGCGACAATACACAGTCTGCACTGGCGCTGGCACGTAACCATCTGGGCATTGTTTTTGCGCCAAATGCGAGTGTGCAAAAAGATGTTGAATCCGGGTCGCTGGTTCCATGTTTCTCAGAACAACATGAATGGTGGCTGGATTTGGTGGTGATTTTCCGCAAACGTGAATATCAGCCATGGCGGGTACAGTTTATTCTTGATGAGATGTTGGCAGAGATCCGCCAGCAACTTACTCAGGCGCTGGAACAGCAGCCTGAGTAAGCGAAATTAGGGTACCAGGTTCAAAATGGTAAGCAAAATAGCCTGCGCCTAGTGATCGAGATACAGATAATGCACCCAACTGGTCATACGCAGCAGAACCTTACGCATCACTGACACATGGGTGAAGTGATCAGAATAAACCGCGACCTGCGCATAAATCCCATCAGGCAGAGCGTTCACATCCACATTATCATTCAGCTCAATCGTGGCGATCACCCCTTCCGATCCGGGCGTAGAATTTAAGGATTGCAGCGCCCCATTCGACTGGTATGTTCCCCCCGGTACGGCCGGACTGATGGCAGCCAGTTTGCCGCTGAAAACCTTACCCGGCAGGGCGTTAAACACCACTTCAGCTTCATCGCCTGGCTCCAATCGCAGCAACGAGTTTTGCCGGAACTGGGCGATAATTTGCCGTTTTTGATCAGGGATAAACACCATCACCGGACGCATAGGCAGCGCGGCGGCATAGGTTCCCGGTCGCATCAACACCTGCGTAACGTAACCATCGCTGGGCGCGCGAACCACTGTCTGGTCCAGGTTGAACTCCGCTTCGGCTAACTGCGCTTTCAGGCTGGCAATTTGCGAATTCTCACCCTGCACCAGGCTGTCTAACTGACTCTGGATTTGCTGTTGTTCCGCAACGGAGGATTTCACCGCTGCTTCCTGCGCCAGATAGTTTTGCCGCGCCGCATCGATATCGCGTTCAGAAAAAGGATTGACCTTCGCCTGACTCCCCTGCGCATAACGCTGGTAATCTTTAGCTAGCTTGTCACGCGTAGCCTTTGCCCGCTGCGTGTTGGCTTGCATTTCGTCTAACTGCGCCACCAGCACCTGCTCTTTATGTTGTGCAGTGACAATATCAGCTTTCAGGCGATCAACTCGTGCCTGATAACGTCCCGGATTAAGTTTAAACAGTACCTCACCTTTTTTGATCAGCGTATTCTTCTTATCCGTCACTTCCGTCACGACCCCCGTGACCTGCGGTACTACGGGAATAGAAATTACTGCCTTTTGCGCCTTAAATGTATACGGATGGTTATAATTCATCAGTAATATAAGCCCGCAAACAATGAATATACCGCCCAATGCTGCAGTGGGTACTGTCCATTTATTGGCAGGAATTTTAAAAATCTTAAATATTGACCATGCGCACGCCACATAGGTCAGAACGATCAATAAATCCATCGATATTACTCCGCCGGAGAGGTCTTCGCCTCACCCAGTTTCTTTTCCAGATCGGCAACCCTGGCCTGCAACTGGATCAGGGAAGAATCCGCGCTTTGCATACCCCACCCGCGTTCCGGGCGATAAAGCGTTGCCCAGATCCATAAAAAGGGCCACATGACATGTAAGGTAAACAAACTCACCCAGCCTGCGACATGTATTGCGTCAGCATGAGGATGGTTACGTTTCTTTGCAATGAGATAGGGAATATCATGCAGAATAATAATCCCGTAAAAAATGACCAGGAATACAAAAATAAGCACTCCTAATGCAAAATAATTAAGGAACATATTTGCCTCAGGGATTTAAATTAAAAATTCGGCTGCAATTTGATTTACACAATAGAGTTGATAATAGTAGTGGAATGACCAGATTGGATGCAATCGTCTTATTTATATAACGATATATGGGTTTATATATAACTGCAGAATAAAGATATGCCCGGCGCAAAACCGGGCAATAAGTGATGAGAAATTAAAATAGTCCCAGCGGTTTATCCGAGTAGCTCACCAGCAGACATTTGGTTTGCTGATAATGCTCGAGCATCATCTTATGCGTCTCGCGCCCGATGCCTGACTGCTTATAACCACCGAATGCCGCATGGGCCGGGTAAGCATGGTAACAGTTGGTCCATACACGCCCCGCCTGAATCCCACGGCCCATCTTGTACGCCAGATTTCCGTTACGGCTCCAGACGCCAGCGCCAAGCCCATATTGGGTGTCATTGGCGATTTCCAGCGCCTCTTCCATGGTTTTAAAGGTCGTTACGGCCAGCACGGGCCCGAAGATCTCTTCCTGGAAAACCCGCATGTTGTTCTTGCCAAACAGAATGGTTGGTTCGAGGTAATAACCTTCTTTTAAGTCGCCACCCAGTTGCTTGCGCCGCCCACCGGTGAGAACGTCGGCCCCTTCTTTCTTACCAATATCGATGTAATTCAAAATGGTTTCCAGTTGACCATGCGACACCTGCGCACCCATTTGCGTCACGCTGTCTAACGGGTTGCCGCTGCGAATACTCTCCACCCGGCGAATAGCTCTTTCCATAAAACGTTCGTAAATAGATTCCTGTACTAACGCACGGCTCGGACAGGTACACACTTCACCCTGATTGAAGGCAAACAGCGCGAAACCTTCCAGCGCTTTGTCAAAAAACGCATCTTCTTCATCCATCACATCAGCGAAGAAGATATTGGGCGATTTCCCACCCAGCTCCAGCGTGACGGGAATAATGTTCTGCGTGGCGTATTGCATGATCTGCTGCCCAACTTCCGTTGAGCCGGTAAACGCCACTTTCGCAATGCGCTTAGACGTCGCCAGATACTCACCGATTTCCCCACCCGCACCGTTTACCACGTTCACCACACCTGGCGGGAGCAGATCGCCGATGACTTCCATCAGCAACAGCACGGACAGCGGCGTGAGGCGCGCGGGTTTAAGCACGACGCAGTTACCCGCCGCCAGCGCGGGCGCCATCTTCCAGCTGGCCATCAGCAGCGGGAAGTTCCACGGGATAATTTGCCCTACCACGCCAAGAGGTTCATGGAAGTGATAAGCCACGGTCTCGCTATCAACCTCGCTTATTCCCCCTTCCTGCGCACGAATACAGGAAGCGAAATAGCGGAAATGGTCAATCGCCAGCGGAACATCTGCCGCGCTGGTTTCGCGGATGGGCTTACCGTTATCCCAGGTTTCTGCCGTCGCCAGCAGTTCCAGGTTTTGCTCCATACGATCGGCGATTTTGAACAGTATCGCTGCCCTGTCCTGCACGGATGTCTGTGCCCACTTGTCTTTTACTTTGTGCGCGGCATCCAGTGCCAGATCGATATCCTTTTTGCCGGAAGAGGCCACTTCGCACAGTAATTGCCCGGTTACCGGCGTCAGGTTTTGGTAATACTCGCCGTCCACCGGGGCAACCCAGTCACCGCCGATAAAGTTATCGTATCGGGCTTTTAACTTCAGAGGGTAACCATACTCGCCGGGATAAATACGCGTTGAAGGGGGGTTATTGGTCATGACCGTCTCCTTGCTGTGGGGGTACTACAAGGGTAGACGGGGCTGGCGAATTATTCGCCAGCCATTTACTGCTTTACGACAGGTATCACGAATTACATAGCAGCGCGATAAATCGCCATGATTTCTTCATGAGTCGCCTGAATCGGGTTAGTGAAACCGCAGGCATCTTTCAGAGCATTGGTCGCCAGTACGGCAATATCCTCTTCCTTCACGTTCAACTCACGCAGACCGGCCGGGATATTCACTTTCTGCGCCAGATCGCGGATCGCCGCGATGCAGGCTTCCGCCCCTTGCTCTGCGCTCAAGCCAGCAACGTCCACGCCCATTGCCGCAGCGCAATCACGCAGGCGAGCGGCAGCCACTTTGCTATTGAAGACCTGCACATGCGGCAGCAGCACTGCGTTACATACACCGTGCGGCAGATCGTAGAAGCCACCCAACTGGTGCGCCATTGCGTGCACATAACCAAGAGAAGCGTTGTTAAAAGCCATGCCCGCGAGGAACTGCGCGTAAGCCATGGCTTCGCGCGCCTGAGCATTGCTGCCATCTGCAACGGCGACCGGCAGGTTTTCCGCAATCATGGTGACCGCTTTCAACGCGCACGCATCGGTAATCGGCGTTGCAGCAATAGACACGTAGGCTTCAATGGCGTGGGTCAGCGCATCCATACCGGTTGCCGCTGTCAGGGACTTCGGCATGCCGACCATCAGCGAGGAGTCATTAACGGACAGCAGCGGCGTAACATGCTTATCCACAATCGCCATTTTAATGTGACGTACTTCATCGGTAATGATGCAGAAACGGGTCATCTCAGATGCCGTGCCCGCGGTGGTGTTAATGGCGATCATCGGCAGCTGTGGTTTTGCAGAACGGTCCACACCTTCGTAATCGCGAATATCGCCGCCGTTAGCCGCCACCAGCGCAATGCCCTTCGCACAATCGTGCGGAGAACCGCCGCCGAGGGAAATAACGCTATCACATTCATTTTCTTTCAGTATATGCAGGCCAGCAGCGACGTTACTGGTCGTGGGATTAGGATGCGTACCGTCGAAAATTACGCTGAAAATATCACGTTCCTGTAATGCTTTTTGAATCTCGCCAGCCATACCTAATTTTGTCAGCATGGCATCCGTGACAATCAGCGTACGACGAAAACCATATTCCGCCATTGTATTCATTGCTTCTTTTAATGAATCAGCGCCGATTACATTCACGGAAGGAATAAAAAATGTTGAAGCAGCCATTGTACGATCCTTAATTACTCTAAAGAGTCAGGAAGCATACGAGTGAAATATCCAACAAAATATGATCGTGGTTGTTATTTTAATAACACCCACAATTAAAAAGCACATTAGGTTCATAATCTAATGTGCTTATTTCAATCAATATCTATTTTGTATTAATTCATTTAATTCCTGAATTAATTGTTTCATTACTTTTCGGGAAACAGCAAAGCATCGCGTAATAAATGATCATTTCCCCGGCGACGCGTAAAACCAATGCGGTCAAAATATTCCAGAATCTGGATAGCCAATTTGCGTCCAACGTTAAGCCTGTCGCGGAAATCGGCAGCACAAGTCGATCCTTTCTCCTGATCCAGTTCGCGGATCATATTGGCAAAGGCCACAATCCGATCGTTACGGTAATAGCGATCTTTGACGATCGCGGTGATGATGCCTTGCTGCGCTGCTTGTCGTAACGCCACACGCATCATCTGCTCATCTGTGCCCGTCTGTTTTGCCAAATCACGCACCCACCACGGCTCATCGCCAAAAAGCGGTTCTGCTTTTTGCCAGATAGCCTGCTGCTCTTCGCTGAAACCGGCCTTATGATCCGGCAAATGCAGCCAGCCATGATGGCTATGGATGGCGCCGCTCTCACGCATCTTTTCAATCAGCAGCAGGACCAGCGCTTCGTCTTCCATCGGCAAAGCCATACGCCGCAGGCGTTCTCGCCCAGGTCCTGGTTCATCACGGTGCTGTTCGTGGTACGTCGCCAGCGTTTCAAGGACTTTCCGCTGCCAGCGCGCTGCAACGGCAGCATTCAACAGACTGTATCCCGCCTGAATAAAGCCATGCAGCTCAATCAACGGACGCATACCGTTGCCGTTGAGCTGACGCGCCCAGGCGAAGTCAGGAATATTCACCGCCCCGCGCGTCAGATGCAGCGCCAGAGCTTCGCCGTCGCTCTGCACCTTCTCCAGTGCTGCCAGCCACTGCAAATATTCCGGCTTACGCTTCCCGCGACGCGGCGGATTGAGCGTTACCACGCGCGCGCCAGCCAGCGTCGTGCGGGCCGAAATATCGCGTAGCACCAGACGGTCGTTATCGGCGAGCCAGAGCGGTGTATCAAACACCAGTTCCGCCAGCGTCCCTTCAAGCAGCGAGATTCTCCCAGTGACATGGCTGGCCGCGTGGTGAATATGCAGCGGTTGCCACTGCATCAGCGGCGCGGCATGCTCTAAAGAGACAATCACGCGGGTAAACGCCTCTGGCGGTGCATCGGACAGCAGCCAGTCGCCGCGGTTAAGCTCTTCTTTTTGTGCATCACCGGCAATATTCAGCGCAATACGTTGCCCCGCCTGCGCGCGATCGGTGGCCTGATTTTGCGCATGCAAGCTACGTACGCGCATCGGTTTGTTGACGCCCGTGAGCCACAGCGTGTCACCAACAGTCACCTCACCGCTAAGCGCCGTCCCGGTCACCACCAGACCCGCGCCTTTGACCGTAAAGGCACGGTCAATCGCCAGGCGAAAGCTGCGATCGCGGGCATGCTCGCGCGACGTTAATTGCTGTAAATGATCGCGCAGTTCTTCGATTCCACGACCTTCACTGGCAGCCGTCACGAACAGAACCGCATCGGCGAATCCATAGTTCTCAAGCGCAGTATGCACCTCAGTACGTACCGCGTTGATGCGATCGTCATCCACGCGATCGGCTTTCGTGAGCGCCACGGTGATTTGCGGATTGCCCGTCAGTTGCAGAATTTGCAAATGCTCACGCGTTTGCGCCATCACGCCGTCATCACACGCCACCACCAGCAGCGCATGGTCGATCCCGCCGACACCCGCCAGCATGTTGGACAAAAACTTTTCGTGTCCGGGAACATCGATAAATCCCAGAATCCTTCCGTCCGGCTGCGGCCAGTAGGCATAACCGAGATCGATGGTCATGCCGCGCTTTTTTTCTTCCGGCAAACGGTCGGCATTCACGCCGGTAATCGCCTGTAATAACGTTGTTTTTCCGTGGTCAACGTGTCCGGCGGTTGCAATAATCATTTCAGCATCATCTCCATAAACCGGGTCTCGTCCTCAAGGCAGCGCAGATCCAGCCATAAGCGACCATCATAAATTCGCCCAATGATCGGCACGGGCAGCGCACGCCAACGGGCGGCCAGTGCTTCGAGGCGGCTACCGCGCCCGTCATGTGGCGTAAAGGTTAATGCCGCGCTGGGCAGCCTATCAACAGGTAGCGAACCGCTGCCTATCTGCGATAAACAAGGCATAACGTTCAGGGCGAATTCGTCGCCGTAATGATCAGCAAGCCGTGCCTGTAATTGTTGTGCCTGCGCGTGGACAGCCTCCTGCGAGCGGGTGAGCTGGCGTAACGTCGGCAACTTCGCTGCCAGCGCTTCCGGGTGCAGGTAGAGCCGCAGCGTCGCTTCCAGCGCAGCCAGCGTCATTTTATCAGCCCGTAATGCACGTTTCAGCGGATGGCTCTGTAAGCGCGCGATCATCTCTTTTTTACCGACAATAATCCCTGCCTGCGGCCCTCCCAGTAATTTATCGCCAGAGAAGCTCACCAGGCTAACGCCAGCTGCAATCAGCTGTTGCGGCATCGGCTCCTGCGGTAATCCATACTGGCTGAGATCGACCAGCGAGCCGCTGCCGAGATCCGCCACTACCGGAACATCCAGCTCCTTGCCAATAGTGGCCAGCTCTGCCTCATCCACCGACTTCGTAAAGCCTTCGATGCTGTAATTACTGGTATGCACTTTCATCAGCAGACCGGTGTTTTCATTTACCGCCTGACGATAATCTTTCGTGTGGGTCCGGTTGGTGGTACCCACTTCGCGCAGAATACATCCGGCCTGACACATCACGTCCGGAATACGAAATGCGCCGCCAATTTCTACCAGTTCTCCGCGTGAAACGACCACCTCTTTGCCGTTAGCTGTGGCCGCCAGCATCAGCAAAACCGCTGCCGCATTGTTATTGACGATACAGGCGTCTTCCGCCCCCGTCAGACGGCAGAGTAAATCCGCCAGGGCCCGATCCCGATGCCCACGCCCGGCATCATCCAGGCTGTATTCCAGCGTCACCGGCGTGCGCATCGCCTGCACCACCGCCTCGATCGCTTCTTCGGCCTGCGATGCGCGCCCAAGATTGGTATGCAGCACCGTTCCGGTCAGGTTAATTACCGGACGCAGCGCACTTTGCGATTCTCGTTCCAGTCGGGCGCAGGCCTCTTGCGCCCAGTCCTCACACCATGCCGGGAGCGCATGCGTGTCGCGAATAGCTTCTCTGGCTTCGTCGAGCATGTGACGCAGCAGGTCAACCACCCGGGTATGACCGTGAGACTCACGTAAAGCTGGGAAGGCGCTATCGCGCAATAAACGATCGATCGCAGGAAGCTGGCTGTAGAGTGAACGCATGTCGGTTGTCATGAAAGGGCCTGGCTGTTGGTGGCCCTCTCCACCGTGGAGAGGGATATCGATATAGGAAGGATTGTACCGTGACTTTGCTCAGGCGAGTATAATGTGTATCAAGCCTTTGGCGGTTCCGTACGGGCAAAACTTTCGCGTTGAAAGAGCGTTTCCACCAGTTTGACCAGACGCGGGCGATCAACACACCAGCCGGGCGCAACCCGACGGAAATTGAGATAACCGACGGCACAGGCAATCGCAATGGTTGCCAGGTTAACCGTATCCGTTTTCAGCGTACCCTCCGCCAGATAACCTTCCAGCATATCCAGACTACGGGTAATCTTTTCTCGCTGGCGTAACAGTTCGGTTTCTGACTGCTGCGCGGCGGGGCGAGCCTGTTCGCGTACCGAGACTAAACCGGCATCCATAATGCCATCGGCCAGCGCTTCCAACTGGCGTACCTTCAGCGCCGCCAGTGGTTCACGCGGCAGCATCGCTGGCGCAATATCCAGCAGTTCTATGTATTCCGCGATGATCGGAGAGTCAAACCAGTACTCGCCCTCATCGGTAACCAACGCGGGCACTTTTCCTAACGGGTTATAGCGTGCCACGCCGTTATCTGCGTTATAGGGGAGTTCATTCACAAATTCGAAGGTGATGCCCTTTTCCAGTAACAGAATAGAAATTTTACGCACAAAAGGGCTGGTATAGCTGCCAATGAGTTTCATGCCGGGTCCTTTTTGCCAACAAAAATATCAGTATGGCTCAGGTCAGTGCAAATGGCAGGTGATGACGGTCTCAATGATCCAAATAAAGGTAATGCATCCAACTGGTCATGCGCAGCAGCACTTTTCGCATCACTGAAACGTGAGCGAAATGGTCGGAATAGACCGCCACCTGGGCATAGATACCGTCCGGCAGCGCATCCACATCGGCATTGGGAGCCAGCTCAATCGTGGCCAGCACGCCATCGGTACCCGGCACCACCGTTAAGGACTGTAATGCTCCCTGCGCCTGATAAGAACCGCCCGGAACAACCGGCAGAATGCTGGTAAGCTTGCCGGAGAATACCTGGCCTGGCAGCGCGTTGAAGACCACTTCCGCTTCATCACCCGGTTTAAGGCGCAGCAACGAATTCTGGCGGAATTGCGCCACGATTTGCCGTTTTTGTTCCGGAATAAATACCATCACCGGGCGCAGAGGCAGCGCGGCGGCATAGGTCCCGGGCCGGATAAGCACCTGTGTTACATAACCGTTGCTGGGCGCACGTACGATAGTCTGTTCAAGATTGTATTTGGCTTCAGCGAGCTGGGCGCGCAGAGACGCAACCTGAGATTGCTCTCCATTGACCATACTGTCTAACTGGCTCTGAATCTGCGTCTGTTCAGCAACGGAGCCTTTGACCAGCGCATCCTGCGCCAGGTAGTTTTGCCGGGCATTGTCGATGTCGCTTTCAGAGAATGGATTAACCTTCGCCTGACTACCCTTCAAATAGCGTTGATAATCTTTATACAGGCGATCTCGTTCAGCGGAAACGCGGGTGGTATTGGCTACGGCTTCAGACAGCTGCGCTTTCATATTGTCGATGTTGTGCGTAGCGGTCACCAGGTCGGCCTGCAGCCTGTCGACCCGCGCCTGATAACGAACGGGATCGATTTTAAATAACACCTCGCCTTTTTTAATCAGCTGATTATTTTTATCTGTCACTTCACTAACAATTCCGGTGACCTGTGGGGTAACAGGAATTGAAATAACCGCCTTTTGCGCCGTAAAGGTATACGGGTGGTTATAGTTCATTAATAAAATCAGTCCCGCCACAATAAACACCCCACCTAATGCGGCGGTAGCAAGCGTCCATTGATTTACCGGAATACGGAATATTTTAAAAATGGCCCAGGCGAATGCCACATAGGTCAGGACAATCAACAAGTCCATGATCAAATCTCCGGAAAGGTGGAGTTATCGTTTTTTTTCTCCCCATCCAGTCTATTTTCCAACTGGGTGATGCGCGCGGCCAGCGCGGCAATTTCAGGGTCAGGTTCCTTCCCGGACGGCGTGATGTGTGACTGCATTCCCCAGCCTCGTTCTGGCTGATAGAGCGTGGCCCAGATCCACAGGAAGGGCCAAATAACATGCAGCGTAAATAAGCTCACCCAACCCGCCGTATGGATGGCATCGGCATGGGGATGGTTGCGCTTCTTAGCCATGTTATAGGGAATATCATGGATGGCGATGATTCCGTAAAACAGAACCAGAAAAACGAAGATCAGCACACCTAACGCGAAATAGTTTAGAAACATACCCGCCTCGTATTCACGCTAATCAGAGCTTTCAATTGCAGGCAGCCGAAAGGAGTCATGGCTGGTAATTTGAACATAATTGCAGTTAGCCATTTCCGCCATACCACCAGGTTATAAATTTTCAGGTTGATGGCTTGCGGGGTAGTTGCAAGAAATAGGTGATGAAACAGAATCCGCGCCAGATCACACCAGGAGAAATCCAGACAAATATTTATTGCGAAGTAGATCACAAATACCCAACAAACAGCCAAAGCAAAAACGTGAACAACTTCACACTTAACACCCATTTTTAGCCAATTCTTGACCTATGATGTTTTTTTGTACCGATATTTTGTGATGAAAATCACATTAACTAACGCCATACACCCTATATTTACGTGACAAACGTCACATAAAAAGCCGTCGACTGGACAGTTGAACGATTCAGTGCCAGATTTCGCAGTATCTACAGGGTCCGGCTACCTCCTGCCGCTACATTAACAAACCTCGGGCTTTTAGCCTGCGCGACAGCAAACATAAGAAGGGGTGTTTTTATGTCATCCGATATTAAGATCAAAGTGCAAAGCTTTGGTCGATTCCTCAGTAACATGGTGATGCCAAATATCGGCGCGTTTATCGCGTGGGGTATTATCACCGCATTATTCATTCCGACAGGGTGGTTGCCGAACGAAACGCTGGCGAAGCTTGTCGGCCCAATGATCACCTATCTGCTGCCGCTGCTGATCGGTTATACCGGTGGTAAGCTGGTTGGCGGCGAGCGTGGCGGCGTGGTGGGTGCTATCACCACCATGGGCGTTATCGTCGGTGCCGATATGCCAATGTTCCTCGGCGCGATGATCGCAGGTCCGCTGGGCGGCTGGGCTATCAAACATTTCGACAACTGGGTAGACGGTAAGATCAAGTCCGGTTTTGAGATGCTGGTGAATAACTTCTCCGCAGGCATCATCGGGATGATCCTCGCCATTCTGGCATTCCTTGGCATTGGCCCATTGGTTGAAGCACTGTCCAAAATCCTGGCGGCAGGCGTTAACTTCATGGTTGTCCATGACATGCTGCCGCTGGCGTCTATCTTCGTTGAACCGGCGAAAATCCTGTTCCTCAACAACGCCATCAACCACGGTATTTTCTCACCGCTGGGTATTCAGCAGTCCCACGAGATGGGCAAATCCATCTTCTTCCTGATTGAAGCTAACCCGGGTCCGGGTATGGGCGTTCTGCTGGCATACATGTTCTTCGGTCGCGGCAGCGCTAAGCAGTCTGCAGGCGGCGCGGCTATCATCCACTTCCTGGGTGGTATCCACGAAATTTACTTCCCGTACGTGCTGATGAACCCGCGTCTGATCCTGGCCGTTATCCTCGGCGGTATGACTGGTGTATTTACCCTGACTATCCTGAACGGCGGCCTGGTTTCTCCGGCTTCTCCGGGTTCTATCCTGGCCGTACTGGCAATGACGCCGAAGGGTGCTTACTTCGCGAACATCGCTGCTATCTGTGCCGCAATGGCTGTCTCCTTTGTCGTCTCAGCCATTCTGCTGAAAACCAGCAAAGTGAAAGAAGATGATGACATTGATGCCGCTACTCGTCGTATGCACGACATGAAAGCGGAATCCAAAGGTGCATCTCCGCTGGCGGCTGGCGACGTGACTAACGACCTGAGCCATGTGCGTAAAATCATCGTTGCCTGCGATGCGGGTATGGGCTCCAGCGCCATGGGGGCGGGCGTACTGCGCAAGAAAGTGCAGGATGCCGGTCTGTCTCAGATTTCCGTCACCAACAGCGCGATTAACAATCTGCCGCCGGATGTCGATCTGGTCATTACTCACCGTGACCTGACCGAACGTGCGATGCGCCAGGTGCCTCAGGCACAGCACATTTCGCTGACCAACTTCCTCGACAGCGGCCTGTACGCCAGCCTGACCGAACGTCTGGTTGCAGCACAGCGCCACAACGTGAACGAAGAGAAAGTCCGCGATCACCTGAAAGACAGCTTTGAAGAGGGTGATACCCACCTGTTCAAACTGGGTGCGGAGAATATCTTCCTCGGCCGTAAAGCCACTAACAAAGAAGAAGCGATTCGCTTTGCCGGTGAGCAACTGGTGAAAGGCGGCTACGTTGAGCCAGAATACGTCGAGGCGATGCTGGACCGCGAAAAACTGACCCCGACTTACCTCGGTGAGTCCATCGCAGTGCCGCACGGTACGGTTGAAGCCAAAGACCGCGTGCTGAAAACCGGCGTGGTGTTCTGCCAGTACCCAGAAGGCGTGCGCTTCGGTGAAGAAGAAGACGACATTGCCCGCCTGGTCATTGGTATCGCCGCACGTAACAATGAACATATCCAGGTGATCACCAGCCTGACCAACGCTCTGGATGACGAATCCGTGATCGAACGTCTGGCCCATACCACCAGCGTGGATGAAGTTCTGGAACTGCTGGCCGGTAAAAAAGCTTAACCATTAAGTATCTCCAAAATAGTTCGAGCTGCAGAAAGGCGGCAACGCAGCGAATCCCCAGGAGCGTACATAAGTACGTGACTGGGGTGAGCGAGGAGAGCCAACGCATCTGCAGTTCGAAATATGAAGGCGATATCCTCTCCCTTGTGGAGAGGGTTAGGTTGAGGGAAACGCCTCACCCCAGCCCTCTTGGGTAAAAACATTAATGAAGGTTAATACTATGAAAGCATTACATTTTGGCGCAGGTAATATCGGTCGTGGCTTTATCGGCAAACTGCTGGCGGACGCGGGGATACAACTGACGTTCGCGGATGTAAACCAGGTCGTGCTCGATGCCCTGAATGCCCGTCATAGCTATCAGGTTCATGTGGTGGGTGAAAACGAGCAGGTTGATACCGTTTCCGGCGTCAACGCCGTGAGCAGCATCGGCGATGATGTTGTCGACCTGATTGCCCACGTAGATTTAGTCACTACCGCCGTCGGTCCGGTCGTGCTTGAGCGTATCGCTCCGGCCATCGCCAAAGGGCTGGTTAAACGCAAGGCGCAGGGCATCGCCACTCCGCTGAATATTATCGCCTGTGAAAACATGGTGCGCGGAACCACCCAGTTGAAAGGCCACGTTATGAACGCGCTGGCAGATGAAGACAAATCCTGGGTTGAAGAACATGTTGGCTTCGTCGATTCCGCCGTGGACCGCATTGTTCCCCCTTCGGCTTCTGCGACCAACGATCCGCTGGAAGTCACCGTCGAAACCTTCAGTGAGTGGATTGTCGACAAAACACAGTTCAAAGGCGAACTGCCTGACATCCCGGGAATGGAATTAACTGATAACCTGATGGCATTTGTCGAACGTAAACTCTTCACGCTGAACACCGGGCATGCTATAACCGCGTACCTCGGAAAATTGACCGGTCATCAGACCATCCGTGACGCGATTCTCGACGAGAAAATCCGTGCAGTGGTAAAAGGTGCGATGGAAGAGAGCGGCGCGGTACTGATCAAACGCTATGGCTTTGATGCAGCAAAACATGCGGCATACATTCAGAAAATCCTCGGTCGCTTTGAAAACCCGTATCTGAAAGATGACGTTGAGCGCGTGGGTCGTCAGCCGCTGCGTAAACTGAGCGCGGGCGATCGTCTGATTAAACCGCTGCTGGGCACGCTGGAGTATGGCCTGCCGCACGCGAATCTGGTCACCGGTATTGCTGCAGCGATGCACTATCGCAGTGAAGAAGATCCGCAGGCCCAGGAACTGGCCGCGCTGATTGACGAAAAAGGTCCACAGGCCGCGCTGGCGCAGGTTTCCGGTCTGGATGCCAACAGTGATGTGGTGGCGGAGGCGGTTAACGCATATAACGCAACCAAATGATAGAGAATGTGGCGCAGGTCAGCCTGCGCCCAAATGACAGATTGTCAGATATGCAGGCAATAATGGAACAAACGCAGGCCTTTGAAAATCGTGTGCTTGAGCGTCTGAATGCTGGCAAAACCGTACGCAGCTTCCTCATCACCGCCGTAGAACTGCTCACCGAAGCGGTGAATATCCTTGTGCTTCAGGTATTTCGCAAAGACGACTATGCGGTAAAATATGCCGTAGAACCCCTGCTCGACGGCGACGGTCCGCTGGGCGATCTTTCCGTTCGTCTGAAGCTAATTTACGGTCTGGGCGTACTCAGCCGGCCGGAGTATGAAGATGCGGAGCTTCTGATGGCGCTGCGGGAAGAGTTAAACCATGACGGTAATGAATACGCGTTCACCGACGACGAAATTCTTGGCCCGTTTGGCGAACTCCACTGCGTGACGGCACTCCCGCCGCCACCGCAGTTTGATACCTCAGACTCAGGTTTGCACGCAATGCAGATTCAGCGCTACCAGCAGATGGTACGCTCCACGATGGTACTTTCCCTGACCGAGCTGATTTCTAAAATCAGCTTAAAAAAAGCCTTTCAAAAATAAGACCCTGCAGGCTTACTTCTCTTCCTGCTGCGGTCGATACAGCTGCCGATAATACGCCAGACGTTGCAGATACAGCTGCGCATTCTCCTGCGGTATTTCAGTAGGGACAACGTTGCGCGGTGGTGTTTTATTCAGATATTCGCGAAAAGCCTGGCTTGAAGCCATAAAATCGACCGTCTTATCAATAAGGGCCGAAACGTTCTCACCTATTTTCGCCATAATCTTCCCTCCTCCATGTATTAACCGCGCTCAGCCTGCGCGGTTGCTCATTTAAGTTTAGGATCGGTTGGGCGATTATATTGAGGAAAACGTGCTTCACTATGAACCCGTCAATAAAAAGCACCACGGCCGACCTTATCACTTAAAATTCCTTATTAATCAAAATAGTAGTATTTTCATTAGCTGAATAATACTTGCAACATTTGATTATTTATCTTCGATTAGTTGTGAATAATCCCGCTCTGCGCGCATACTATAGGATATTCATCCTATTTTTATCAGAAGCTATCCTATGAAAGAAGTCGAAAAAAACGAAATTAAACGCCTGAGCGATCGTCTGGACGCTATCCGCCACCAGCAGGCAGACCTGTCCCTGGTTGAAGCCGCCGACAAATATGCCGAGCTGGAGCAAGAGAAAGAAACGCTGGAAACCGAGATTGCGCGTCTGCGTGACGTCCACGGCCAGAAGCTGAGCAAAGAAGCGCAAAAGCTGGCGAAACTTCCTTTCCGTCGTGCTATCACCAAAAAAGAACAGGCCGACATGGGCAAGCTGAAGAAGAGCGTGCGCGGCCTGATCGTCGTTCACCCGATGACCGAGCTTGGCCGTGAAATGGGCCTGAAAGAGATGACGGGCTTCGCGAAGAGCGAGTTCTGATCTCCCACCGGGCAACATTCGCTTGCCCGGTCCTTCCCTTCTCCTCGCAATTGGCCCTACCAATTTCAGCCAGATCCTACCAGCACCTCACATTTCATTAAAATGTGCGTACAATACCGTTGCCAATAAATAACATTTGATTAACCATTCATTGTCATTACCCCTACACAACAATATTGGCAGGGCCACTTTTACACATAATGTGACCAGGAGATGAGCACAGACTCATTCCATTATGTCGGCGGCCCCCAGGAGACCTGCAATGAATCTCTGGCAACAGAACTACGACCCGGCCGGTAACATCTGGCTTTCCAGTCTGATCGCATCGCTCCCTATCCTGTTCTTTTTCTTCGCCCTGATTAAGCTCAAGCTGAAAGGCTATGTTGCGGCGTCATGGACGGTGGTGATCGCTCTGACGGTCGCCCTGCTGTTTTACAAAATGCCAGTCGATCACGCTCTGGCTTCCGTGGTGTACGGCTTCTTCTATGGTCTGTGGCCAATTGCCTGGATCATTATCGCCGCGGTATTCGTCTATAAAATCTCGGTGAAAACCGGGCAGTTCGACATCATCCGCTCCTCAATACTCTCGATTACCCCGGACCAACGTCTGCAAATGCTGATTGTCGGTTTCTCCTTTGGGGCATTCCTCGAAGGGGCGGCAGGATTTGGCGCTCCGGTAGCGATTACCGCCGCACTGCTGGTTGGTCTGGGCTTTAATCCTCTGTACGCGGCAGGTTTGTGTCTGATCGTAAACACCGCTCCGGTCGCTTTTGGCGCAATGGGCATTCCGATTCTGGTTGCCGGTCAGGTTACCGGGCTGGATAGTTTCGAGATTGGTCAGATGGTGGGCCGTCAGTTACCGTTCCTGACCATTATCGTGTTGTTCTGGATTATGGCGATTATGGATGGCTGGCGCGGCGTAAAAGAGACCTGGCCTGCGGTGATGGTCGCTGGCGGCTCGTTTGCTATCGCGCAGTACCTCAGCTCTAACTTTATCGGGCCGGAACTGCCGGACATTATCTCGTCTCTGGTTTCGCTGGTCTGCCTGACGCTGTTCCTGAAACGCTGGCAGCCAGTACGCATCTTCCGCTTTGGCGATATGGGCGCTTCACAGGTCGATCAGACGCTGGCTCGCACCCACTATACCGCTGGACAGGTGGTCCGCGCCTGGTCTCCGTTCCTGTTCCTGACCGCCACCGTCACGCTGTGGAGCGTACCGCCGTTTAAAGCGCTGTTTGCACCAGGCGGCGCGATGTACCACTGGGTGGTCAATATTCCGGTTCCGTACCTCGATAAGCTGGTTGCCCGTATGCCGCCGGTCGTACACGAAGCCACAGCCTACGCGGCGGTGTATAAATTTGACTGGTTCTCCGCAACCGGTACCGCGATTTTGTTTGCCGCCCTGCTGTCTATCGTCTGGTTGAAGATGAAGCCGTCCGCAGCGCTGCAGACTTTTGGCAGCACGCTGAAAGATCTGGCATTACCTATTTACTCCATCGGAATGGTGCTGGCATTCGCGTTTATCTCAAACTACTCCGGGCTTTCATCAACCCTGGCGTTGGCCCTGGCACACACCGGCAGCGCGTTTACCTTCTTCTCACCGTTCCTCGGCTGGCTGGGGGTATTTCTGACCGGGTCCGACACCTCATCAAACGCACTGTTTGCCGCCCTGCAGGCTACGGCTGCTCAGCAAATCGGCGTTTCGGATGTGCTGATGGTTGCGGCAAATACCACCGGCGGCGTGACCGGCAAGATGATCTCGCCGCAATCTATCGCTATCGCCTGTGCGGCAGTGGGACTAGTGGGGAAAGAGTCTGACCTGTTCCGCTTTACCGTGAAACACAGCCTGATTTTCACCTGCATGGTGGGTGTGATTACCACGCTGCAGGCCTATGTCTTAACCTGGATGATTCCATGATAGTGATGCCCAGACGCCTGTCAGACGAAGTCGCATCTCGTGTGCGGGCGCTGATTGAAGAACAACAGCTGGAGGCGGGCATGAAGTTGCCCGCTGAGCGCCAACTGGCCGTACAGCTCGGCGTATCGCGTAACTCGCTGCGCGAGGCGTTAGCAAAGCTGGTCAGTGAAGGCGTACTGATTAGCCGTCGTGGCGGCGGGACGTTTATCCGCTGGCAGCATGAGGCCTGGTCTGAACAAAACATCGTTCAGCCGCTGAAAACCCTCTTGGCGGACGATCCTGATTACAGTTTCGATATTCTGGAGGCCCGCCACGCCATCGAAGCCAGTACCGCCTGGCACGCAGCCATGCGGGCCACCGCCGCGGATAAAGAGAAAATCAGGCTCTGTTTCGAGGCCACGCAAAGCGAAGATCCGGATCTCGCCTCGCAGGCTGACGTTCGTTTTCATCTCGCCATTGCGGAAGCCTCGCACAACGTGGTGCTGTTGCAGACCATGCGCGGTTTCTTCGACGTCCTGCAGTCTTCGGTAAAACAGAGCCGCCAACGTATGTACCTGGTACCGCCCGTATTTTCTCAACTGACGGCGCAGCATCAGGCCGTGCTGGACGCCATTGTTGCCGGGGATGCCGACGGGGCGCGTAAGGCCATGATGGCGCACCTCAGTTTTGTCCACACCACAATTAAACGATTTGACGAAGATCAGGCCCGGCAGGCGCGTATTACGCGCCTGCCCGGTGATCCTGGTGAGAATAGCAGGGAGAACAACACATGATTATTTCAGCAGCCAGCGACTATCGCGCCGCAGCCCAGCGCATCCTGCCCCCCTTCTTGTTCCACTATATTGACGGCGGGGCGTATGCCGAGCACACCTTGCGCCGTAACGTGGCAGACCTGTCAGAGGTGGCGCTGCGCCAGCGCGTACTGAAGAATATGTCCGACCTGAGCCTGGAAACCAAGCTGTTCAACGAAACACTCTCCATGCCGGTAGCCCTCGCGCCTGTCGGCTTATGCGGCATGTACGCACGCCGGGGCGAGGTTCAGGCCGCCGCCGCCGCTGATGCCAAAGGCATTCCGTTTACGCTTTCCACAGTGTCCGTATGTCCGATTGAAGAAGTCGCCCCGACCATCAAGCGTCCGATGTGGTTCCAGCTGTATGTGCTGCGCGATCGCGGTTTTATGCGTAACGCACTGGAGCGCGCCAAAGCGGCGGGTTGCTCCACGCTGGTCTTTACCGTCGATATGCCAACGCCTGGCGCACGCTACCGTGATGCCCATTCCGGTATGAGCGGTCCAAATGCGGCACTGCGGCGCTACTGGCAAGCAGTCACTCATCCACAGTGGGCATGGGACGTTGGTCTGAACGGTCGCCCGCATGATTTAGGCAATATTTCGACTTATCTTGGCAAACCCACCGGCCTTGAAGATTACATCGGCTGGCTGGCGAATAACTTCGATCCGTCGATTTCCTGGAAAGACCTCGAGTGGATCCGCGAATTCTGGGATGGTCCGATGGTGATCAAAGGGATCCTCGACCCTGAAGATGCCCGCGACGCCGTACGCTTTGGCGCGGATGGTATCGTTGTCTCTAACCACGGTGGCCGTCAGTTAGATGGCGTGCTGTCTTCAGCTCGTGCGCTGCCCGCCATTGCCGATGCGGTGAAAGGCGATATTACCATTCTGGCTGATAGCGGGATCCGCAATGGTCTGGACGTTGTACGCATGATAGCGCTGGGTGCGGATAGCGTGCTGCTGGGGCGTGCTTATCTGTACGCGCTGGCGACCCACGGCCAGGCCGGTGTGGCGAATCTGCTGAACCTGATCGAGAAAGAGATGAAGGTGGCGATGACCCTGACCGGTGCGAAGTCGATTAGCGAAATTAGCCGTGATTCGCTGGTACAGGAACTGGGTAAGAGCCTGCCTGCCGCGCTGGCACCTCTGGTCCAGGGTAGCGCAGCGTAACAACATCCCCGTAAACCCCATTTTCTGAATGGTCGGTCTGTTTTCAGCCCGACCATTTTTTATCCAAAAATAACGACTAGTTAACATTTACAACCAATATATTTGACAACTTTTTATCCACCTGCCAAATGTATAGACAAGCTAATACAACAGCATTTTATACATATAACAACCATCATAACGGGCGAGGGTGACATGGCTTATTCCGGAAAAGTGAATATCCAGCAGGCGATAGATGACAGTGCTTTTTCGCGCTTCCACTGGGTCATTATTGTCCTGGGTTTTCTGGTTTTAGCCATTGACGGCTTCGATACGGCGGCGATGGGCTATATTGCCCCCACGCTTTCAGCCGACTGGGGCATCAAGAAACAAGATCTTGGACCGGTGTTAAGCGCCGCGCTATTGGGCCTCTCATTTGGCGCCCTGCTGGCCGGACCGATTTCAGATCGTATGGGTCGTAAGCGCGTCCTGGTCTTTTCCTGTCTGTTCTTTGGCCTCGCCAGTCTGGGAACCGCCTATGCCCAGACGCTGAATATGCTCACGTTTTGGCGCTTTCTCACCGGGCTTGGGCTTGGCGCGGCAATGCCCAATGCCATCACCCTGGTGTCCGAATTCGCCCCGAAACGCTGTCGTTCAATGGCGATTAACACCATGTACTGTGGCTTTCCGTTAGGGGCTGCGGGCGGCGGCGTGATCTCCTCCTGGCTGATCCCCAACTACGGCTGGCACAGTGTTCTGCTTGCTGGTGCGATCGCCCCGCTGGTCCTCACCGTACTGTTGGTGCTGTTCCTGCCGGAGTCGGTTAAGTATCTGGTTCACCGCGGTAAAGGGGTTGCACAGATTAAACGCATTGCTCAACGTTTTATGTCGGGAAGTCTGGAACAGGTTACCCAGTTTTATCTGGATGAAGACCGTATCACGGTCAAAAAAAGCAGCGTGGCACAGTTATTTAGTATGCCCTGGCTGCCGGGTACGCTGATGCTCTGGATGACCTACTTTATGGGGCTGGTTATCTATTACGTGCTGCTGAGCTGGATGCCAACGCTGATGCTGGGAATGGGCTATCCGCTGGCCGAATCCGCCTGGCTGACATCGCTGTTTACCTTTGGCGGTACGGCGGGGATCCTGCTGGCCGGTTGGTTAATGGACCGCTGGGAAGCCCATAAAGTGGTCTCACTCGGCTTCATTCTGACGATGCTGTTTGCCCTCGCTCTCGGGTTTGAACATAACCACATCATCTTGTTCGGCGCACTGATCTTCCTGATGGGGATTACCATGAACGGCGCGCAGTCCGGGCTGCAGACGCTGGCCGCCACGTTTTATCCAACCCACTGCCGTGCGACGGGCATTGCCTGGATGCAGGGCGTGGGCCGCTTCGGCGGCGTAGCCGGAACGATGATGAGCGCCCAGTTGCTTTCCCTGCAATGGCAGGCAGACAGTATCTTAATGTTCCTCAGCCTTCCGGCCCTGGTCGCTGCTGCCGCGACAATTTACAAGCTGCAACGCTATAAACCGCAGACGCTGACCGTCGCATAGTACCCGCTCTTTCTGCTATTCTGCCCCCCGTTATCAAGGGGGCAGTATGCTTAACATCGTTTTATTCGAACCAGAAATCCCGCCAAATACCGGCAATATTATCCGTCTTTGCGCCAACACCGGCTTTCGTCTGCATATTATAGAGCCAATGGGCTTTACCTGGGACGACAAGCGCCTGCGTCGCGCGGGGCTGGATTACCATGAATTTACCGCCGTGCTGCGCCACTCTGATTACGCCGCCTTCGTCGCCGCAGAACATCCGCAGCGCCTGTTTGCTCTGACCACCAAAGGTACGCCAGCGCATAGCGCGGTATGCTATCAGGACGGGGATTATCTGATGTTTGGTCCGGAAACACGCGGTCTGCCAGCCAGCATCCTTGACGCGCTGCCGGCCGAACAAAAAATTCGTATTCCGATGATGCCAGACAGTCGCAGCATGAACCTGTCAAATGCGGTGTCGGTGGTGGTGTATGAGGCCTGGCGCCAGCTAGGGTATCCGGGCGCGGTACTGCGTAGCTGATGATTGTTGGATGGCGTCTAGGGCCTGATCCGACCTACATTAATTTGATGAAATTCATTTCGAGCGTTATCGGCGCAGACAGATTGAACACGGACTGCGCACAGTCACCGGAGCGTACACGCAATACGTGAGGATGACGAGCACAGCTCAGGTTCAATCTGCCAGGTAAGATAGCTCGAAATCAGATACCATCTCCATACTCAAAAGTATGATGTATCCCGTTGAAATGCTGATCCATATCCATGGACGGCTTATCGCTGTCAGGCTTGCCGACGATGCGTGCCGGAACGCCTGCTGCAGTGGTATGCGGGGGTACCGGCTGTAAAACGACGGAACCTGCGCCAATCTTCGCGCCGCGCCCGACTTCAATGTTGCCGAGAATTTTTGCTCCCGCGCCAATCATCACGCCTTCACGAATTTTCGGATGACGGTCACCGCCGGCTTTACCGGTCCCGCCCAGCGTGACGGATTGCAAAATAGAGACGTCGTTTTCAATCACGGCAGTTTCACCGACCACAATACCAGTGGCGTGATCGAGCATAATCCCACGGCCAATTTTTGCCGCCGGGTGAATGTCTACCTGGAAGCTAACGGACACCTGATTTTGCAGGAAGATCGCCAGCGCCTGACGCCCCTGATGCCACAGCCAGTGACCGATACGGTAGGCCTGAAGCGCATGAAAGCCCTTCAGATACAGAAGTGGGGTGGAATATTTATCGACAGCCGGATCACGCGTGCGTACCGCCTGAATATCACAGGCCGCTGAGGCAATCATTTCAGGATCGGCCGCGTAGGCCTCTTCCACGACTTCGCGAATGGCAATGGCGGGCATGATCGGAGAAGCGAGTTTATTCGCCAGCATATAGCTCAGCGCACTGCCGAGGTTTTCATGCTTGAGCAACGTTGCGTGATAAAAACTGGCCAGCATTGGCTCACATTCCGCCAGTGCCCGGGCTTCCGCTTTAATGTTTTTCCAGACGATATCCAGTTCTTCACACGGCATTGCGTACTCCAGAAGGTAGCAAAACGACCGACCCGTTCTTCGCGGGTCGGGTCGTTATATTCAACAGTTCCTTACAGCTAGTGGCGACTCAGCTCGTCCCTGCGTGCACGGCCTAATAACGTCAATGCTGCCTCGCGCGCGTTTTTTCCGCAATACAATACTTGATAAATTTCCTCGGTTATTGGCATCTCAACACCAAAACGGTGCGCCAATTCCCGAACTTCTTTCGTATTGCGGTAGCCTTCAACCACCTGACCAATCTTGTCCTGCGCCCCCTGCACGTCCATCCCCTGGCCGAGCATCATGCCAAAACGACGGTTACGCGACTGGTTGTCGGTACAGGTCAGCACCAGATCGCCTAAACCCGCCATCCCCATAAAGGTGGCAGGATCGGCACCCAACGCCGCGCCAAGGCGAGACATTTCGGTCAGTCCACGGGTGATCAATGCGGTTCGCGCATTCGCGCCGAAACCGATGCCGTCAGACATCCCCGCGCCAATCGCAATGACGTTTTTCACCGCGCCGCCAAGCTGCACGCCAATGAAATCCGGATTGCTGTAAACGCGGAAGCTCTTGCCACAGTGCAGCAACTGCTGGAGATCGTCAGCAAAGGTGTCGTCCGTCGAGGCCAGAGAAATCGCCGTCGGCATGCCCGCCGCCAGCTCTTTGGCGAACGTCGGACCGGAGATAACCGCCAGTGGAATAGAATTCCCCAGCGCTTCACGCGCGACGTCCTGCAGCAGGCGTCCTGTTTCCGCTTCCAGACCCTTTGTCGCCCAGACCAGACGCGCGTCAGGACGCATCAGCGGTTTGATGTTGCGCAGCACTTCGCCAAAGACGTGGCTCGGCACCACCACCAGAATATTACGACTGGCGGCCAGCGCAGTGGCTAAATCACTTTCCAGGCGCAGCGTTTCGGGAAAAGGCACATCAGGGAGGAACGCGACGTTGCAGCGATCGTGCTCGAGGGTCGCGATATGTTTCGGATCATGGCCCCACAGGACAACCTGATGGCCATTTCTTGCCAGGGTGATGGCAAGAGCGGTGCCGTACGAGCCGGCACCAATCACAGTCATTGAAGCATTACTTTGGTTCATCAGGCATCCTGATGTTCTTCAGTACCTTCGCCAGCCTGCTGCTGTAAATAGTTCATGAACAGCGCATCAAAGTTGACCGGCGCAAGGTTCAGTTGCGGGAATGTACCGCGGGAAACCAGGCTGGTGATGCATTCGCGGGCATACGGGAACAGAATGTTCGGGCAGTATGCACCAAGGCAATGCGCCATCTGAGTCCCTTCAATACCACTGATGGAGAAAATACCGCCCTGCTGAACTTCACACAGGAACGCAGTTTCTTCACCCAGAGAAGCCGTTACGGTGACACGCAGCACTACTTCATACACATCATCTGCCAGTTGGGTAGATGCGGTATCAAGATCCAGTTTAACCTCTGGCTGCCAATCTTTCTGGAAAACATGTGGTGCATTTGGCGCTTCGAAAGACACATCCTTGGTATAAATACGTTGGATCTGGAAAGCCATTTCAGTGTTATTTTGTTCTGACATGTTGAGAAAACCCTTTAGTGTTGTCCTTTAAATACTTCGGTACGCCTTAACGCAGCAGTGGATCCAGTCCACCACGTGCATCCAACGCATACAAGTCGTCACAACCACCAATGTGCTGTGCATCAATAAAAATCTGCGGAACCGTTGTACGGCCACTGCGCTTGATCATCTCTTCACGCTTCATGGCATCGCCGTCAATCGGAAGTTCCTGGAAACTCACACCCTTGCTGTTCAACAGCGCCTTTGCGCGATGGCAAAACGGGCAGGTCGCTTTGGTATAGATCTCAATATTGGCCATGACTTATCTCCAGTGTTCTTTTACCCTGAGGCATGAAAGAAGACGGGTAAATTACTTGCCGCGAACCAGTGGCAGATTCTCGCCACTCCAGCCCGCTACGCCGTCTTTCAGTACAGATACCTGCTCAAAACCGGCTTTAATCAGCGCAGTTGCTGAATCCTGGCACTGCATACCAGAGCCATCAACCACAATAACAGGTTTGTTTTTGTGTTTTTCCAGCTCGCCAAAATTGTTGGCTTTGATTTCGCTCGGCAGCAGGTTCGTGGAGCCCGCGATATGGCCTTTGCGGAAGTCGTCGCGCTGACGTAAATCCACAATCACCGCATCTTCTTTGTTGATAAGACGAGTGGCTTCTCCGCGCGTAATTACCTTCACTTTCGAAGTCAGGCTCTTAAACGTGGTAAATAATACAGCCGCCAGTAACGCAATCCAGGCGATACTCAATACAGGGTGGCGACTAACAAATTGCATAATTTCTTGCATGGGGGGTAACAACTCCCGACTTAGTGATTAAAAAACCAGGAAAGGAGTATACCTGCGCGTTGGCGCAAATACAGCCAGAGCGTGCATTGGATTGCATTTTTGCGGGGCGCTACGGAAAAAAAAACGTAAATCCGCGCCCTCTGCGACACGCTCTGGTCGATTATTTGATCTTCTGGGGCTATTTTATCGATTCAGCTGTAGTAAAATTACGCAATTATTTTTGTCTATTGAGTGTGAGGTTGTCGCAATGTCGGTTTCTAAAAAACCTATGGTACTGGTGATTCTGGATGGCTATGGCTATCGTGAAGACAGCCAGGATAACGCCATCTTTAATGCCAAAACCCCGGTAATGGATGCTCTGTGGGCAAAACGTCCGCATACCCTGATTGATGCCTCTGGCCTGGAAGTCGGCCTGCCCGATCGCCAGATGGGCAACTCCGAAGTGGGTCACGTCAACCTGGGCGCGGGCCGTATCGTGTATCAGGACCTGACCCGTCTGGATGTTGAAATTAAAGAACGGACTTTCTTCGCTAACCCAGTGCTGACCGATGCGGTCGACCAGGCAAAAAATAGCGGCAAAGCGGTTCACATCATGGGCCTGCTCTCTGCTGGCGGCGTTCACAGCCACGAAGATCACATCATGGCGATGGTCGAAATGGCAGCTGAACGCGGTGCTGAGAAAATCTATCTGCACGCTTTCCTTGATGGCCGTGATACCCCGCCGCGCAGCGCTGAACATTCGCTGCAGAAATTCGAAGAGAAATTTGCCGCGCTGGGCAAAGGCCGCGTAGCGTCCATCATCGGTCGTTACTACGCCATGGACCGCGACAACCGTTGGGATCGCGTTGAACAGGCTTATGACCTGATGACGCTGGCAAAAGGCGAGTTCCAGTTCGCTACGGCTGTTGAAGGCCTGCAGGCTGCTTATGCCCGCGACGAAAACGACGAATTCGTGAAAGCGACCGTGATCCGTGCTGAAGGCCAGGCTGAAGCCGCCATGGAAGACGGCGATACGCTGATTTTCATGAACTTCCGTGCTGACCGTGCGCGTGAAATCACCCGTGCGTTTGTTAACGCTGACTTCGACGGCTTCGCCCGTAAGAAAGTCGTTAACCTCAACTTTGTGATGCTGACCGAATACGCAGTCGACATCAAAACGGCTGTTGCTTACCCACCAGCGTCTCTGGCCAACACCCTTGGCGAGTGGATGGCGAAGAATGACAAAACGCAGCTGCGTATTTCCGAAACTGAAAAATATGCCCACGTGACCTTCTTCTTTAACGGCGGCGTAGAAGAGCCGTTCAAAGGCGAAGATCGCATCCTGATCAATTCGCCGAAAGTCGCGACCTACGATCTGCAGCCGGAAATGAGCTCTGCTGAGCTGACCGAGAAGCTGGTTGCTGCGATTCAGAGCGGAAAATACGACACCATCATTTGTAACTACCCGAACGGCGACATGGTTGGTCACACCGGGGTGATGGAAGCTGCGGTTAAAGCGGTTGAAGCGCTGGATCACTGCGTTGAGCAGGTGACTAAAGCGGTTGAATCCGTTGGCGGCCAACTGCTGATCACCGCCGACCACGGTAACGCAGAGCAAATGCGCGATCCGTCCACCGGTCAGGCGCATACAGCACACACCAACCTGCCCGTTCCGCTGATTTATGTCGGTGGTAAAAACGTCAAAGCAGTTGAAGGCGGCAAACTTTCTGATATCGCCCCGACGATGCTGACGCTGATGGGTATGGAAATCCCGCAAGAGATGACTGGTAAGCCGCTGTTCATCGTGGAATAATCCCTCCCCATGAGGGGAAAGGCGATTAATACCATCACTTGGGCCGTGAAACTGCGAAAGCTTTCAGTCAGGCCCTTGTTCTACGCCAGCGCGCTTAGCGCTGGCGTATTGCTGTGCGCCTTTTCCGCCCACGCGGACGAGCGCGATCAGCTCAAATCTATTCAGGCTGATATCGCGGCAAAAGAACGCGCGGTACGCCAACAACAACAACAACGCTCCACTCTCCTCGCTCAACTTAAAGCTCAGGAACAGGCCATCGCCGTTGCCGCCAGGCAACTACGCGAAACGCAAAACTCGCTGGCGCAGCTGAATGCACAAATCACAGAGATGAATGCCGCCCTCGCGAAGCTGGAAAAACAGCGGGCTGCGCAAGAGCGTAGCCTGGCAGCGCAACTTGACGCAGCGTTTCGCCAGGGCGAACACACCGGTATTCAGCTCATTCTGAGCGGGGAAGAGAGCCAGCGCGGGCAACGCCTGCAGGCCTATTTCGGCTATCTGAACCAGGCGCGGCAGGAAACCATCGCGCAGTTGAAACAAACCCGCGAAGAGGTCGACTCGCAAAAAGCCGAGCTGGAAGATAAGCAGAGCGAACAGCAGACGTTGCTGTACGAACAGCGCGCTCAGCAGGCTAAGCTGGAGCAGGCGCGTAATGAACGCAAGAAGACGCTCTCGGGTCTGGAGTCATCGATTCAGCAGGGTCAGCAGCAACTGGGCGAAATGCGCGCCAACGAATCACGCCTGCGCAACAGCATTGCTCGTGCCGAAGCCGCAGCCAAAGCACGCGCGGAACGTGAAGCTCGCGAGGCGCAGGCCGTACGTGACAAACAGAAGGATGCGTCACGGAAAGGCTCAACCTACAAGCCAACCGAAAGCGAAAAATCACTGATGTCCCGTACCGGCGGTTTAGGTTCCCCACGCGGCCAGGCATTCTGGCCCGTTCGTGGTCCAACGCTACATCGTTATGGCGAACAGTTGCAAGGTGAGCTACGTTGGAAGGGGATGGTTATTGGCGCATCCGAAGGCACCGAAGTTAAAGCCATTGCCGATGGCCGCGTCATTCTGGCGGACTGGTTGCAGGGCTACGGTCTGGTGGTCGTCGTTGAGCACGGTAAAGGCGATATGAGCCTTTACGGTTATAACCAGAGCGCGCTGGTCAGCGTCGGTACGCAGGTTCGCGCCGGGCAGCCTATTGCACTTGTGGGTAGCAGCGGCGGACAGGGCAGGCCGGCACTCTATTTCGAAATTCGTCGCCAGGGTCAGGCGGTCAATCCACAGCCGTGGTTGGGAAGATAAGTTTTGCCTCAATTTCGTCGTCTATTATTCTCTCTCGCCAGCGTGCTGGCCTTCGCAACACCTGTTTTTGCTGGCAAACTTGCCATCGTTATTGATGATTTCGGCTATCGTCCACACACCGAAAATCAGGTTCTGGCGATGCCTTCCACCCTCTCCGTTGCCGTTCTGCCTAATGCCCCACACGCGCGTGAAATGGCGATTAAAGCGCATAACAGCGGGCATGAAGTTTTAATCCATCTGCCAATGGCGCCGCTGAGCAAACAGCCGTTAGAGAAAGATACTTTGCGCCCGGAAATGAGCAGCGAAGAGATTGAGCGGATTATTCGCGACGCGGTAAGCAAAGTACCGAATGCGGTCGGGCTGAACAACCATATGGGCAGCGCGATGACCTCCAGCCTGTTCGGTATGCAGAAGGTGATGCAGGCGCTGGAACGCTACGATCTCTACTTCCTGGACAGTATGACCATCGGCAACAGTCAGGCAATGCGCGCAGCATCAGGAACCGGCGTGAAGGTTATCAAACGCAAAGTCTTCCTGGATGACACGCAAAACGAAGCCGATATTCGCCGTCAGTTTAATCGTGCCGTTGAGCTTGCGCGCCGCAACGGTTCAGCAATTGCCATTGGGCATCCTCACCCTTCGACGGTTCGCGTCCTGCAGCAAATGCTTTATAACCTGCCTGCGGACATTACGCTGGTTCGCCCAAGCAGCCTGCTCAATGAACCACAGGTAGACACCTCCAGACCAAACCTTACACCGCCGAAGAATGGTAAACCTGATGTGCCACGTAATCCTTTCCGCGGGGTGAGATTATGCAAACCGAAGCAGCCGTTAGAGCCGGTTTACGCCAGCCGCTTCTTCAGCGTGCTCGGTGAAAGCATCACCCAAAGCACGCTGGTGCAGTACATGCGCCTGCAATGGCAGGGCTGGGGGAATACATCCTCACCCAGCGCTATGAACGCTAACGTAAATTAAGCGTTTTACGGGCAATACGAGAGGGCGAGGATGTTTTATCGCGCCATTTCCAGAGACGGAATGACCATAGCAGCGCCTGGTACAAAACTTTGGCGCTGCGTACGTTAGTAATCATGCGCTTATACATACCAGAGACAAAAATCTCTGCAATCATGCGTTGACGAATATGGACATCCGGCTCTTTGCGTACTGCGTGGCAAACGCGTAATGCTTCATAGGTTATTTGCTGATGAAATTCCGGATAAATAGTAATCCGACCCGCATATTCACGATTCAACTTATCCAATAACCGTGTAATTTTAATATAGTGGCGTTGGTAATTGAGATTTTTTAAGCCTTGTCTTTTAAGGCGGCTAACTGATTGATCGTGTAAGAAGTATTTATACAATGATTGCTCGGTATATCGCACACGTTTGGCGTTAAACATAAACTCCGTCGTCCATACAATATCCTGATGATGCAACCCTGGAATAAACGCTATCTTGTTTTTCTCGATAACATCTCTGCGATAAACCCCCATCCAGACCACATGCGTCCAACGGCGTGAAGCCAATGCCATACGTAACCAGTCGGGGCCGGTCAATACACCCGTAGACCGCAGACGGTCCGTCGGTATTGATTGCCAGGTGTCCCCCGTTTCGAAAATGCACCAATCAGAATTGCACTGTGCCAGATCGAGGTCATCCTGAAGCGCCATGGTCATCAGGGTTTCATACATATTGGGATAAACCAGGTCATCGGCATCGACAAATGCAACATAATCCCCTTTGGCCACTGCCAGACCACGATTACGCGCGACAGATGCCCCGGCGTTAGCCTGATGTAACAACCGGACATGGGAATAGTTATCAGCATAATGTCTTGCAATATCAACAGAGTTATCCGTTGAACCGTCATCCACAATAATGATCTCTATCGCAGCCCATGTCTGTGCGATCAAAGATTCCATGCAATCCCGAAAACTATCACCCGCGTTATACAACGGAATAATAACACTCAACATATTTGTGCGGTTTCTCATCAGATAACCCAAGTTTGTCAGTACACTGATGACTTTTACTACAGTTTCATTAAGGAATTATTAAGGTTAGAACGTTTAATTTTCAGAAGCGGCGCAGCGAAAGCAACCAGTATGGGAAAATGCCATGCGGCGCCTGAGTTCAGCGGCCTGTGATAGCTCAGATCGTCTACATATTGAGGGACACAACCTGTATACTATACCCCTGTAAATTAACGCGCGATGTACACTGATATTGAGGAAAGTGATGGCCATCAGTAAGACACATGAAAAAGGTTATACGGTCTATTGCAAAGAGACCAAAACAGACCTTAAGTCACTGATGAATAAGTATATAAACAAAGAAATCAGTGGCAAACCATTGAGCAGTGGTAACGCCATGCGCAGTGTAGAACTGGTCGAGTACAACTCACAAAAATTTATCATCAAAAACGACCGTGAAGTTGATCCTCGATTTGAGAAAAAAATGCAAAATTTTATCTCCGGCCCCTTTTATTCCAGGCTCATCAAGAAGCTGGACACACTCTCCCCGGAAATGCGCGCCTGTACAGCGGATCTCTACTATGCCGCTGAAAAAGTACGACTTCGTCAGTGTCATGATGTTTATATTATTCATGAATATGTTGAAGGCACTCCTTTAAAAGAAATTAACCATAAGAATGCCGATGAAGTGAAGCAGTGCGTTCTGCGCCTTCACAAAGCCGGGTTGGCATCTAATGATATCCATCCTGGAAATTTCATTCGTACGCCAGGCGGTGAATTAAGAATAATTGACTTATCCTGTAAGGGAAATATGAAGATTTGCCAGGCTAATGATATTTTAGCTTTGCAGCGAAAATATCATATTAACATCAAAGGAAAAGGATTAATCTATAAGCTCATCTGGCTCAAAGAAGCGATAAGATCTTTATCCAGAAAGCTTCGTGGCAAATAGTATTTATTCTTTATACGGCCAGAATAAAGAATCTGGCCGTTGGTAGCATTTAATACAAGTCGAGCATTCAATCCCAGCTCAGGATCACTTTCCCTGACTGGCCCGAGCGCATCGCGTCAAAGCCCTGCTGGAATTCATCGATGGAGAATCGATGGGTGATGATCGGCGACAAATCCAGACCAGACTGAATCAATGCGGCCATCTTGTACCAGGTCTCAAACATCTCACGACCGTAGATACCTTTAATAAACAATCCCTTAAAGATAACTTTAGTCCAGTCGATGGACATGTCTGATGGTGGAATACCCAGCATAGCAATACGGCCACCGTGGTTCATGGTGTCCAGCATGGTGCGAAACGCTGGCGGCGCGCCGGACATCTCCAGACCGACATCAAACCCTTCGGTCATGCCCAGTTCAGCCATCACGTCGGTTAGACTCTCTTTCGACACGTTGACCGCGCGAGTGATGCCCATTTTACGCGCAAGTTCAAGGCGATACTCATTAACATCGGTAATCACCACGTGGCGTGCGCCAACGTGCCTGGCAACCGCTGCCGCCATAATACCGATTGGACCCGCGCCGGAAACCAGCACATCTTCCCCAACCAGATCGAACGACAGCGCCGTATGCACCGCATTACCGAACGGATCGAAGATAGACGCCAGGTCGTCAGAGATGTTGTCCGGAATTTTAAACGCGTTAAATGCCGGGATCACCAGGTATTCTGCAAAGCAGCCAGGACGGTTTACGCCAACACCGGTCGTATTGCGGCACAGGTGAGTACGTCCACCGCGGCAGTTACGGCAATGCCCGCAGGTGATATGACCTTCGCCTGAAACGCGATCGCCGATTTTAAAGCCTTTAACTTCCTGGCCGATGCCAACAACTTCGCCGACATATTCATGTCCAACGACCATCGGTACCGGGATGGTTTTTTGCGACCATTCATCCCAGTTATAAATGTGAACGTCAGTCCCGCAGATGGCTGTTTTACGGATTTTAATCAGCAAATCGTTATGGCCGACTTCCGGTTCAGGAACGTCGGTCATCCAAATGCCCTCTTCCGCTTTCAGTTTGGATAACGCTTTCATTTCACATCCTCAGGCAATAACGCCCAGTTGTTTACCAATGCGTGTGAACGCCTCAACAGCACGCGTAATCTGCTCAGGGGTATGCGCCGCAGACATCTGGGTACGAATACGCGCCTGACCTTTTGGAACCACCGGATAGAAGAATCCAGTAACGTAAATCCCCTCTTTTTGCAGCTCGCGGGCGAAATCTTGCGCCACTACCGCATCCCCCAACATGACCGGGATAATTGCGTGATCCGCTCCCGCTAACGTAAAGCCTGCGGCAGACATTTGCTCGCGGAACTGACGTGCGTTCTCCCACAGGCGATCGCGCAGCTCGCTGCCTGCTTCGACCATCTCCAGCACTTTAATGGAGGCAGAAACAATTGCAGGAGCCAATGAGTTGGAGAACAGATACGGACGGGAACGTTGACGCAGCCACTCAACAACCTCTTTGCGCGCTGCGGTATAACCGCCAGATGCGCCGCCGAGCGCTTTACCCAGCGTACCAGTGATGATGTCCACACGCCCCATCACGTCACAGTATTCATGTGAGCCACGACCATTTTCGCCGACAAAGCCGACAGCATGGGAATCATCAACCATGACCAGCGCGTCGTATTTATCCGCCAGGTCACAAACGCCTTTCAGGTTAGCAATCACACCATCCATAGAGAACACGCCATCGGTGGCGATCAGGATATGACGGGCTCCCGCTTCACGCGCTTCTTTCAAACGAGCTTCCAGTTCGACCATGTCGTTGTTGGCGTAACGGAAACGCTTTGCTTTACACAAGCGAACACCGTCAATGATAGAAGCGTGGTTGAGCGCATCTGAGATAATCGCATCTTCTGCGCCCAGCAGCGTTTCAAACAGGCCGCCGTTGGCGTCAAAGCAGGAAGAGTAAAGGATGGCATCTTCCATACCGAGGAATGCCGCCAGTTTTTGCTCCAGTTGCTTATGGCTGTCCTGGGTACCGCAAATAAAGCGGACCGAAGCCATACCAAATCCGTGAGAATCCATACCTGCTTTTGCAGCTGCAATCAGTTCCGGGTGGTTAGCCAGCCCCAGATAGTTGTTCGCACAAAAGTTAATAACGTGGCTTCCGTCCGCCACGGTGATATCCGCCTGCTGGGCAGACGTAATAATGCGCTCTTCTTTAAACAATCCTTCCGCACGTGCGGTTTCGAGATCGTTCGTTAACTGTTTGTAAAAATCCCCACGCATTTCAATTCTCCAGACTGGGCAAATTTCAGCACATATTACCCAAAGCTATACGCTGATACGAGATGACGCATCATCACTTCTTCAAAATGAAGCATAAATCACGTATACCCACATGGCTAATCAGTGATGCCGTCGTATGGATTCATTGGACGCAATTAATCGCAACCAATTGAATTGGCTGGATTTTATAAAAAATCATAAAAAAACAACAGCAATAGCAGAAGAATGCCTTTGCAGCATTCTATCTGGTTAGGTAACCCTTCAATCTCATTCAAGCCACTACTTTCGAGTGAGAAAAATTCGCAATGCCTGGAGTTTTGCACCTAAAGCGGTTCGCCGATAAACACGGAACAGATCGAACCATTTGCCCCGACCAAGGTAATTAAGCATTAATAGATCAGGGCGCTTGTAATAACACATGACAAAAATACCCTGATCATCATCAACAATATTATTTCTGAGAGTCTCTTTTTGACACTCAGTGACTAATGAGTAAAACTCTTTCCATTTCTCTGGTGAACCAACAATAGCGCCGCCGATAATATAAGTATGATTTCCGATCATAAAATCAAAAACCTGTTTTCTGGATGATATAACCAGACCCTTTTTAATCGTGAAGAGATGCATTTTATTACGGTCAAAAGGGAAGTCCCATACTTTTAATCCACGAGTAACCTGCGGTTTACGGCAATATCCGAAGTCTACCCAAGCAACCATCGGAGTATTAACTAAGCCTGCATTTATGGCCTTCACTACAAAATATGCTTTTAAATTATTGATCAACACATATTCTGGAGACCAGTACTCAGGGTTACCTAGCTGTCGCGTCTCTAATTTATTCTTAAAGGTATCATCCTGCTGAATTTGTCTTATTTTATTATTAATATGCTTAAATTTTTTACCTAAATCTATGGTTATAATTTTTGTGGGCTTACCTTTGCGTATTTCCGCAACTCTGTCTTCAAACTCAGACGAGGTAAAAATAACCATATCATTTTCTAAAGCGGCTAACCGTTTGAAGTAGTCAAAATAGACATCAGAAGATCGGGAAAGTTTTTCACGGAAGCCTTTATTAACAGTCCACTCCCCCCTACCGATATCAAAATATGCTGTCACAATAGTGGTAGACGATTTCATAACCATTTTCAAACCATTAATAAAAAAAATATTATATCACAAAGTTTTTGTTTTTGTACATATAATATACATAGATGGATATAAAAAAACTAAGTACATTTAAGATTAATTTAATAGACTTAATAACCATTAAATAAGCATTCTTATACTGGTGTTTATAGGCCTTCTACCGACCCACCATCTTACTTAAGAGGCTGAAGGGATGCCGATGTGATGGTATGATTACAGACATTAGTGTCTGAGATTGTCTCTGACTCCAAAATTCGAAGGTTACATTTATGATCATCGTTACCGGCGGCGCGGGCTTTATCGGCAGCAACATCGTCAAGTCATTGAATGATAAAGGCATCACCGACATCCTGGTGGTGGACAACCTGAAAGATGGCACCAAGTTTGTTAACCTGGTGGATCTGAATATTGCTGACTACATGGACAAGGAAGACTTCCTGATCCAGATTATGGCCGGAGAAGATTTCGGCGATATCGAAGCGATTTTCCACGAAGGCGCATGCTCCTCCACTACCGAGTGGGACGGCAAGTATATGATGGATAACAACTATCAATACTCCAAAGAGCTGTTGCACTACTGCCTGGAGCGTGAAATTCCGTTCCTGTATGCGTCCTCTGCCGCCACCTACGGCGGCCGCACTTCTGATTTCATCGAATCCCGTGAATATGAGAAACCGCTGAACGTTTACGGCTACTCAAAATTCCTGTTCGACGAGTACGTTCGTCAGATCCTGCCAGAAGCCAATTCTCAGATTGTTGGCTTCCGCTATTTCAACGTCTACGGACCGCGTGAAGGCCATAAAGGCAGTATGGCGAGCGTCGCTTTCCACCTCAACACCCAGCTCAACAATGGCGAAACACCAAAACTGTTCGAAGGCAGTGAAAACTTCAAGCGTGATTTCGTTTACGTAGGCGATGTGGCTGCGGTGAACCTGTGGTTCCTGGAAAACGGGGTTTCCGGCATCTTTAACCTTGGTACCGGTCGTGCGGAATCTTTCCAGGCCGTTGCCGATGCAACGCTTGCGTACCACAAAAAAGGCAGCATTGAGTACATCCCATTCCCGGAAAAACTGAAAGGTCGCTATCAGGCGTTTACCCAGGCCGATCTGACTAATCTGCGTGCTGCGGGCTATGACAAGCCGTTTAAAACCGTTGCTGAAGGTGTAACGGAATATATGGCCTGGCTGAACCGCGACGCGTAAGTATGAAAATTTTGGTGGTAGGCCCGTCCTGGGTGGGCGACATGATGATGTCGCAAAGTCTCTATCGCACGCTTAAGGCGCGCTATCCCCAGGCGATAATCGACGTGATGGCACCTGCATGGTGCCGTCCGTTATTGTCGCGCATGCCTGAAGTTAACGAAGCTATCGCCATGCCGCTGGGACACGGCGCGCTGGAGATCGGCGAGCGGCGTAAACTCGGTCATAGCCTGCGTGAAAAACGCTATGACCGCGCCTATGTGCTGCCTAACTCGTTTAAATCCGCGCTGGTACCGTTTTTTGCTGGCATTCCCCATCGTACCGGATGGCGTGGTGAAATGCGCTACGGCCTGCTAAACGATGCGCGCGTGCTGGATAAAGATGCCTGGCCGCTGATGGTCGAACGCTATGTAGCCCTGGCCTATGATAAAGGCGTAATGCTGTCAGCTAAAGATTTACCGCAGCCTCTGCTATGGCCGCAGTTGCAGGTAAGCGAAGGTGAAAAGTCCCTGACCTGTCGCCAGTTTTCCCTTTCTGCCGAACGCCCCATCATCGGCTTTTGCCCTGGTGCGGAATTTGGTCCAGCGAAACGCTGGCCACATTACCACTACGCAGACCTGGCGAAGCAACTGATCGATGAAGGCCATCAGATTGTGCTTTTTGGCTCTGCAAAAGACCATGACGCCGGAAATGAGATCCTGGCGACGCTGAGCGTTGATCAGCAGGCCTGGTGCCGTAATCTGGCGGGCGAAACACAGCTGGAGCAGGCCGTCATTCTGCTCGCCGCCTGCAAAGCGGTGGTCACCAACGACTCTGGATTAATGCACGTTGCCGCAGCGTTGAATCGACCTCTGGTAGCGTTATATGGCCCCAGCAGCCCGGATTTTACTCCGCCGCTTTCACACAAGGCTCGCGTAATTCGCTTGATTACGGGCTATCACAAAGTACGCAAGGGAGATGCAGCAGAAGGCTATCATCAGAGCCTGATTGACATCACACCCCAGCGCGTGCTGGAAGAACTCAACGACCTGTTGTTACAAGAGGAAGCCTGACGGATGCGGGTACTGATCGTTAAAACATCGTCTATGGGCGATGTACTGCATACGTTACCGGCATTAACCGATGCGCAGCAGGTCATGCCGGATATTCAATTTGATTGGGTAGTGGAAGAAGGCTTCGCGCAGATCCCATCCTGGCATGCAGCCGTTGACCGGGTGATCCCAGTGGCGATCCGCCGCTGGCGTAAAGCCTGGTTTTCAGCGCCGATTAAAGCCGAGCGTAAAGCCTTTCGCGATGCGGTGCGTTTACAGCAGTATGACGCGATAATTGATGCGCAGGGTCTGGTAAAAAGCGCGGCGTTGGTTACGCGTCTGGCACGTGGCATCAAGCATGGTATGGACTGGAGCACGGCGCGCGAACCATTGGCGAGCCTGTTTTATAATCACAAACATCACATTGCCAAACAGCAGCACGCGGTAGAACGTACGCGTGAATTGTTCGCCAAAAGTCTGGGATATTCCAGGCCCCAGTCGCAGGGTGATTACGCTATCGCTCAGCATTTTCTGAAAGAACGTAATGCTGATGCGGGCCAGTATGCCGTATTTCTGCATGCCACAACGCGTGATGATAAGCACTGGCCAGAAGCCAACTGGCGGGAGCTAATTGGCTTGTTAAATAACGCTGGCATACGTATTAAACTGCCATGGGGTGCTCCTCATGAAGAAGCACGAGCCCGTAGGCTGGCAAATGGTTTTTCTTATGTTGATGTTCTTCCACGGATGACTTTGGGAGAGGTCGCTCGCGTACTGGCGGGGGCAAAATTTGTGGTGTCGGTTGATACAGGCCTGAGTCATTTAACCGCTGCACTGGATCGCCCAAATATTACGTTGTACGGTCCAACGGACCCAGGATTGATTGGTGGGTATGGGAAGAATCAAGTGGCATGTCGCTCAGAAAGTGAAAATCTTTCAGACTTGCGTTCTTCGACCGTATTAGAATCAATTAATTGCAATTTTTTAAATAATTGTCTGTAAGTGTCGGAGAAATGATGGCTTTAACAAAGTTTTTTTTAGATGAGAAAAAAAACTGGAAGATAAACTGGAATAGAGGACTTATATTTCTGTTTGTCGCCACCTATTTCTTAGGTGGTATTACGCGTTATAAACATTTGATTGTCATACTGATGACTATCACAACGATTGTTTATTTATGTAAGAATCCTCGACATTATATTCCTATTTTTAAAACATTTGTTTTTGCAAGTATATCATTTCTTGTAATCGCTACCTTCGTCTCTTTAGTGTTCACTCCTGAACTAAAAGCTAGCCTGAAAGAGATAAACAACTCAGTTATTGAAAATGTCTTATTATGCACTATTGCGATCCCTGTATTACTAAGAGAAGAAAGCAAAGAAACCATTTCAAAGTTGATATTCTTCTCGTTCCTTACAGCTCTTAGTTTGCGATGCCTTTCAGAACTTGTCCTTTATTATCAGGACTATCAGCAAGGAATCATGCCTTTTACTAATTACCAACATCGCGGAATTTCAGATGCAATGGTGTTTTTATTCCCAGTGCTTCTGAATCTATGGCTCGTTAAATCAGCGAAATACCGTATATTATTCCTGTTGTTAGGGGCGATATACACCTTTTTAATTCTTGGAACATTGTCCCGTGGCGCATGGTTATCTGTATTCATTATTGCTCTTACATGGATAATCATGTACAAACAATGGCGATTGCTTACTGTAGGAATCCTCGTAGCTATTGTTGCTCTGACAGCTATATTTTCACACAAAGATATGTCAGAAAAACTGACCTTTAAATTGCAGCAAACTGACAGTTCATATCGCTATACTAACGGTACGCAAGGAAGTGCGTTTGACCTAATCTTAGAAAATCCAGTTATTGGTTATGGTTTTGGTAATAACGCTTATAAAACTGTATACAACAAGCGTGTTGTTGATTATCCAAACTGGACATTCCGCGAGTCAATTGGACCACACAACCTTATTCTTTTTGTATGGTTTGGTACAGGATTACTTGGACTTGTGGGTTTAATACTGGTGTACACTAGCATTGTGAGAGAATGTGTTACGCATGCATTTAGGGAGAATTACTATTCCCCATACAATGCTTATATAATAATTTTACTTTCATTTTTCGGTTATTTTATTATACGTGGCAACGTTGAGCAGATTGAGTTAGATCTGTTGGGTATTTTTGCAGGTTTTCTGTTAGCGCTGAAGAATAAATAAAATAGTAAAAAAAGGCTACTTTATGTAGCCTTTTTTTCACTCGAACCAGTTACAAATAACCTCTTCAAACCGTTGTGTAACCGCAGACCAACTATAGTTTCCAAAGACATATTGCTGACCTCGTTGGGCGGTATCCGCTAAACTACTTTCCGCCATTACCCTGGTAATATCCTGAGCAATAGTTTCTGCAGTCATCGGCTCTGTAAGGTGATAGCCTGTAATTTTATCTTTAACAAACTCAACCATGCCGCCTCGAGTACTGACTAATACAGGTCTTCCAGCGCCCATAGCCTCAATAGCCACCATACAAAATGGCTCCTGAAATTGAGAAGGAATCACAACTATATCTGCCAGTGGATAGTAATAGTGCATTTTCTCGGGTGAGATACTACCTAACATAATACAATGTGGTTTGAGGCGCTCAGCTATTTCCCGAACTTCACGCTGATAATCACCTTTATCGTTCTTACTTACTTCCATGTGATCACCAACAACCACAAGCTTCAGATTTTTGTTCTCATGCAGCAACTTTTCAAAAGCCTGCAGAAGTAAGAGAACGCCTTTATCAGGGACTATACGTCCAGCAAAAAATACCACCTTGCTTTCAGGGGGAATACTTAATTTATTTTTTGATATTGATTCATATGACGATTGATAGATATCCAGGTCAATACCATTAGGCACAATAACAATATCAGCTTCAGGAAGATAAGATTGATAATAGTTCTTCAAAAACAAACTTGGTACGATCATCTTAACTTTTTTATCAAGCAACTTAGGTTCAAACGCATTATGCATATGAATCACAACTTTAGCCTGAGGAGCTTGCGAACGAATTTGTCGATATAGCTTCATACTGTTATGGACAACAATCACACTTTGATCGGTTATCTCAAACTTTTCGGCAACTTTCAGTATGCGCTTTGAATAAGGTAACGGATCCAGCCGAGTCCACTTTTGGAAAATACGCTTATATACCGAGCTAAATCCAATACGATGAATACTACATCTTTCGTTTACGTAAGAATAATCAGAATATCCTTCATTCTTTATACAGACAATACAATTAGGGAATTTGGTTCTTTGGGCAACCTGATACATCCAGGTCTCAACTGCTGCGGCACCACGTGGTGGAATAGAATAAATAGGTGTTACAGTAAATATGATTTTATCAATCATAAAGATCACCATTACATTGTTTTATATTTAATTGCTGCGATCAGGCCTGGAATTATTTTATTTTGATAAAGAAGGTGTTTATATTCTTCTCTATATTCGTGCTTTTGTTTTGCAACTTGATAAGGCTGATTCTTCCATGGTGACTTCTCATATACTGTGCGGAAAAATTGTGCTGAGGAATAGTTAGCCCACTCGTGCCATGGTTTTGTTACACCAGTATAATGAATAAATACTGTCTCTTCATTAATCACTGATTTATAGTGATTTTTATTTTTAATCTCAAACTCAGACTTCAATGAATAAATTGAGTTATATTTCCTCGGTAGTAATACCGCATGATGCAAAAACATGATATTTAAAATATCCTGGTCAGGATATTTTACTCTGGAAACTATACTTTCATCTGACAATAGTTCGAAGAATTTCTTCGTTAAATTAGAGTTAAGCCATTGCTGCAAGTTTATATACATGACACCCGAGTTAAAGTAGTTGCCTTTAAACTCAGGATTATGTAGACGCTCTGCACTTTTATCCTGCATTGAATCAACATCTACTACAACCGCACCATATTCCCCATCAAATTTCAGTGCGGCAAGATCCTCTAAAGAGCCTTTACACGTAATATCAGCATCAAGATATAGCAGTCGATCTAATCTTTCAGAAAAATAATCAAATGAAAGCAAGCGATAGTATATTGACACTGGCCATATATTTGTTTTAGGTAGTGACACCAACGGTTCAGAATCAATATGATATAGCTTAATAACTGTTTTATACTGTTCTGCTAATTGTGTCAAAAGTACAATATATTCTTGATCTAAATAATCCGCAATAATATGAAAAGTAAAATTAATATTACTCTCTTTATTATTTTCAAGGATTGAGGCAATAGAAATTGCCGCACCAGTTTGGTAATTTTTATCGATTCCCCATGAGATATTAAAAGTGTCACGATCATCACATGGTGTAACACGTCTGTCTAACTCAATAATATCTTTGAAGTTAGTTAATCTTTTGAAGTCCAAGTTAATTACCTTTAATTATTTCAGCTATATTTTCCAGCGGCTAAGATATGCATTGCTGTTGATTATTTTAACAATGTACTTAGCCAGCAGTTAACCTTTCAACTTGGTCAGATAATAATTAAAGTAGTTACACAGTCCCTGAACGTATAACCCTTGTTTAAATTTATGCTTTGCACAATATCTGAATTGATTGCTATTGGTCGGTTTGAGAAGCGCTACTGAATGCCAGGGCGAGGCCTCTTTCGCAACTAAAAAACTCTTCGATACCGGATAGTTGGACCACTCATGCCAGGGTTTTGTCGGTCCCACATAATGAATGAAGACAGTTTCATTATTCACAGGATTGACTACTTTATCTTTCAGTTCATAATTAATGCTAAAGCGTGTATTGTATTTACCATTGATAAAAGTTACTTTTCCGGCTAACAACACATTAAGGACATCTTGATCAAGATGAGTTATTCTTTCCACCCATTCTGGAACTCGCAACATTTCGATGGCTCGGGAAGAGATATTATTACTGTGCCATGCATTGATGTTGATAAGTAAGAATCCAGCATTAAAGTATCCGGTGATTAATTCTGGAGTGGCCAGCGTTACAGAACGATTATGCCACCATTCGGAATCTCTTTCCGTTACAACGACAGCGATCTCATCTGCGGAAAACTTATAATCGACCAGTTCTCGTACACTACCCTGGCAAGCAATATCAGCATCCAGGTATAATAATTTATCTATTTTATTATAGAAATAATCTGCAATAACAAAACGGAAGTATGTTGCATAAGTCCAGTTTTTTGTACTAGGTAAGTCTTTTAATTTATTGCAATCAATTAGGTAAACTTTGATACAGGATTGATATTGTTTAGCAAGATCGGCGAATCTGGCTTTATCACTCTCATCGAAATAATCAGTAAATATATGAAATGTGAAATCGATTTTTTTATTCGACAATAATACAGAGGCTATTGATACACCGCAGCCAAATAAAAAATTCCTGTCAATACCATAACCGATATTAAAACAGTCTGCAGAAGCATTTTCCCGAAAATCGTACTCAAAAACAGAAAGGATAACTTCTTTATCGCTAAATTGAGACATTTGACTCTTACCAATTTTTGAGAAATAGACCATGTTCTCACATGATGCATTTCAAATAGTTCAGGATAAATTAATCACAGAGATTTACGGATTGTTCTTTCGCGTATTTTATTAGCTTTAACCTGAGCTTCCTTGAACAAATCAGCCTCCTGACTTAGGATGCTTTTCAACGGCAACTCGCAATAGATGCGTAGAAATCTATAAATATCACGCTGGGTTAATCCAATGTTCATGGACGAAAAATAGAGACCGATTAAGTCCTTATCGCGCCAGCGTTGGGGAACAGTCGACCGAATCTGAGCACGGTGCAAATCAATCACTGAAATCTTGAGATCGTCCTCATGCCCTGAAAAAGGCAGATGTAATAAAAAGTGGCAAATATAGCAATCGCGATGATTGATACCACCAGCATGCATCTTACGCACCATGGTGGCAACACGATCAATAATTATACGCTTCACTTTCACATCGGGAGAATTTGTGGCCCAATCAGCACAGTAATCTTCTAAGCTGATAGTTGGTGTAAGATCCTCAGTAATAATAAACGAGGTTTTAGTCAGTGGATTCACCCCTTTCTCACCAAATCCCACACCTGTCATTGTATCCACACCTAACTGACTCAGGCGATGAATGGCATTCCATTCTCTATCAGCACCTAATACTGGCATGCGTAATGAAAGTAGGTTTTTAACAATCTCTTTCAGAGAAGTGCCTCTGTGCCATTTTAAAAAATAGCTTTTACCCGTTAGTTCAAATCGTAGAGTACGGCGAGTCTCCAGTTCTCTGAATACTTCACCTTGTAAATTTTTAACTTCTTCAAATGCATCTTTCCCGCGCCATAGTGTGGCTAACGGTTCTTTTAATTCAACCATCTAAACCACCCGTAATCATATCCGCAGCTTTCTCCGGTAGGCTGTATAAATCTTGCGTATCCGCATAGTGTCGTGCATTTGCCCTCCATTCCAAACACAATGAAGGCTCTACTAGCGCTTTACGTAAGGCTTCATTCAGCGTTTCTTGCCGGAATGGTTCTGTAATTGCCATACCACAATTAGCATCAACAATATAATGCGCGTAACCGCATACGGCTGTGGTCAACACCGGCAGCCCGGCAGTGATTGCTTCTAGTAAAACAATACCTGCCGCCTCCTGATAAGCTGGATGCATCAATATATCAGCCGCTGCCATTAATTCTGCAACATCATTACGGCCAGAGTAGAAATGGACATTACTGCGTACGCCAAGTTTTTCCGCCAGCGCCTCAAATTTTCTCGGTCTGTCTTGTCCAACAACATACAGTAGCGTATTAGTTCGAAGCGTTTCTGGTAACGAGGCCAGTGCACGTATTGAACGATCCACACCTTTACGAGTGAAATCAGAGCCTACCTGCAATAATAGATTTTGATGCTCTGTTATACCGTTTTTCTGGCGATAAATTTCACGGCTATTCGGAATCTGCTGGCTATACTTCCTGTCCGGATAAATCCCTGGAGGAAGAATATGAAATCGTTGAGCTTCTGTCTGATAGTGTTTCTGAAAGTCAGCAATCTGCTTATCAGTTAGCATTAATAGCTGCGTCGGTTTACCCTGCTCAAACGTCGCGCGTTCAAACGCTGCATAGTGCCGATATCGTGAAGTTAACCGATAGAGGAAACCTTTTTCTTGTGCCACTTTCTCGGCATAGCAAACGTCAGCAGCATAGTAGAGATCCAGCCCTGGCATTTTATTAAAACCAACAACCCGATCGACAGGGTGCTGAAGTAAATGTGCCTGGACCCAGGAATAATACTCCGCATTGCGACCATGGTTTGTCCGGGACTTGACCGGTACAAGAACCAATTCAAAAACGTCAGGACACTCACCTTCCCAGGACTGCGTATAGACACGAACATGGTGACCACGTGCCGCTACAGTTTGCGCAATGCGCATAAAATCACGCTGTAACCCACCGAATGGGAAGTATTTAAACAAACAGAAAGCAACAATCATACGGGACTCCCCGCTTGTGGCGGCACAAGTCTACCCGGTAATAATTTATCGATAGCAGCAATAACATCGTCAGCGGGTATCACCGAAAGATACATTTCATTGCGATCGCGCTGTTCGCGTGGAGGCATTGGACGGTAATCACCAGCCCAAAATTGAATCATCTGCTTTGACCATGGTCGCCAAAAATTATGATCCGTTGCGCCAAACAGGCATATCAATGGTGTATCAACCGCAGCAGCAATGTGTCCCGGAGCAGAGTCCACCCCAATAAACAACTGCGCATGATCGATGACCGCTCCTAGCTCGGGGAAGCTCATCTTTCCCGCCAGCGCAGTAACGGGCCTTTCTTTGCAACCTTGTGCAATTTCATTCACGCAAGCCAGATCGTCTTCGCCTGGGCCTGAGGTCATAACTACCTCCAAACCACGCTGGTGTAAGGCGTCAATTACCTGTGAAAACTTTTCGTTATTCCAGCACTTGAAGCGTTGGCGTGCCGTTGGTTGAATTACAACGTATTCATCACCAACTCCAGCCCGATTTAATTCTGTGCGCATACGTTCCCAGCTATCCGGAGGATAGCTCATTGTTGTATGCGTAACAGTCGATTTAAGTTTCAACGGGGCCAGCACAGACAGATTGCTTTCCACCACATTTTCACCGCTAAGCGGAGCCAGACATGTAAAACTATTTTTCCAAAAAGAAGATTGCCGATGTGCATAATCTTGAGAGATTTTGATTGGCGCGTTCAGTAACCGCATCAGTATCGCAACCATCCACTGATCGGTAAGGTTTACAACTAAATCATACCCATTCGCGCGCAACGTTCCGATCAGGTGCAGAAAATTAGTAATTTTATCAGTTACTTTTGTCTTTTTATTTTTAATACCATAAAGGGCATTAATTTCTGGGTTTTCCGACAAAATTGGGATGGTATCCTGATAGAGAAGCACGTCGATTTTCGCATCAGGATAGTTCTGCTTTAGCGTACTAATGACCGGAGTTGTTAACAACATATCTCCGTGAAAACGCATTTTTATGACCAGAATTCTATTAATTGGCTTATCCACAAGCGGCTCTTTTATCGTGTGTGTCCGGTAAAGTTAAGCAGAAAAAAGCACGCTACCGCCCCAGGCTCAACAGCTACCTGATTACTGATATCGCACTGATTTTTTACGCGCTAGTGTATCACTTCTTTCGCCATGTTCCGACTCGAATAATTCTTGCACAGCCAATGATTTTAAAACATATAAATCAATGAATTAAGATGTTCAGACCTTTTGATTTTTAGCCCTCTATCTCGACTAAACCGGAAAATATCAACAGAAAACGTAAAGATGCAAAAGATGCTGGTACCCTGGACATCCCCCGCGAGGGACGCTATTTAATTTAAAAATAGGAAAAGTATTGGTAAAGCCACAGCTAAATACATAGAATCCCCAGCACATTCATAAGTCAGCTACCATTATGCTCGAATTGCTTTACACCGCCCTTTTCTACCTTATTCAGCCTTTGATCTGGGTACGGCTTTGGGTGCGCGGACGTAAGGCTCCGGCCTACCGTAAACGCTGGGGTGAACGTTACGGCTTTTACCGCCGTCCGCTAAAACCAGGCGGCATCATGCTTCATTCGGTTTCCGTGGGCGAAACGCTGGCAGCTATCCCATTAGTCCGCGCTCTGCGACATCGTTACCCCGACTTGCCGATCACGGTCACCACCATGACACCAACCGGTTCCGAGCGCGTACAATCCGCTTTTGGCCCTGACGTTCAGCATATTTATCTGCCGTACGACTTACCGGATGCCCTAAACCGTTTCCTGAATAAAGTTGACCCCAAGCTGGTGTTAATTATGGAAACCGAGCTGTGGCCGAATCTGATCGCGGCACTGCATAAGCGCCATATTCCGCTGGTCATTGCCAATGCACGTCTTTCCGCTCGCTCAGCTGCTGGCTACGCTAAATTAGGTAAGTTTGTTGGCAGGCTACTGCGCCGAATTACGTTGATTGCCGCCCAGAACGAAGAAGATGGCGCTCGTTTTATCACGCTTGGTGCCAGAAGCAATCAGGTCACCGTTACCGGCAGCCTGAAGTTTGATATTTCCGTCACGCCTCAACTGGCCGCAAAAGCGATTACATTGCGCCGTCAATGGGCACCTCACCGCCCGGTATGGATTGCAACCAGCACGCACGACGGCGAAGAAAGCATTATCATTGCCGCCCATCAGGCGTTATTAAACCAGTTCCCTAATCTTTTACTGATTCTGGTACCCAGACATCCTGAACGGTTCCCGGATGCCATTAACCTCGTACGCCAGGCTGGGCTAAGCTATACGACACGTTCTTCGGGCGAAGTTCCGTCATCAGGAAACCAGGTCGTAATCGGCGACACCATGGGCGAGTTGATGTTGCTTTACGGCATTGCTGACCTTGCTTTTGTTGGCGGTTCGCTGGTTGAACGCGGTGGACACAACCCACTGGAAGCCGCGGCGCACGCCATTCCAGTACTGATGGGGCCACATACTTTTAATTTTAAAGATATTTGCGCCCGCCTCGAACAGGCAAGCGGATTGATCACCGTCACCGACGCAACTACGCTGGTGAAAGAGGTCTCTTCTTTACTGACCGATGCCGATTATCGTAATTTTTATGGCCGTCACGCAGTTGAAGTTCTGTATCAAAATCAGGGCGCGCTTCAGCGTCTGCTGCAGCTGCTGGAACCTTATCTGCCACCCAAAACGCATTGAGGCAAGTCATGCAAAAACGGGCGATTTATCCAGGAACCTTTGATCCCATTACTAACGGCCACCTCGATATCGTGACACGAGCGACAAGCATGTTCGATCACGTAATCCTGGCGATTGCCGCAAGTCCCAGTAAAAAACCGATGTTTACTCTGGAAGAGCGCGTTGAGCTGGCACAACAGGCAACGGCGCATCTCGGTAATGTGGAGGTTCTGGGATTCAGCGATCTGATGGCAAACTTTGCCCGCGATAATCAGGCTAACATTCTGATCCGTGGCCTGCGTGCGGTAGCCGATTTTGAGTATGAAATGCAGCTGGCCCATATGAACCGTCATCTGATGCCACAACTGGAAAGCGTCTTTCTGATGCCGTCTAAAGAGTGGTCGTTTATCTCATCGTCACTGGTGAAAGAAGTTGCCCGCCACCAGGGTGACGTAGCGCACTTTCTGCCGGAAAACGTTCATCAGGCATTATTGAGTAAACTGAAGTAATGCGTCTGGCCGGATGAGGCATACGCTACGTCCGGCCGATAATGGTGTTATTTCTGACAGCGACGGCAATAAAACGTTGTGCGCTGAGCGTGTTTTGTCGCAATGATTGGCGCGCCGCATACGCGACAGGGTTCACCTTCTCTCCCATAGACCTGCAACTCCTGGGCAAAATAACCCGGCTTACCGTCACTTTGCAGAAAGTCCTTCAGCGTGGTCCCGCCCTGCTCGATAGAACGCAGCAAAACCGCCTTGATAACGCGCACCAGCAGTTCGCACTCATCCTGCGACAAAGATGACGCCAGACGGTCAGGATGGATACCAGCCGCAAACAGCGACTCGCTGGCATAGATGTTTCCCACCCCCACGACCAGCTTGTTATCCATCAGCCAGGGTTTAATCGCAGTTTTCTTCTTCGCACATTTCTGCTGCAGATAACCAGCATTGAAATCGTCGCTCAGCGGCTCAGGGCCAAGATGGGCGAGGACATTATGCCCATCCAGCTCTTTAGTCCACAGCCAGGCGCCAAAACGACGCGGATCGGTATAGCGCAGGACTTTGCCGTTACTCATCACTAAGTCGACGTGGTCATGTTTTTCTGCCGGAAGCTCTTCAGAAAGGATACGCAAACTACCCGACATCCCCAGGTGAATGATTACCCAGCCATCTGATAGCTCCAGCAGCAGGTATTTCGCGCGCCGCTGTACGCTCAGGACAGGTTTATCACTCAGACGATAGATTTCCTCTGATACTGGCCAACGCAAACGACCGTTACGCACAGTCGCGTGCATAATCGTTGCCCCCACCAGATGCGGCTCAATACCGCGGCGGCTGGTTTCGACTTCAGGTAATTCAGGCATAGTATCTCCGGCTGTGTATCAGGTCTCATTAATATGGGGACGGCCAGAAAACAAAAAACCCCGCCGAGGCAGGGTTTTTCTTTACATCAAAGCGGAAATTATTTGATTTTCGCTTCTTTGTATAAAACGTGCTGACGAACAACTGGATCGAACTTTTTCAGCTCCAGTTTTTCCGGCTTAGTACGTTTGTTCTTCGTGGTGGTATAGAAGTGACCAGTACCAGCAGAAGAAACCAGCTTGATTTTCTCACGAATACCTTTAGCCATGATTTATTTCCTCTTAGTACTTAGTACTTTTCGCCACGGGCACGCAGTTCAGACAGAACTGTTTCGATGCCTTTCTTATCAATAACACGCATACCTTTAGCAGATACACGCAGGGTGACAAAACGCTTCTCGCTCTCAACCCAAAAACGGTGAGAGTGCAGGTTAGGCAGGAAACGGCGTTTAGTCGCGTTCAGTGCGTGGGAACGGTTGTTACCGGTCACCGGACGCTTGCCAGTAACTTGGCAGACTCGGGACATGTCTATTCTCCAAAAATCAAATTAGCTCGAGCTTCGTATGGGGTATTGGCGCCTCGTCAGGCTTCTCAGCCCGGTTATCGCAGTTCAATACACTAAATCTTTCATCGTTGCCTCGTCATTGGACGCAACAAGAATGATTTTGCGTATTTGCGAACTCTCGATTGCCAGGCCCAAATGCCAAACCCGAGATTCTCAAAGGTGGCGTAGTATACGCTGAGTCAGCGATGTGCTCAAGTCCCGAACAGACAAAGATCCCGATGGATCGCGTAAAGTGCGTTAAATCCAACCGCGTTCCGCAAAAGAAACGTACTCTCCGCGCCCAATGACCAGATGATCAAGCACCCGGATATCCATGAACTGACAGCATTTCACAACACGCTCGGTGATGAGTTTATCTGCTTTGCTCGGCTCTGCACACCCCGAAGGGTGATTATGTGCAAGGATCACCGCAGAAGCATTCATTTTTATCGCTTCGCGGACAATTTCTCGCGGATGCACTTCAACGTGGCTTAGCGTTCCGGAAAAAAGTTTACGGTGTTTAATCACGCGATGTTGAGAATCCATAAAGATCACATAGAAGATCTCGCGTTCCTCTTGCGAAAGCTGGCTTTGCAGAAATTCACGCGCCATTTCCGGGCTAAGTATCGCACGTTCCTCTATCACCTGTACGTTGTAGTAGCGCCTTGCCAGCTCCACTATTCCCTTCAACTGTGCGTACTTCGCGATACCGATGCCCTGAACATAGCTGAAATCCATGTAATCAGCAGACAACAGGCCATACAACGAATCAAAATGCTGAAGCATCTCTTTCGCCAGCGTAAGCACATCTTTACCCAGTATTCCGGTGCGTAGAAAAAGAGCCAGTAGCTCTACGTCGGTCAGCGAACTGGCCCCCTGCGCCAACAGCTTTTCCCTAGGCATTATACGTCCTGTATTTTCCATGCTTTTCCCCTCCTTTCGCGTCCGCATAGTGGCATAACGCCAGCGGCGAATCGACGCTCTGTTTTCACTTCTTCGTAGAGCCTCGCAAACTGGAGCGCGGGCAAAAGCACGACACATTGCGGATTGTGATAAAATATCCGCCTTCTGGTGAAACCCAACAGGAAAGATCATGATGAGCCTGGCCGGTAAAAAAATCGTACTTGGCGTCAGTGGCGGGATTGCTGCGTACAAAACCCCTGAGCTGGTGCGTCGTTTACGGGAACGCGGCGCAGACGTCCGCGTGGCGATGACCGAAGCAGCAAAAGCGTTTATTACTCCTCTGAGCTTACAGGCGGTTTCGGGCTATCCCGTTTCCGACAGCCTGCTTGACCCCGCAGCCGAAGCCGCGATGGGCCATATTGAACTGGGGAAATGGGCCGATTTGGTTATACTGGCCCCAGCGACGGCAGACCTGATTGCCCGCGTTGCCGCAGGTATGGCCAACGATCTGGTGTCTACGATCTGTCTGGCAACGCCAGCGCCTGTTGCCGTGCTGCCGGCTATGAACCAGCAGATGTACCGCGCCGCCGCTACCCAACACAATTTGGGCATTCTTGCCTCGCGCGGTTTGCTCATTTGGGGCCCTGACAGCGGTAGTCAGGCATGTGGTGATGTCGGTCCTGGACGTATGCTGGATCCGTTAACAATTGTAGATATGGCGGCAGAACATTTTTCACCTGTCAAAGATCTGCAACATCTCAACATCATGATTACAGCAGGCCCGACGCGTGAACCGCTTGATCCCGTGCGTTATATTTCCAACCACAGCTCCGGGAAAATGGGATTTGCTATCGCGGCCGCTGCCGCAAAACGCGGGGCAAACGTCACGCTGGTATCAGGTCCGGTTTCGTTACCTACACCGCCTTTTGTCCAGCGCATTGATGTGATGACCGCGCTGGAAATGGAAGCCGCCGTGCAATCTGCGGTGCAACAACAGCATATTTTTATCGGCTGCGCCGCAGTCGCTGATTATCGCGCTGAAACTGTCGCCAGTGAAAAAATCAAAAAACAGGCAACGCAGGGTGATGAATTAACAGTAAAAATGGTCAAAAACCCGGACATCATCGCTGGTGTTGCCGCACTGGATGCTAATCGTCCTTTTGTCGTTGGGTTTGCCGCCGAAACAAATAATGTGGAAGAATATGCCCGGCAAAAACGCATCCGCAAAAACCTTGATGTGATCTGTGCGAACGACGTTTCGCTGTCCACTCAAGGATTTAACAGCGACAGCAACGCATTACACCTTTTTTGGCAGGATGGAGATAAAGTCTTACCGCTTGAGCGCAAAGAACTCCTGGGCCAATTATTACTCGACGAGATCGTGACCCGTTATGATGAAAAAAATCGACGTTAAGATTCTGGACCCGCGCGTAGGGCAACAATTTCCGCTCCCGACGTACGCCACTTCTGGTTCTGCCGGACTTGACCTGCGTGCCTGTCTTGATGACGCCGTAGAACTGGCGCCTGGCGCAACAACGCTGGTGCCAACCGGGTTAGCTATCCACATTGCCGATCCTTCTCTTGCGGCAGTGATGCTCCCGCGCTCCGGGCTGGGCCATAAGCACGGGATCGTACTGGGCAATCTGGTCGGTTTGATTGATTCCGACTACCAGGGCCAGCTGATGGTTTCAATCTGGAACCGTAGTCAGGACAACTTTACTATTGAACCGGGCGAACGTATCGCGCAGATGGTATTTGTACCGGTCGTCCAGGCTGAATTTAATTTGGTGGAAGAGTTTGAAGCCACCGATCGTGGCGAAGGTGGCTTCGGCCATTCCGGGCGCAAGTAACCCGCAGAAAAGTATCTCACAGCGTAATAACGCAATAACACACCGCAAACACCCAGTTTGCGGTCGCTGTGTGGATGCCTGCCTGGCAAGAGCTTATTTTCAGGGGTATTTTGTAACATGGTAGAAAAGCAAACTGCGAAAAGGAATCGTCGCGAAGAAATACTTCAGTCTCTGGCACTGATGCTTGAGTCCAGCGATGGTAGCCAACGCATCACGACAGCTAAACTGGCGGCCTCTGTGGGCGTTTCCGAAGCGGCCTTGTATCGCCATTTTCCCAGCAAGACCCGCATGTTCGATAGCCTGATTGAGTTTATCGAAGATAGTCTGATTACCCGTATCAATCTGATTTTGAAAGATGAAAAAGACACTAACGCGCGATTGCGTCTGATCGTACTGCTGATTTTAGGGTTCGGTGAACGTAATCCTGGCCTGACGCGAATTCTGACCGGACACGCATTGATGTTCGAGCAAGACCGTCTGCAAGGCCGTATTAACCAGCTTTTTGAGCGAATTGAGGCGCAGTTACGCCAGGTTCTGCGAGAAAAAAGAATGCGTGAAGGTGAAGGCTACACCGTGGATGAAACGCTGCTGGCCAGCCAGTTACTGGCTTTCTGCGAAGGTATGCTGTCCCGGTTTGTACGTAGCGAATTTAAATACCGCCCAACGGATGATTTCGACATCCGCTGGCCGTTGGTTGCCGCTCAATTGCAGTAACACCGTTGTTGGATGGCGACCTCGCCTATTTTGCCTACGAACCCCGCGGTGCGTAGGCTGGATAAGCGCAGCGCCATCCGGCAGTTCTTATACGCCGTACGCTTCGCGATACGCCCGTACTGCGGCCAGGTGTTCTGCCATTTCTGGTTTTTCTTCCAGATACGCAATTAGATCTTTCAGGGTAATGATAGAAATCACCTTGCAGCCATAATCGCGTTCCACTTCCTGAATAGCTGAAATCTCGCCGCGACCGCGTTCCTGACGATCGAGAGAAATCAGTACCCCCGCCAGCGTGGCGCCGTTAGCCTGAATAATTTCCATCGACTCACGAATAGCCGTACCTGCGGTGATAACATCATCCACCAGCATTACACGTCCCTCAAGTGCGCTACCTACCAGATTACCGCCTTCACCGTGGGTCTTCGCCTCTTTACGGTTAAAGCAGTACGGCAAATCTTTATCGTGGTGTTCCGCCAGCGCAACAGCCGTGGTGGTCGCAATCGGGATACCTTTGTAGGCCGGACCAAACAGCAAATCGAACTCAATACCGGAATCCATCAACGCTTCGGCATAAAAACGGCCTAACAGTGCCAGGCAGCGCCCGGTATTAAACAGCCCGGCGTTGAAGAAATAGGGGCTTTTACGCCCGGATTTCAGCGTAAACTCGCCAAACTTTAGTACCTGCTTGCTAAGCGCAAACTCAATAAACTGGCGCTGATACGGTTTCATGGATTCGCTCCTCATCTCACTTTATTACAGACAAAAAAAAGGCGACTCATCAGTCGCCTTTAAAATCAATTTTCTAACGCCGCCTTCTGCGTCGTTACAATGGATTCGATTCCCCCTCGGGCTAACGCCAGTAGGGTGAGAAGTTCTTCATGGCTGAACGGCTCGCCTTCTGCCGTGCCCTGCACCTCTATAATGCGGCCGTCTTCAGTCATCACCACGTTCATGTCGGTTTCTGCGGCAGAGTCTTCAACATATTCGAGGTCACATAGCGCTTCACCGTTCACAATGCCCACGGAAACCGCGGCGACCATCCCTTTCATCGGGTTAGTTTTCAGTTTACCGCTCGCAACCAGCTTGTTCAGCGCATCAGCCAACGCCACGCATGCGCCGGTAATTGATGCAGTGCGCGTACCGCCATCTGCCTGAATAACATCGCAGTCCAGCGTAATAGTGAATTCACCGAGCGTCTTCAGATCAACCGCGGCGCGCAGCGCACGAGCGATCAGACGCTGGATTTCCATGGTACGACCGCCCTGCTTACCTTTCGCCGCTTCACGGGCGTTACGGGTGTGCGTGGCACGTGGCAGCATGCCATATTCTGCGGTGATCCAGCCCTGGCCCTGACCTTTCAGAAAACGCGGTACGCCTTCATCAATAGAGGCGGTACACAGCACTTTGGTATCACCAAATTCGACCAGCACGGAGCCTTCAGCGTGTTTTGTATAATTACGGGTCAGGGTGACGGGACGCACCTGGTTGGCACTACGACCTGCTGGACGCATGATAAAATCTCCGGCTTGAAACGAATGTGGCTGCGCATTATACGGACTTCCGACTGTTATTCCTATCCTGACAAGACGTGGATGGCTATAATCCTCCCATCTCATCTTTAAAAACAGGAACGTCTATGATCCGCAGCATGACCGCCTACGCCCGGCGTGAAATCAAGGGTGAATGGGGTAGCGCTACCTGGGAAATGCGCTCGGTAAACCAGCGTTATCTGGAAACTTATTTTCGCCTGCCGGAACAGTTCCGTAGTCTTGAACCCGTTGTTCGCGAACGCATACGCACGCGTCTGACGCGCGGTAAAGTCGAGTGTACGCTGCGTTTTGAGCCTGATGCCAGCGCCCAGGGCGAGCTGATTCTAAATGAAAAGCTCGCTAAACAGCTCGTTAGCGCTGCTAACTGGGTCAAAATGCAGAGTGATGAAGGTGAAATTAACCCAGTTGATATCCTGCGCTGGCCAGGCGTAATGGCTGCCCAGGAGCAAGATCTGGACGCCATTGCCGCCGAAATCCTCGCCGCGCTTGACGGTACGCTGGATGACTTCATCATCGCGCGAGAAACCGAAGGTCAGGCGCTGAAAGCGCTGATCGAGCAGCGTCTGGAAGGCGTCAGCACTGAAGTCGCTAAAGTGCGTGCACATATGCCGGAAATTCTGCAATGGCAGCGTGAGCGTCTGGTAGCCAAACTGGAAGACGCCCAGGTGCAACTGGAGAATAACCGCCTTGAGCAAGAACTGGTGCTGATGGCGCAGCGCATAGATGTAGCAGAAGAGTTAGATCGTCTGGAAGCCCACGTCAAAGAAACCTACAACATTCTGAAGAAAAAAGAGGCTGTTGGCCGTCGTCTGGACTTCATGATGCAGGAATTCAACCGTGAGTCGAACACTCTTGCATCCAAGTCTATCAATGCCGAGGTGACTAATTCCGCAATTGAACTGAAGGTATTGATCGAGCAAATGCGCGAGCAAATTCAGAATATCGAGTAAACTCCATTCCACGTAGCCCCCCCATAAACGGCGGGGCTACGTGTTTTTCCCAACACTTCGGTTGTGACCCATCCAGTTCGAATTATATTTTCTCATCATTTATTGTCACCATTCATAAAGTAAAGCGCATGCCATAACGCATTTACAGCAAAATCACATTAGCTGTAGTTATTAAAATCGCTTCACCTTAGAAAATCTCAATCGTGACAATGCGCACAAATCGTTAACCTTAGCCCCAGCAAATCAGGGGGAATACATGCTGTTACACGTTTTATATTTAATTGGTATTACTGCCGAAGCCATGACCGGTGCGCTTGCGGCTGGGCGTCGCCGTATGGATACATTTGGCGTCATTATCATTGCCACCGCGACGGCCATTGGCGGCGGCTCGGTACGCGACATCCTTCTCGGCCACTATCCGCTCGGCTGGGTAAAGCACCCTGAATACGTTATTATCGTGGCGACCGCTGCGGTACTCACCACCATTATTGCCCCCGTCATGCCCTATCTGCGTAAAATATTCCTCGTCCTGGATGCGCTGGGCCTGGTGGTCTTTTCTATTATTGGCGCCCAGGTGGCGCTGGATATGGGTCATGGACCGATTATTGCCGTGGTCGCTGCGGTCACTACCGGCGTCTTTGGTGGTGTATTACGTGACATGTTCTGCAAACGCATCCCGTTAGTATTCCAGAAAGAACTGTATGCCGGCGTTTCGTTTGCCGCTGCTGTGCTGTATATCGTGCTGCAACATTATGTCTCCAGCCACGATGTGGTGGTGATCTCTACCCTGCTCTTTGGCTTTACCGCCCGACTGCTGGCGCTGCGCCTGAAGTTGGGGCTGCCGGTATTTTACTATCGCCATGAAGGCCATTAAGGCATAAAGCCCGTGATCCGCTGAGCAGCTAACCAGTTGCTCAGCGCTGTGATCTCTTTATCCTCCAGCCACTGAATAACCTGTCGTGCCCGTCGCTCCCCCATGAAAGGAAGTTGCCGCCAGCTTTGTTCACTGCGTTCCCGTAACTGCTGCCACGATCCATCCCGACTGGCATTCAACGTTGCCTGTGTTAACGGTATTCCCATGGCAATCACCCAGCGCGTAAATGGAAGATGGCGTGACAGATTGAACTGATGCCACAGCTTCCCCCCTTTGTTCACGCCAAATGTGGACTGTAGCTGCTCCTGCGTTAATCCAAGCCAGGAAAAGATATGTTCAAAGCGATACGTCTGATGTAACTCCCGCCATCCCGCTTCGCCCATACCCTCCAGCCCTAGCACATCTTTGGCCCCCAGCCAGACGAGTCTGGCAACAAACTGTTCCTGACACTCCGCTGTGGCATAAAAACAAGTTAGTGAATTGAAGCGCCCCTCAGGTGGTGCTGGCTTATTACGCTGGATGCTGCGCCAGACCACCTCATCTATACGGGGAATCCCCTGTCCGGCCAGACTTATCAGAATCTGATCGCCAGGCGCAATATCCCATTCATTCCAGCGCCGTACTGAGCCAATATTGACGCGCTGCACCCGCTTATCATCCAGCATGACGGGGACCAGCAATGCAACCACCGCAATTTTTCCGCTTTTGCCAACGGAAAACTGAATACCTGTCACCTCAGATACCCTGGCCACGGGAGGATATTTCCACGCTGCCAGCCAGTCTCCCTGTCCGGGTAGCCAGTATTGCGCCCGCGGTTCTTTTCCCGTTCGCACCACCACACCATCCGTCACAAAAGGTAACGCTGAAGTCCACCACCTGGCGCGCGCCTGCTCGACGTCATCCACACTCTTCACGGCCTGAGTATATCGTTGCGTGAAACTGAACCCGGCAGCAGTGAGTTGCTCAAGTCTTTCCGACATGGCAACTGGACCATCAGGCCAGGCCCAGATAAAAATAGCCAGCGAGCGTAACATTTCCGGGTTGCTCTGGCGCATCATCATTCCAGCAACCTTTGAGCGGGCGTTCATTCCCCCTCTCTGCTGCTGAATATGCCCTTGTTGCTGCAAAAATATCTCCCCCTGCAACGTACTGTTAGAAAGCAGCCCGCTGGTAGTACGTGGAACGGAAGGGATCTGAAGAACCTTTTGCGTCCAGTCTTCGCCTTTCAGACCGTTACCACGGCTAATCGCCCGTATCAGATTGCCATTGCGATAAACCAGCGTGACCGCCACGCCATCCACCTTCGGCTGCACCCAGAGATCGCTAAGAGCATGCATCCATTGTTGTAGCGCTTGCTTATCGGCAAGTTTTCGAACTCCCGTGTGGGGAACGGTGTGCGAGACGGTTCCACTTATTGGGGGCGCAGATAGATCTGATGGGGCTTCATCGCCAAAACAGCGCTGCCACTGGATGAGCTGCGCATTGAGCTGGTCATAAACGGCGTCGTCTACGACACTTTCCCCTTGTTTCCAGTAACTGTCATTCCACTGTGTTATCTGCTGCTGTAGTCGTGAAATTTCCTCTTGTGCCCTGGCAGGCGACCAGACGGGGCATACCGCCCATGAGGGTAGATACCACATTAGCAAAACCAGCCCTATGCATTTCCATAATCCCATGCTATCTCCGCTGAACAGTACGTTTCCCGGCAGATATAACGCGAATTGAAATGGAAACAGAGCGGCAAAAACTCATCCTGCGCGCAACGTTCCTGACATTTGCACGAATTGCTGCAAATCGCGGATAAAACAGGAAACTGGTACGCAAAACGCAATAAACATGCGCAAAAAGTGTGACAAGGGCTACGTCACATAGCGGCTACGTGTATAATAAGCCCGTATGTAGGCTCTCTTTCGACAATCACATACATTAAGATACTCATGGCTCAAGGCACGCTTTATATTGTTTCTGCCCCCAGTGGCGCGGGTAAATCCAGCCTGATTCAGGCTTTATTAAAGACCCAACCGTTGTATGACACCCAGGTTTCTGTTTCGCACACCACGCGCGCACCGCGCCCGGGGGAAGTGCACGGTGAACACTATTTTTTTGTGAACCATGACGAATTCAGAACCATGATTGGCAGAGACGCGTTCCTGGAACACGCTGAGGTTTTCGGTAATTACTACGGCACCTCGCGTGAGACCATTGAGCAAGTATTAGCATCCGGCGTAGACGTCTTTTTAGATATCGACTGGCAAGGTGCGCAGCAGATTCGTCAAAAAATGCCGCATGCGCGCAGTATTTTTATTTTGCCGCCATCTAAGATTGAGCTGGATCGCCGTCTTCGTGGCCGCGGTCAGGATAGCGAAGACGTGATCGCAAAACGTATGGCGCAAGCTGTTGCAGAAATGAGCCATTACGCCGAATATGATTATCTTATTGTGAATGATGATTTCGATACCGCCCTGGGCGATTTGAAAACTATCATTCGCGCCGAACGTCTGCGCATGAGCCGCCAAAAGCAGCGTCATGACGCTTTAATCAGCAAACTGTTGGCAGACTGAACCCACATTCAGTATCATGCCCAGTCATTTCTTCACCTGTGGAGCATTTTAAGTATGGCACGCGTAACTGTTCAGGACGCTGTAGAGAAAATTGGTAACCGTTTTGACCTGGTACTGGTCGCCGCGCGTCGCGCTCGTCAGATGCAGGTAGGCGGAAAGGATCCGCTCGTACCGGAAGAAAACGATAAAACTACCGTTATCGCGCTGCGCGAAATCGAAGAAGGTCTGATCAACAACCAGATCCTCGACGTGCGTGAGCGCCAGGAACAGCAAGAGCAGGAAGCCGCTGAATTACAAGCCGTTACCGCTATTGCTGAAGGTCGTCGTTAATCACAAAGCGGGTCGCCCTTGTATCTGTTTGAAAGCCTGAATCAACTGATTCAAAACTACCTGCCGGAAGACCAGATTAAGCGTCTTCGGCAGGCGTATCTCGTTGCACGTGACGCTCACGAGGGCCAGACACGTTCAAGCGGTGAACCCTATATCACGCACCCGGTAGCGGTAGCCTGCATTCTGGCCGAGATGAAACTCGACTATGAAACGCTGATGGCTGCGCTGCTGCATGACGTGATTGAAGATACCCCAGCCACCTACCAGGACATGGAACAGCTTTTTGGTAAAAGCGTTGCTGAACTGGTAGAAGGGGTGTCGAAACTTGATAAGCTTAAGTTTCGCGATAAGAAAGAGGCGCAAGCCGAAAACTTTCGCAAGATGATTATGGCGATGGTGCAGGATATCCGCGTCATTCTCATCAAACTCGCTGACCGTACCCACAACATGCGCACGCTGGGCTCATTACGCCCGGACAAGCGTCGCCGCATCGCCCGTGAAACCCTCGAAATCTATAGTCCGCTGGCACACCGTTTAGGTATTCATCACATTAAAACCGAGCTGGAAGAGCTGGGTTTTGAAGCGCTGTACCCGAACCGCTATCGCGTGATTAAAGAAGTGGTTAAAGCCGCTCGTGGCAACCGCAAAGAGATGATCCAAAAAATCCTCTCGGAAATCGAAGGGCGTTTACAGGAGGCAGGCATTCCGTGTCGCGTAAGTGGCCGCGAGAAGCACCTGTACTCTATTTACTGCAAAATGGTGCTCAAAGAGCAGCGTTTTCACTCCATCATGGATATCTACGCTTTTCGCGTTATCGTTCATGATTCCGATACCTGTTATCGCGTACTCGGCCAGATGCACAGCCTGTACAAACCTCGTCCTGGTCGCGTGAAAGACTATATCGCCATTCCGAAAGCTAACGGATATCAGTCTTTGCACACCTCAATGATCGGCCCTCACGGCGTCCCGGTTGAAGTACAGATTCGTACCGAAGACATGGACCAGATGGCAGAAATGGGTGTAGCAGCGCACTGGGCTTACAAAGAGCACGGCGGCGAAAGCAGCACCACCGCACAAATCCGCGCTCAACGCTGGATGCAGAGCCTGCTGGAACTGCAGCAGAGCGCCGGTAGCTCGTTTGAATTTATTGAAAGCGTCAAATCTGATCTCTTCCCGGATGAGATTTATGTTTTCACACCGGAAGGGCGCATTGTCGAACTGCCTGCCGGTGCAACGCCTGTCGACTTCGCCTACGCCGTGCATACCGATATCGGTCACGCCTGCGTCGGCGCACGCGTCGACAGACAACCTTACCCGCTTTCGCAGCCGCTCTTTAGCGGACAGACCGTTGAGATTATTACCGCTCCGGGCGCCCGTCCGAATGCAGCGTGGCTCAACTTCGTCGTCAGTTCGAAAGCGCGCGCAAAAATTCGCCAACTGCTGAAAAACCTCAAGCGCGATGATTCCGTCAGTCTGGGTCGTCGACTGCTCAACCATGCCTTAGGCGGTAGCCGTAAACTGGCTGAGATCCCGCCAGAGAGCATCCAGCGTGAGCTTGAACGCATGAAGCTCGCCACCCTTGACGATCTGCTCGCGGAAATCGGTCTGGGTAACGCCATGAGCGTGGTGGTAGCGAAAAACCTCCAGCAGGGCGAAGCAACGGCAAACGTGCCAGCACAATCTGGCCACGGTCATCTGCCGATCAAAGGCGCAGATGGCGTGCTGATCACCTTCGCGAAATGCTGTCGTCCGATTCCTGGCGATCCAATCATTGCCCACGTCAGCCCGGGTAAAGGTCTGGTGATTCACCATGAATCCTGCCGTAACATTCGTGGCTATCAAAAAGAGCCAGAGAAGTTTATGGCGGTGGAATGGGATAAAGAGACAGAGCAGGAGTTCATCACCGAGATTAAGGTGGATATGTTTAACCACCAGGGTGCTCTGGCGAACCTGACGGCGGCAATCAACACGACTACCTCCAACATTCAAAGTCTGAATACGGAAGAGAAAGATGGCCGCGTCTATAGCGCCTTTATTCGCCTGACCGCTCGCGATCGCGTGCACCTGGCGAATATCATGCGCAAAATCCGCGTCATGCCGGACGTGATAAAAGTCACCCGTAACCGTAACTAGAACACGTTTTATGAATACTCAACGTTATGCACGTATTTGCGAGATGCTCGCACGTCGTCAGCCCGATCTGACCGTCTGCATGGAGCAGGTCCACAAACCTCATAACGTTTCTGCAATCATTCGTACTGCAGACGCGGTCGGCGTGCATGAAGTCCACGCCGTCTGGCCTGGTAGCCGTATGCGCACCATGGCCTCTTCTGCCGCAGGCAGCAACAGTTGGGTACAGGTGAAGACTCACCGCACTATTGGCGATGCGGTCACACATTTAAAAAGCCAGGGCATGCAGGTTCTGGCAACACATCTGTCAGATAAAGCCGTGGATTTTCGCGAGATTGATTACACGCGCCCCACCTGCATCCTGATGGGCCAGGAGAAAACCGGCATCACTCAGGAAGCGTTGGATCTGGCGGATCAGGACATCATCATTCCCATGACTGGCATGGTGCAATCGCTGAACGTTTCGGTCGCCTCCGCGCTGATTCTGTACGAAGCACAGCGCCAGCGGCAAAACGCCGGCATGTACCAACGAGAAAACAGCATGCTTGCGCAAGATGAGCAGCAGCGTTTGCTGTTTGAAGGCGGTTATCCGGTGCTGGCGAATGTCGCTAAGCGCAAAGGTCTTCCCTACCCCCACGTAAACACGCAGGGCGAAATTGAAGCCGATGCAACGTGGTGGGCCACTATGCAATCTGCGAGATAAACGCGATGAAAGGCCGTTTACTGGATGCCCTCCCACTCAATTCTCTGACCGGCGTTGGCGCAGCGCAAAGCAGTAAACTGGCGAAAATTGGCCTGCACACCGTGCAGGACCTTCTGCTCCACCTCCCTCTGCGTTACGAAGACCGCACGCACCTGTACCCGATTGGCGAACTGCTGCCGGGCGTTTACGCCACCGTAGAAGGCGAAGTGCTGAACTGCAATATCACCTTCGGCGGACGCCGGATGATGACCTGTCAGATCAGTGATGGCTCCGGCATTCTCACCATGCGCTTTTTCAACTTCAGCGCCGCAATGAAAAATAGTCTCGCCACCGGTCGCCGGGTGCTGGCCTATGGCGAAGCCAAACGCGGAAAATACGGCGCAGAGATGATCCACCCGGAGTATCGCGTGCAGGGCGATCTCAGCACGCCGGAATTACAGGAAACGCTCACGCCGGTGTATCCAACCACCGAAGGCGTGAAGCAGGCCACGCTGCGCAAACTGACCGATCAAGCGCTGGACCTGCTCGATACCTGCGCCATTGCCGAACTGCTGCCGCCAGAGCTGTTGCAGGGCATGATGAGCCTGCCGGAAGCTCTGCGCACATTGCACCGTCCACCGCCGTCACTGCAGTTGAGCGATCTGGAAACCGGTCAGCATCCAGCACAGCGACGTCTGATTCTGGAAGAACTGCTGGCGCATAACCTCAGCATGCTGGCACTACGCGCCGGGGCGCAACGTTTCCACGCCCAGCCGCTGATCGCAAACAACGCGCTGAAAGATAAGCTGCTGGCGGCTCTACCGTTTAAACCCACCGGCGCCCAGGCCCGCGTTACCGCTGAGATCGAACGCGATATGGCACTGGATGTCCCTATGATGCGTCTGGTGCAGGGCGATGTCGGCTCCGGCAAAACGCTGGTTGCGGCGCTGGCCGCCCTACGTGCCATCGCACATGGTAAGCAAGTTGCGCTGATGGCCCCCACCGAACTACTGGCTGAACAGCACGCCAATAACTTCCGCAACTGGTTCGCGCCACTGGGCATTCAAGTTGGCTGGCTGGCAGGTAAACAGAAAGGCAAAGCGCGCCTGGCACAGCAGGAAGCTATCGCCAGCGGTGAGGTGCAGATGATTGTCGGCACGCACGCAATTTTCCAGGAACAGGTGCAGTTCAACGGACTAGCACTGGTTATCATCGACGAACAGCACCGTTTTGGCGTACATCAGCGCCTGGCGCTGTGGGAGAAAGGTCAGCAGCAGGGTTTCCATCCACACCAGCTAATCATGACCGCCACCCCAATCCCGCGCACGCTGGCGATGACCGCCTATGCCGATCTCGACACATCGCTCATTGACGAACTCCCTCCGGGGCGTACGCCGGTCACCACGGTGGCGATTCCGGATACCCGCCGCAGCGATATTATTGACCGCGTGCGCAACGCTTGTACCCATGAAGGGCGTCAGGCGTACTGGGTCTGTACGCTGATTGAGGAGTCTGATTTGTTAGAAGCTCAGGCCGCTGAAGCCACGTGGGAAGAGCTTAAACTGGTGCTGCCAGAGCTGAATATTGGCCTGGTACACGGCCGTATGAAGCCCGCAGAGAAGCAGTCGGTAATGGCGGCCTTTAAGCAGGGCGAATTGCAGTTGCTGGTTGCCACCACGGTGATTGAAGTGGGCGTAGACGTACCTAACGCCAGCCTGATGATTATTGAAAACCCGGAGCGCTTGGGCCTGGCGCAGTTGCACCAGCTACGTGGTCGCGTAGGTCGTGGCGCGGTGGCCTCCCACTGCGTCCTGCTCTACAAATCGCCGCTGTCAAAAACCGCGCAAAAACGTCTGCAGGTTCTGCGCGACAGCAACGACGGATTCGTGATCGCGCAAAAAGATTTAGAGATCCGCGGGCCCGGCGAGCTGTTGGGTACGCGCCAGACCGGAACGGCAGAATTCAAAGTCGCAGATTTATTGCGCGATCAGGCGATTATCCCGGAAGTTCAGCGCATTGCCCGTCATATTCACGAACGTTACCCGCAACAGGCTGTGGCGCTGATTGAACGCTGGATGCCGGAAACCGAGCGCTACTCCAACGCATAGTCGATTCATAGCGGCGGCGGATGTGACTCCGCCGCACAGACATTATTGCGCAAAAATCGGCAGCAGCAGATACAGCTTAATCACCAGCGCATTGACGATATCGATAAAGAACGCCCCCACCATCGGCACCACCAGAAACGCCATATGGGATGGTCCAAAACGTTCTGTAATTGCCTGCATGTTGGCAATCGCCGTGGGTGTCGCACCGAGGCCAAAACCGCAGTGTCCGGCTGCCAGCACGGCGGCATCGTAGTTCTTACCCATCATGCGCCAGGTAACGAATATCGCGTACAGCGCCATGAAAATGGTCTGCACAACCAGGATTGCCAGCATCGGCAGGGCCAGAGAAGCCAACTCCCACAGCTTCAGACTCATTAGCGCCATCGCCAGGAACAGCGACAGGCTAACGTTACCCAACACCGAAACCGCGCGCTCGAACACCCGATAAAAACCCATTAACGCCAGGCCGTTACTGAGGATCACCCCAACAAACAGCACGCAGACGAAAGTCGGCAGTTCCAGCACCGTTCCGACCAGCATTTGTGCAACGATTTTACCCACCGTCAGACAGATAGCGATCAGCGCAATGGTTTCAATCAGCACCAGCGAAGTGATTATGCGTCCGACATCCGGCTTTTCAAATGCGGTAGGCACAGCCTGATCGTCCGGCATGCCGTCTGGCGTGGTAGAGTGTTTGACCAGATAGCGGGCCACCGGGCCGCCAATCAATCCACCCAGCACCAGGCCAAACGTTGCGCAAGCCATCGCCACTTCCGTCGCATTAGCGAAACCATAGCGCTCAATAAACAGTTTGCTCCATGCTGCCCCGGTTCCATGCCCGCCAGAGAGGGTTATCGAACCGGCGATCAGACCCATCAGCGGATCCAGACCCAGCAGGGTCGCCATACCAATACCAATGGCGTTTTGCATCAGCAGCAGGCCAACAACCACAATCAGAAAGATACCCACCACGCGGCCACCCGCGCGCAGGCTGGCAATATTGGCGTTCAGGCCGATAGTGGCGAAGAATGCCAGCATCAGCGGATCGCGCAGGGTCATATCGAAGTTCACTTCCCAACCCATGCTTTTTTTCAGCACCAGCAGCGCAATCGCCACCAGCAATCCGCCAGCTACAGGTTCAGGAATGGTGTATTTTTTCAGGAAGGAAACAGACTGGACGAGCTTACGTCCCAGCAGCAACACAAGGGTTGCCGCAACCAGCGTTGATAACGTATCGAGATAAAACATTTACAACTCCATTAGTGCGTTTAGCACAATCACGCACGATGCATTCCAGACCGATTTTTAGCTCTTATTGAGTTTTCGGTGTGGATTTTAAGCAGAAAATCATGAAAAGTTATATAAAAATGTTTGTTTATCCGTTTTAAATATTAAGAACACCTGGTAGCAAACGTTTGCATTTCCGCCATGGTCAGATAAAATCACCGCTTTTCCACCATGGGATTGCCTCTGATGTCCGTTAACGCCGTAGAGTCAACAAATGCGCAACCGGTTGCGCAGACTCACAACAGTGAACTGATTTACCGTCTTGAAGATCGCCCCCCGCTAGCCCAGACCCTGTTTGCCGCCTGTCAGCACCTGCTGGCCATGTTCGTCGCGGTAATCACCCCAGCGCTGTTAATTTGCCAGGCGCTCGGTTTACCGGCTCAGGATACTCAACACATAATCAGTATGTCGCTGTTCGCTTCCGGCGTGGCTTCTATCATTCAGATCAAAGCCTGGGGGCCGGTCGGCTCAGGGCTATTATCCATTCAGGGCACCAGCTTTAACTTTGTTGCGCCACTGATTATGGGCGGTACAGCGCTAAAAACCGGTGGTGCAGATGTCCCAACCATGATGGCGGCGCTGTTCGGTACACTGATGCTGGCAAGCTGCACTGAGATGGTTATCTCACGCGTACTGCATCTGGCGCGTCGTATCATTACCCCGCTGGTCTCAGGCGTGGTGGTGATGATTATCGGCCTGTCGCTGATTCAGGTGGGGCTGACGTCGATTGGCGGCGGCTATGCGGCAATGAGCGACAACACCTTTGGCGCACCAAAGAATTTACTGCTGGCAGGCGTCGTGCTGGCGCTGATTATCCTGCTTAACCGCCAGCGCAACCCGTACCTGCGCGTTGCGTCACTGGTGATTGCGATGGCGGCAGGTTACCTGTTGGCGTGGTTTATGGATATGCTGCCGCAAAATACCGCGCCGGTAAGTCAGGACCTGCTGATGGTGCCAACGCCGTTGTATTATGGCCTGGGTATCGACTGGAGCTTACTGCTGCCGCTGATGCTGGTGTTTATGATTACCTCGCTGGAAACCATCGGTGATATTACGGCCACCTCCGATGTCTCCGAGCAGCCCGTTTCTGGTCCGCTGTACATGAAACGCCTGAAAGGCGGCGTACTGGCGAACGGTCTGAACTCGTTTGTTTCAGCCGTATTCAACACCTTCCCGAACTCCTGTTTTGGACAAAACAACGGGGTTATTCAGTTAACAGGTGTTGCCAGCCGCTACGTTGGTTTTGTGGTTGCGCTGATGCTGATCGCGTTGGGCCTGTTCCCGGCGGTCAGCGGTTTTGTACAGCATATTCCTGAGCCGGTACTCGGCGGTGCTACGCTGGTGATGTTCGGTACTATCGCGGCATCCGGCGTGCGTATCGTATCCCGCGAACCGCTGAACCGCCGCGCAATTCTGATTATCGCGCTGTCGCTGGCCGTCGGCCTCGGCGTTTCCCAGCAGCCGCTGATCCTGCAGTTCGCTCCGGACTGGGTGAAAAACCTGCTCTCTTCCGGCATTGCCGCAGGCGGTATTACCGCTATCGTTCTGAATCTGGTGTTCCCACCAGAGAAGCAATAAGCAAAATGCGGCGTTGATTCTGAATCAACGCCGCTGTAACGCTCTTTCACCATTCCCGCCTTGAGCATTGCGCCTAAATCGTGCATAACTTGACTATGTGCACTTCGCGGGATGGAAGACCATGAAATTTATTGGAAAGCTGCTTCTTTACGTGCTGATCGCCCTTGCAGTGGCGATCCTCGGCTTATATTTTCTACTGCAAACCCGCTGGGGGGCAGAGCACGTCAGCGCCTGGGTTTCGCAGAACAGCAGCTACCATCTGGCATTTGATGCCATCGATCACCGGTTTTCTTCTCCTTCCCATATTCTGCTGGAAAACGTCACCTTTGGCCGGGATGGTCAGCCCGCAACACTGGTCGCCAAAACGGTCGATATTGGACTGAGCAGCCGCCAAATCACCGACCCGCTGCACGTAGACACCATCCTTTTGCAAAACGGCACGCTGAATCTTTCCCAGCAAACTGCGCCGCTGCCGTTCCAGGCCGATCGCCTGCAATTGCAAGATATGGCGCTTAACAGTCCCGGTAGCGAGTGGACCCTGAGCGCGCAGCGCGTTAACGGCGGAGTCATTCCCTGGAGTCCTGAGGCGGGTAAAATTCTCGGGAGTAAAGCGCAAATTCAGCTCAGCGCCAGTTCGTTGACGCTGAACGACGTCCCCACGACCAACGTATTGATTGAAGGCAGTATTGACCATGACCGTGTGACGCTGAGCAATATTGGCGCAGACGTGGCGCGTGGCGCATTAACCGGCGTGGCACAACGCAATGCCGACGGTAGTTGGGTAGTGGAGAATCTGCGCCTGAACGATATTCGGCTGCAAAGCGATAAATCGCTGGCCGAGTTTTTTGCTCCGTTAAGCACTATTCCTTCCCTGCAAATTGGTCGTCTGGAAGTAACAGATGCCCGTCTGCAAGGCCCTGACTGGGCGGTGACGGATCTCGATCTGAGCTTGCGCAACATGACCTTCAGCAAGGACGACTGGCAAACTCAGGAAGGAAAACTGTCGATGAACGCCAGCGAGTTTATCTACGGCTCTCTGCACTTTTTCGATCCGATTATGAACGCCGAGTTCTCGCCGCAGGGCATAGCGCTGCGTCAGTTCACCACCCGCTGGGAAGGGGGAATGGTCAGAACATCCGGAAACTGGCAGCGCAACAACAAAGCGCTGGTCCTCGATGATGCCGCCATTGCCGGTCTGGAGTACACGCTGCCGGAAAACTGGAAACAGCTGTGGATGAAACCTCTACCAGCCTGGCTAGCCAGCCTGACGCTGAAGAAATTCAGCGCCAGCCGTAATCTGGTGATTGATATCGACCCGAGCTTCCCATGGCAGCTCACCGCGCTGGACGGCTACGGTGCTAACCTCGGGCTGGTGCAGAACAATCAGTGGGGGATCTGGAGCGGGAGCGCTAACCTCAACGCCGCTGCCGGCACCTTTAACCGCACCGACGTGCGTCGTCCTTCGCTGGCGCTGACGGCGAACAGCAGCACCATCAATATCAGCGAACTAAGCGCCTATACGGAAAAAGGGTTGCTGGAGGCCACTGCCAGTATTTCACAGTTGCCTCAGCGTCAAACTCAGGTCAGCCTGAACGGGCGCGGCGTGCCAATGACGATTCTGCAGCAGTGGGGATGGCCCGCACTGCCGCTTTCCGGCGACGGTAACATCCAGCTTACCGCCAGCGGCAATATTCAAGCCGATGCGCCACTCAAGCCAACGGTCAGCGGCCAGTTGCATGCGGTGAACGTGGAGAAACAGCAGGTAACGCAAACCATGCAGGCGGGCGTGGTATCCGGTAGTGAAGTTACCGCCCCACCCGCTGCGCAGTAAAATCTGACGGCCCGGCGGCGCTTTGCCTGCCGGGTCGCCGATTATCGCTGTAAGCGCGCATATTCACTGCACAACAGCCACTTCACCGGCTCGTCCTCTTCTATCGCCGGGAAGCGACCGCCTGGCTCAAGGAAGTGATTATCATGCAGGTCGTCATTGACCATCGAGATCTCCCAGCCCAGCACGAACGCTTTCTCCGCCCAAAAGCGATGATACAACCGCGGCGGCAGGCATACCCCCTGCCCCGGTTTCAATACCAGCGTCTCGCCAGCGTCAACGGAACGCCGCTGACCATCGACGCTAACCTCAACAATGCGCCGGGCATCATACCCGTCATCGGGCGTAGCCCACGCCAACTGCATACATAAATCACCGCCGCCGCGGTTAACGATATCTTCCATTTTATGGCGATGAAAATGCCATGGCGTCTGCTGATCCTGCTGAATCTGCAGCATCTTTTCGGCGTACGGTTTGGGGTAGCTGGCTGACCCTAACTGACCATTGCGCAACGTCAGTAACGTCAGCCCCGTTTGCGCAAAATCTCCGCGCCCAAAGTCGGTTATATCCCAGCCCAGTTGGAGATCGAGCACTTCACGCCACAGAGTGTGATCCTGTTGCCGCCAGGCGTCAGCCGTAAAATACGCAAAGTCAGGCAGGCAAACCCGAAAAGTCTCGGCGATGGCATGCGCTTTATCGACGGCATAATTAATGTGTGAACGCTTCATTCCACTTTTCCTTGTTGCGAAAAAGGCGGGTCACCCCGCCAGTATGCGGTTAGTAAAGTGACGCTTTGCCGGTTGAGCCGAACAGTTTCATTTTGTGACGGATCACATCCCGCGCGGCGCTAATGGCTTCCGGGTAAATAACGTTCGGGTCCCACCAGGTTTCTTTCGCCAGGATTTCGCGGACTTTCTGGAAGTAAGCGTATTTCATATCGCTGGAAATGTTGATTTTGCCAACGCCCAGCGTAACGGATTCGGCAATTTCCGCATCCGGGTTCGCGGAACCTCCGTGCAGCACCAGCGGAATGTCTACTCGCCCGGCAATCTCGCGCAGGATGTGCATTTGCAGCTCTGGCTGCATCCCTTTCGGGTAGATGCCGTGTGCGGTTCCAATCGCCACCGCCAGCGTGTCCGCGCCGGTACGGGCGATAAAATCCTGTGCCTGATCAGGATCGGTATAAGTGACCTTCGATACGCCACCTTCCACTGACGTCCCGGTTTGACCAATCGTACCCAGTTCCCCTTCCACCGAAACGCCTACCGCATGCGCCAGCTTGACCACTTCGCGGGTCAGCGCCACGTTCTCTTCATACGGCAACAGCGAGCCATCAATCATCACCGAGGTAAACCCACACTGAATCGCCCGCAGGACATGCTCGACCGAAGCGCCGTGGTCCAGATGCAGAGTAAAGGGAACCGGGCTGCGCAGAGTGATATCACGGACGTAGCTAAAAAACGCATCGCCTACAAAATCATGTTCGCTGGGGTGAATGGAGATAATCGCCGGGGTATTGGTTGCTTCCGCTTCTTCCACTACTGCACGTACAAAGCAGCTGTCCGCCACGTTGAATGCGCCGATGGCGAAACCGTGCTGACGGGTAGGTTGCAGTAATTCTTTCATCGAAACTAACATGTTAATTCTCCAGTTTCAGGGTGTAGAAAGCCCTGCCAGTGCGTCGTCGCAGAGGCATAGAAGGCGTTACAGAAAATGAATCAGGCTTTGTCGATAGCGCCGCTGGCCTGCAGGTACGGAATAATGGCTTCCTCGCAGGCCTGCTCCATCAGGGCCAGGGCATCAACGAGTTCACCGGATGTGTCACGACACAGGGTATGCAGTAGTGCAGCCTTTCCGGCTTCGAAAACCGCCGCGCCAACGTTTATCTTGGCGACGCCAAACGTCGGGCAGCGCTGTAGCTGGTCAAACGGCGTCCCGCTGCCGCCATGCAGCGCCAGCGGCACCGTTGATAAACGGGCAATTTCCTCCAGTCGCTGGAAATCAATGGCGGGTATGACACCGGGCGCGTACATGCCATGTGCCGTGCCGACCGAGACCGCCAGTAAATCGATACCGGTCTGTTGGATAAAGGGCTCCACATCGGCGGCCTGGGTCATCAAATCAGCGTTAGCTGCGTGATCATAGCGCGGGGCGTCGGCCAGATGCCCCAGCTCACCTTCCACGCACAGAGAAACGCTGGTCGCGAGCTCAACCACCGCCCGGGTCTGGCGAATGTTCTCCTCCAGCGCAAAGGCGGAGGCGTCGATCATTAACCCGCTGAATCCGGCGCGAAAAGCCTGGCGAATGCGCACTGGGTCCTTTCCATGATCCAGCGCCAGCGCGACCGGTACCGACGCTTCCTCTGCCAGCGTTTTGACGACCGCCACCGCTATCGGTGCAGGAAAATGGCCCAGATGCCCCTGATACAGATTCAGAATGATGGGCGCACGGTGTTTCTCAGCCGCCCGCACCGCCGCACGGGCGCTTTCCAGGTTCATACAGTTGATGGCCAGCAGCGCGTACTGCTCGCGCCAGGCTTTCGTCACCATGCTTTTCATATCGGCAAACATACAGCCTCCGGTTATTCCAGGGTGAAGGTGATCTCTTCGTCTTTCAGCTTTTGATCGCTAAGTTCATCAAACTCTTCGTCACGTTCGGTCACCGGTTTCTTCCACAACGACAGCATGACGCCGCAAATCACCGTGCCGATCCCCAGCGCCAGGCAAAACAGTAGCGGATGCGTAAAGAGCGGGACCACGAACATGCCGCCGTGCGGTACCGGGCTTTCGACGCCCCACACCATAATCAGACCGCCCGCTATCGCCGAGGCCACCACGCAGGACCCCACCACGCGCAGCAGGTCGCGCGCCGCAATGGGAATGACCCCTTCGGTAATCATGCAGATCCCCATCGGGAATGCCGCTTTCAGCGCCTCGCGCTCCGCACGGGTGTACTTGTGACGCGTCAGCAAAAAGGAGAGCGTAATGCCGAACGGAGGGATTATCGAACCGACAAACTTCACCGCTTCCGGACCGTACACGCCGCTGACTAACATGCCGTCAGCAAATAGCGACATGGTTTTATTCACCGGTCCGCCAAAGTCGAATGTCGCCATTGCGCCAAGGATGGCCCCCATTAAAAAGCGTGACCCGCCCTGCATGGACTCCAGCAGATGAATCAACGCGTCCTGCAGCCAGGCTATCGGTTTGCCAATGAGCGTCATCATCAACAGGCCACCAATGACGGTACTCAGTACCGGCAACACCATGATGGGCATCAACCCCTGCATCGACTGCGGCAAACGGATATAGCGCTTGAGCAGCAGGACGGTATAACCGACCAGAAAACCGCCCAGCATCCCGCCGATAAAACCGGTATGAATTTCACCGCAGACAAAGCCGACAATCAGACCCGGCGCGAATCCGGGGCGGTCAGCAATGGAGTACGCAATCGCCGCACTAATCAGCGGTACGATTAACCCCATCCCCCAACCGCCAATCTGGTTGAGCATCCAGGGGATGGTTCCTGTTTTTTCACCCACGTTAGTGCCGCCAAGTATTTGCCCGAGAGCAATACAGATCCCGGCGGCAACAATTAACGGGATCATCCACGAAATCCCCGTTAATAAATGTCTTTTTATTTCCTGAGATAGCGGAATTTTATTTTCACTCATGTGAAATCCCTCCAGAATGGGGATCGCTACTGGTTATTATTAACTAATGATTTTTCGACCTTTTCAAGAAACTGAATGGGCGATTTTATGACGATTTCAGTTTTTACTCGCACAATACGTTTATTTAAAAATCGTTCCTCCCCTTTTATTTTTACATCCACAGCGAGAATCACGACATCAGCAGCAGAAATGTCCTCTGTCAGCAGTTCGTTTTCCGTGCCGATAGTCCCCTGGGTTTCTACTCTTATATTATGACCAAGCGCTTTAGCACCTTTAATTAACTTCTCACGGGCAATATAGGTGTGCGCAATACCCGCCGTACAGGCGGCAACACAAACAATATTCATAACATGCTCCACGTTTTATTTAGCAGACATTGGATTCAGCATATTGGCTAAAAAGCTCAATAATTTTCTGTGGACTGCTTTCGACTAACAGTTGTTCAATAATGTCGTCATCCGCCAACGCGCCGGCAACCTGCGAAAGCAGACGAATATGGGTGGTGTTTTGATCTTCAAGGCGTACGGCAAACAGAATGATGCAGCGCACGTTGCTGCCGTCCAGGGTTTCCCAGGGAATATCCTGGCGGGTACGCCCAATCGCCAGCGTGGTATTGACCACCGCCGAGGATTTCCCGTGCGGAATCGCAATATGATTTTCGAATCCGGTCGAGCCTTCTGATTCACGCTGCCAGACATCCTGAATAAACGTTTCCCGACAGCTAATTGCCCCATCTTTTTGCAGAATATCCGTCAGTTCCTCAATAACCTCCGTTTTGTTTGTGGCCTTCATGTCCAAAATAACGCGATTTGTATTGAGTATTTTCGTGATGTCCATAAATCATACCTCATGGAGTTCAGACATTAATTTTCAACGACCAGCGACGTCGCCCGATGTAATTTTTCCGTAATAACCGTTTCTGTTACCCGCTTAATATCCGCATCATTGAAGAAGGCGGTGACATACACGACCGGTATGGCAACGGCAGGTAAATTGATCGTCGATACCACCAGTTCAATATCGTCCGTCAGGACGGAGGGCAAGCTGCCTGCCGACACCACGCCGACGATGGTCCAGTCCGGAAAGGCGCGCAGAATGCGGCTTTTGAGTAAGTGAGAGGTGCCGATACCGGTTGAGCAGACCAGCAGCACACGTTTACGCGCTATCTGACGCTCCATCGCGGCCTGAAAATGCACGGTTAAATATCCCACCTCATCATCCGACACGGCCCGCTCGCCCCAGCCGCTAAACACCCGATTCACCGCGCACTGAGTCAGACGCCAGACGTCCTGCAACTCGCCTTTAATGTCCTCCAGCAGCGGATTACGAATGCGGATCTGGTAGTTCAGGCGGTTAATCAGCGGCTTAATATGGATCAGCAATCCGTCATACAGCGCAGTGTCCTGGCTAAGATCGCAGTCAACCATTTCGGCGAAGGTGGCAATCAGCCGATGGGTAATCAAGCGTGCTTCGTCGCTGGAGTGCATATGGCCAATTACGCTCACATCGTTATGCTCTTCAATCACCATACCGGAGGAGATAATATATTGATAAATAAACCAGACTTCGTCTTCCGGCAGCGGATGGGCAATGCGTTTTTCGATATGCTGAATCATGCGACTGGCAATGGAAAAGATGTTCTCATCACATGACGTGATGCTTTCTTCTTTTCTCGGTAGCGCATTGCCCCGCGTAATGCGGTACATCATGATCAGAATATGAGTAAAGATATTGACGTAATAAGGCTCGCCCAGCGACCAGCACAGATCGTTCTCCATTTCCTGCAACAGCGTCTGGACAAATAAAACGTCTTCTTCGCCAAAGTAATGCACTAACGCTTTATAACTGCCCGGATCAAGTCGTGAATAAATCACGCTTCCAGGTTCATTATGGTTAATCACACCGTTAATCAGCGACGCCATCGCCTGGCGCACCCCGCTCTCGCTGCCTTCAATGTGTGTGCCGCTCTGGCTGCGAATCAGCGACAGGCCCAGCGGGGTAATCCACGATTCAATCACTTTCAGATCGTTAACAATCGATGCACTACTAATAAAATAACGTTCGGATAATTTATTGATCGATGTTTCATGCGGCGTTTCACTTAATAATTGCGAGGCTATCTTAACCCGCCGTGAATTATTCATCATGCCGTCAGCATCATCACCCTCCGACCCTAATAACTGATCCAGATATAAAAGGTCAGTAATGTTATCGGCACTTAATATCACGCCCGCACCGGCACGTTTATCGATGGATATTTTCCATTCCGATAACCATTGTTCCAGTAACCGCAGATCGCGCTGGACGGTTTTCTCTGAAACAGATAAATATTCGGCAATTTTTAGCAGCGTAACATATTCCTTCCGGGACAGAAGAAACTTTAATAATCTGTTTTGTCGCGAGGTAATCATTTGCATTATTTACCCTTATTACATACCAGATTAAATATCTATACCCGTCATACTTCAAGCTGCATGTGCGTTGGCTTTCCTCGCTCACCCCTGTCACGTACTTATGTACGCTCAGGGGATTCGCTGCATCGCCGCCTTCCTGCAACTCGAATTATTTAGGTAATAAAGAAGCATTTATGCTCCACGTGTAATCCGTGATGATAAATATAAGAGGACTACGATGCGCCAACAATACTAAATCGTGTCCTGTATTCCGGACAGAAATAAGACAAAAAGAGGAAATAGTAAGATATTTACGGCGCAGATCACATTTTTCGCGGGAATTAGAGTGATAGCGCTCGCAAATATGGGGAGGTAAAAATTTAAGTCGGGATGTTTTTGATTTTAAGATCTGGAACGCTGCTCGCGGTGTGGGCCGGATAAGACGCATCCGGCACCACGTCGACACATGCTTACAAGGTAATCGTCAGCTCACTGCCCTGTGGAGTAATAACTACACCCAGCTCGCTGCCCATATGCGACCCGCATTTAATGCCGCCAATTTTCTGAATATTTCGCAGGCACAACGTCCAGTTACGTGCCTCACCATTCCCTTTCACAGTGATGGTATTACCTACACGCGTCGCCTTCAGCGTGAAGATAACCGAGCCGTCAGCAGCCGGAACTTCACAGAGCGCTTCCCGCCCCTCCTGCAGATGGAACAGCTGGAACGCTGTCCCTTCGTGCCAGGCGTAGTCCGGCTTCTGGTTATTGCTACCCAACGCCAGCAGGGTATTGTCACGCACATAAACCGGCAGACTCAGGAAGTCATGCTGCTGCTTATGCCAGCGGCTGCCGGCCACCTCATCATTACGCCACAGATGCGTCCAGCGTCCTTCCGGCAGGTAGAACTGCACATCGCCCGCCTCGCTAAACACCGGCGCGACCATCACGCTATCGCCCAGCATGTACTGGCGGTCGAGATAATCACACGCCGGATCGTCCGGGAACTCCAGCATCATCGCGCGCATCATCGGGGTGCCCTGCGCATTAGCGCGCGCTGCTTCACGATACAAGTACGGCATCATGCGGCATTTCTGTTCGGTGAAGTAGCGCACCACATCGCAGGATTCGTCATCGTACGCCCATGGCACACGGTAGGATTTACTGCCATGCAGGCGGCTGTGGCTGGAGAGCAGCCCAAACGCACACCAGCGCTTGTAGACGTGCGCCGGAGCAGTATTCTCAAAGCCGCCGATATCGTGGCTCCAGAAGCCAAAGCCGGACAGGCCAATAGACAAGCCACCGCGCAGGCTTTCCGCCATCGATTCATAGTTGGCGTAGCAGTCGCCGCCCCAGTGCACCGGAAACTTCTGCGCGCCCACCGAAGCCGAACGAGCAAACAGGACAGCCTCTTCTTCACCGACGGTTTCTTTCAGCACGTTCCACACCAGTTCGTTGTAGATGTACGCATAATGGTTGTGCATCTTCTGCGGATCGGCACCGTCAAACCACTGAACATCTGTGGGGATGCGTTCGCCAAAGTCAGTTTTGAAGCAGTCTACGCCGATATCCACCAGACCTTTCAGCTTGTTGGCATACCACTCGCAGGCTTGTGGATTAGTGAAGTCATAAATCGCCAGGCCCGGCTGCCATTTATCCCATTGCCACAGGGAACCGTCCGGGCGCTTGAGCAGATACCCTTTCGCTTTCAGTTCATTGAACAGCGGGGATTTCTGACCGATGTAGGGGTTTATCCATACGCACACCTTCAGCCCTTTCTCTTTCAGGCGGCGGATCATACCTTCCGGGTCCGGGAAGGTCACCGGGTCCCACTCAAAGTCGCACCACTGGAAGGCCTTCATCCAGAAACAGTCGAAGTGAAAGACGTGCAGCGGCAGATTGCGCTCGGCCATACCGTCGATAAAGCTGTTCACCGTCGCTTCGTCGTAATTGGTGGTGAACGATGTGGTCAGCCACAGACCGAACGACCAGGCTGGCGGCAACGCCGGACGGCCGGTAAAGCGGGTATAGCGATCCAGCACCGCCTTCGGCGTTGGGCCGTCGATGACGAAATATTCCAGATACTCGCTTTCAACGCTGAACTGCACTTTCGACACTTTCTCAGAGCCGATTTCAAACGACACGCACTGCGGATGGTTCACCAGCACGCCGTAGCCGCGGTTGGTGAGATAAAACGGGATGTTCTTGTAAGACTGCTCGGTACTGGTACCGCCATCGCGGTTCCAGGTTTCCACCGTCTGACCGTTACGTACCAACGCGGTAAAACGCTCGCCCAGCCCGTACACCGTTTCCCCCACGCCCAAATCCAGACGCTCAAACATATAGTTACGCCCGCTGTGGGTATCCTGCACGTAACCGCTATTCTTTAGCTGACTGCCGGTAATACGTTCACCATTACGCAGGAAATCCAGCGACCAGAACTCACCTTTGGTCACCCGAACGCTCAGATTGCCGCTCTTCAGTTCGGCAAATTCAGCGGTGTTTCGCATCTCAACATTGACGTCCTGCAACACGTTCAGCGGGTAATGCGGGCCGGTATCCAGCGCGCCCTGGAAGTGCTCCATACGTACGCCCACCACGCCTTCCTGCGGCGAGAAAAAGCGTAAGGTGAAGAGTGGGGTATCCAGTTGCCAGGTACGTTCACGCACGTCGCGCGGCGCAACGTAGACAATCATCTCATTACCCTGCTGTTCAACGTCGAACACCTGAATTGGGTGTATTAAATTCAGGCCAGGTTGGGTCAGCCAGTTACCATCGCTAATTTTCATCGTCAGTTCCTTAGTTCTGTAATTCTTTCGTCGTGAAATCCTGCTGGTTGCGGCGCGCGCCCTGAGCCAACTGACTCATAATTTCCGTCAGATACGGCGTTTTCAGGGTATAGAAGCGTTTGGCAATCACGGCACTCAGCAGGTAACAAATCGCCGGGACAATGGTGAACAGGGCGATGATGATGCTAATGGTGGCGATGTTCTGGGTTTTCGCTGCGGCGTCGTAGCCACCGCCCGCCAGCATCCAGCCGATCAGCGCCCCACCGAGCGCCAGACCCAGCTTGAGCACGAACAACGTGCCCGCAAAGCTGATCCCCGTCAGGCGTTTACCGTTGCACCATTCGCCGTAATCAACGGTATCGGACATCATTACCCACTGGATTGGCGTAACGAGCTGGTGCAGTACACCAATGACAAAAATAAAGATAAACATGGTGATGCTGGCGTGCATCGGCACAAAGAACATCGCCAGGCTCGCTACCGCCAGCGCAGCGTTGGTCCACCAGAAGACGCTGACTTTGCATTTCCAGTCGGTCAGCGGTTTTGCCAGCGCAGAGCCGATCAGGTTGCCGACGCAATAGGCGGTGAGAAAGGCGACAAACACCTCCGGCTTACCCAAAATCCAGGTGACGTAATACATCATCGCCCCGCCACGAACGCAGACGGCCAGAATATTGAGGATGGTCAGCAGGCCGACGATGCGCCATTGGTCGTTTTGCCAGATGTCGCGCAGGTCTTCACGCATAGAGGTGGTGCTCGGCGGCGCTTCCACGCGTTCTTTGGTAGTGAAGAAGCAGAACGCCAGCATCAGGAACGCCACCACGGAGAGCACCGCAATCCCACCTTGAAAGCCGAACGCTTTATCCTCGCCACCAATCAGATTCACCAACGGCATCATCAGCACGGTGGAGAGCATGCCGCCCGCCGTCGCCAGCACAAAGCGCCATGATTGCAGGGAGATACGCTGCGTTGGGTCATTAGTGATCACGCCGCCCAGCGCGCAGTAGGGAATATTGACCACGGTATAAAGCAGGGTCAGCAGCGTGTAGGTGATTGCGGCATAAATCATTTTGCCGTTCAGGCTGAGATCCGGCGTGCTGTAGGCCAGCACGCAAACCAGACCAAACGGCAGTGCGCCGAACAGCACCCATGGGCGGAATTTCCCCCAGCGCGAACGGGTACGGTCGGCCAGCAGCCCCATGCAAGGGTCTGAGATGGCATCCAGCGCGCGGGCCAGTAAGAACATGGTGCCGACAAATCCGGCTGGGATACCAAAAATATCGGTATAGAAGAACATCATATATAACATGACATTATCGAAGATAATGTGGCTAGCCGCATCGCCCATTCCGTAGCCAATCTTCTCTTTAACAGACAGAATTTCACTTTTCATTACGCATCCTTGTTAGCACTTTCACACGCCCTGATACCGGTTACAGTTCTTGTAAACCATCCCTGTGAGCGCGGGTATTCCGATATCTCGTTATCAAATTACGATTCTTGTTTTCTGTGATCAGCGTAGCGTCTAAAAATGTGTCTAAGTGTAAGTAATGGATTTTGCGGGGATTTATTTGAAACTGGTCATGGTATAGAGAAACGGAAGTTAAAAAAGTGAGTGAGGGGGTGTGGAAACGTTTGGAAGTAGCTATAATGCGCCCCGCCTCCATGTAGCAATCGAGGCGCGGAAGATCGTCATCTCCGGTGAGGTGGCTGGACTTCAAATCCAGTTGGGGACGCCAGCGTTCCCGGGCAGGTTCGACTCCTGTGATCTTCCGCCAAAATTTAAAAGTGATTGTTGTTTATATTTTAGATAGTATTTACTCATCTTATTCATATAAAACCGAAAATGACTACATCACATGTAATGCAAGCCGTAGACAATAAACCTCAGAATCCTCCTTATGTTGACGATCACAGACATAAGTGCTTTTGGGAATCCACTTTTGATAAAAGTATCGATCTTTCACTTTTTTTACCTCTTTTGATCAGCGAAGTAAATAAAAAAAGAAATAACAGCGATCATTTGAAGAACTATGTTATTGATTTTGATATTCCTAAACAGAATGACCCAGATAAACCCAATACCACTCGTATTAAAATTGAGAACGCAACTTTTGAAACTTGTGATTTTAAAGGAAATAATAAAGGGCAAAAAATAACTTTTAGAAAATGCATTTTTAAGAAAGTTTACTTTGGATATTCTGTGTTACATGATGTAACATTCGAAGACTGTGATTTTAGAGAAAGTTCATTTTCGTTAGCAAAGTTTAATGAATGCACTTTCAATGAAGGATGTAAATTTAAGAAAATTTCTTTTTCAGGAGGGAAAACCAGTTTTAACAATAGTATTCTACGCTCAGGGAGCTTATTATTTAATTCTTATGAATACGCAACCAATAAATATTGCGAAGAACATGGACTTCATAAAGAAGATCAGGTTTATAGGATGAGTCTTTCACAAGTAAAATTAGCGAGAAACATTCTCAACTCTGTTTCTATCATTGGTGATGATGATATTTATTATGATGCTACAAAAACCCTGTTCAAATTAAGACTGAAGGAGAGAGAATCTAAAATTAAGCTATCCGCCAGTAAATATTTAACTGATGCAAAAAAATCAAAAAGCTGCAAAAGTTTTTTATTTTATTGTTATAAAAAAAGTAGATCATTTTTTTTCCCATTAGAAAAAGGAATGTTAAATTCATTTGGAATGATCAATGGCTGGGGTAGTAACTTACTAAGATGTATGTTTTTCGGTGGTTTCATTTTTTTAATTTTTTCAATAACTTACTTCATACAAGTTTATAGCTCACTTAATGGAACTGGTTTATTGGTTGATACTATCTATAAAAGCATGATAAAAAGCTTAGATATTACCTTCCTTGCAGGTTATACAAAATATTCTGTTGCCAGCGATTCATCAGGGAACCAGTTATTACTGTTATCAAATATGATTCTTGGTTTATTTTGGTATGGCGTTAGTCTTCCAACATTAATTAACAAAATTAGCGTGGCCAGAGTATGATATTTAACCAATATAATGAAAATCTCAAAAGCCTTATTCTTTTCGGGAGTCACTCTCGAGGCGACAATACAATTGACTCTGACATTGATTTACTAGGCATTGATGACAAACAAAAATTCACTGTACGAAATATTGGAAAAGTGAATTTTTCATTCTATTCCACAGACAAATCTTTAGAAATGTGCAGACAAGGAGATCTCTTCTTCTTACATATTGTTAGCGAAGGAAAGTGTTTATTTAACGACCATTTTTTTAATGAGTTAAGAAACAGTTTTAGATTTAAAGAAAGTTATCTCAGCGAAGCTGCAGTTGCATACTACTTAGCTCAAAAAATAATCAAAAATAGTTCTGATATTTCGAACTGGATAATAGCTAACAAAAGAATATCTTGGTGTGTACGCACAATTTTGATTGCTTTAAGTGCAGAACAAAGAAACCCCATATATTCGAAGACAGAGCTATCGACTAAGTTAATTGAGATTGGTTTTGAGAATAATAGTACAATGCTTTTAATTGATGCCAAAAAATTCAACACAAAAAACAATGAGATTTTAAGCTTTCTTTCCTACTTCCTCAATAAATATAAATTCCTTGAGAAGGAGTTAAATAAAAAGAATTTTTACTCAGATGGAATTGTTCATTCCACCTTAGATGCAATTTTGAACAGCACCCCCAGTCATTATGAATAAGTCTACTCAATCATTTTTTCTAAAGCTAGACGTGATTTACACGCCGCTTTTACCCACTTACTAAAATTCCCTTTCCCGGCAGCCTTCTCTATCTGCTCCAGAAGTTCATCCTCAAAGCGGATGTTCTTCATGGTACTTTTAGTTCGGTCAAAATTTGGCTTCTTTTTCACTTGCATGGTAGGTACCACCTAGGTTAATTTACACACATGTGGTACCTACCACACGGAATCTAAAATCAAGCAACGCCCAATAGTGCTGTCACACCAAAGGGCGTCTAACCTCACCAACTATCAAGGAGTTGATTATGGCTGATTCGCATTCTACCCCAGACACCGACCAATCCGGAACCGAGCGTTCGGTAATTGTGGGATACCGCCCTAATGTTTTCGACAAATCTACACCCAAAATTATTCTTTCCGGCAAGTGGCTACGCGAAGCGGGGTTTGATACCGGTCAACAGATTACCGTAAAAGTGATGAATGGCTGTATCGTCCTGATGGTCTATGGCGAGCAGGAACAACGGTTGCAGAATGAGCTGCAAGAAGCAAATCAGAAGTTAAAAAGAATTGAGAGCACGCTGGCGACTCTCCAGTAACGTATAACTGAACCTGTAAGCGTTAATTACAGGTTTACCAGGTGCCGGATGGCGCTAACGCTTATCCGGCCTCCCCCCACAAAAAATAAAGCCGCTGACCCATTAATCAGCGGCTTTTCCATTACCTGCAACTACGTCAGAAGTTATATTTCACGCCCAGCATACCGCGAGTATCGCTGTAGCCTTTGTCACCAACCTGCTGGGCCACGTTGCTCCACACGTTGAGGCGCGGAGTGATTTGACCTTCAACACCGACTTTCAGCTCGCCAATGTTCTTGGTGCCACGCATGTCGTTGCTCACATCATCCATCTTCACGCGAGTCGTCTGCGTGTTGTGGATCCAGTTGGCTTCAACAAACGGCTGGAACTCACGAGATTTATTGTCGTCGATGGCGTTGTGACCGTTGATAAAGGCTTTTACCCCCAGACGGGTCATCAGGTTGCCATCGGTGTTGTCCTTCACGCGGGTACCGTTCGCTTCACGGTGGCTGTCGGCCTGCACGTCCATCCACACCATCTGAGCTTTCGGTTGCAGCCAATAGCTGTTGCGCTCGTTTTCACCCAGTTTGAAGCTGTAACCGGCTTCAACAGAAGCGGTGATCCCGCTGGATTTATATTTCTCCGTCGCCTGCTCCTGGCCCATCACCTTGTTATCAAACCAGTTGTACAGCATCCAGGTGTCTACATAAGTGCCGGTCTTGTCAGCGTCATTAGCATACCAGGTGCCGTACAGTCCCACGCTGTAACCAGTGACCTGACCACGTGAATGGTAGCCGGTCAGACTGGACTGCGTGCGGTTCTGGCTGTTGGCATAACCAGCCATCGCGCCGAGGTGCCAGCGGTCGAGGCCGTTGCTGCTCCACTGCGCCAGGTCACCGCCTAACTGCAAGACATAGCTGTTGCTTTGGGTTTTCAACTGCCCGCTACCGTCTTTGAAGCGGGTATGTGCCCCGACGTTACGCATCCACAGACTGGTGACTTTTTTCTCGCCCGTCAGCATATCGACGTACTGCGTTTCCCCCAGACGATCGTGGAGTCGGGTTATGAACAGCGTGTTAGCAGCGTAGTTGTTCGCCAGATAACTGCCTGCTTCCGGGCGGTACTGCTGCTCAGTGACAGGGGGCGCAACAGGTTCTTCCGGCTCAGGGATAATCGGGTCGACAGGATCGACCGGGTCTGGGTCAACAGGACCAGGATCAATAGGGTCAACCGGGTCCGGGTCAACAGGACCAGGGTCAATAGGGTCAACCGGGTCCGGATCGACAGGGTCCGGCTCTTCCGGATCCGGCGGAGCAGGAATAAAGCTGGTCAGATACCAGTTGCTGCCCTTTTGCACCACGTTATAGTCGTACGCACCGGCAACAATACGGCCCGCTTTCTCAAAAGTACCGTCAGAATTACCGGCCACTTCGATGATCTCAATTCCCTCAACGGTTTGCGCCCCGGTTCCGCCAATATTGTTCACCGCCACAAACGCGTTACCCGCGGTGTTGCCGAGCACTTTCAGCTTGTCGGTTTCGGAGGCATCGTCATTCAGGACGGTATTGAAAACGAGTTTTCCGCCGTTGCCGGTAAAATCTTCATTGATAGTAAGCGTCTGCCACGGTTCGCCGTCAGCATGCCCAAAGTTCACCACTGACCCGCCGTTCAGCGTCAGGTCAGTGAGCGTTGAGCTGTTGGTCATGTTCCAGGTCGCATCGCTCATTTGCAGCGAGATAACCCCCGTCCCGGCAGTGGCGCTGGTGACGTATGACGCCCCACTCCACAACGAGTTGTCAGTCATATTGAGTTTGATGGTACTGTTTTGCTGCGGCTGGGTGTTGTTTGCGGCAGTAGCACCGGCGGCGTGAAGATCGCCGTCGATAAGGAAACGCCCGCCAGCAGAACCGTCGACGATGCCGCCCGTTTCTGTACTGATGGCATAGCTTTCATTGCTGTGATTGCCCGCCATAGCAATAGTAGCGCCGCCACCGAGATTTACCGTGCCGCGTGAAATCGCATACAGGCCGCGTGGGGCCTTGCTGAATGAGTAAACTTTATCGATGCTGTTAACACGAATCGTCGCATTATCACCCAGATTCACCGTCGCATTATAGGAATAGACCGCATGGGCGCTGGCTCCGCTCACCGAAATAGTGGCGTTATTGCCCAGTTCCGTTTTGGAAGATGAGGCGGCGTAGACCCCTATTGAGGAAGTGCCCGATGTCTCGATGGTGGCGTCATTGCCAAGGCGGATTGAGGACCCGCTCTGTCCGGAGCGGATTCCCTCTGAGCTGTTACCGGTAGTCACAATGTGGGCACGATCGCCGACAATAATCGTATTTTTGGCAAGCGTTGCGTCTCTAAACGCGTTGGCGGTGATGCCACGTCCCTGGTTACCGGTGGTTTGAATATACAGATCGTCGCCGACGTAGATGTTTGCTGAGCCTATCCCACCCTGACCGATGACGTTGTATCCGGCGTTAATACCATCACCATCCTGGCCGTCCACATAAATACTGGTGCGATCCCCGGTGATAATAAAGACTGGATTATCCGGCGTATTAGCCCCGTGCGTGCGGATACCGTCAACATCTTTACCATTATTAGCGGCATTCTTTGACTGTGTGCGAATCGTAAGGTCGTCACCGAAAATAACGCCCGGGCTACCCGTCGCGCTGTTCTGAATAACGGTAATGGTGTGTTCGAAGGCTTCTCCTCCTGGCCCATTCAGCGTTAATCCATGACCATAAACGGGAATGGTACCGGCACTCCACTGATAAACATAATTCGGCGTTTCGCTGTTTTTTTTGAAACTGTCATTCGTCTGTGCAGGAAATAAAGCCTGCAACTCCGGCGAAAGACTGCTCACCATTCCACTGGCAGGAAGACTATCAATATCAATCCAAGCCGCGTGGGTTGAAAATACCATTGACGTTAACGCGGTTGATACCGCTATCGCAATGCGTGAGTAATGCTTAGGTTTTCTCATAATAGCCTCCTGCTTTCGGGCGTAGGGCGTCCACCACATCGCAAAGATGTGAAAATAGTAAAAATCAAAAATGCGTTATAAAATATTCGACAGTATTTGATGAATGCTATGGCCTAATTTATCTTCAAGCCTGAGCTTGTAGACATATATTTTCTTAATATCTATATTATCTATTTTGGTAATTTGCTGAATACTTTTCCCTGACACAAACCGCTTCAGTAATATCATTTCTGTATAGTTGAGTGAGCGTCCGCGTTTACTGTTCGCAAGGTGGCCGGTAAATAATCGGCGAATTTTCTGATGCTGAACTTCATCATCATCATCGGAATATATAACCCCTTGTATTTTATTGCTTTTCGACAGCCAGTAGTTGGCTAACGGCGCGAGATTCCTGTCCGCTATCAACACAATATACATACCGCTGTAGGCCAGCCGGTCAACCCATTGCGGATCGGCGAACAGGCGCAGGTTTGGGAAGGAAAAGTCCACAAAAATAAACCCACGCGACAAATGATTTTGATTATTAAGGAGAAGTTTTTCAATAATTCCTTTTTGCAGAAAACTATTTCCCTCTGGCCAGATCGCAAAAGTGGCTCGGTGACAGTAGCTGGCGCGTACCACAGTATCCGGAAATAATTGACAGGATAATTCACAGCTTATGCAACGAACACTCTGTGATGGTGATCTCTTCATCAAAAATGACTCCTGTTATTTTTCCATAAATATTTCATTGGTAAATAAATGTGTCAATCCGACACGTGTGACATTCCTTGTCAGTTAATAACAGTGACACCTAAAAAATGTAATAAACTCCTGATATGTTATTATGTATAGGCTATAAGTAATGCGATTGCGCTAAGCTTTTTTCTGCTTTATCTCAGAATAACAGTCTGGGTATTAGGAATTTTATGCATAAATCCAAATCCCAGAATAAAAATTAAAAAAGCACTATTTGCTAAAAATTAACCAATGAAAGGGGCTCTTATTAATTACACAATCCTGATAACTCAATCCCCCTTGAAGTGCTGTTGATAAATATAATGAGAATTCAGATAAAACTGTAATGAATTCTCATTATTTAACATTAGTTAATACTCACCTAAGAATTTACACACGTAACACGTTGTATTTAAAGTATTTTTAATCCTTAAGTGAAATTCTTATCTTCGATCACGTACAAAGAGTGAGGCATATTCACGATTTGGATGTAAAATTTAAGGTATGTGTAGGCACACGCGGTGATACGTTATAGTTACTGAGGGCTGGGCAATTGTACCTTATCAATCAGTTGGTCGAATTTAATCCTGACAGCAAAAGTCTGGTCAATCGTCAGACCGGGCGCGCAATACAACTTCAGCTCCCAGCTTCGCTTTGCTTTCTCTATTTAATTACTCACGCAAGTGACATTGTTACGCAGAACACATTGATAAAAGTGGGTTGGGGTGAGAGAAATAATGTGACCACAACCAACACATTTTACCAGGCTATTCTGACGCTACGTAACGCGCTGGCGGATGTGGGTCTGCCACGTGATACGGTGAAAACTATTTCACGACGCGGACTCAGATTAAATGGAAATACGCAGGTAGAGGCGATAACGCATCTTCAGAGTGAAGTTTTCCAGTCACCGCTAATAGAGGAATACGCGCCCCCAAAGATAATTCCTCCCGCGGCACAACAAACGACGCGGGTCCCCTGGTGGAATATTATATTTAGCGCTGGCATCGTTATTGCCACTTTGATTATCTGGCTGGTGTGGTATCAGACACGTCCTGTTATGCCGTTTAGTAAATTCATTTCTGTTTCTATGCAGGTCCCATCTCGGCAAAACTGTAAAATTTATTACTCACTGAATGATCACGATCAGGAAAATTATTTCAATCTGATGCAACTGCACCCTTCTCTCTGTGAAAACAACAAGCATGTTTTCCTTTCTGGCTACCGTAAAGCGGAGAGGATCGTGGCATTTGTTTGTGATAAAGATGCACGGGTAGATGCGTACGCGTTTTGTACTACCCATTATTACTGGATGCGCGGGCAATGAAAAAAATACACCACCTTATTTTAATCGTAATCGGCGTGGCGACATTGCTCGGCTCAGGCGGATGGCTATGGCATTCACGCTATGCCGAAAAGCAGCTAAATTGCGTTGGAAATGTCGAATGGAATATTGGCAGCAACCGCTTTGCAGGTACGGTTTCATTTCGGATGTACAAAGATGCAGGGCTAGCGACCATTACCGGAAAACTGTACGGACGTAATACCTCAGACATTAGCAGGAACATCTATTTCAGTTATACCCGGCAGCACGAAGCCCGAGTGCTACAGGCAATGCAGGTGGTCAAAACCTTCGCTGATAGCGCCGATGAAGCTGATATTAACAACACATTACCCGGATTTTACCGTCAAAGCGGGCGAAACCTGAGCCTGGTTATGGAGGAGTATAAGGGCGCATGGATTTTTGCCAGCTCAAATGTCCCCTCACTGTATTGCCGCAAAAGGTAACGTCATATCCGGATACAAAAAGCACGCCCCCTTCAATAGAATTCATATTTGCCATCATCGACTTACGCGACATGGGTCACTGAATCCACTCATATCCCATTGCTATTCTTCATCCCGAATCAGGAAACATCCTGAATACCACGATATCCATTGCGCAATAATTAAGCGAAATGGGCGTTTTATTTTGCCCAGAAGACTTCAACCTACGGATGGATATTTGGAGAAGACGTGGACAGGGGCGTTTATCTCTCTCGCGAGCAATGTCTGAGCGTTCAGGCGTTATCGCATTTCAGGAAACGGTGTGTTTCCGGTGTATTTTTGGCGTACATATGAGGGATACGTAATGTTTACTTTTAAAAAGTGCCTGATTGCACTTTCTATAAATTTGGCCGTTGTTTCATCAGGTTTTGCTTGTACGACCCTATTGGTCGGTAATGAAGCATCAGCGGACGGTTCCATGCTGGTAGCCCGTAGCGCTGACAGCGATGCCCTGAAAGCGCAGCATTTTGTCATTCATCCGGCCAAGCAGAATCAGACCGGGATATACAGCACCAAAGCACATAATGGCGCGAATGACTTTACCTGGCCGCTACCCAAAAACTCTCTGCGTTATACCACCGTTCCAAACTGGAAAACCCAACTGCACGGCGCGACCGGATTTAACGAATTGGGCGTTGGCGTGAGCGGTACAGAATCTATTTTTGCCTCAGCAAAAGCGCTGGCTGCCGACCCCTACGTTGAAGATAAAGGGATCACCGAAGATGATATCCCGGATATTCTGTTGTCCCAGAGCAAAACCGCGCGTGAAGCCGTGGCGTTACTGGGTCATATCGTTGAGACCGTCGGCGCAGGGGAAGGTTTTGGCGTGGCCGTCGTCGACGATAACGAAATCTGGTACCTGGAAACCGGCAGCGGTCACCAGTGGATGGCGCAGCGCCTGCCGAATAACCAGTATTTTGCCACTGGTAATCAGGGCCGCTTACAGGATTACGACCCTAAAAACCCGGACATGATGGCGTCAAAAAACCTGATTCAATTTGCGACCGAAAAAGGTCTCTACGAACCGGCAAAAGATGGCAAATTCAACTTCTCCAAAGCCTATACCCGTGATGATGAGCGTGACCGCACGTATAACGATCCTCGCGTATGGACCATCCAGAAAGAGTTCAATCCTTCCGTAAATCAGGATATGGCCAAAGGGCGCGAATTCCCGGTTTTCATGACGCCAGAGAAGAAGATGACGCTGGATGATGTGAAGGCCGTGCTGCGTAACCATTACGAAGGCACCAGCCATGACCCGTACACCAACGGTCTGAACGGCAAAGAGCCATGGCGTCCGGTTAGCGTCTTCCGCACCTATGAAGCGCACGTGATGCAGGTCCGTCCGTGGTTGCCAAAAGAGATTGGTGAAACGACCTACATTGGTCTGGGTATGGCCGACCTCACCGCGTTTGTTCCGTACTACAGCGGCCTGAAAGCATATCCGGCAAACTATACGATGGGTACCGATAAAGCGGACGATCAGTCCATTTACTGGAAATACCGTAAGTTACAGACGCTGACGATGACCGATTATCCGAAGCTCGCGCCAATCGTCAAAAAAGCCTACAAAGCATGGGAAGATAAAGTGGCGAAGGAGCAAAAAGAGGTCGAAGCAAAATATCTGAAGATGGCGAAAACCGATAAACCTGCCGCAGATAAGATGCTGAATGACTTCAACCTGCGCATCATGGCCGATGCCGAGAAGCTGACGGAAGATCTGACTAATCAGCTGTTTACCATCCGCACTAAAGACATTCAGTCTGATATCTTCTTTGCAAACGCTGCGAAAAAAGACTGAGTAACGGCACGATGACATGCTGGCGCAAAGTACTTATTAGCTTTGCGTCAACGTGTCACACCGCGCCTTCACGGCGTCATGCAGCAGACGGACCGCCGTTGAAAGCTGCTTACGATGTGGGCAAATCATATTCAGCGGGGCTTTCTCGCCCAGGTAATCAGGCATCAGTAGCTGCAATCGTCCATCACGCACATCCTCGCTGACATCCAGCCACGACTTATACGCGATGCCTTCTCCGGCAATCGCCAGCCGTCGGATTACTTCAGCATCGTCGCTCATAATGGTGCCGTTAACCTGCACACTGCTAACCTCGCCGTTATGCGTAAACGTCCAGCGATCGTGCAGGCGTCCGCGTAAGACGAAGGTCATGGCGTTGAGCTGTGTTAAATCATCCGGAGTTTGCGGCGCGCCGTTTTGCACAACCCATTCCGGTGATGCCACCAGCACGCGTCGGTTGCCCGATGCGACAGGCAGCGCAATGTAAGATGCGTCTTCGGTGTTGCCATAGCGAAACGCAACATCGACGGGGTCTTTAAAGACATCCGTCACCTGGTCGGAGAAAAAAATCCGCAGGCGCAGCGCGGGATAGCGGCGTCGAAACGACTGAAAGACCGGCAGCAGTAGGTTCCGACCGAGATCGGAAGGTACGGCGATTTGCAGCGTGCCTGAAACTTCATCTTCCGGGGTCTGAATTTTTTGCAGTCCGGCATGCATCACGTCCAGCATCTGGCGGGCATAGGGTAGCCAGACCTCACCTTCCGGCGTCAGGCGCAGACTGCGCGTGGAGCGGGCGAACAAGCGGATAGCCAGCGTAGACTCCAGGCGCTTAATAGCAGAACTGACCTGAGCAGGCTGAACGCCGACTTCGCGTGCGGCATCGCTAAAACTATTTAGCGCCGCGGCGCGGACAAACAACGTGAGATCTTCAAGCCGGAACATTTTCACTCCCCGAGTATAAGTCCTGTCGCCGAAGGGCTATTTTTCCCGTTCTGCTACCGGTTTACCATCGAATTATTCAACAGATAGAAGGTTTATTAACCGGAGAGATTATGAAAGCCATCGCTATTACCCGCGCCGCAACCGACGGCAGTAACATTGAATTTTTACAAGAGATTGACCTGCCCATGCCCGTCGCCTCCGGGCACGATCTGCTGGTTGAAGTGAAGGCCATTTCCGTCAATCCCGTTGATACCAAGGTCCGCGAAGGTTTTAACGCTGATGTGCCCCGCGTGCTGGGTTGGGACGCCGTTGGCGTGGTGAAGTCCGTGGGTGAAGCAGTCACCCTGTTCGCTCCTGGCGATGAAGTCTGGTACGCCGGTGCGCTGGGTCGTGCTGGCAGTAACAGTGAATTTCAGCTGGTTGATGAACGTATTACCGCGCTGAAGCCGCAATCGCTGGACAACGCTTCTGCTGCGGCACTGCCGCTGACCGCCATCACCGCCTGGGAAATGCTGTTCGACCGTCTGGGCGTTGAGGAAAATGGCAATGAAAATGATGTGTTATTGATTGTTGGCGCTGCTGGCGGCGTCGGTTCTATCCTGACGCAACTGGCCAGTAAGCTGACCAAAATGACTGTCATCGGTACCGCTTCACGTCCACAGAGCCAGAAATGGGTACGTGAAGCAGGCGCTCATCATGTGATTGACCACAGCAAGCCGCTGATGGAAGAGCTGGCTCGGATAGGCATTAAAGAGGTGACACACGTTGCCAGCCTGAACAATACCGAGCAGCACTACCCGCAAATTATTGCCGCCCTGGCGCCGCAGGGCAAACTGGCGCTGATTGACGATCCGCAAACCCTCGATGCACGTCCACTGAAGGCCAAAAGCATTTCGCTGCACTGGGAATTTATGTTTACCCGTTCGATGTTTACCACCCACGACATCATTGCGCAGCATCAGCTATTAACCCGCGTGGCACAGTTGATCGATGACAACACCATTCGCACCACGCTGGGCGAGCATTTTGGCGCAATCAACGCGGCGAATCTGCAAAAAGCGCACGCGCAAATTGAAACCGGTCGTTCAGTGGGCAAGATTGTGCTGGAGGGGTTTTAACATGTCTGATTCAGAGGTGATTTCAATTATTGCGGTACTGAAAGCCAGATCGGGGAAAATCGACGCACTAAAACAGGCGCTGCAGGCTCTGCTGCTGCCCACGCGCCAGGAGCCGGGCAATATTGAGTATGCCCTGTTCCAGTTGCGCGACACACCGGATGTCTTCTACGTTCGTGAATCCTGGCGCGGTCAGGCCGGTCTGGACGAGCATATCGCCCTGCCCCATTTCCAGACGTTTATTCTACAAATGAACGAGCTGCTGGCCGAACCGCTACGACTGGATTATCTGACGCCGATTACGCCGTAAGATAACTGCAGAAGCCCCCTGCGGTGTGGGGGGCTGTGCCCGTCATGTCTCACTCGCTTCGCTATCTCTGCTATGATGCCTGCACACAAATAAAACAAAACAACATGCAGAGGGAAAGATGAGTTCCACCAGAAGAGGGATGATGAACGTCCTGATTGCCGCCGTATTATGGGGAAGTTCAGGCGTTTGCGCGCAGTACATCATGGAGCAAAGCCAGATGTCGTCGCAGTTTCTGACCATGACGCGCCTGATTTTCGCGGGGCTCATTCTGCTGATGCTCTCTTTCGTTCACGGCGACAACGTATTCTCCATTATCAAAAACCGCAAGGACGCCATCAGCCTGCTGATTTTTTCCGTGGTCGGGGCACTCACCGTACAGCTAACCTTCCTGCTGACCATCGAAAAATCCAACGCCGCCACCGCGACGGTGCTGCAATTTTTGTCACCGACCATTATCGTGGCGTGGTTCTCCGTGGTGCGCAAAGCGCGGCCGGGGATTTTAGTGCTGACGGCGATCTTCACCTCACTCATCGGTACCTTCTTACTGGTCACCCACGGTAATCCGACGTCGTTATCTATCTCAGCTGCCGCGCTGTTTTGGGGAATAGCCTCGGCGTTTGCCGCCGCGTTCTATACCACCTACCCCTCAACGCTCATCGCGCGCTACGGCACGTTGCCGGTCGTCGGCTGGAGTATGTTAATCGGTGGAATGATCCTACTGCCGTTCTATGCCGGGCAGGGAACTCATTTCGTGGTGAATGGCAGTTTAATTCTGGCGTTTTTCTATCTGGTGGTCATCGGTACTTCGCTCACGTTTAGCCTGTACCTGAAAGGCGCGCAGATGATTGGCGGACCGAAAGCGAGCATTTTAAGCTGCGCGGAACCGTTGAGCAGTGCGTTGCTGTCCCTGCTGCTGTTAGGCATCACCTTTACCCTGCCAGACTGGCTGGGTACGCTTTTGATCCTCTCATCGGTAGTGCTTATCTCAATGGACTCACGTCGCCGCGCCAGAGCGGTTTAACCCCAACCGGCGCGGCAACGGGTGATGATTACCAGCCCGGAACTGCGCCGCCGTTAAAGATAGTTTCTGCCGCCTTCGCCACTTCCGGTGACTGATAAGATTGCAGGAATTCTTTCACATTCTCGGCATCTTTATTGTCTTCTCGCGCCACGAGAATGTTCACGTACGGTGAATTTTTGTCTTCGATAAATACGCTGTCATGTACCGGAGAAAGCCCGGTTTGCTGGATGTAGGTGGTACTGATAATCGCCACATCCACTTTTTGATCGTCCAGCACGCGCGGTAGCTGCGCCCCTTCCAGTTCCATAATTTTCAGATGTCGCGGATTATCCGTAATATCCAGTGCCGTTGGCAGCAGGCCGGTATCCGCTTTCAGAGTGATTAACTTCTCTTTTTGTAGCAGCAACAGCGCCCGCCCAAGGTTGGTCGGATCGTTAGGTATCGCAATCGTCGCACCGTCTTTTAGTTCAGCAACGGTTTTGATTTTCTTCGAATAACCCGCCATCGGGAACACAAAGGTATTGCCCACCGCTACTAGCTTATAGCCGTGCGCTTTATTATCTTGTTCAAGGAACGGACGATGCTGGAAGACGTTGGCATCCAGCTCACCATGATTAGTGGCATCGTTGGGCAGCAGAGAACCGCTAAACCCCACCAATTCCACCTCCAGGCCATATTTTTCTTTAGCGACTTTCTTCGCGACTTCCGCCACATCCTGCTCTGCACCGTTAATCACGCCCACTTTAATATGCTTTGCATCATTGTTCTGCTGATCGCATCCTGCCAGCAATAATCCCGCCAGTAATAACGCCGCCCCAGCCCCGAAATAAGGTATTTTCAGTTTCACGTTTTATCCTTTTGCAATAACCGCCTGATGAGTAATGAAATGACTATAGCGGGAAGGCCGCTGCGGTTTAAAAAACGAAAAAGCATCAGCAAGAAGAAAAAAGCATAATGCGAAAAGGAAAATGAGTCGGAATGTGCCGTTAGGTCATCCCTTTTGCAGTCCTTCCGGTCATCAAAACGTTTTCGACAAATAATGGCGCGCGGAACCGGTTTCTGGAAAGTTATCGAGGGTCATTTGCAACTGATAGCCGTTTTTCTGATAAAACGGCAGCGCCTGGAAACTCATCGTGTCCACCAGCGCATGCAGGCATCCTCTCTCACGCGCCGTCTGTTCAGCGGCCTGCATCAACTTTGTGCCGTAACCGCCTTTACGCAGCGAGTCATGCATCCACAGGAAATCAATACACAGCCATTCGCCTTTGATTTTACCGATCAGCCCGCCCAGTATTTCATTGTGCTCATCGCGCCAGTACACCGCCAGGTCGCCAAAATTGGTGGTCCTCAGGAACTGGCGATTGTAGGCGCGCAATCCAACAAGCAGAGCATTTTGATCGTCTTCAGTAATGGTATCTGTAATCTGTATTTGCATCCTATCCTCCTGAAAAACTAAAACTTCTGGCTGATTTTCTTTTTAGAAATTAACACAGGCTGATGAGTGAGGCGCATGCCGTCTACACTTACTCTTGAGATGATGCGCATCGACAACAAGGATTATTATCATGAAACAAGCCGTTTTACCGCTTATTGCCATCCTTTTCATGCTGCCGGGTTTGGCGCAGGCCGATTCGGCTTATGGCTCTCTACAGTCCGTTCATGAAAAAAACACCGTATTGAAGGATTTACGCAAGATTTGTACCCCGCAGGGGTCGCCATCGGATGAGGTGTGGGAAAAAACGATTATGGCTGATACCCGTAATCAGCAACACATCCGCGAAGCCATTCTGGCAATACAAAGAAACAATCAGAACAACTACTGGGAAGCGCTGGGCAAAGTTGAGTGCCCGGATTTGTAACTATCGCATTGAAAAACGAGTGCTGTAACCGGTTTCTGTTTTGCAAAATCGCCTATTGTGTAGGGAAATGAAACACATCAAGGAGCAAGATAATGCGATACCGTTTTCCCGAAAACTTTTGGTGGGGCAGTGCCTGCTCGGCGCTGCAAACCGAAGGGGATAGTCTGAACGGCGGCAAAAGCCAGACGACATGGGACGTGTGGTTCGACCGCCAGCCTGGGCGTTTCCATCAGGGGGTTGGCCCGGCGAACACCTCGACCTTTTATCAGCACTGGAAACAGGACATCGCACTGCTCAAACAGCTGAAGCACAACAGCTTCCGCACTTCAATCAGTTGGTCACGACTGATCCCGGACGGTACTGGCGACGTCAACCCGCAGGCAGTTGATTTCTATAACAACGTCATCGATGAGCTGCTGGCGCAAGGCATTACGCCATTTATCACCCTGTTCCACTTCGATATGCCGATGGTGATGCAGGAGAAAGGTGGCTGGGAAAACCGTGATGTGGTTGAGGCGTTTGGTCGCTACGCACAAACCTGTTTTACCTTGTTCGGCAATCGGGTGAAGCACTGGTTCACCTTTAACGAACCGATTGTCCCGGTAGAAGGCGGCTATCTGTATGACTTCCATTACCCTAACGTGGTGGATTTCAAACGCGCGGCCACCGTGGCGTATCACACCGTACTGGCGCATTCCACGGCGGTACGCGCGTACCACGCCGGAAGTTATGACGGTGAAATCGGTGTGATCCTGAATTTAACGCCCTCTTATCCGCGCTCACAACACCCAGCGGATGTAAAAGCTGCGCACCATGCGGATCTGCTGTTTAACCGCAGCTTCCTTGACCCGGTGCTAAAAGGTGAATATCCGGCGGATCTGATAGATCTGCTAAAAGAGTACGATCAACTCCCAGCATGTCAGCCAGGCGACAGTCAGCTCATCGCCGATGGCAAAATCGACCTGCTCGGTATTAATTATTATCAGCCACGCCGCGTGAAATGTCGTGATACTGCCGTCAATCCTGACGCGCCGTTTATGCCGGAGTGGCTGTTTGATTATTACGAAATGCCGGGGCGTAAAATGAACCCTTACCGTGGCTGGGAAATTTACGAGCCAGGTATTTACGATATTATTACTAATCTGCGTGATAACTACGGCAACCCACGCTGTTTTATTTCTGAAAACGGCATGGGAGTCGAAAATGAGCAACGTTTTATTCAGCAGGACCAAATCAACGACAGCTACCGTATTGAATTTGTTTCCGCGCATCTTAAATGGCTACATAAAGGCATTAGCGAAGGGTGTAATTGTCTTGGCTACCATATGTGGACCTTTATTGATAACTGGTCCTGGCTCAACGGATATAAAAACCGCTACGGTTTTGTCCAGTTAGATTTAGATACGCAAAAACGTACGGTGAAGAAAAGCGGCGAATGGTTTGCCCATACCGCCGAAAACAAGGGTTTTGATTGATTCAGTCGTCAGATAGCGGTGTTGCCTGAAAGCTGCGCGCCATCAGGCAACAATCTCACTGTATTCTGACCTTCATCGTGACCAGAAGCGCCGTCAGCAGCATCAGGCTGCCGGAAAGCATCAGGGGCGAAAGCAGTCCGAGGTTATCGAGCGCATAGCCTCCCACCGCTGCCCCGCAGGTATTGGCAAGCTGGATCACGGCGACCTGGACGGATCCGGCTTTTTCTGCCTGATCGGCAAGCGATCGGGTGATCCACGTCGACCAGCCGACCGGAACCAACGCAAACGCCAGGCCCCAGATAATCGCAATACCTGCCGCCACAACTTTGTCGCTACCCCACAGGATCAGGACCAGCGCGCTAAGCGCCAGCAACAGCGGCGCACCGGCTAAGGCCAGTTTGACCGAGCGCTTCAGAACCACCGAGGAGAGCGACGTCCCGACAAAGCTGGCGATACCAAAACTCAGCAGCACCAACGTCAGGCCATCAACTTCAAAGCCTGCCAGATTCATATAGATCGGGCGAATATAGGTAAAGAAGGCGAACTGTCCGGCAAAGGACATAAAGATGGCAATCATCCCGGCCATCACCCCCGGGCGCTGCAGCAGGCTGAACATATTTTGTTTCTGATGCGAAGGTTCACCTGGCAACGACGGCAGCGCTCTCACCACCCAAATCGTGCACAGCACGCCCATTACCGCCGCCGCATTAAACACGTTGCGCCAGCCGATAATACCGCCCAAAAAACTCCCCAGCGGCGCGGCAATCACCAGCGCGACAGAGACCGCGCCAAAAATCACCGACAGCGCTTTCGGTACCGTACGGGCGGGAACCAGACGCATGGTCAGCGACGCCGACATCGCCCAGAATCCGCCAAGCGCCAGACCGAGGCAGGCGCGGCCAATGAGCAGCAGTGAAAAAGAGTTGGCAAAGGAAACCAGCAGGCAGGAGAGCGTCAGCAGCACCGAAAACACGATCACCACGTAGCGACGATCGGTCGCCTGGATAATTTGCGTCACAAACAGGCTGGCGAACATGGCAACAAATGCCGTCACAGTCACCGATTGTCCGGCAACACCTTCAGAAATCCCCAGATCCTGCGCCATCGGCGTTAACAGGCTAACGGGCAGAAACTCAACGGTTATCAGGCAGGCAACGCAGAACGCCACGGCGAATACCGCCGACCAGTTCGGTCGGGCATTTGCCTCAGCGCGGGATTTTTGTTCAACAGCTTCACTCATTTTGTTACCTGCGTGGGGTTATTGCAGAAAAGTTACGCAGTGTAACATTAAATTTGTGACGTATTTAACGTTTTGGCAACTACTTTCATCTAACACAAAATCCAGGCCACACGGATTTTTAAAGATGAAACGCGACTCTTTTACCTGTCGGTAACTTAACATCAATACTCAGTTCGCCACCTAACGCCGTGACATAACGCTTAAGCGTCGACAGACGAGGATCGTTATCCGCCTGTTCCATTTTTGCGATTGTTGGCTGCTTAACGCCCATTGCCGAGGCAAGTTCCGCCTGAGAGAGATTCAGTTCTTCCCGTAACATATTTAACGCAATCACCTGACGTAGCACTTCTACTTTTTCAGCAATGCGCTCCTGGCTTTCCGGGCTTTGTTTCGCCATCAATTCTTTAAGCGTCGCCATAATTTTCCTTACTTATTAAGGTGATTTCGGTACTCAGCGTCAGCAAGCCTGATCATCTCTTTATAGAATTTCTTCTCGTTTAACCCTGTTTTATCGCCAGCGCATAACACGATGCCATGGCGAGAAGGATCAAACACGAAGAACGCCCGAATCGGGTTGCCCTGATGCTGCACTCGCAACTCTTTCATATTTGAAAAAGCAGAAGCATTTACCGTATCAGCAAACGGCCTGCCTAACTGAGGACCATACTCGGATAAAATCATCATCGCTGCGAGCATATCTTCCTTGAGCGCCTCGGTCTGTACGTCAAACCATTTATCGAAAACATCCGTTGTTTCCACTTCCCACATCAACGATCCCTCATAGCTAATAAGCTATAGGTAAATTATAGCCCATTAGCTATTAAATCAATTTATATTTGCACAATTAATTCGCCAACAGGCATGACTGTCAGTGTAGCCAGTGCACGCCATCTTCGGGCTGGAAAAAGGCGTTATAGCGCATCTGAAACGCATTAAACTCCTGCATATCCGGCTCTATCTCGCGCAGAAAACCGAGCGCCAGACGCACCTGTGCGTCAGTAATCGGCGTGGCCAATCGGGCTTTTTGCAGCCAACGGTGCCATTGCAGCAGATTCGACTCACTGCCGTCGACAATAACGATTTGCCAGATCAACAACACCTGGGCAGCATTTTGCAGATGCGATTCATCTGGGCGGTGGAGGTACTGTAAAAAAGCCTCACCCTGTACTTTTCCCATCTGATCGATCATCGACTCTACCGGCACAACATCAATATTTAGTCGCTCGCTCAGACGGCGAATTGCCCGTCGAGATCCGGACGTCAACACCCGAAAACCCACTATAAAAACAACGACCAATGTGGCCAGCATTATCCAAATCATGCGCACATCCATTACCAGACAGGATGCCCATCATAACGGCAAATTCCTCTCTGTCGACGACTGAACGTATCAACACGATTCAGGATGGATCCGCGACATAAAAAAGCCCGCCATCCAGGCGGGCAAAAGTTACCAATGCACACTTAACTTAAGCGACTTTCAATTGTTGAATTTTTTTCTCGCGGCGAATTTTACGTTCTTCAAACACGGCCACGATGGCCATCAGGCAGATACAACCGATGGCGGCGGTATCCAGCGCGGCGAACGTGCCCGCCCAGCCGGTCAGACCAAAAATCGGCGTGCCGTCGGCAATCATCCCCAGACCCAGCTTGGCGAAGCTGTCACCAATCAGGTATGCGAAGGTGCCTTTAATCCCATCGGCTGCGCCGATCGCTTTTTTCGGTACGAATCCGACGGCTGCAACGCCGATTAACAGCTGAGGACCGAACACCAGGAAGCCCAGCGCAAACAGCGAAGCCAGATAGACATACTGGTTGCTGGCGTGCTGATAAACGCCCAGGGTCGCGATAATCAACGCCAGCGCCACGCAGGCTACCAGCGCACGACGACCGTTAGCCAGGTCAGAGAGCCAACCCCACAGTAACGTGCCGACCAACGCGCCCACTTCAAACAGGGTAAAGCCCTGAATCGCCACCTCTTTGGAGAGCTTCAGCTCCTGGAAAGCGTAGACAGTGGACCACTGGTCGATACCGATGCGCACCACGTACAGGAAAATGTTGGAGAAGCACAGCAGCCAGATCACTTTGTTTTTCAGCACGTATTCAACAAAGATCTGCCATTTGGTCATCTCATTTTCTTCAGTCTCTTTGTCCTCTTCGCTTATCTCCTCGCCGAACAGCTCTTCAGCTTTACCGAGGCCATAAGACTCCGGGGAGTCGCTGCCGTAGCGCAGGCCGATAAAACCGACAATCAGGGCGATAATCGACGGGAAGATAAACATACCAATGACGTGACCGTCGAACAGATAGTAGGCGCCAAACAGCGCCACGCCAGCCGCACCCGCACCACCGAGGTTATGGGAGATATTCCACATGCCGAGGTAAGAACCCCGCTTGCGACGCGGCGTCCATTTGGTGATGGTGGAATAGCTACACGAGCCACCGGTACTCTGGAAAAAACCGCTCAGCGCGTAGAAGGCGATCATCAGGAACAGGCTGGTTGAACCCGCCCCCATGCTGGCGCTGAAGCCGAGCATACAGATGGCGGAGAGGATCAGCATAAACGGCAGGAACTGCTTGGTATTTTTGCCGTCTGCGTAGTAGGAAACCAGCGTTTTACCCACGCCGTAGGTGATGGAGAAGCCCAGGCCAATCATTCCCAGCTGCGTCATGCTCAGCCCGTAGGTGGAGATCATGTCGTTCTGCGCGATGTTGAAGTTTTTGCGGATCAGATACATGGTCAGGTAGCCAATAAAGACCACCAGATAGGACTGCATGAACGGTTTGAACCACATTTTGCGCCGCACATCGAGCGGCAGATCCAGGGTCGGCTTGCGTACCTGGTTTAGAAAGGCCAGCATTTGACACTCCCGAGCTAATTTTTATACCTGCGAATGGCAGGCATTGTAAAAATCAGCCGGGAGACGCGCCTGAGACAGCGTCCAGGTGAAACCGGGAAAATTTCTTAGTTTTACCCTACTCGGGGCAAAAAGGTGAGGTGCATCACGCTTCGTTGAGTTCGCGTGGAGCCTGGGCGTTCAAAAACGGCAGCAGCAGCAGCGCGGAAATCCCCGCCGCAATGGCGATCACCACAAAGAATCCGGTCCAGTGCCAGACCTCCATCACCTTCGCCAGCGGCCAGCCGGAAAGCGATGCCCCCAGATAGGCAAACAACCCGACAAATCCGGTTGCCGCGCCCGCTGCCTCTTTGTGCGAGCACTCCGCCGCCGCCATGCCGATCAGCATTTGCGGGCCGAAGACGAAGAATCCGGTGGTGAAGAAGCACGCCGCCTGCATCACGTAACTGGCGAACGGCATCAGCCACAACGAGCCCACGGAGAGCAAAATTCCGGCAGCGAAAATCAGGTTCATTGGACCGCGGTTGCCGTTAAACAGTTTGTCCGAGCCCCAGCCTGCGACCAGCGCGCCGATAAATCCGCCCAATTCGAACATGGTCACGGCGGTATTGGCGGTCACCAGATCCACGCCGAGCGTCTCCGACATATACAGATTGCCCCAGTCGTTGATGGCGGCGCGGACGACGTACACCAGCACGTAACACAGCGACAGCAACCAGATATAGGGATTCAGCAATACATAGCGGGTGAGGATCTCTTTACGGCTCAGCCCTGCGCCTTCCTGCTGCTGGGCGATTTCCAGCTCATCATGGCGCCAGTCGCCAATCGGCGGCAGACCAATCGCCTGCGGCCTGTCGCGCAGCCGCCAGCAGAGAAAAATCCCCACTACAATCGCCAACAGCCCGGCGATCATCATCCCGGCACGCCAGCCGTAGTGCAGCGCCGTCGCCGCCATCACGATAGGGATCAGCGCCCCGCCAACATTGTGCGCAGTATTCCACAGCGCCCACCAGCCGCCGCGTTCGGTACGCGAATACCACGCAGTCAATAAACGCGCGCAGACCGGCGACCCCCAGCCCTGGAAAAAGGCGTTCAGCGCCCAGAGCACCGCAAAAGCCCAGAGCGAGGTGGAGAAGCCAAACAGAATGTTCACCACGCCGGTGGCGATAAGCCCAAACCCCATAAAATAACGGGCGTTGGAACGGTCACTGACGATACCGGAAACAAACTTCGACAGGCCGTAGGTGATGTAAAACAGCGTCGCCAGCAGACCAATGTCGCTGCGGGTCAGCACGCCGCTGGTGAGGATATCCGGTACGGCGGCGTTGAAGCTCTTGCGTGTGAAATAGAACAGCGCGTAGCCGAGCCAGATAGTGGTCAGAATATGCCGCCGCCAGTAGCGGTAGAGGGCATCCACTTCACGCTTATCGGTGATGAGCGGCGCGCTGACTGGGGATTTTAAAAACGAAAACATGACCGCTCCTTACACATAACGCTGGGGTAACGACACGCTGACCCGCGTGCCGTGCGTACAGGAAATCGAGAGCGATCCCCCGAGGGCGGTAATACGTTCACGCATCCCGGTGAGGCCAAATCCCTGCTGATTCGACCCCGGCGGCAGGCCGCTGCCATCGTCCTCAATCACCAGCATCAGCCGTTCATCCTGCTGCCAGCCCTGAAGCGTCACCGCGCTGGCGTTGGCGTGCTTAACGATGTTGTTCAGCCCTTCCTGACAGACGCGAAACAGCGTCACCCGCTGACTTTCGCTGAGTGCAGATTCGTCAATTCGCCAGTCAAGGTGGCTGACAATGCCACGGCTTTCCAGCTCCATTTCACGCATCAATGAGCGGATGGCTTGTTCCAGCGTGAGATCATCCAACTGGCGCGGACGCAGACGACCCAACAGACGACGCACCGAATCGTACACGCCAAGAGAAAGTTGTTCGATATGCGCCCCGCTGCGCTTCACCCCTGCGTTTTCCGGCGCCAGCCGCTGGACAATGCCCGCCTGGGTGCGAATGGCGGTGATGGTCTGACCGATATCATCGTGCAGTTCGCGCGCCACATCCCGGCGTACGCTCTCTTCGGTCTCCAGCAGGCGTTCCGCCAGACGATGGTTGCGCGCTAATTCATTTTGCAGCGACTGGTTAAGCTCGCGCAGACGCTGGATCCCCGCGCCGAGCAGCAGCCCGGTCAGGCTTTGCACCAGCAGGGAGAGCAACAGGTCAACGGGATGATCGTGCCAGGTCTGGCTGGCAATCAGCGCAATGGCGTTCATTAACGTGGCAATCAGCGCCCCCTGCCAGCCGTAGTGCCAGGCGAGCGCAATGATCGGCAGCGCGAGGCAAAACGGCGTGAAGCGCGACAGTTCGTCGGGCAGGCCAAGCTGCAACCACAGGCTGACGCTAAACAGCAGCAGATACCAGACCAGATGCCGCCCGCGCCAGTTCACTGGCTGAGACACCACCGCCGGACCCAGCGGCAACCAGGTGGTGCTGGTAAGATAGTGCCAGAAAACCAGACAGATCGGAGCCAGCGTTAATCCACCAGTGAGCGTCAGCAGTAGGGCATTCCACGCCTCTTCGCCTTGCCCAAGCCAGGGCAGCGATTGCAGCAACGCCGCCGCCGTCAGCGCCGCGCCCTGCAACAGCAGCGTGCGCCAGTCGCGCTGATGGCGGTAGCGCGAAATCAGCATCACCGGGAGTAACGTGAGGAAGCTCCCGATCATCAAAAGTGGCAAGTGAGCCAGCGCCACTTCCTGCGCCAGCCAGAAAAGAAGCAGCCATTCCGCACCCAGCAGCACCGGCCAGTAGCCGCGTGGACATTGCAGCATCAGCCCCAGACGCAGGCCAAACGGAAACAGCAGTACCGCCAGCTCCGGGCGCTCAACCAGGTGCAGGCTGATACTCCACAAGCAAAACCACGCGGCAGAGAAGATAAAGAAGCAGGCAACAACGGTGATTAACCGGGAACAGAGCGTGTTCATTGCCAGCCGTCAAACATCCGACGGGCCAGTTCGACATCGTTGCTAACGCCCAGTTTTTCCATCAGGTTAGCGCGATGCACGTGCACCGTTTTCGGCGACAGGCCCAGTTCGGCGGCAATCTCTTTTACCGCCATGCCTTGCGCCAGTTTCTCCGCCACCTGACGTTCGCGTTTGGTCAGCGGATCCTGACGACCAGCCGCCAGTTTGACGGCGATATCCGGCGTCAAATAGCAGCCGCCGGTCGCCACGGTATGCACCGCCGCGATCAGCTCATCAGGGCTACAGCGTTTAGAAAGGAAACCACGCGCGCCCGCGTTGAGCGCCTGCTCCACCAGCGCCGGGCTGTCGTGGACGGAGAGCATGATAATCGCCATCCCTTTTGGCAACTGGCTTAACAGTTCAAGACCGGAGATATCAGGCATCGAGATATCACAGATACATACCTGCACGCCACGTCCCGGTAATCCCGCCAGCGCCTCGCTGCCTGAGCCGAACTCAGCCACAACCTGCAAATCAGGTTCCAGCCCCAGCAACTGGGCAAAGCCGGAGCGGACGATAGTGTGGTCGTCGATAAGGGCAACGGTGATCATGGGTTCTGTCCTGGGGGATAAAAAACGTGCTTACCTTAACGATATACACTTTATCCTTCAAGCAGCCTCTGCGTTGGCTTGGTCTGCTCACCCCAGTCACTGACTTGAGTAAGCTTCTGAGGTGAGCAGACTTGCCGCCTTATGCAGCTTGAAGGATTTTGTGTTCCGACGCGCTGCTGTTTAAGCCTTGAGCGATCAGGCGATGCCAGTTGTGACGGTAAATGTGCGGGTGTGCTGAGGTTCTAGCTGAATCAACGTGCCTTTTCGCTGTGCCGCCAGGAAGCCTTCAGGGCGACAGGTCGCAGGTAGGGCGAAGGCTGCCACCTGCTGATCGCCGTTATAGAGGATCCAACGGGTGACATAATTCAGCTCCGCGCTGGAGAAACGCGTCACGAACGTGGTGCCATCAGGTGCGATCATGCGAAATTCAGGCTTATCCGTGTATCGGTCCAGTTGGTCAGCGAAGAAAACGATTTCCGGATCGTAAAAATCGGGCTCGTTGAGGCGCCCCAGCGAGGTCTCGCCCTGAATGATCCGCTGATTAAACGTCAGCCACTGCTCGGTAGGCTTAACATGCGCGGGTACCGACTCACGCAGCTTCATGGCTTCATCCGGGATATTCTGGCTGAAGGTCGCTTCCGGTACGTAGGCATAGTTCATATGGCACATATACTGTAAAGGCATTGCCACTGAGGCGAGGTTGGTGACCGCCATCTGAATATCAAACAGCGCACTCGCTTTGCGCATAATCACCGCAGGATGCGCCTGATAATGATGACCGAACCCCATCACATACTCGTAGCGTCCGCTCACGCGCAAATTCTCTCCCTCCAGCTCCAGCCAGGCCTCATCCATCGCGGCACAGGCCATTTCGCCATGCAACGGGTGAGAATCTTCCGGCGAAGGGCAGCCATTAGCCAATATACCCGAGTGGAAAGCAAAGCAGCCGTAAGTCGCTACCACTTCCGCAGCCGGTTTTGGCTGACTGAACATGTTGCGCATGGTCAGTTCATGCCCGTCAAACTGAGCATCCCAGATCATCTGCCCCATCCAGGGCAGAATAACCAGATGTCCACGACTGTTTTCTATCTTCAGCCCTTCCACACCGCTGGCGTAACGAAATGCGGTAACCGTGAAGTCGCTATTCTTCAGTAAGATTCGCGGATGCTCTGCAAAGAGTTCCCGCCACAGCGTGATACGTGTTGTCATGATCGCTCTCCTCAGGAAACAGTCGCTTCAGCCAGGTTATTGCGCACTTTGCTTTCACGCCAGAAGTAGATACCGACGTACACGAAGCACAACATGGAGACCAGGAACGAGAGTTGTAGCGAGTGGAACATATCGGCCACATAGCCCTGAATTGCCGGAACCACCGCTGCACCAACAATGGCCATGACAATAACCGCCCCCGCCATTTCAGTATGTTCGTTATCCACGGTATCCAGCGTACCGGCATAGATTGTCGCCCAGCAGGGTCCAAACAGGACGCTCACCAGTACGGCAACGTACACGGCGCTGAAGCTTGGCGCCAGCGCAACATAGACCAGAAACAGTGCGCCAATGATGGAGTAGAGGATCAGCACTTTTTCCGGATTGAAGCGTGTCATCAAGATGTTGGCGATAAACTTGCCGATAAAGAAGCAGGCAAAGCTATAGACCATGAAGGTTGAGGCGTCGCGCTCGTTGATATCACCCAATTCCAGCGCCAGACGGATGGTAAATGACCACACCGCGACCTGCATCCCCACGTACAGGAACTGCGCCACAATCCCACGGCGGAAACGGGCATTGCTGGCCAGATAACGCAGCGTATCCATCGCTGACGGACGTTTATGACTCGCCGTTTGCGCGACTTTACAGGTCGGGAAGCGGGTCAGCAGGAACAACACCATCACCACAACCAGCACCATAATCATGTACTTGTAAGGCTCAAGGGTATTTTCCAACATCAACACTTTAAAGTTGTGGATCTGCTCCGCGTTCATCCCAGCCATCTGTTTTTCCAGACTCTCGCCTTCAGAGAAGACCAGATATTTACCCAGCAGAATACCGGCGGCTGCACCAATGGGGTAAAAGGTCTGGCTGATGTTCAGGCGCAGGGTGGCATACGCTTTTGGGCCAATCATGGAGCTGTAGGTGTTGGCTGCAGTTTCCAGGAAGCTCAGGCCAATCGCAATCGCAAAAATTGCCGCGAGGAACATGGTGTAGGTGGCCATGTGCGATGCCGGGAAAAAGAGCGTACAGCCAACAATATAAAGGGTCAGTCCCATTAAGATGGCGATTTTATAACTGGTCTTTTTAATCACCAAAGATGCCGGAATCGCAATTAAAAAATAACCGCCATAAAAGGCACTCTGAACTAATGCCGAAGCAAAGTTGCTGAGTGAAAATACGCTTTTGAATTGCGTAATCAGAATATCATTTAATGCGGCTGCGCATCCCCATAAAGGGAATAAACAGGATAACAAAATAAACTGGAACAGAGGCGTCTTATTCAGATAGCCGTCGGGCATCTGAATGATGTTTTTATCGTTCATAGTGCTACCTTTTACAATGCAGGAGTATTATTCGTTTAAGGTAAGAAACTCATTAAATTGTTCGATGCTTGGATAAGATGATTGAGTGCCTTTCCCGGTAACGCTGAATGCAGCGAAGAGAGCGGCTTTTTTCATGGCGGCTTCGACATCACCGCTTTGAACGTAATAGTGGGCAAAACAACCGATGAAAGCGTCACCTGCACCACTGGTATCGACAGCGTTCACTTTAAACGCCGGGACATGGACTTCCTGGTCACGCGTCATCCACAGAGCGCCTTTCTCCCCCATGGTGACGATAATATTGTTCAGACCTTTATCGACCAAAGAACGTGCCGCGGCGCGAATATGGTCATAGGTATCCACCGGCATACCGGTTAATATTTCGAGCTCGGTTTCATTTGGCACGAAGAAATCGCATTTACAGGCATAAGACATATCTAATTCCCGTAATGCAGGGGCGGGATTTAATAACACTTCAATACCGTGTTTTTTACCGAATTCAATCGCGTGATAAACCGTTTCCAACTGTACTTCCAGCTGCAGGACAATAAGTTGACACTTTTTCAGATCTTCCGCCGCGCGATCGATATCTTCCGGGGAGAGAAACTTGTTGGCACCTTTAATAATCAGAATGCTGTTGCTGGAGTTTGCATTAACAAAGATCGGTGCAACGCCGCTGCTGGTGCAGGGTACCTTTTCGACATAGGTCGTATTAATCCCCCAGGATTCGAGATTACGAATGGTGTTATCCGCAAAAATATCATCACCGACTTTCGTCAGCATCAGCACTTTGGAGTTGAGCTTAGCAGCCGCAACGGCCTGATTTGCCCCTTTACCGCCACAACCAATTTTAAAGGCGGGTGCTTCCAGCGTTTCCCCTTCTTTGGGCATCTGGTTGATGTAGGTGATGAGATCCACCATGTTGGAGCCAATAACCGCGATATCCATTTTACTACCTCTCAGAAACAATCACACAACAATGATATTAAAATAACATTATCATGTTACTTCCGTATCATTTGTGACTAGGATCGCGATTGGAGGATCATTTTATTGTTTATTTATTATGCTAAATGTTGCATCTCTATCACACTCAAAATGATTAACTTGCTTACAATTGACTGAAAACTCGCTGCTTATAATCAATAAAACGTGTAAAAACACGCTTTTATTTCCCAATGGTCAGACGTATAGTAATGCAGCAATATCATGTTCCCAGAAACACATAAATGTTACTGAAGGAACATGAAAACATGATTCGTGGAGAGTGTGCATGGAAACCAAGCAAAAAGAACGTATTCGACGTCTGATGGAATTGTTGAAGAAGACCGACAGAATCCATCTGAAAGAGGCGGCGCGCATGCTGGAGGTTTCCGTGATGACCATCCGTCGGGATCTCAGCCAGGATGACGAACCATTGCCGCTTACGCTACTCGGTGGTTACATCGTGATGGTGAACAAGCCCGCCACCCTCGTTAACGCTCCGCTCCCCGTGCAAAAGCAGTATCATCGCGACGATTTACCGGTTGCCATTCTGGCCGCGGGACTGGTCAGTGAAAACGATCTGGTCTTTTTTGATAATGGTGCCGAAATGCCATTAGTCGTCAGCATGATCCCGGACGATATTACCTTTACCGGAATTTGCTACTCACACCGGGTATTCGTGGCGCTAAATGAAAAACCCAACGCCACGGCGATTCTTTGCGGGGGCACCTATCGGGCGAAAAGTGATGCCTTTTACGACACCAGCAATCCCTCTCCGCTGGATGCGCTCAACCCACGAAAAGTGTTTATCTCTGCCAGCGGAGTCCATGAGCATTTCGGCGTTAGCTGGTTCAATCCGGACGATCTGGCCACCAAACGCAAAGCGATGGAACGCGGATTGCGCAAAATTCTGCTGACGCGCCACGCCCTGTTTGATGAGGTTGCCCCCGCCAGCATTGGCCCGCTCTCCACTTTTGACGTACTGATAAGCGATCGCCCGTTGCCGGCAGATTACGCAACCCACTGCCGGAACGGTTCTGTCAAAGTCATCACTCCGGATTCAGACGGCGACTAACTCACTCAAAGAAAACCGTGATTTTGTTAAACATCGACGGGTCGGACTGGTTGCGGGCCACTTTCACCACATCTTCCAGCTTGTCGATCTGGCTTATCATCTGCTCAAGACGCTGATCGTCGTTGACCAGTAGCCAGATGCGGCTCTTGTCGCTGTCCTGAATCGGTAGACAGAGAATGCCTTCCACGTTGAACGCGCGGCGGGCAAACAGCCCGCAGACGTGGGTCATTACGCCCGGATGGTTGCGTACGGTGAGTTCCAGGATTACGTTGTCATGAGTCTGCTGTTGCATGGCTTATTCCCCCACCATTTCTGTGTTTGCCGCACCCGGCGGCACCATCGGGTACACTTTTTCTTCGGCATCGATGCGCACGTGGATCAGCGCAGGTCCAGGGCGATTAATAATCTCCTGCAACGCTGCCTGTGGATCCGCTTCGTTATTCAAATCGCAGGTTTCGAGGCCAAACCCGGCGGCTATCTGCATAAAGTTAATCATCCCCGGATATGTCGCCGCAAAAACGCCCTGCTTATAGAACAAACTCTGCTGCTGATACACCAGACCCAGCGCTTCGTTATTCATCAGGATGATTTTAATATCCAGCTGATTTTCGCTGGCCGTCGCCATTTCCTGAATATTCATCATCAGGCTACCGTCGCCGGAGAAGCACAGCACCTTTTTGTCCGGGTTGACCAGCGCTGCGCCAATTGCCGCCGGCAGGCCAAAGCCCATGGTTCCCAGACCGCCGGAGGTCAGCCACTGACGCGGACGGTTCAGCGGGTAAGCCTGTGCGGCCCACATCTGATGCTGGCCTACGTCGGTGGTGATAATGGCATTGTCATCCACGCAGGCCGCTACGGCGTTGATCAGCCCATAGTGGCTGAGCGGGTCGCTTTCCTGCGGAATGCTGCAGGGGAATTCGCGTTGTAAATCGGCCACCATTTGATGCCACGACTCTCGCGGCTGCGCGTCAATTAATGGGATCAGTTGCGCCAGAACCTCATCGACATCCGCCTGAATCGCCACGTGTGGCTGTTTGATTTTACCCAGCTCCGCGCGGTCGATATCCACATGGATGATTTTGGCGTTCGGACAGAACTGCTCGGTTTTACCAATCGCCCGGTCATCAAAACGCGCGCCCAGAACAATCAATAAGTCCGCTTCTTGCAGAATAAAGTTAGTGCTGCGCGCGCCGTGCATACCCAGCATGCCTAACGACAGCGGATGCGCTTTCGGCAACATACCGAGCGCCATTAAGGTCATGGTGGTGGGCAGCATGGCTTTTTCTGCCAGTTCACGAACCCGTTCAGGCGCGTTAATCACGCCGCCGCCGAGATACAGCACCGGACGCTGTGCGGCGTTAATCATGGCTGCGGCATCGCGAATGCTGTCCTGGCTGAACGCCGGTGCCGCCATTTTCTGCGCGGGCTCCGGCATCTCTTCAATTTCAAAAACTGCAGTTTGAATATCCTTAGGAATGTCTATCCACACCGGGCCCGGACGGCCGGACTGCGCAATGCGGAACGCATCGCTCATGACCTGCGGTAATTCACTGATATGGCGGACCAGATAGTTGTGCTTGGTGATGGGGATAGAGATGCCGTAGGTATCGACTTCCTGGAAGGCGTCGGTCCCGATCATTGAGGCCGGAACCTGCCCGGTGATACACACCAGCGGGATGGAATCCAGCCGCGCGTCGGCAATGGCGGTCACCAGGTTGGTCGCGCCCGGTCCGCTGCAGGCCATACAGACGGCGGGTTTACCATCGGTTCTCGCCATCCCCTGCGCGATAAACCCCGCGCCCTGCTCGTGGCGCGCCAGGATATGACGGATTTGCGTGCTTTGGCTCAAGGCGTCATACACGGGAAGAATCGATCCGCCAGGAATACCGGTGACCACCTGAATCCCCTGGCGTTCCATGAAATGAACGATGAATTCTGCGCCCGTAAAACGCGTACGCTTGGATGTTATGCCCGAACTTGCCATGCTCCAGTCCTTTTATTCTGGGCCTTTGCTTCGGGCAGGTCTCTTAAACGAAAAACCCCGCCCGGTTTGCGCCGGCGGGGTTTTGGAATCGTGTGTTGATCCGGACCCTACGGCGCATTGCCGACGACCACCACCACACGCACGACGACCGCTGCGCGAGATGGCGCAGTTTTTAGTAGGGTCGCAGTCAGCATGGAAGGGTTCATTAGGGACCTGTCTGTTTGTTGATTAACTGGATTTATACAAACACAGGTTTTTCAGCGTGACAATGGAAAATTTTTCATCTGCATAAAAATGCGTCAACGATCACATTTCGCTGTACAGAGTCGGAAAACAAAAAACCCCGCCGGAGCGAGGTTTTTTTCAGCGCTGTGCGGTTGGTAGCCGCCGAACACACTGTGTTATGTCAACGGAAAAAGTATACGTGTTCTGCGAAGAACACGCAATTTCGGCACGAATTTTGATGGTTTTGAGTATGGATCATGAATGACACAACGTCCATAAAATACTGTTAATTTATACAGTGTTTATCTATAATGTCTCGGTACGCAATGTGTTATGCGGGGGCCGCATCGTAAACCGGCGCATCAAAGTCCTGGCTGAAACGGGTGGTGCCGTCAGCGCCTTAACCCCCGTGTGAGCACACTGTGTTATGTCAACAAAGGTGCTGGCAACAGGCAGCGGCGAGGTACGTCAGCACCGTGCTCCTTGTACCAAAAGGAGAGCGTATGAGCCTCGTGGATATCGCTATTCTTATCCTCAAACTCATTGTTGCAGCACTGCAACTACTTGATGCCGTTCTGAAATACGTTAAGTAATTCGGATTCAAGTCGCACCTAAGGGGAGCGGGTAACACTCCGCTCCCCTTTCACCTTCTCCCTGGTGCTTGTCTCGCGCCAATATGTTACGTTTTTATGACATTCTCAGGGAAGAACGCCACCATGACGCTTTCTGTTTTCTGCATTTTGCTGTTCGCCGCACTGCTGCACGCCAGTTGGAATGCCATTGTTAAAGCTGGAAACGATAAACTGTACTCGGCGATTGGCGTCAGCGGCTCCGCGGCGATTATGGCACTGATCTGCTTACCCTTCGCGCCTCAGCCTTCCACCGCCAGCCTGCCGTTTTTGGCCATCTCAACCGCGTTGCAAGTGGTGTATACGGTCCTGGTCGCCAAAACCTATCAGGTTTCGGATATGAGTCAGACCTATCCTCTGATGCGTGGGACAGCACCGCTGCTGGTTGCGATTATCAGCGTCTTGTTCCTTGGCGATAGCCTGTCTGTGTTTGCCTGGGTGGGGATTGCTACGATCTGTCTGGCCATTCTCGGCATGGCATTTAACGGACGCAGCAGCTCACAACGCGGGATCGTACTGGCGCTCATTAACGCCTGCTTTATCGCTGGTTACACGCTGGTTGATGGCACCGGCGTACGCTTATCAGAAACCGCGCTCGGTTATACGCTGTGGACCTTCTTTCTGAACGGTTCCTGTCTGCTGGGCTGGGCGATGATCGCCCGGCGCCGGGAAGCGTCACGCTATCTGGTACAGCAGTGGAAGAAAGGTATTCTGGGCGGGATTGGTACGATGGGTTCTTACGGTCTGGCGCTGTGGGCCATGACCCAGGCTCCGTTGGCGGTGGTCGCAGCGCTGCGTGAAACCTCCATTCTGTTTGGCGCTCTGCTCGCCTGGCTGCTGCTGAAAGAAAAGGTTGCCGGAATACGCCTTGTCGCGGCCGCCGGTATTGCCGTAGGCGCTGTCTTACTTCGCTTGTCATGATCGCGCCGTAAAGCCGATGCAATCCGGCAACATTTGTTGCCGCTTTTTGTTTACATTTCCTGCCGTTCATCGCGTAAACATTCCAGCCCACTATCTGGCCTTCTTTTTCTGTTGTGGTAGATTCCACGCGCATTTACGGGAAAGTACAGCACCTTATTCTTCTTTTTTCTCTTTTTTAAAAGTAATCAGCGAAATGAAAAGGCATAGAAGCGTCAATTTGTTGTTGATGTTGGTATTACTGGTGGCGGTAGGTCAGATGGCGCAAACCATTTATATCCCCGCGATTGCTGATATGGCGCGTGAACTGAACGTTCGCGAAGGAGCGGTGCAAAGCGTAATGGCCGCCTACCTGCTGACCTACGGCCTGTCACAACTGTTTTACGGCCCACTTTCCGATCGCGTTGGCCGCCGTCCGGTGATCCTCACCGGAATGTCTATTTTTATGCTGGCCACGCTGGTCGCGATTACCACCCACAGCCTGACGGTACTGATTATCGCCAGTGCAATCCAGGGCATGGGCACAGGCGTCGGCGGTGTAATGGCACGAACCTTACCGCGCGATCTGTACGAAGGCACGCAGCTGCGCCACGCGAATAGTTTGTTAAACATGGGGATTCTGGTGAGTCCGCTGCTGGCCCCGCTGATTGGCGGCATGCTGGATACCCTGTGGAACTGGCGCGCCTGTTACATCTTCCTGCTGGTTCTGTGCGCGGGCGTCACGTTTAGCATGGCGCGCTGGATGCCGGAAACGCGTCCTGCGGGCGCACCGCGTCCACGCCTTATCGCCAGCTATAAAACGCTGTTTGGTAACAGTTCTTTCACCTGTTACGTGCTGATGCTGATCGGCGGCCTGGCGGGCGTTGCGGTCTTCGAGGCCTGCTCCGGGGTATTGTTGGGCGCAAGGCTCGGTTTAAGCAGCATGGTGGTCAGTATCCTGTTTATTCTGCCCATCCCGGCGGCATTTTTCGGCGCCTGGTTCGCCGGTCGCCCGAATAAGCGTTTCTCGACGCTGATGTGGCAGTCGGTTATCTGCTGTCTGGTAGCCGGTTTAATGATGTGGATCCCGGGCCTGTTTGACGTGATGAACGTCTGGACGCTGCTGGTTCCCGCCGCACTATTTTTCTTCGGTGCCGGGATGCTGTTTCCGCTGGCAACCAGTGGCGCAATGGAGCCTTTCCCATTCCTGGCAGGCACTGCCGGTGCGCTGGTTGGGGGATTACAGAATATTGGTTCCGGCGTGCTGGCGTGGTTCTCTGCAATGCTGCCGCAGACCGGGCAAGCCAGTCTGGGCCTGCTGATGACCCTTATGGGACTGTTGATTTTTGTTTGCTGGCTTCCGCTGGCGTCACGCGTGTCGCATCAGGGGCAGGCGGTTTAAGCGTATGATGGCCCGGCTTATCGCCGGGCTTTTCGCATTCAGGCGCGATCATCGTCGTCAGTAACGGCTCCAGCGCCGGACGCCAGGCGCCTTCCTCGCCATCATAAAACTGCGTATCCGCATTGATAGCATAGGGAATTTTCGCTTTTTTCAGTTCGCATGCCATAAAGCGGGCAAACGCCATTTGCGAGGCAGAAGGCGCGTTCCTGATGGTTTCTCCTGGAGACCAGCCTCCCACCCAACTGACATGACCCGTTTTCTGCTGCCAGTGAAGGGCGGTATTGATACGGGCGCGAATAGCGGCCTTTTCTGCCGCTGTACCTGAGGTCCACGGATATTTACCGTTATTTTTCAGCGGCCCCCACGGAAAAATATGCCATTGAGCCAGCACGGTATTCTGACTTTGCGGCGGCAGTTTCAGGTCAGGCAAATCTTCCGGCGCGGCGCGTAGTCGCGGCGCGATAAAAATCATCCGCTGCGGGTCGATGGCATGGACAGTACGAATGGTTTTGTCATACACCCGATTGAGCGATACCTGATTATGGTTGAGCTTATCAGAGGGTTCGTATATCAGGTCGAAACCCAGCAACGGCGAGCTTTGACCAAAGTAATGCGCCACCGCCACCCACCAGTTAACCACCTCTTTTTCGTTACCGGTACTGGGATCTTTTTTATATTCGTCAGCCTGATAGGCAATTATCGGGATCACGCCATACTGCTCGCAGGCTTCCACCAGCTTGCGCAGATGTATAAGCCGCGCCTCCGTAGGCTCTCCCGCCACGCGAATGCGCACGTGGGTTAACCCTTTCGCCCTGTAATCCCGCACCACCAGCGGATCGAATTCACGGATACCCCGATCGGTGCGCGCCCAGTCTACGTCCATCCCAACGCCAAGCTGCTGCGCATACTGCGCCGCGGTCAGCACAGGTTGCGCGGCACACACGGTGGCGCTGGCTAACAGTAAAAGGGAAACTATCGGCTTTAACACGGTCGTCCTTACGCAAATCATCAGGAGTGATATCACGTATTTAGCATGCTTTTTCACTTTGCGTGTAGCGAGAAAGCGTAAAAAATATTCGCGGCCCGCTTATTTAACCTGTTCCTGAAGCCAGCGAATAAACGCCTCGATTTTCGGCCACTGTCTGCCAGGAAGGGTAGTGATGTAGTAGTGCTGATGGCATTTCAGCGCCATATCGCCAAAAGGCGCAACCAGCTCTCCGCTGTCGAGGCGTTTTTGCACCAGCCGCTTTCGGCCCATCGCCACGCCGATATGATTCATCGCCGCAATCACCGCCAAATCAGAACGATCGAAACCAATTCCCGACGATGTCGGCAGATTCACCGAAAAATGCTGCGCCCAACTGTGCCATTCATCGGTCCCGGAGTCGTTACTCCACGCCTGTCTGTCATGCAGTAACGTACAGTACGGTAAATTCACCAGCGAACCGGTAAGGTCATGGCGGCGAGCGTAGTCCGGGCTGCATACCGGCAGGATCTCTTCATCCATCAGGAAGTGGTGCGTGAGCTGCGCAGAGGGCGCGTCGTCAAAATAGATGGCCAGATCGACCCCGGCACGCTGCAGATTGACGTTGTCGTTCCCGGTCAGCATGGTCAGCGAAATCGATGGATAGCGACGGGTAAAGTCGCCGAGCGCCGGAACCAGCCAGCACTGAGCGATAGAAGGCCGTGAGTAGACGGTGAGGGTCCCGGACAACTCCTGATTTTTAATATCAAGGATTTCCTGATTCAGCGTATCCAGCGATGATTTCAGCGCCCAGAACACCCGCTTGCCTTCGTGGGTGAGTTCCACTTTACGATGCGAACGAACAAACAGCTGAATACCCAGCTCATCTTCCAGCTGATTAATGCGATGGCTGACAGCGCTGGGGCTTAATGACAGCTCATCTGCCGCCAGCGCAAACGACTGGTGCCGGGCCGCCACTTCAAAGGTATACAGCTTTGACAACTGCCAGCCGTTGAGCAGCCGATTTCTGACCTCGCGTAAGGGATCCATGTTCACCTCCTGTCCTCCTGATTCATTCGCCGGAGTGTAAAAAAGTTCGCTGCAAAAATCAGCACAAAGATGAATCAAGGTGAACCATATCGCATAAACAAAGCGTAATTAGACGTAAATCACCTACTTGATGCAATCTGGTTCATGTGAAAGGGGATTTATATCGTTTGTCAGACCATGCCTTATTTTTGTCCAATAACCCTATATTAATCACAGGGCAAGGTGAGTTATGCACTCTCAAATCTGGGTTGTGAGCACGCTGCTGATAAGCATCGTGTTAATCGTTTTGACCATCGTGAAGTTCAAATTCCACCCGTTTCTGGCGCTGCTGTTAGCCAGCTTCTTCGTGGGTACGATGATGGGTATGGGGCCGCTGGATATGGTCAATGCCATTGAGAGTGGCATCGGCGGTACGTTGGGCTTCCTCGCCGCGGTTATCGGCCTTGGGACCATTCTTGGCAAAATGATGGAAGTATCCGGCGCGGCCGAACGCATCGGCCTGACGCTACAGCGCTGTCGCTGGCTTTCCGCTGACGTCATTATGGTACTGGTCGGGCTGATTTGCGGGATCACTCTGTTTGTTGAAGTCGGCGTAGTGCTGTTGATTCCTCTGGCCTTTTCAATTGCCAAAAAAACCAATACCTCGCTACTGAAGCTGGCGATTCCGTTATGTACAGCGCTGATGGCGGTACACTGCGTCGTGCCGCCGCATCCAGCCGCCCTGTTCGTGGCGAACAAGCTGGGCGCGGACATTGGCACCGTGATTGTCTACGGCTTACTGGTGGGCTTAATGGCCTCGCTGATCGGCGGTCCGCTGTATCTGAAATTCCTCGGTAACCGTCTGCCGTTTAAGCCGGTTCCGGCTGAGTTTTCCGACCTCAAGGTGCGCGACGAAAGTACGCTGCCATCGTTGGGCGCTACGCTATTTACCGTACTGCTGCCGATTGGCCTGATGCTGGTAAAAACCGTCGCTGAGCTGAACATGGCGAAAGGCAGCACGGTTTATACGCTGTTGGAGTTTATTGGTAACCCGATCACCGCGATGTTTATTGCCGTTTTCGTGGCCTATTACATTCTCGGCCTGCGTCAGCACATTGGCATGGGTGCGCTGCTGACCCACACCGAAAACGGTTTTGGCTCCATTGCTAACATTTTGCTGATTATCGGCGCAGGCGGCGCATTCAACGCTATCCTCAAGAGCAGCGGACTGGCGGATACCCTCGCGCTGATCCTCTCGAACATGCATATGCACCCGATTCTGCTGGCTTGGCTGGTGGCGTTAATCCTGCATGCTGCGGTGGGCTCTGCCACGGTGGCGATGATGGGTGCGACGGCAATCGTGGCCCCGATGCTGCCGCTCTACCCCAACGTTAGCCCGGAGATCATCGCCATTGCCATCGGTTCCGGCGCGATTGGCTGCACGATCGTCACCGATTCCCTCTTCTGGCTGGTGAAGCAGTACTGCGGCGCCACCCTAAATGAGACGTTCAAATATTATACGACCGCGACATTTATCGCGTCCGTTATTGCACTGGTTTGCACATTCCTGCTTTCCTTTATTATCTAAGCGCAAAGAGACTGACTATGGAAAACATTCAAACACTTATCGCCCAGCATCCTTTAGTGGAAGATCTGGTCGCTCTCAAGGAGACGACCTGGTTTAACCCTGGCACTACCTCTCTTGCGGAAGGTTTACCGTATGTTGGCCTGACAGAGCACGATGTTCAGGATGCCCACGCTCGTCTGACGCGCTTCGCGCCGTATCTGGCGCAGGCATTCCCGGAAACCGCAGCCACCGGCGGCATTATCGAATCTGAACTGGCCGCGATCCCAACGATGCAAAAGCGGCTGGAAAAAGAGTATGGGCAGCGCATCAACGGCGAAATTCTGCTGAAGAAAGACAGCCATCTACCGATTTCCGGCTCAATTAAAGCGCGTGGCGGTATTTATGAAGTGCTAACCCACGCGGAAAAACTGGCGCTGGAAGCCGGTCTGCTGACCACACAAGACGATTACAGCATTCTGCTTTCGCCTGAGTTTAAACAGTTCTTCAGTCAGTACAGCATCGCCGTAGGCTCCACTGGCAACCTTGGGATGTCGATCGGCATTATGAGCGCCCGTATCGGTTTTAAGGTGACGGTTCATATGTCTGCCGACGCTCGCGCATGGAAAAAAGCCAAACTGCGCAGCCACGGCGTGACGGTCGTGGAGTATGAAGAAGATTATGGCGTGGCGGTTGAGCAGGGCCGTAAGGCGGCACAATCCGATCCGAACTGTTTCTTTATCGATGATGAAAATTCCCGCACGTTGTTTTTAGGTTATGCGGTAGCCGGCGAGCGTCTGAAGGCGCAGTTCGCGCAGCAGGGGCGCGTGGTGGATGCCGACCATCCGCTGTTTGTTTACCTGCCGTGCGGCGTCGGCGGTGGGCCTGGCGGGGTGGCGTTTGGCCTGAAGCTGGCATTCGGCGATAACGTGCACTGCTTCTTCGCAGAACCTACCCATTCACCGTGCATGCTGCTGGGGATTTATACCGGGCTGCACGATACAATTTCTGTGCAGGACATTGGCATCGATAACCTGACAGCGGCAGATGGGCTGGCGGTGGGCCGCGCGTCCGGCTTTGTTGGCCGGGCAATGGAACGTCTGCTCGACGGTCTGTACACCCTGGACGATCAGACTATGTACGACATGCTGGGCTGGCTGGCGCAGGAAGAAGGCATTCGCCTTGAGCCGTCGGCGCTGGCCGGGATGGCCGGTCCGCAGCACGTTTGCGCTTCTGCTGACTATCAGCAAATGCACGGCTTCAGCGCGGAGCAGCTCAATAACGCCACCCACCTGGTGTGGGCGACCGGCGGCGGCATGGTGCCGGAAGCCGAAATGGCGCAGTATCTGACCAAAGGACGTTAAACGCCGCTGAACTTAACGCAGCATCGCCATCAGTTCCATCGGTGAGCGATGTTGCTTCAGAAGGTCACGCATCACGCGCATATGCGGCGCGGTATGATTGAAGAAAGCGCTGTATCCGCCGCAAATCGCACTCTTTCCACTGCTGTCGCGATGCTTTGGACAATCGCCATGGCAAAAGCGTAATAGCGAACACGCCTGGCATTCCGCGCTCAGCGTGGTTCTCTTGGACTGACCAAACGCCGCTGCCCTCGGGCTGGCGTTGAGCTCACTCAACGACGTGCGATGAATATTACCCAGGCGAAAATCAGGGTGAACATAGTGATCGCACTGATACAAATCGCCATTCGCTTCCAGAGCAAAAGCATGTCCGCAGGTGGAGCTTAGCGAACACATCTGCGCCGGGTGTCCGCACCATACGCCCAGAGTTGAATCAAATAACTGGACGAATACGCGGCCAATATCTTCTCTGACCCAGATATCAAAGACGGAATTCAGGAAGGTTCCCCACGCCTGAGGCGGGACGGATTCGGCGGTAAGCTCACCGTCTTCATCATATTCAACCAGCGGAATGAACTGCAAAAAAGGCGTGCCAAGCTGGCGTAGGTAGCGATACATCAACTCAGGTTGCTGGCTGTTCAGAGAATTAACCACTACCAGCAGATTGAACTCCACCTGATGCTTACGGAGCCTGGCAATGGAGTCCACCACCTTATGGTGAGTCGGTTTTCCGCTGCTGTTAACACGATAAGCATCGTGCAACTCGGCGGGGCCATCCAACGAAATCCCCACCAGCCAGCCGTTATCGTGCAAAAACTGACACCATTCGTCGTTGAGCAAAATCCCGTTGGTCTGGAACGCGTTATGGATTTTCTTCCCTTCCCCGTACTGTTTTTGCAACGTCACTACGCGGCGAAAAAAGTCGATGCCACAGAGGGTTGGCTCTCCGCCCTGCCAGGCGAACATCACGTCAGCCCCCTGCTGTGCGGTGATATGCTGACGAATAAACGTCTCTAAGGTGGCGTCATCCATTTCGGGTTGAGTGGGTTTATCGATGTAAAAACAGTAACGACAATCCAGGTTACAACGAGAGCTGGCTGGTTTGGCCATGACCTGACATCCTGTCATGCTAAATTCCCGATAAACGCAATAAGTTGGCGGACATGCGTTACAGCAAACAGTATTGCGAGGGATAACACCGCGAGGGAGATCATAAATTTGTCACGCACCGCGCGAGATTCAGAAAAATCGCTATGCGTAACATCCATCAGATTACGGCTGCGGGTATAGCGCCACAGAACGATCGCCACCATCGCCAGCACCACAATTGAAACCCAAAACAGGAAGCCCGCCTGATGCCAGTTGTGCTTCAGCGCCAACGCCATTAGCGCGCCATAACCCAGAAGCGTACGAAACCAGGCCAGCGATGTTCGCTCCGGTTGTAACCCCGGATCGGCGATACGTCGCGACTTACGGCTATCCGGCATACAGCACCAGTCCCATGACAATCACCGCGACAATAAACAAAATCAGACTGATGATTAACAGGCTATGGGTATAGGGCAAATCCTCTTTCAGGCGCATCGCCCTCTCATTACGCAGCCAGCGCAGGTAGCCATAAATCGCCAGGCTACCGGCAAACAGGCACAGCAACAGCGCCAAAAGCTCACGAATTACCGGCGTGGCAAAATCCGGTGCCAGTTGGTCGAGACCAACCCCCGCCGCCAGAAATCCCAGCGCGGTACGGATCCACGCCAGAAAGGTACGCTCATTTGCCAGTGAGAAGCGGTAATCCGGGGCTTCTCCAAGGCGGGAAATTTTCATTCAAACTCCTCTGGCTGTCATTGCCGGATGGCGGCTAATGCCTTATCCGGCCGACAGGTAAGTGCAAATATGAGTATCTGCGCCAATTGGCATTGTAGTCAGAACTTCTGCTTTTTCTCCTCCACTTTTACGCCCTGGGTTGGTAAACCGGTGTCGTAATCGCGTACCACGGGAGAATAGCCGTCTTGCGGGCGCGGGCGAAAAGCGCCCATCCAGCGCGGTACGGCGTCAGGACGCCAGGGACGCAAACTCCACTGATAGGTGCGGAATGGATCGCGGATTTTATCCATATAGTCCAGCAGCGCATCGTGCATCTGGCAGCGAACATCGGCTAATTGCGGCGAATCTATCTGGTTGTGTAGCTCATCGGGATCGTTTCGTCTGTCGTAAAGCTCATCACTGGTAAACAGGTTCAGCACCAGCTTCCAGTCATCCGTCACCCAGCAACGTACCGGTATAAATCCGCCAAAACTGTCATGTTCAATCTCATAACGATTGAACTCCACCATCACACCGCGTGGTTTTTCAACGGTAAGGATGTTTTCACCCGGCAGGATTTGTGGCTTCTCAATACCCGCCAGCGCCATCATCGTCGGCAGCAGATCGATATGGCTGACCGGCGTGTCTACCTGCATGGATTCTCCCTGAGGCGAGCGCATAATCAGCGGAATTCGCGTGATGTCGTCATACATCGCTGCCCCCTTACTGATGAGCTTATGCGCCCCCATCATCTCGCCATGATCGGAGGTGTAAATGACCCAGGTGTTGTCCCGCTGCATGGGCGTTAAGGTATTAATAACCCGGCCAATCTGGTCATCGACAAAGTCGTTGCAGGCAAAATAGAGCGGATGGTGATAGCGCCCATCATCACCTACCGGCGAAGGCATCGCTTCAGACCAAAGACGATGATGTTCAGGTTTGTTACTCAAAGAGTCGTGCGCCTTCATCCCCAGGTCATAATAAAAATCCTGATATTTCTGCAGATACTCCACGGGACAGGTAAACGGGTGATGCGGCTCGTCGTAGGAAACTACCATCAGGAAGGGTTCTTCATCACGTGCAGGGTGGCGGAGGAAATCAATCGCCCGGTTACTGATGCGGTGCGCCCAGGTAAAGGTTTCATTGATATTGTTAGCCAGCAAATCCTCCACGCTGTTCAGACCGTTACGCCACAAACCGATCTCTTTGTCCGTCAGTTCCGCGAGGTAATTTGCCCCGTCATACCAGTAGTCAGCATCCCATTCGGGCGGGCACTCGCCGGTACCAAAGTAATCGTGCCCGTCGAGATGCCACTTGCCGATGTAGCAGGTGTGATAGCCCGCATCCTTAAAATAGCGTCCCATGGTGGAGATATTTTTCCCCGGCGCGACGTTATTGGTCCACGGGCCGGACTGGTTGGCATAAATCCCGGTAAACAGCCCAGCGCGGGCCGGAGTGCACACCGGTGAGCAGGTATAAGCAGAATTGAAGCGAATACCTTCCGCCGCCAGGCTATCAATGTTATTGGTATTCAGCGACTTACCACTATAACAGCCGACCATATTGGTCGCCTGAGTATCAGTCATAATGAACAGGAAATTAGGGCGGGTCATGCTTTATCCTTAGCGTCAGAGACAGAAAGTGCAGTGGCCAAACGACGCGTCTGCCAGGTGCTGTAAATTAAATACATCATCACTGCCGCCGTAATTGAGTAGCAGAGAATCGTCAGCCATTGGGTGTTGTACCCTCCAAACTGCGCCAGTCCAGCATAGACGCCGAGCATCGCGGTCAGGATACCGACAGAGGCAAGTTTGGCGTTTTTCCACGGCTTCATGTCTACCGCAAAAGCATCATGGAATTTAAACGGCGTCGCACGCGGCTTGATAATGCCGATAACCAGCATCACCACCACGTTGATGCAGAAGGTACAGGCCAGTACGTAAAGGAAGTGAAAGTCGAACTTCACCAGATAATTAATGGTGATGTAGCTGACGATACCGAGTCCCATAGCGACTTTCGCTGCCAGCGCAGGAATGCGCGGGAAAAAGAATCCCATGATGATGATGGTCACCAACGGCACGTTATAAATACCGTTGAGCTGTTTCATCCAGCTGTAGAGTCCTTCCGGTGCATTAGCGATCCACGGTGCTACCAGCACGGAAATTACCGCGATAAAGAATCCGAACTTACGCCCAACCCGAACCAGCTGTTCCGGTTGGGCGTGTTGATTAATAATCCGCCGATATATTCCCATGCTAAATAAGGTACTGGCGCTGTTTAAAAATCCATTGAATGTACTGATTACCGCGCCGAATAAAACGGCACCGAAAAACCCCACCAAAGGGACAGGAAGCACGTTATTTACCAGTGTCGGATATGCCATATCCGCCTTTGGCAGATCCTGGTATAGATGAAAAGCAATTAAACCTGGTAATACCAGCACCAGTGGATCGAGCATTTTCAATACCGCTGTGAGCAATGCTCCTTTCTGCCCTTCGGCTAGGCTTTTGGAAGCCAGCGTACGTTGTACGATGCCCTGATTAGTACACCAGTAGAAGGTATTCACCAGAATCAAACCGGTAAAGGCTGCACCTATCGGCAGCGGATCGTTCGCTCCACCAATTGAGTTTAATTTCTCCGCATGTACGGTGGTCAGTTGCTCAACACCTTGTAAAAAACTGCCTTTTCCCATCGCAATCAGGCCGAACACGGGGACCATCAATCCACCAATCACCAGCCCTATACCATTGATAGAATCGGCCACCGCCATCGCACGTAAACCGCCGATCACCGCATAAATAATCCCGGCAAGGCCCAGCAAAATAACCAGTAACCAGATTGCTGCGCCCTGAGAAATATTCAGCGACTCACCGATGTGAAAAAGGCTATTCAGCGCCAGCGCCCCTGAATAAAGCACAATCGGCAGGAAGCAGACGCCAGTGGCAATAAGAAAGCAAAAGTCGATAATGATTCGCGTGGTTTTATCGTAACGCTCTTCCAGAAAATCTGGGATCGTAGCGATACCACGTTGCAGATAGCGAGGTAGAAAAATCAGCGCCAGAAAGATAAGCGTCACCGCAGAGGTGACTTCCCAACCCATAACCGACATTCCGCTTTTGTAAGCCTGACCAGACAGACCAACCAACTGTTCGGTTGAAAGGTTAGTTAACATCAATGACGCGGCAATCACCGGCGCTTTCAATGAACGCCCGGCAAGAAAATACCCTTGTTGCGATCCGGTATCCGTTTTACGGACCTTCCACCAGGTGATTAGCGCCACCAGCAGCGTAAAGCCCACAAAGCTCATAATTTGTAGCGTATTCATCTCATAGCCCTTATTTTTCATTATGTCCCGGCAGCTGTAGGGGGAATGCAAGGTAATGTGCGCCGGGTCAGGCAGTCAGATTTCTTAAAATAAAAACGTCATATCCCTGAACAGATTTTTTCTGTTAAGTTCAGGTTGTGGGCATAATTCTCCGGTGGGAAATTAAAATGAATGGAAAGATGCAAATTTCGCATGTAAAAAACGAAACTACGTACAATATTCCCCTGTTGATTCATGAAAGTGTGATCTCCAGCGGGATTTCATTGATCTCGCTGTGGCACACCTATGCCGACGAACATTATCGGGTTATTTGGCCACGTGATAAGAAAAAACCGCTGATTGCTAATTCATGGGTTGCAGTCTACACCGTCCAGGGCTGTGGAAAAATCCTTCTTAAAGGCGGTGAACAAATAACGCTTACCGGAAACTGTATAATCTTTTTAAAACCAACCGATATACAGTCTTATCACTGTGAAGGATTGGTATGGGAACAATACTGGATGGAATTCACACCAACCAGCGTAATGGATATTCCTCTACGACAACAAAGCATTATTTATAATGGTGATATTTATAATCAGGAGCTGACCGAAGTTTCGCGATTAATTACATCCCCAGACTCAATAAAAAATAATCTGGCAGTCGCCTTTCTCACAAAAATAATTTATCAATGGATTTGTCTTATTTACGCCGAAGGTAAAAAAGACCCACAGCGCATACAGATTGAAAAACTGATTGCCACTCTACATGCCAGTCTACAAAAACGGTGGAGCGTGGCGGATATGGCAGCCACTATCCCCTGTAGCGAAGCCTGGCTACGTCGTCTTTTTTTACGCTATACCGGAAAAACACCGAAAGAATACTATCTGGATGCGCGGCTGGAACTGGCGCTGTCGCTGCTAAAGCAGGAGGGAAATACGGTCGGGCAGGTCGCTGATATACTTAACTTCTTTGACTCGTTTCATTTCAGCAAAGCGTTTAAGCATAAATTTGGCTATGCGCCGTCGGCGGTATTGAAACATGCGGACCGGCACCCAGAGGATGCCGGTCAACTGGGTTAGCGCAGTTCCGGCCAGTACTCTTTGTTAGCGTCGATCAAATCATCCAGAATCGCTTTAGCTACAGACGCACTCGGCACGGTTTTCGACAGGGTGATAGCCTGCCACAAACGCTGGTAAGAGCGGTGCTCCCAGGCATCGACCACCAGCTTCTCAACCGCCACCTGCTGGCTCATCAACCCTTTCTGGAACTGCGGGATATCCCCCACCGTCAGCGGCTCCGGGCCGTTATGCCCCACCAGGCATGGGATCTCGACCATCGCTTCATCATCAAAGTTATGAATCGCACCATTATTTGGCACAATCAGCAGCATCCGCTCCTGAGTGTTAAAGGCGATGGCCGCCGCCAGATCGACAATGTAGGAAGCATGTTCGTCAATCTCCAGTTCACCGGCCGCAGAATGGCCCGCCTCAATAATGGCCCGGCAGGAACCGAACACCTGTTTTTCGCGGTGATCCATAACCTCGTTGGCACGGGTACGCTGCGGATTGGAGTGCTGGACCACGTAATCCGGGAACAGATAGTATTTCAGGTAGGTATTTGGCATGGTGTCCGGATCCAGCGCCTGCACATCCTTCGCCTTAGCGAAGGTATCGTTCCAGCTCGCCTCCGTATGCGGGTCGTTCGATGGCGGCACATAGCCATGCTTCGCCACGTATTCACGCAGCTTCGGCATCAAATCGTTACCCTGGAGATCTTCAATTGATGTCCACCAGCCAAAGTGGTTCAGCCCGTAGTAGCGCACGCGCATCTGTTTACGATCTTTAAGGCCGACGATCTGCGCCATCCGTCCTTCAATACCGATGGGCATATCGCAAATATTGAGGATTTTCGCATTTGGACGCAGTCTACGCGTGGCTTCAGCCACAATTGCCGCCGGGTTAGAGTAGTTAAGCATCCAGGCGTTTGGTGAATATTTTTCCATATAATCCACCAGTTCCAGCACACCGCCAATAGATCGCATTCCGTAGGCAATCCCGCCCGGCCCACAGGTTTCCTGGCCTAACACCCCGTGACGTAATGGGATTTTCTCGTCTTGTTCACGCATTGGGTATTTACCCACGCGGATATGTGCCATCACGAAATCAACATCGGTAAACGCAGTTTTGGGATCGGTGGTGTAACTAAACTCTATCTCCGGCGCCTGCTCTTTGAGGATGATTTTACACGCCTCGGCAATCACCTCCTGACGCGCGCCATCGTTGTCATAAAATTTCAGCGCACGAAGCGGGAAACGGTCCTGATTTGCCAGCAACATCAGCACGATGCCCGGCGTAAAGGTACTACCACCACCTGCGATAACCACTGAGAATTTTTTCATGATACTGCCTCCGTCATGGGGATCTGTTCGTTTGATAAACTAGATTTCATTAGCGTTTCGAGCTGGTCGCGTACCTGAGGGACGTGTAAACCAACAATGACCTGAATACCATTGCCGCGACGCACAACACCGTGTGCACCCAGCGCTTTGAAGACGTCATCACTTTGCGTTTTCGCCATGTCGTGAAGCGCAATCCGCAGGCGAGTGGCGCAGTTATTAATACTTTCGATATTGCCTGCGCCGCCTAACGCTTGCAGAAAACCGGCCGCCTGTCCCAGTTTGGTGTCTGGCGTAGCGGCGGTGGTTTGCCCACGCGCGGCTTTATAGTCAGCTTTGGTGTAGAGTTTGATTTCGCTGTCTTCCCGGCCCGGCGTTTTCAGGTTGAAGCGCAGGATCAGCGCGCGGAAGATGGCAAAATAGAGTGCGGTAAAGGCCAGGCCAATCGCTATCTGGGTGAACATCATTCCGGCATGGTTGTGGAACATTGGGATCCAGTTTTGCGGCAAGAACTGGTCAAGCAGGCCGCCACCCATATTGCCTACCACGCCGCAGAGATACATTACCGTCGCCATGGAGGCCGCCAGCACGGCGTGTACCGCAAACAGCAAGGGTGAGATAAACAGGAAGGTGAACTCCAGCGGTTCGGTAATACCAACCAACACAGCCGTTAGCGTAGCGGGGATCAATAATCCCGCCACCTTCACCCGGTTTTCCGGAGAGGCAGTGAAGTAAAGCGCCAGAGCAATACCTAATGAACCAAAGATTTTCGAATTGCCGTGCAGAGCAAAACCCCCTTCCGGGAACAGCGTTTTCAGCGACTCTGTGCTTTGGCTGAATTCCTGCAAGTGCTGCGCCCAGTAGACCTGGATGCCGCCTTCCACCGCCGCAGGGCCGAAGATAAATGGACCATAGACGAAGTGATGCAGCCCGGTCGGAATCAAAATACGCTCAAGGAAGGTATAAACCCATACCCCCAGCGCACCCGCAGAACGCAGAAAAGCTTGCAGAGATTCAATCCCCATCTGCACCTTTGGCCAACCCAGCAGCGTCAGCCAGGCACAGGGAATCATCACCAGGAAGGCAATGATCACCACAAACGATGTTCCCTGAAAAATACCGAGAAATACTGGCAAGGGTTTGTCGAAATAACGGTTATGCAAGGCAGTAACAATACCGGAAATGACAATGGCGCCGATGATGCTGGTATCTAGTGTTTTAATCCCGGCCATCATCGTTAAGCCGCTACCTGCCGTCGGGTCTGCGCTAAAATCCACGCCGAAGAAATCTCCCCAGGTCATGCCCATGGCATTGATGAAGTAATTCCACGTAAGAAAGCTGACCAGTACCGCCAGACAAGCGCGCCCCTGAGCCTGTTTCGCCAGACCGATCGGCAGACCAACGGCGAAAATCAGCGGCATATTGCGAAATACCGTCCAGCCACCTTCTTCGATGATATGAACGATTTGTGCGAACAAACTGTTGGGATCGGTAAGCGCTTCACCCACAAACAGCGGGTTGCGCAGCATAATAGCGATACCGACGACGATACCGGCAAAGGGAAACAGCAGCACCGGGGTGAACATCGCGCCGCCAAAGCGTTGTATTTGACTGAGCATTTTCACATCCTCATATAACAACCAGTAGGGGAGAGGCCTTTTTTGTAGTGATTGCTGGCCTGATACGAGAATAGAAAGTTGCGATCCTTCAGACATGGCATGCCGCTGCGATTCGTGATCGCTTTCATGGTTTTAATTTCGGCAATGAGGTCTACTTTTTACGTAAAAGTTAGACATCAAAAGGTTTATGGTGCAGTAATTAAAAGAAAAAAGAGGTCTGGTAGTGATCTACAAATCAATTGCGGAACGACTACGAATTCGCCTGAATTCTTCTGATTACAACATCGGTAGCCCGTTGCCTGGTGAAAAAAAGCTTGCCCAAGAGTTCGCGGTTTCACGAATGACGATCCGTAAAGCAATTGATATGTTGATTGGCTGGGGATTGGTCGTACGCCGTCATGGGAGTGGAACTTATGTGGCGCGCAAAGATGTCCATCATGAAACCACAAACCTGACCGGACTGGCGGAAGTACTGAAGCGACAAGGGAAAGAGGTCACCAGTGAAGTACTGGTATTTGAAGTGATGCCCGCACCACCAGCAATTGCCAGCCAACTGCGTATCCAGATTAATGAACGCATCTACTTCTCACGTCGCGTTCGCTATGTGGACGGCAAGCCGCTGATGCTTGAAGACAGCTACATGCCGGTAAAATTATTCCGTAATTTATCGCTGGCGCATCTGGAAGGGTCAAAATTCGATTACATCGAGAAAGAGTGCGGAATAACTATCAGCGGCAACTATGAAAGTCTGACTCCCGTTCTTGCCGATAAGCAGCTTTCCGCGCAGATGAACGTACCTGAACAGACGCCATTGCTGCGGATTACCTCACTGTCCTACAGCGATAGCGGGGAGTTTTTGAATTATTCGGTGATGTTCAGAAACGCCAGCGAGTACCAGGTGGACTACCACTTACGGCGCGTCCACCCAGACTCAGCCTGACTAACCCATTCCCCAAAAAATCACCGCCAGCAGTTGCGGCGTGATAATTCTCAGGAACATCACCAGCGGATAAACGGTCGCATACGAAAGCGCCGCTGCCCCGCTGGTGGCATGCAGGTTGTTAGCAAATGCCAGTGCAGGCGGATCGGTCATTGAGCCAGCCAGCATGCCGCACAGCGTCAGGTAGTTCATGTTGACGAAAATCCTCGCCAGCAGCCCCACGGTAATCAGCGGAATCGCGGTGATGAAAATACCGTAGCCCACCCAGCTCAGGCCATCCCCCTGCGTCAGGGTATGAACAAAATCACCGCCTGACTTCAGGCCAACCACTGCGAGAAACAGCACAATACCCAACTCTCGCAGCGCCAGGTTAGCGCTGGGGGGCATAAACCAATACAGCTTACCAATGCTGCCAATACGCCCCAGGATCAAGGCCATAATCAGCGGCCCACCGGCCAGCCCCAGTTTTAGCGCCACCGGGAACCCAGGAATGAACAGCGGGATTGAACCCAGCAGAACACCCAGCCCGATCCCAATAAATACCGGCAGCATCTGCACCTGCTGCAGTTTTTGCTGGGCGTTACCCACTACATTGGCAACAGCATCAATCGAGGAAGGTCGACCGACCAGATTGAGGATGTCGCCAAACTGCAGACTGGCGTCGCTGCTGGCTACCAGCTCAACCCCTGCACGGTTCAGACGGGAGATAACCACGTCGTAACGTTCTTTGAAATGCAGGTCGCGGATTCGTTTCCCCAGCACCTGTTCGTTGGTCACCACCACGCGCTCAACGCGTAAATCGGTGCCTCGCGTCGACAGCGATGTGTCCACCTCCTGCCCAATCACCACCTGCGCGTTGTGCAGATCTGCAGGCTGACCAACCAGGTGTAGCAGGTCGCCCATCTGGATAATCGTCCCCGGCGACGGCACCATCAATGTTTCTTCACGTTTCAAACGTGAGCAGATGATTTTGTCGCTGTTCAGGATTGGGACATCCTGAATCGCCATATTGTTGAGGTTCGGGTTTTCCACACGGATATTCATCGTCTGAATCAGCGCGTGTCCGTTGGTCAGCGTGGATTCATGCTGATGGGCTTCGGCATCGACGTTAACGCGAAAAATAAGGCGCATCAGCCACATAGTGAGCAAAATACCGCAGATACCAAAAGGATAAGCCATGGCATAGCTCATCCCCATCTGATCCACCACATCAACAGGAGTACCCAGATCGCGCAGAATCTGCTGCCCCGCGCCTAACGCCGGAGTATTGGTGACCGCACCGGAAAAAATGCCCAGCACCACGGGAAGGGGAATGGCAAAAATCTTATGCAGGATCGCGGTGACCAGGCCACCCATGATAACAATCAGCACGGCAAACAGATTCAGCCGTAGGCCCGAAACGCGCAGTGACGCAAAAAAGCCCGGCCCCACCTGAATACCGATGGTGTAGACGAAAAGAATCAGGCCAAATTCCTGAATAAAATGCAGCATGTCGCCGCTCAGGGTCATCCCTGCCTGATCGACAAAATGCCCGACAATAATACCGCCGAACAGCACGCCTCCGATGCCAAAACCAACACCACGTATTTTTATGTTGCCGATCCATAATCCGACAACTGCCACCATTGCCAGAACGCTGACCGTCAATGCTATATCACTCATTTTCCTGTTCCCTGTGAATAACATTTTATTTAACGAAGATTATGACTGAACCGTTCAGGCATGAATGCAGAGTGGCGCACATTATCATGCTACAGAGCGCCCAGGAGCGCTTAAGAAGGGCGTTCTTTACTGTTTTTCTTCACGTAGATTTGAAATTGCTGAATGCTTTTTTCTGGCAATGGCAGCGCTTCCGGCATCCTGCCCTCCCAGATCATAGTTTCATGTGGGCTGACGCACAAAAAAGCCCCGTCATTTCTGGCGGGGCAAAGGCATGGAGCTATTTAACTGTCTAATGCGGGACGTTCGCTGATGGCGATACGTTGTGGAGCGATGGTTTCAGGTTCATTCCGGGTCAAATCGATATGCAGCAAGCCGTTAGTGAAGCTTGCGCCGGAGACTTCCATATTTTCAGCCAGCGTAAAGCTCAGGCTGAACGGCTGAGTAACCAGCCCCTGATGCAACCATTTGGTCTCTTTTTCCGGCTGCTGCGGCGTACCTTTCACGGTCAGGCGTGTGCCTTCCAGTTGAATATCCAGATCTTCCTGGCGGAAACCGGCTAACGCAAGGGTAATGCGGTAGTGGTTATCATCGCTCTTTTCGATGTTATAAGGCGGGAAGCTCTGGCTTTCGCCCGTGTTTTGCAAGGCATTGGCCAGTTTGTCAAAACCGATCCATTGACGCAGCAGTGGGGATAAATCGTAGTTACGCATAATAATCTCCTTCTAAGAAGCGAGTAAGTACCTTTTGGCTCCCTGACGGCAAGCCGATTGCTTAGCAGGGCCGCCTGAAGCGGCCCACAGAATTAGTTGATTTCGATGCGGCGCGGCTTATTCGCCTCGGGAATCACGCGTTCGAGATCGATATACAGCAGACCATTCACCAGGTTCGCGCCGCGAACATGAATGTTCTCCGCTAACTGGAACTTACGTTCGAAGTTGCGCTCGGCAATCCCCTGATACAGGTAAGTACGTTCTTTTTGATCGTCCGCATGGGCACCTTTCACCACCAGCAGATTGTCCTGGGCAGTAATTTCCAGTTCGCTTTCAGCAAAACCAGCAACGGCAATCGCAATTCGGTAATGGTTTTCGTCTACCAGCTCAACGTTATACGGAGGGTAGCCGCCATTGCTCTGGCCCTGATTGTTTTCCAGCAGGTTAAACAGGCGATCAAAACCAATAGCAGAACGGTACAGCGGGGATAAATCAAAGTTACGCATAATCAATAGCTCCTGAAATCAGCGAGAATAATAGACCTTCCATCATGGACAGGTCAGGTAGCCAGGACACCCATCAGGCATGCCCTTCATTTGTCTACACTCTAAAAATGGGTCTTAATACAAACTTTTCAAGCGTATTCATCTGACTTTTTTTGCAGTTTGTTGTCTATTGCATACACTGGTGTGAGCAGTTGTTATCGTTAAATCGCGATAGCCGCCACAGTGTGACGAAATGGTGATGTTATTTTCGCAACGGATCGCTTTAACTCACCATGCAAACACAATAAATACAGATGAAAAAAATGATGATAAAAAAAATGTTGGTAACACTGACAATGTGCAGCGGGATGGCGTTTGTGAGCGGCTGTTCCAGCATTATGTCGCATACCGGAGGCAAAGAAGGGACGTATCCTGGCACGCGCGCCAGCGCCACAATGATTAGCGAAAGTGATACAAACTGGGGAACCAAGTCACTGGCGATTCTGGATATGCCGTTTACCGCAGTACTGGATACAGTATTACTTCCGTGGGATCTCTTTCGCAAAGATAACTCGGTGAGATCCCGTGTAGAAAAAAGCGAGGAGAGAACGCAGGCCGCGAACGCCGTTATCCCTCCGGCTGAAATGCCTGCTCCTTAAGTTAACGCCCAGTCTCTGTTACCCACAGCTGGCGGAAACCCTCGACGTCTTCCATCCACGCAACCTGTCGACCATCAGGAGAGAAGATGATCGCATCGCCCGATGGTGGGTTGCCGTGACGGTCCGTTAAAAAATCAACCTCTCCCGTCTGAGCATCACAACAAGCAATTTTGTTATCCAGTACAAACCCCAGCCATTTCCCCGACGGATGCCAGTTGAATGCTGACTGAATATCCGTGGCGCAGCGGGTAAGCTGACGCGGTTTCCCTCCTTGTGGGGAAATCAGCCACAGTTGCACAATGCCGACGTCATCACGCATTAAAAACGCAATCTCAGATGCCTTTGGATTACTGCGCACCCAATGGCGCGGCTGATTTAGCAGACCGGGAAAGGCGCGCGCATGAGTAAACGTCAGGCGGCGTTGATTAATACCGAATGGCGGCGCAGGCATTGTTGCCTCAGTGCCCTCCAGCGGAGCGTCGCCCGGCTGTTTCCAGCCGCTTTCATCCTGTGGTAAATCAACAATAAATAACTCCGGCACTTTCTCGCCCGTGACTGATAACGTATCACCGATAAACGCCAGTCTGTTTTCCCCTACCCAGCCCTCTTCATAGGCGCGGTTAATCTCATCGCTACCCGGTTTAGGCGTGGGTGTCGTCTGGGTTACCAGCACGCACCAATGGCTCCCGCTGTACTCACGGGGATGCTGCGCGGAGACCATCACCGGACCATAGGGCGCAGCCACACCGACATTGCGTAGATCCAGCGCCGGTGAGCGCTCATGCAACACATGGTCATTATAGGTGAAACTGACAAACTCGCCGCTCGGGCTAAATACATGCACATGGCTACCACCGCGCAGCGCACCCGGCGTATATGGGGCGGTAATATCCATCGCATCCAGATTCTCCACTTTTGCCTGCGTAGCTATCACCCCACGCCGATGATGGAAGTCGTAATGCCATGTTTCATCAGGATTTTCAGGCCCATGGATAAACACATATTTTTCCGACTTTGGATGAACGGTCACCACGCCAACGTGCGATCCCTGCATGGCCCGATAAATCACCTCCAGCTCGCCAGTATGAATATTGACGCGCTCAATTGTGTCGCCGGTAAAAGAGGCACCGGAAGGGCGCACATCAAAGACCAGCCACTGGCTGTCCGGTGTCCAGGTATTGATATTGGTAAGCTGATGATTACGCGGCGTAAAGGTGATTTGCTTCATGGAATGCCCTGATACAAGACGATTTCAGCAATCATACTTCACAAGCACTTCACTTTCAGGCTTTAGCGTATCGCCATCTTCATTTTTGCGGACAGAAAGATGGAACATTTTGACGTAGCCATTATCGGGTTAGGCCCGGCAGGCGCAGCGCTGGCGCGGCAGTTGAGTGGAAAAATGCGCGTGATCGCGTTGGATAAAAAACACCAGTGCGGCAACGAAGGTTTCACCAAACCCTGCGGCGGTCTGTTGGCCCCGGATGCCCAGCGTTCGTTTATCCGCGACGGGATAACCTTACCCGTTGATGTCATCGCTAACCCACAAATATTTAGCGTTAAAACGGTTGATGTTGCAGCCTCTTTGACGCGTAACTACCAGCGCAGCTACATTAATATCAACCGCCATGCTTTTGATTTATGGCTTAAATCTCTCATTCCTGGTGATGTACAGGTGTACCACGACAGCCTGTGTCGGAAAATCTGGCGCGAGGGCGATAAATGGCATGTTATCTTCCGCGCCGACGGTTGGGAGCAGCAGATCACCGCGCGTTATCTGGTGGGAGCCGACGGCGCGAACTCACTGGTACGCCGTCATCTCTATCCCCGGCACCAGATCCGTAAATATGTTGCTATTCAACAATGGTTTGCGGAAAAGCATCCCGTCCCGTTCTATTCCTGCATTTTTGATAACGACGCAACCGACTGTTATTCCTGGAGTATCAGCAAAGATGGCTATTTTATCTTTGGCGGTGCCTACCCGATGAAGGACGGTCAGGCGCGCTTTGACGCGCTGAAAGCGAAGATGGAAGCGTTCCAATTTCAGTTCGGCAAACCGGTGAAAAGTGAAAAATGTACGGTGCTGTTTCCTTCACGCTGGAAAGACTTCGTCTGTGGCAAGGACAACGCATTTTTGATTGGCGAAGCGGCCGGTTTTATCAGCGCCAGCTCACTGGAGGGGATTAGCTATGCGCTGGACAGCGCGGAGGTGCTCAAATCTGTATTGTTGCGGGATGCACCAGATATGAATCACGCTTACCGCAAAGCCACCCGCAAGTTACGTCTCAAACTGTTTGGCAAGATCCTGAAAAGTCGGGCCCTGACGTCGGCGTTTTCCCGTAAATGGATAATGCGCAGCGGCGTGGCGCATATTCCTCAAGGTGACCACTCAGTATCACAACTAATTGCTGAAACAGGGCAAATGCGCCAAGGCATTTGCCCATAACATTTTATTTCAGCGCAAACTTCTCAATGGCATACGCGACGCCATCTTCAAGGTTAGATTTCGTCACAAAGTTGGCGATTTCTTTGACTGATCCAATAGCGTTGTCCATGGCAACGCCCACGCCTGCGTATTCAATCATCGCGATGTCGTTTTCCTGATCGCCAATCGCCATCACCTCTTCGGCTTTAATACCCAACGCATCGGCCAGCGATTTCACGCCAGTCCCTTTATTGACGCGTTTATCGAGGATTTCGAGGAAATACGGCGCACTTTTCAGCACGGTGTACTTCTCTTTTACTTCCGCAGGTATGCGCGAGATAGCTTTATCGAGGATCTCCGGCTCGTCAATCATCATCACTTTCAGGAACTGGGTTGCGGGATCCATTTTCTCGGCTTCACAGAACACCAGCGGAATCGTCGCAACAAACGATTCATGTACCGTGTAGTAGCTGATATCACGGTTCGCGGTATACAGGGTGTTGCGATCGAGTGCGTGGAAATGCGAGCCAACGTCCCGGGAGAGCTGCTCCAGATAACGATAATCATCATAGCTCAGCGCGGTTTGCGCGACAGTACTGCCATCCCCTGCTTTCTGCACTAGCGCGCCATTGTAGGTAATGCAGTAGTCACCGGGTTCTTCCATATGCAATTCTTTCAGATAGCTGTGGACGCCGGCATACGGGCGCCCCGTGGTCAGCACCACATTTACGCCACGCGCGCGCGCTGCGGCAATCGCCGTTTTGACCGCGGGTGAAATGGTGTGATCGGGCAGCAGAAGTGTGCCATCCATGTCGATAGCAATAAGTTTGATAGCCATGAGTTCCCCGGATTAAATGAGTCCGTCCTCATGCTAACGCGATTCCGCTCAAAAAACAGCTACGAAAAGGGGGATAGAAAGGGGAATCGAGATTCCCCTTTTGCAGGACGGTTGTAGACCTGGGTGCAAGTTAGATATCGATGTTCGCCGCTTTCAGGGCGTTTTCTTCGATAAACGCGCGACGCGGTTCAACGGCATCGCCCATCAGCGTAGTGAAGAGCTGGTCGGCGGCAATCGCATCCTTCACGGTAACGCGCAGCATACGACGGCTTTCCGGATCCATGGTGGTTTCCCACAGCTGATCCGGGTTCATCTCGCCCAGACCTTTATAACGCTGGATAGCGAGGCCGCGACGTGACTCTTTCTGCAGCCATTCCAGCGCCTGCTCAAAGCTGGCAACCGGCTGGCGGCGCTCGCCACGTTCGATAAACGCATCGTCTTCGATCAGCCCGCGCAGCTTCTCACCGAGCGTACAAATACGACGGTATTCGCCACCGGTCACAAACTCGTGATCCAGAATATAGTCGGTATCCACACCGTGAGTACGGACGCGCACAATCGGCTCAAACAGGTTCTGCTCTGCGTTGTGGTGGATATCAAACTTCCACAGGCTGCCGTGCTGTTCTTTTTCGTTCAGCTCGGTAATCAACGAATTAACCCAGCGGGTAACGGTCTGCTCGTTCGCCAAATCAGCTTCCGGCAGCGTCGGTTGATAAACCAGTTCTTTCAGAAGCGCTTTCGGGAAACGACGTTCCATACGGCCAATCATTTTCTGCGTCGCGTTGTATTCAGAAACCAGTTTTTCTAACGACTCACCTGAAAGAGCAGGTGCGCTGGCATTAGTGTGTAGCGTTGCGCCATCCAGAGCGATAGAAATTTGGTACTGATCCATCGCTTCGTCATCTTTAATGTACTGTTCCTGCTTGCCTTTTTTCACTTTGTACAGCGGTGGCTGTGCAATGTAAACGTGGCCGCGTTCCACAATTTCCGGCATCTGACGATAGAAGAAGGTCAACAGCAGCGTACGAATATGCGAGCCGTCGACGTCCGCATCGGTCATGATGATGATGCTGTGATAACGCAGTTTGTCCGGGTTGTACTCGTCACGACCGATGCCACAGCCGAGCGCGGTGATCAGCGTTGCCACTTCCTGAGAAGAGAGCATTTTATCAAAGCGCGCTTTCTCGACGTTGAGGATTTTACCCTTCAGCGGCAGAATCGCCTGGTTTTTACGGTTACGGCCCTGCTTCGCAGAACCGCCCGCGGAGTCCCCTTCCACAAGGTACAGTTCGGACAGCGCCGGGTCGCGTTCCTGACAGTCCGCCAGCTTGCCCGGCAGGCCCGCTAAGTCCAGCGCGCCTTTACGACGGGTCATTTCACGCGCGCGACGTGCCGCTTCACGGGCACGTGCAGCATCAATAATTTTGCCAACGACAATTTTCGCGTCAGACGGGTTTTCCAGCAGGTATTCGCTCAGCAGTTCGTTCATCTGCTGTTCTACCGCCGATTTCACCTCAGAGGAGACCAGCTTGTCTTTGGTCTGTGAGGAGAACTTCGGATCCGGTACTTTCACGGAAACAACGGCAATCAAGCCTTCACGGGCATCATCACCGGTGGCGCTGACTTTGGCTTTTTTGCTGTAGCCTTCTTTGTCCATGTAGGCGTTCAGGGTACGGGTCATCGCCGCACGGAAGCCTGCAAGGTGAGTACCGCCGTCACGCTGCGGAATGTTGTTGGTGAAGCAGTAGATGTTTTCCTGGAAACCATCGTTCCACTGCAGCGCAACTTCAACGCCGATACCGTCTTTTTCGGTGGAGAAGTAGAAGATATTTGGGTGGATCGGCGTTTTGTTTTTGTTGAGGTATTCAACAAACGCCTTGATGCCGCCTTCGTAGTGGAAATGGTCTTCTTTACCATCGCGCTTGTCGCGCAGACGAATAGAGACGCCGGAGTTCAGGAACGACAGCTCGCGCAGACGCTTAGCCAGAATCTCGTATTCAAACTCAACGACGTTGGTAAAGGTTTCGTGGCTTGGCCAGAAACGTACCTGAGTACCCGTCGCTTCTGTTTCGCCGGTTACCGCCAGCGGCGCCTGCGGCACACCGTGCACGTAAGTTTGCTGATGCACTTTACCTTCGCGGCGAATCACCAGCTCCAGTTTCTGTGACAGGGCGTTTACTACGGACACACCTACGCCGTGCAGACCACCGGAAACTTTATAGGAGTTATCATCGAATTTACCGCCTGCGTGCAGAACGGTCATGATAACTTCCGCCGCCGAAACGCCCTCTTCCGGGTGAATACCGGTTGGGATACCACGGCCATCATCGGTAACGGACACGGAGTTGTCAGCGTGAATCGTTACAACGATATCTTTACAGTGACCCGCGAGCGCTTCGTCGATAGCGTTATCTACCACCTCGAATACCATGTGGTGCAGACCGGTGCCGTCATCCGTGTCGCCGATATACATACCCGGGCGCTTACGCACCGCATCCAGTCCTTTCAGGACTTTGATACTGGAGGAGTCATAAGAATTCGACATCAACGTTTCTCGCTCATTTAAACTTGGGTTAATCCGTTATTTTACCCTTTTCCACGGTGAACATCTTCGAATTTTTGTCCGACATGTCCAGAACGTGTTCAGCGCTGATTGCGCTGACAAAGACCTGAGATTGCGTCGCTTTTAAACGGCTGGCTAACAGCCCACGACGGGCATCATCAAGTTCAGAGGCAAAATCATCTATCAGGTAGAGACACCGCCGCCCACTTTCGCGGGTGAGGAACTCCCCTTGCGCCAGACGTAAGGCGCACATCAGCAGCTTTAGCTGCCCACGCGACAACGTGTCTTCCACCGGCGCACCGTCAGCGCGAATGCGAAAATCCGCTTTGTGCGGACCGTGCGCGGTGTAGGTCAACATGCGATCGCGTTCAAAACTGCGTTCCAGCACTTCGGCATAATCGGTCTCTTTCTCCCAGCCGCGCTGGAATGAGAAGGAGAGAGAAAATTCGGGTAGAAACTGCTGACAGGTATCCGCCATATCCTGCGCGATACCGGCGCTGTACTCCGCGCGCCAGGTGCTGATTTGTTCCGCCAGCGGGATCAGTTCTTTATCCCACGGACGCAGTTGCTCATAACGACTCACCTGGCGCAGGGCTGCGTTGCGCTGCTTGAGCAGTCGCTTCAGATTGCTCCAGGCGGTGAAAAATCCGGCTTCATTGTGAAAGCATCCCCAGTCAAGGAATGCTCTTCTGTATTTGGGGCCGCCATTGAGTAAAGTAAACCCCTCTGGCGTGATCAGCTGCATCGGCATCAGGTGCGCCAGTTCCGCGACCTTGTGCCCGTCAGTGCCGTCAATGCGCACTTTGCTGTCGCCCAGTTTGTCTTTCGTCAGGCCAATCGATGTCTCACGCTCTTCCCCCTGCAAACGCCCGTGTAAAACAAACGACTCCTGCTCGTGGCGAATTACGCGGCCAATCTGCAAACTGCGAAACGCCCGGCCGTGGCCGAGCGTATAGATGGCTTCCAGCACGCTGGTTTTGCCGCTGCCGTTCGCGCCAACCAGGAAGTTAAAGCCAGGGGATAAAGCGAGATCCGCGCTTTCGATATTGCGAAAGTCGCGGATCAACAGACGGGTGAGCGACATTACAGTCTCATTGGCATAACAACATAAGCCGCGCTCTGGCTGGCAGCATCTTCAATCTGTACGCTCGATACGGAATCGGTCAGCAGAATACGAACGTTCTCGCACTTCAGCGCGTTCAGTACGTCCAGTACGTAGCTAACGTTAAAACCGATTTCCAGTTCAGTACCAGGATAGGAGACATCCAGAATTTCTTCCGCTTCTTCCTGCTCCGGGTTGTTGGCGGTTATTTTCAGCTGGTTTTCACTGACATACAGACGCACGCCGCGGAATTTCTCGTTAGAGAGGATCGCCGCACGAGCAAATGCCTGTTTGAGGATATCGCAACCGGCTTCCAGATGTTTGTCCGGATTCTTCGGCAATACGCGGCGATAATCCGGGAAACGGCCATCAACCAGCTTGGAGGTAAAGATGAAGTCACCCACGTGCGCACGAATGTTGTTGCTGCCAATCTGCACGCGCAGCGGGTTGTCGCCGCCGTCGAGCATACGCATCAGTTCAATCACGCCTTTACGCGGAACGATCACCGAATGGCTGGGTAACTGCTGACCGACTGGCATTGAACAGACCGCCAGGCGGTGACCGTCGGTCGCCACGGTACGCAGCTCTTCTCCTTCGGTTTCAAACAGCATGCCGTTTAAGTAGTAACGCACGTCCTGATGCGCCATCGAAAACTGCGTGGCTTCAATCAGGCGCTTCATCGTGGCCTGCGGCAGCGTGAATTCGACTTCGCTCTGCCAGTCGTCCAGATTCGGGAAGTCGGCGGCAGGCAGCGTAGACAGCGAGAAACGGCTGCGGCCAGACCGCACCAGCATGCGATCGCCTTCCAGTTGAACGGCAATTTCCGCGCCTTCCGGCAACCCACGGCAAATATCGAAGAATTTACGCGCCGGAACGGTGGTCGCACCAGGTTCATGAGGCTGGATCAGCGCCACGCGCGCCACCATCTCCATTTCGAGATCGGTACCGGTCAGAGAAAGCGCACCGTCAGCAACCTGCAGCAGCAGATTTCCGAGAATAGGCAGTGTAGGACGTCCACCCAGCGGGCCGCTGACCTGCTGAAGCGGTTTTAATAAATGTTCACGTTCAACGGTAAATTTCATAGCGTCACGAAGATAATGTTCTGATTAAATTGGAGAAATCTTCTTTAATATCATGGCTTTCTTCACGCAACTGCTCAATCTTGCGACAGGCATGAAGCACGGTAGTATGGTCACGCCCACCAAACGCGTCGCCAATTTCCGGCAGACTGTGGTTAGTGAGCTCTTTTGCCAGCGCCATCGCCATCTGGCGCGGACGAGCTACCGAGCGAGATCGACGCTTAGAAAGCAGATCCGCAATTTTGATTTTGTAATACTCCGCCACCGTCTTCTGAATATTGTCGATGGTGACCAGCTTTTCCTGTAAAGCCAGCAGATCGCGCAACGCTTCGCGCACGAAATCGATGGTAATCGCCCGGCCGGTAAAATTAGCGTTGGCGATCACACGGTTCAGTGCGCCTTCCAGCTCACGTACGTTAGAGCGTAGACGCTTGGCAATAAAGAACGCCACTTCACCCGGCAGACGAATGTCGTTTTCGTCGGCTTTTTTCATCAGGATCGCGACGCGCGTTTCCAGCTCAGGCGGCTCGATCGCAACAGTCAGTCCCCAGCCGAAGCGGGATTTCAGACGATCTTCAACGCCGTTGATCTCTTTAGGATAGCGATCCGAAGTCAGGATGATCTGCTGATTGCCTTCCAGCAGGGCGTTAAAGGTGTGGAAAAACTCTTCCTGCGATCGTTCTTTATTCGCGAAGAATTGGATATCGTCAATCAGCAGCGCATCCACGGAACGGTAGTAGCGTTTAAACTCTTCGATCGCGTTGTTTTGCAGGGCCTTAACCATGTCCTGCACAAAACGTTCGGAGTGCATATACACCACTTTCGCGTTTGGCTTACGCGCCATAATACCGTTACCGACAGCGTGCAGCAGGTGGGTTTTACCCAGACCCGTACCGCCATAAAGAAATAACGGATTGTAGGCGCCACCAGGATTGTCCGCCACCTGACGTGCCGCCGCGCGCGCCAGTTGGTTAGATTTACCTTCAACGAAGTTATCAAACGTGTGTTTGACGTTGACGTTAGAACGATAGGTAGGTTCTGCCGGTGCCGGGACGTTATCCCAGCCTGAGCGCGCCGCCGGAGCGGCACGTTGCGGTTGCACTTGCTGAGCCACGTAAGCGGGCGCAACAACGTTGTTCACCGGCGTTTTCAGCGTTTGCGTGACGGGTTTAGTACCGACTTCAAAGCGCAGCTGCGGGGCATCCGCTCCACAGAAGTTATTGAGTAATCCATTAATATTATTAAGGTATTTATCCCTTACCCAATCAAGCACGAAACGGTTTGGCGCATACAAAGCCAGCGTGTTATCGCTCAGTTCCGCCTGCAATGGGCGTATCCACATACTGAACTCTGTGGCTGGTAACTCATCCTGCAATCGGGCAAGACACTGCTGCCAAAGCGAAAGTGACACGGCGGACTCCACTCGAACAAAAGTCGATAAATGACAAAGGCTGAAACATTCATGATTGTTGACGCACATCGACAAGACCCTATGCAAAGGGTGACGTGCGAATTGCTATCTGCAATTTTTACCCGATCAGGATCCATTGAAACGATCAGGACCGCGGATCATAGCGTAAACTGAGAAAGAGATCTTCTGTTTCTCACAGATTCTTCCCGATTTATCCACAGGATGATCCAGAATCGGCTAAGTGTAAACGATCCTGGAGAAGTGCTGCAGGTTTTAGCGCGCATATTGAAAAAATTAATGAGTAAAGATGCTTTACTGCTTAAACGATCTAATAAAGATCCCGAGCGATCCTTGCGCTTTATCCGCCAGCCCGTATAATTCTTACCCCCAGCGAGTAACGGTCGCCTTACGGCGTCAACGCTGCCTGTTTTATACGCGAAACCATGCGGAAAAAAGCGGGAAATAAGGAAAGAGAATTGACTCCGGAGTGTACAATTATTACAATCCGGCCTCTTTAATCACCCACACTGTGGCGTAAGTCGTTCGAAATTCGTTCGGGTATACGCAAAAGTCAGTGAATTTATTCAAGTTTAGGTAGAAATCGCCATGAAACGCACTTTTCAACCGTCTGTACTGAAGCGCAACCGTTCTCACGGCTTCCGTGCTCGTATGGCTAATAAAAATGGTCGTCAGGTTCTGGCACGTCGTCGTGCTAAAGGCCGTTCTCGTCTGACCGTTTCTAAGTAATAAAAGCTAGCCCCTGAGTGGTTAAGCTCGCATTTCCCAGGGAGTTACGTTTGTTAACTCCCACTCATTTCACATTCGTCTTCCAGCAGCCACAACGGGCTGGCACGCCGCAAATCACCATCCTCGGCCGCCTGAATTCGCTGGGGCATCCCCGTATCGGTCTTACCGTCGCCAAGAAAAACGTTAAACGCGCGCATGAACGCAATCGGATTAAACGTCTGACACGTGAAAGCTTTCGTTTACGTCAGCACGAACTTCCAGCAATGGATTTCGTGGTGGTGGCGAAAAAAGGGGTTGCTGACCTCGATAACCGTGCTCTCTCGGAAGCGTTGGAAAAATTATGGCGTCGCCATTGTCGCCTGGCTCGCGGGTCCTGATAGCCCTTATTCGGGTCTATCAACGCCTGATCAGTCCGCTGCTTGGGCCGCATTGCCGTTTCACTCCAACCTGCTCGAGCTACGGAATTGAGGCATTGCGCAGGTTTGGAGTGATAAAAGGCAGTTGGTTGACGGTGAAACGCGTATTAAAATGCCACCCTTTACACCCTGGTGGTGACGATCCCGTCCCGCCCGGACCATTTGATACCAGAGAACACTAACGATGGATTCGCAACGCAATCTTTTAGTCATCGCTTTGCTGTTCGTGTCTTTCATGATCTGGCAAGCCTGGGAGCAGGATAAAAATCCGCAACCTCAGGCCCAACAGACCACGCAGACAACGACCACCGCAGCGGGTAGCGCCGCAGACCAGGGCGTACCGGCCAGTGGCCAGGGGAAACTGATTACGGTTAAAACTGACGTGCTTGATCTGACCATCAACACCCGTGGTGGTGATGTGGAACAGGCTTCACTGCCAGCTTACCCGAAAGAACTCGGTTCTACCGAACCGTTCCAGTTACTGGAAACCACGCCACAGTTCATCTACCAGGCACAGAGTGGCCTGACAGGTCGTGACGGCCCGGATAACCCGGCTAACGGCCCGCGTCCGCTGTACAATGTCGAAAAAGACGCGTTTGTACTGGCTGACGGTCAGAACGAACTGCAGATCCCGATGACCTATACTGACGCAGCGGGTAACACATTCACTAAAACGTTTGTACTCAAGCGCGGTGAATATGCTGTCAACGTTAACTACAGCGTGCAGAACGCCGGCGAAAAACCGCTGGAAGTCTCCACCTTTGGTCAGTTGAAGCAATCCATCAATCTGCCATCTCATCGCGACACCGGTAGCAGCAACTTTGCGCTGCATACCTTCCGTGGCGCGGCGTACTCCACGCCGGATGAGAAGTATGAGAAATACAAATTCGACACCATTGCTGAAAACGAAAACCTGAACGTCAATGCTAAAGACGGCTGGGTCGCAATGCTGCAACAGTATTTCGCAACGGCATGGGTTCCGCGTAACGACGGCACCAACAACTTCTATACCGCTAATCTGGGTAACGGCATTGCCGCTATCGGCTATAAATCACAGCCGGTACTGGTTCAGCCTGGCCAGACTGGCGCGATGACCAGCACCCTGTGGGTCGGCCCGGAAATTCAGGATAAAATGGCGGCAGTTGCACCGCACCTGGATCTGACCGTGGATTACGGCTGGTTGTGGTTCATCTCTCAGCCGCTGTTCAAACTGCTGAAGTGGATCCATAGCTTCCTGGGTAACTGGGGCTTCTCCATCATCGTTATCACCTTTATCGTTCGTGGCATCATGTACCCGCTGACTAAAGCGCAGTACACCTCCATGGCGAAGATGCGTATGCTGCAGCCGAAGATTCAGGCTATGCGTGAGCGTCTGGGCGATGACAAACAGCGTCAGAGCCAGGAAATGATGGCCCTGTACAAAGCTGAGAAGGTTAACCCGCTGGGCGGCTGCTTCCCGCTGATCATCCAGATGCCAATCTTCCTGGCGTTGTACTACATGCTGATGGGCTCCATTGAACTGCGTCATGCGCCGTTCGCTCTGTGGATCCATGACCTGTCTGCACAGGACCCGTACTACATCCTGCCGATCCTGATGGGCGTGACGATGTTCTTCATTCAGAAGATGTCTCCGACCACCGTGACCGACCCGATGCAGCAGAAGATCATGACCTTTATGCCGGTCATCTTCACCGTGTTCTTCCTGTGGTTCCCATCAGGTCTGGTGCTGTACTATATCGTCAGCAACCTGGTAACCATTATTCAGCAGCAGCTGATTTACCGTGGTCTGGAGAAACGTGGCCTGCATAGCCGCGAGAAGAAAAACTCCTGATATTAGTCGCAGGTGCGTTGGCTGCATTTGCTTGCCGCCTTCCTGCAACTTGAATTATTTCGAGTATTCACGGTAAAGTTAATGCCAGAGAAGGCGGTCATTAGACCGCCTTTTTTACATTTACAAGAGAGCTATCATGAACCATAACGACACCATCGTCGCTCAGGCCACCCCACCGGGACGTGGTGGCGTGGGTATCCTGCGCATCTCCGGCCTGAAGGCGCGCGAGGTTGCAGAAACCGTACTGGGGAAACTACCAAAACCGCGCTATGCCGACTATCTGCCGTTTAAAGACGCGGATGGCAGCACGCTGGATCAGGGAATTGCCCTGTGGTTCCCAGGCCCGAACTCCTTTACCGGTGAAGATGTTTTAGAGCTTCAGGGCCACGGCGGTCCGGTGATTCTCGATCTGCTGCTCAAACGTATTCTGACCATTCCCGGGCTGCGCATTGCCAGACCGGGTGAATTCTCCGAGCGTGCGTTTCTCAATGATAAGCTTGATCTGGCCCAGGCAGAGGCAATTGCCGACCTGATCGATGCCAGCTCAGAGCAAGCCGCTCGCTCGGCGCTGAACTCGTTGCAGGGCGCATTTTCTGCACGGGTAAATCATCTTGTGGAAGCGCTCACTCACCTGCGCATCTACGTGGAAGCGGCGATCGACTTTCCGGATGAAGAAATCGACTTCCTGTCTGATGGTAAGATTGAAGCGCAGCTCAACAACGTTATCAGCGATCTCGATGCCGTTCGTGCCGAAGCGCGTCAGGGCAGCCTGCTGCGCGAAGGGATGAAGGTGGTCATTGCCGGTCGCCCAAATGCCGGGAAATCAAGCCTACTGAACGCGCTGTCAGGTCGTGAGGCGGCCATTGTGACCGACATTGCGGGTACGACTCGCGACGTACTGCGTGAGCATATTCATATCGACGGTATGCCGCTGCACATCATCGACACTGCCGGTCTGCGCGATGCCAGCGATGAAGTTGAACGCATTGGTATCGAACGCGCGTGGCAGGAAATTGAACAGGCCGACCGCGTTCTGTTTATGGTTGATGGCACCACCACCGACGCCGTGGACCCGGCTGACATCTGGCCAGACTTTATTGCCCGTCTGCCAGCCAAACTGCCGATTACCGTGGTGCGTAACAAAGCGGATATTACCGGTGAGACGCTGGGCCTAAGCGAAGTAAATGGCCACTCACTGGTTCGCCTATCCGCGCGTACCGGTGAAGGCGTTGACGTGCTGCGTAACCATCTCAAACAGAGCATGGGCTTTGAAACCAATATGGAAGGCGGCTTCCTGGCGCGCCGTCGTCACCTGCAGGCGCTGGCAGAAGCGGCGGAGCATCTCGAGCAGGGTAAAGCCCAACTGCTCGGAGCATGGGCCGGAGAATTGCTGGCAGAGGAACTACGTCTGGCGCAGCAGAACCTCAGTGAGATCACCGGGGAATTTACCTCCGACGATCTGCTGGGAAGGATTTTCTCCAGCTTCTGTATTGGCAAATAACGTTGTGTTGCCCGGTGGCGCGATGCCTACCGGGCCTACAGTACCCGTAGGTCGGATAAAGCAAAGCGGCTATCCGGCTACAAGTGATTTCCCATGTGGAAATCACTGTTGTCCAAATGGCAACTCGTGCAGTTGACTCTCTGCCCGTATGCTTAGCGCCACATTCCTCATGAGGTCGCTATGACACGCTTTCTAATCTGCAGTTTCGCCCTGGTGTTACTCTATCCCGCGGGTATTGATATGTATCTGGTGGGGCTGCCCCGTATTGCTGCCGATTTACAGGCCAGCGAGGCGCAACTGCATATCGCGTTTTCGGTTTATCTGGCGGGAATGGCGACGGCGATGCTGTTTGCCGGGAAAATTGCCGACCAGTCAGGACGCAAACCCGTCGCTATTGTCGGCGCCCTCATCTTTATTTTCGCCTCTGCGCTGTGTTCATTCGCCGAAAGCGGTACGCCGTTTCTCACAGGCCGCTTTATTCAGGGCGTAGGCGCAGGCTGCTGCTATGTGGTGGCTTTTGCCATCCTGCGCGATACGCTCGACGATCGCCGCCGGGCGAAGGTACTGTCGCTGTTGAACGGTATCACCTGTATCGTGCCGGTACTGGCACCGGTGATGGGGCATCTGATTATGCTCAAATATCCGTGGCAGAGCCTGTTCTACACGATGATCGGTATGGGGGTGGCCGTTTGCTTGCTGTCAGTGTTTATCCTGCGAGAATCGCGCCCAGCGACGCTCCCGGCATCTGCAGAGAAGAACCACCTATCTGAATCGCTGGTGAACCGTTTTTTCTTAAGCCGCCTGGCCATCACCACTCTCAGCGTGTCGGTGATCCTGACCTTCGTGAATACTTCGCCGGTGCTGTTGATGGAAGTAATGGGCTTTGACCGTGGTGAGTACGCCACCACGATGGCCATGACCGCAGGCATCAGTATGGCGGTCTCGTTCTCTACGCCATTCGCCCTGAGCGTGTTTAAACCTCGCGTTCTGATGCTGACCTCACAAGTGCTGTTTCTGTCTGCCGGTGTGGTGTTAACCCTTGCCAGTACGCACATGGTGACGCTGTTTGGGCTGACCTTAATCTGTGCCGGGTTCTCGGTCGGCTTCGGTGTCGCGATGAGCCAGGCGCTGGGACCTTTCTCGCTGCGTGCGGGCGTTGCCAGCTCGGCGTTAGGTATTGCGCAGGTTTGCGGTTCCTCGCTGTGGATATGGCTGGCGGCAGTGCTCGGTCTTGATGCGCTGAATATGCTGATCGGGATTCTGATTGGCTGTAGCATAGTGAGTATCATGCTGATTATCACAGTTGCACCTAACCGGTCCACGCCAACTCATGAAGAAATCCCTCAGCAGTCTCGATCTTAATTTATTGCTCTGCCTGCAGCTGTTGATGCAGGAACGCAGTGTTACCAAAACTGCCAAACGGATGAACGTCACGCCGTCGGCGGTCAGCAAGTCGCTGTCGAAACTGCGGGCCTGGTTTGACGATCCACTGTTTGTAAACACCCCGCTGGGGCTAACGCCAACACCGCTGATGGTCAGCATGGAACAGAACCTGGCAGAGTGGATGCAGATGAGCAACCAGTTGCTGGATAAGCCGCACCATGAAGCGCCGCGCGGGCTGAAGTTTGATCTGGTGGCCGAAACGCCGCTGGTGATGATCATGTTTAACGCGCTCTCCCGACAGATCTATCAGCGTTATCCCCAGGCGACGATCAAAATACGCAACTGGGACTATGATTCGCTGGATGCAATTATTCGCGGCGAAGTGGATATCGGCTTTACTGGCCGGGAAAGCCATCCGCGTTCGCGTGAACTGTTGAGTTTGCTGCCGTTGTCGATCGACCATGAAGTGCTGTTTTCCGATCTCCCCTGTGTCTGGCTACGTGAAGATCATCCGGCATTGCAGGAAGAGTGGAATCTGGACACATTTCTGCGCTATCCGCACATCAGCATTAGCTGGGAGCAAAGCGATACCTGGGCGCTGGATGAAGTCCTGCAAGAGATGGGGCGCGCGCGCAATATTGCGTTATGTCTGCCCGGTTTTGAGCAGTCGCTGTTTATGGCCGCCCAGCCGGATCACGCGCTAATAGCCACAGCTCCGGTTTATTGCCAGCGTTATAACCAACTCCACCAGCTTCCGCTCGTGGCGCGTCCTATGCCTTTTGATGCCGCGCAGCTGGAAAAAATGCGCGTACCGTTCACCCTTCTTTGGCACAAACGTAACAGTCATAATCCTAAGATCGTCTGGTTGAAAGACACCATCAAGGCGCTTTATCGCGATATGTCCTGACGTTGCACCGCCACTTTGTTGCTAAATCGACTATTCTGGCAACAGAAATGTAAATATCGCGTAATGTATTCTATTTCAGCTTACTTTTTGGGCAGCAAAGCCTGCCTGGATGCCGCGTAAATGTTACTCTGGTAATTATCACGGACCATTAATCACGGAGCGAAAAATGGCGACACATTTTGCCAGAGGGATTCTTACGGAGGGACACCTGGTTTCAGCTCGCCTCCCTTCTCCATGTCATATCGAAGCAAGAGATCTCCCCGCTCATCGCCGAACACGTTTCCTGGCTTCCCGAAGTTTACTCGCTGAACTGATGTTTATGCTTTACGGCACCAGTACGCTGCCCGAGATTGTTACTCAGGCCAAAGGTAAGCCCATTTTTCGCGATAAGAACCTGCCGGGATTTTCGATTTCTTATGCCGGGAATATCGTTGGCGTTGCGCTAACAACTGAAGGAACGTGCGGGCTGGATATGGAACTGCAGCGAGCTACCCGCAGCTTTCACCATCCGCATTCAACGGAAACATGGCGCTTCTCCAGCAACGAAAATCTGTGGATCAATAACCAAAACGACCCCAACGAAGCACGCGCGCAGCTCATTACGTTGCGCCAGAGCGTACTCAAACTCACCGGCGATGTAAGCAATGATGATCCGCACGAACTCCAGCTTTTACCCGGCGCAGGACGTCTGAAATGTGCCCATGTTGCGCAGGTTGAAGCCATTTGCGATGCGGAAGATGTTCTGGTGTGGTCGGTTGCGGTTACGCCAACCATTGAAAAACTCAAGGTTTGGGAGTTTGATGGTAAACAGGACTGGAAAAGTTTGCCTGATATCCAGACCCGCGCCAATGAGCCTACGGGTCGTCTGATCCGGTTCTCTCAATTATGCGCAGCGAAGAGCCATACGCTTTGATTTAACCTTTATGATGAAACAGGAGTCACCATGTCAGAAACATTGAATGTTGTTACGTTACTGGGAAGTCTACGCAAAGGTTCGTTTAATGGAATGGTTGCCCGTACGCTGCCCAAGATTGCTCCAGCAGGAATGGAAGTCAACGCGTTGCCATCAATTGGTGATATCCCACTTTACGATGCCGACCTCCAGCAGGAAGAAGGTTTTCCGGCAAGCGTAGAAGCGCTGGCAGAGCAAATCAGGAAGGCTGACGGTGTCGTCATCGTGACACCGGAATATAACTATTCCGTGCCTGGCGGACTGAAGAACGCCATCGACTGGCTGTCCCGCCTGCCGGATCAGCCATTATCGGGTAAGCCGGTGCTGATCCAGACCAGCTCCATGGGCGCCATTGGCGGCGCGCGCTGCCAGTATCATCTGCGTCAGATCCTGGTGTTCCTCGACGCCATGGTAATGAATAAACCGGAATTTATGGGCGGCGTGATTCAGAACAAAGTGGACCCGCAGACAGGTGAAGTGATCGACCAAAGTACGCTGGACCATCTAACCGGCCAACTGACCGCATTTGGCGACTACATCCAGCGTGTGAAAGCCTAAAAGAAAAAGCCCGCTGGCTGCAATGCCTGGCGGGCCGTATCCGGTTATCAAATTTGCCTGATGGCGCTGCGCTTATCAGGTCTACACGCCTCGCGCAGCTCCGTCTCAGCGGCAATTAATGCGCGTCGATAAACACAATCTTCAACACAAACAGCAGTGCGACAACGATGACGCATGGGCTGAGATCGCGGAAACGTCCGGTACCGATTTTCATCACACAGTAGGAAATAAAGCCCAGCGCGATACCTTCGGTAATCGAGAAGCTAAACGGCATCATCACGGCGGTAATAAACGCCGGAACGGCTTCAGTCAGGTCATCCCACTTAACGCGTGACAGGCTTGATGTCATCAGGACGCCAACGTAAATCAGCGCACCAGCGGCCGCATATCCCGGTACCATTCCCGCCAGCGGCGACAGGAAGATAACCAGCAGGAATAGCAGGCCGACAACTACCGCGGTCAGGCCAGTGCGTCCACCGACAGAAACCCCGGAAGAAGACTCGATATACGCGGTAACGGAAGAAGTACCGATAAACGCACCAGCAACCGATGACACGCTATCCACATACAGCGCCTGCTTCATACGCGGAAACTTACCCTTCGCATCCGCCAGACCTGCTTTATCCGTGACGCCAATTAGCGTACCGGAGGAGTCGAACAGGTTGACCAGCATGAACGAGAAAATTACGCCCGCAAGACCAATGTTAAACGAACCAGCCAGATCAACATGCCCGATAACGGACATTACGCTCGGCGGCGCGGAGACGATCCCGTTGTAATGGACATCGCCCAGCATCCAACCCAGCAGCGTGGTCACAATGATAGAGATCAGTACCGCCGCATGGATGTTACGTGAAGCCAGAATCGCGATGATAAAGAAGCCCAGAATACCGAGCAGTACGCTGTGGGACGTCAGGTTGCCAATAGACACCAGGGTGTCTTGGTTGGCGACGATAACACCAGCGTTTTTCAGCCCCATCATGCCGATGAACAGACCAATACCGCTGGTGATCCCCACGCGCAAACTAACCGGGATGTTGGCAATCATCCAGTAACGTACGCGGAAAATCGTCAGTAGCAGCAGACCTACCGCGCCCCAGAAGATTGCGCCCATACCGATCTGCCATGACAGGCCCATCGCGCCAACGACCACGAAGGCGAAGAACGCATTCAGACCCATAGCAGGCGCAAGTGCGACCGGCAGGTTGGCAAACAGGCCCATCAGGATGCTACCAAATGCAGCAATCAGGCAGGTGGTCACAAAGACGGCGCTGGTATCCATGCCAGCCACGCCAAGAATTTGCGGGTTAACAAAAACGATATACACCATCGTCAGGAAGGTGGTTAAACCAGCGATCACTTCGGTCCGTGCCGTCGTGCCATGTTCGCGCAGTTTGAACACGCGTTCCAGCATCCCCTGGCCAGAAGCCTGGGTTGTGTGTTGTTGACTCATTATCAATTTCCGAACAAGGAGGGAAAATTCGTCGCTATCCTATACCAAAATGCGACAATAGGGTTGGGTTATGAGCAACTTTTTTCATTGATTTTGCTTATACGGCAACGATTGCGTCGCCCAATAATGCATTACGAAAACGTTAAACTTGTTAAAACGGAAATGACATGTCCCAGATAGAAGCCGTATTTTTTGACTGTGACGGTACCCTTGTCGACAGTGAAGTGATTTGTTCTCGCGCGTATGTCAGCATGTTCCAGACGTTCGGCATTACGCTCGATCTTGAAGAAACTTTTAAACGCTTCAAGGGGGTAAAGCTGTACGAGATCATCGACATTATCAACGAAGAGCACGGTGTCGAACTGGCAAAAGCCGAATTAGAACCGGTTTACCGCGCAGAGGTCGCACGTCTGTTCGATACGGAACTGGAGGTGATTGCCGGTGCTAATGCGCTGCTGGACAGCATGACCGTCCCTATGTGCGTGGTATCTAACGGTCCGGTCAGCAAAATGCAGCACTCTCTGGGTAAGCTGGGCATGTTGCACCATTTCCCTGATTTGCTGTTCAGCGGCTACGATATTCAACGCTGGAAACCCGATCCGGCCCTGATGTTCCATGCGGCGAAAGCGATGGACGTTAACGTTGAGAACTGCATTCTGGTTGATGACTCCAGCGCAGGTGCCCAGGCGGGGATTGCTGCAGGGATGGAAGTGTTTTACTTCTGCGCCGATCCGCATAACAAACCAATCGATCATCCAAAAGTGACGACGTTTACCGATCTGGCGCAGTTGCCAGCGTTATGGAAGGCGCGGGGTTGGAATATTACGCGATAACTGAAAGGCCGGATGGCGCTAACGCTGATCCGGCCTGCATGTCTCGTAGAGCGGGTAAGCGTTAGCGCCACCCGCCACAAACATCACTCTTTCGGATCTTTGCCCGCCAGCAGCTTATCCAGCTCATCACCGCCCACGTGACGGAAGTCTTGTCCCTTCACGAAGTAGAAGATGTATTCGCAGATATTCTGGCAACGGTCACCGATACGCTCGATGGAGCGCGCGCAGAACAGCGCGGTCAGCACGCTTGGAATGGTACGCGGATCTTCCATCATGTAGGTCATCAGCTGACGCACGATACCTTCATACTCCTGGTCGACTTTCTTATCTTCGCGATAAATACGTACCGCTTCGTCAAGATCCATACGCGCAAACGCATCCAGCACGTCATGCAGCATTTGTACGGTGTGGCGACCCAGTGATTCCAGGCTTACCAGCAGCGGCTGATGCTGTTGAGAAAATTTCTCCAGCGCGGTGCGGCAAATTTTATCCGCAACGTCGCCAATACGTTCCAGCTCAGCGATCGTTTTGATAATCGCCATCACCAGACGCAAGTCACTGGCGGTCGGCTGACGCTTGGCAATGATACGCACGCAGGCCTCGTCGATCGCCACTTCCATCATATTGACGTTCTTATCGCCCTCAATGACGCGCTTCGCCAGCTCACTGTCCTGATTGTGCATGGCGGTAATCGCATCAGAAAGCTGCTGCTCGACCATGCCGCCCATGGTCATCACCTGGGTACGGATGCTTTCCAGCTCTGCATTGAACTGGCCGGAAATATGTTTATTAAGGTTAAGATTATCCACAACAAGCTCCTGAATCAGCCGTAACGACCGGTGATGTAGTCTTCAGTTTGTTTCTTCGCGGGCTTGGTGAACAGATCGTCCGTGTTACTGAACTCAATCAACTCGCCCAGGTACATAAATGCCGTGTGATCGGAACAACGCGCAGCCTGCTGCATGTTGTGGGTAACGATAACGACGGTGTAATCCTCTTTCAGCTCAGTGATCAGCTCTTCGATACGCCCGGTAGAAATAGGGTCGAGCGCTGAACACGGCTCATCAAGCAGAAGCACTTCCGGGCGAATGGCGATCCCACGCGCAATACACAGACGCTGCTGCTGGCCACCGGAGAGAGAGTACCCGCTCTGGTGTAATTTATCTTTGGTTTCGTTCCACAGCGCGGCCTTGGTCAATGCCCACTGCACACGCTCGTCCATATCCGCACGAGAGAGTTTCTCAAACAGACGCACGCCAAAAGCGATGTTGTCGTAGATGGACATCGGGAACGGCGTCGGCTTCTGGAATACCATGCCCACTTTGGCACGCAGCAGAGCGATATCCTGAGTGTTGGTGAGAATATTGTCGCCATCCAGCAGGATTTCGCCTTCCGCACGCTGTTCCGGGTACAGTTCAAACATTTTATTGAACGTACGCAGCAACGTCGATTTACCACAGCCTGACGGCCCGATAAACGCCGTTACCTGGTTTTTGGCAATATCCAGGTTGATGTTCTTCAGGGCATGGAACTTGCCATAGTAGAAGTTCAAATCACGAACCTGAATCTTACCCGGGGCAGTATCAACCATACTCATTTCAATCTTTTCCTCATCATGCCTGATGGCGCGCAGCTTTCAGGCCTACAAATGTCTTCAATCGTAGGCCGGATAAGGCGTTTACGCCGCCATCCGGCACTTCGTCTTAACCGTGTTTCTTCTTCGCGAAAATGACGCGCGCCAGAATGTTCAGCAGCAGTACGCACAGGGTAATAATCAGTACCCCGGCCCAGGCCAGTTGCTGCCACTCAGCAAACGGGCTCATCGCAAACTTAAAGATAGTGACCGGCAGGTTGGCGATAGGCTGCATCATGTCGGTGCTCCAGAACTGATTGGAGAGCGACGTAAACAGCAGCGGAGCCGTTTCACCTGCGATACGTGCAATAGCCAGTAAAACGCCTGTAATGATGCCTGAGACAGACGCCTTCAGGGTGATTGCAGAAATCATCTTCCATTTCGGCGTACCCAGCGCATAGGCGGCTTCACGCAGGCTATCCGGTACCAGCTTGAGCATGTTCTCCGTGGTACGAATAACAATGGGCACCTGCAGCAGCGCCAGCGCGATAACGCCCGCCCAGCCGGAGAAGTGCTCCATTTTTGCTACCACGATGGTGTAAACGAACAGACCGACCACGATTGATGGCGCAGAAAGCAGGATGTCGTTGATAAAGCGGATCACCTCAGCCAGCCAGGACTTACGTCCGTACTCTGCCAGGTAGATGCCCGCCATAATACCAAGCGGTGTACCAAACACGGTCGCCCACAGAATTAACAGTCCGCTACCGGCCAGGGCATTCGCCAGACCACCACCAGCCGTATTCGGCGGAGGTGTCATTTCGGTGAACAGCGCCAGTGACATACCGTCAATACCGCGGGTGATCGTGGACATCAGGATCCAGATAAGCCAGAACAGACCGAATGCCATGGTCGCCATAGAAAGCGTCAGCGCGATGCGGTTCTTCAGACGACGACGCGCCTGCATTTTACGGCGGGATTCCGCAAGCGCAGCGGTGTTTTGCATTTCAAGCGTAGCCATTAGCGTGCCCCCTCGTTCTTCGCAAGGCGCATGATCATGAACTTAGACGCCGCCAGCACGATGAAGGTAATCACAAACAGAATCAGGCCCAGTTCCATCAACGCGGCAACGTGCAGTCCTGATTCCGCTTCGGCAAATTCATTCGCCAGCGCAGACGTAATACTGTTGCCCGGCATGTACAGCGAGGCACTATCGAGCTGGTAGGTGTTACCGATGATAAACGTCACCGCCATGGTTTCACCCAGCGCGCGGCCCAGACCGAGCATCACGCCGCCGATCACGCCGTTTTTGGTGAACGGCAGGACGATGCGCCAGATAACTTCCCAGGTAGTACAACCGATGCCGTAGGCTGACTCTTTCATCAGCACCGGCGTTTGTTCGAACACATCGCGCATAACCGCCGCAATGTACGGGATGATCATGATGGCGAGGATCACGCCAGCGGCCAGAATACCGATACCAAACGCCGGACCCGCAAACAGCGCGCCAACAAACGGAATGTTGGAAAGGATGTTCCCGACCGGTTCCTGGAAGTAAGTCGCAAACAGCGGGGCAAAGATAAACAGGCCCCACATGCCGTACACGATACTCGGAATTGCCGCCAGCAATTCAATAGCGATACCCAGCGGGCGACGCAGCCAGCCAGGAGCAAGTTCAGTCAGGAATAAGGCAATGCCAAAACTCACCGGAACGGCGATCAGCAGTGCGATAAGCGAGGTGACCAGCGTACCGTAAATCGGTACTAATGCACCGTAGATATCGTTTGGCGCATCCCATTCTTTAGTCCACAGAAAGGAGAAGCCAAATTTCTGAATGCTTGGCCAGGAGGAGATAACCAGAGAGACAATAATGCCACCCAACATCAATAGCACAATCAGCGCAGCCAGTTTTACCAGCGCGCTGAATATCATGTCACCTTTTTTACCCGGTGGGTTCAAAGCAGGCTTGGTTGCAGCCATAAATCACTCTTTAAGTTTGGGCCAGGAAGCACGCATTTTATCGTGCTTCCCGGCTAACGTAATGCCATACCCTAAATAATTCGAGTTGCAGCAAGGCAGCAAGCTTGTGAATACCCAGTCACATAGATTCACTATGTGACTGGGGTGAACAAGCACAGCCAACACAGCTGCGGCTCGAAGTATGACGGGTATTTAGTACAGCGCTTTACCGCTGCTGTCCTTCACGTTGGTCTTCCATGCAGCACGAATCTGCTCAACCACGCTGTCCGGCAGGCTGGCGTAATCCAGGTCATTAGCCTGTTTGCCGCCATTTTTGTACGCCCAATCGAAGAACTTCAGCACTTCAGCGCCCTGCTCAGGTTTCTTCTGCTCTTTATGCACCAGGATGAAGGTGGTGGAAGTGATCGGCCACGCATCGTCACCTTTCTGGTTAGTCAGATCCTGAGCGAAGGTTTTGCTCCAGTCAGCGCCTTTTGCAGCGTTGGCAAAGTTTTCTTCGGTCGGACTTACCGGTTTGCCATCAGCAGAGACCAGCTTGGTGTACGCCAGGTTGTTCTGCTTAGCGTAAGCGTACTCAACGTAGCCGATAGAACCCGGCAGACGCTGTACGAACGCAGCGATACCGTCGTTACCTTTACCGCCCAGACCGGTCGGCCAGTTAACGGTAGAGCCGGAACCAATTTTAGATTTCCACTCTTCGTTCACTTTCGCCAGGTAGCTGGTGAAAACGAATGAAGTACCGGAACCGTCAGCACGACGCACAACGGCGATATTCTGAGAAGGCAGCTTCAGACCCGGGTTCAGTTTGGTGATGGCTTCATCATCCCACTTCTTAATTTTACCGAGGTAGATGTCGCCCAGCGTTTTACCGTCCAGCACCAGTTCGCCGGATTTCAGGCCAGGGATGTTCACCGCCAGCACCACACCACCGATAACCGTCGGGAACTGGAACAGGCCTTCTTGCGCCAGTTTCTCGTCAGACAACGGTGCGTCTGAGGCGCCGAAATCAACGGTATTGGCCGTAATTTGTTTTACACCACCGGAGGAGCCGATACCCTGGTAGTTTACTTTGCTACCGGTCTCTTTCTGATAGGTATCTGCCCATTTGGCATACACTGGCGCAGGGAAGGTTGCACCTGCACCTGTCAGGCTCGCTGCTGCAAACGCAGAAAACGCGCTCATGGATAAGGTCGCGGCGACAACAGTTGCGACAGTGGTACGCATAACTTTCATAATGTCTCCTGCACGGTTTTCGTAAATCGTTGTTTGAGTTGCTACTGTGAGCAAAATAGGACAAACAGGTGACAGTTAAATGTACGAAATATGACAGTTTTATGACAATGAAAAACTTGGGAAGTTTTTTATCTAAAAATACATTTAAAACAGAATGTTAATCACCATCATGACAATAACATTTCGCTGAAATTTTCTTTTTATGACACTGAAAACAGTAGTTGAAGATGACGGTTTGTCACATAAAACAGGCGGGGTAATTGATTAAAAACAGAACAAGCTAAAAAAATGCCCCGCTTGCAGCAGGGCATTTTCAGTTCAGTTAAGTGCGGATTACTCTACGGTAACCGACTTTGCCAGGTTACGCGGCTGGTCCACGTCGGTGCCTTTAATCAGCGCCACGTGATACGCCAGCAACTGCAACGGAACGGTGTAGAAGATCGGTGCAATCACCTCTTCCACATGCGGCATCTCAATGATGTGCATGTTTTCGCTGCTGGTAAAGCCAGCATCCTGGTCCGCAAAGACGTACAACTGACCGCCACGAGCGCGAACTTCTTCAATGTTGGATTTCAGTTTTTCCAACAGTTCGTTGTTCGGTGCAACTACGATAACCGGCATATCGGCATCAATCAGCGCCAGCGGACCGTGTTTCAGTTCGCCTGCAGCATATGCTTCAGCGTGAATATAAGAGATCTCTTTCAGCTTCAGCGCGCCTTCCAGCGCAATCGGGTACTGATCGCCACGCCCCAGGAACAGCGCATGGTGTTTGTCTGAGAAACCTTCCGCCAGAGCGGCAATGCGTTTGTCCTGAGACAGCATCTGCTCAATACGGCTCGGCAGCGCCTGCAGACCATGAACGATCTCCTGCTCGATAGACGCATCCAGGCCTTTCAGACGAGACAGTTTCGCCACCAGCATCAGCAGAACGGTCAGTTGGGTAGTAAATGCTTTCGTCGAGGCCACACCGATTTCGGTACCGGCATTGGTCATCATCGCCAGGTCGGATTCGCGCACCAGAGAAGATCCCGGTACGTTACAAATAGCCAGCGATCCCAGATAGCCCAGCTCTTTAGATAAGCGCAGACCCGCCAGGGTATCCGCCGTTTCACCGGACTGGGAAAGGGTAATCATCAGGCTGTTACGACGCACGGCGGATTTGCGATAGCGGAACTCGGAAGCGATTTCGACATCACAAGGAATACCAGCCAGCGATTCAAACCAGTAGCGGGACACCATACCGGAGTTGTAGGACGTACCACAGGCGATAATCTGGATATGCTCAACCTGAGACAGCAACTCGTTGGCACGTGAACCCAGTTCGCTTAAATCCACCTCACCGTGACTAATGCGACCGGTCAGCGTATTTTTAATTGCGTTCGGCTGTTCGTAGATCTCTTTCTGCATGTAGTGGCGATAAATACCTTTTTCGCCCGCGTCATACTGCAGATTCGATTCGATATCCTGACGCTTCACTTGTGCGCCAGACTTGTCGAAAATAGAGACAGAACGACGGGTCACTTCTGCGATGTCACCTTCTTCCAGGAAGATAAAGCGACGGGTTACCGGCAGCAGCGCCAACTGATCGGAAGCGATAAAGTTTTCCCCCATCCCCAGACCAATCACCAGCGGGCTACCTGAACGGGCCGCCAGCAGCGTTTCCGGGTTACGGGTATCCATGATCACCGTGCCATAGGCACCGCGCAACTGTGGAATAGTACGCAGTACGGCTTCACGCAGCGTACCACCCTGTTCCAGTTCCCAATGCACCAGGTGAGCAATCACTTCGGTGTCGGTTTCAGAAACAAAGGTGTAACCACGGGTTTTCAGTAGTTCACGCAGAGGTTCATGGTTTTCAATGATGCCGTTATGCACAACAACAATGTGTTCAGAAACATGGGGATGCGCGTTCACTTCTGAAGGTTCACCGTGTGTCGCCCAACGGGTATGAGCGATACCTGTACCACCATGCAGCGGATGTTCTTCCGCAGCAGCAGTCAGCATCTGCACTTTACCCAGACGACGCAGACGGGTCATGTTGCCTTCAGCATCGACAACGGCCAGACCAGCAGAGTCATAACCACGATATTCCAGACGACGTAAACCTTCGAGAAGGATTTCAGCTACATCACGCTGCGCGATAGCGCCAACAATTCCACACATATTTTTTGATTCCGAATTTAGGCATTTGCCTGTCGTTGTCGCTGACCTGTATTTGCCCTTTCCGGGCGCCCCGAGCCTTGTAGAGATTGGGGTTATTTTTATGGTACTGCTTGTTGAGCGGAGGATTATGTTATCCCCTCATCTCTTGTCTGCCTGATGGCGCTTACGCTTATCAGGCCTACAGAACGTCACCGCACGTAGGCCGCCATCCGGCAAAAATCACTTACTTCTTCTTCACCGGACGCTGCCAGCCCTGTTTATGGACCTGAGGTACACGGCTTAATACCAGTTCGTTATCGGCGACATTACGCGTTACGGTAGTGCCAGCAGCGATGGTGGCACCTTTACCCACGGTGACAGGGGCCACCAACTGAGTATCAGAACCCACAAACACATCATCACCAATAATGGTTTTAAACTTATTGGCACCATCGTAGTTGCAGGTAATCGTACCCGCGCCGATATTCACATTATCGCCAATTTCCGCATCGCCCAGATAGGTCAGATGACCAGCTTTAGAACCTTTACCCAGACGCGCTTTTTTCATTTCGACGAAGTTACCCACGTGCGCGCCTTCCTGCAGCTCAGCACCCGGGCGCAGACGCGCGAATGGACCGATGGTGCAAGCGGCTTCCAGATGGGCATCTTCCACCACACTGTATGGGCTAAGCTCACAACCTTCACCAATCACGCTGTTTTTGATGATACAGCCAGCACCAATCTTGACGCGATCCCCAACGGTTACGTTACCTTCAATGATAACGTTAGTATCAATTTCAACATCGCGCCCGTGAATAAGCGTACCGCGAAGATCAAAACGTGCAGGATCGCGCAGCATCACGCCCGCCAACAACAGTTTCTCTGCTTGCTCAGACTGATAAACACGCTCCAGACGGGATAACTGAAGACGGTTATTCACCCCTTCCGTTTCGCTAATACGTGCCGGATGTACCGCAGCAATTTCGCGTCCTTCCTGATACGCCATCGCAATGATATCGGTGATGTAGTATTCACCCTGCGCATTGTTATTGGTGAGTTTGGACAGCCAGCGCTTCATATCCGCGCCATTGGCAATCAGAATACCGGTGTTGATTTCCTGGATTTGGCGCTGCTCGTCAGTTGCATCTTTATGCTCGACGATACCGGTGACGTTACCGTTCTCACGCGTAATACGCCCATAGCCGGATGGATCATCCAGTTTTACCGTTAACAGGCCGATGCCGCCCTGCGGTTTAGCATCACGCAGGCTACGTAAGGTATCGGTAGAGATCAGCGGCACATCGCCATAGAGCATTAAAATGTCTTCGTCATCACCAAAGAATGGCGCTGCCTGCTGCATTGCATGGCCGGTCCCCAACTGCTCTGCCTGCAGAATCCAGTTTAGATTGCCATCTTTCAGCGTCTGCTTAAGCAAATCACCACCGTGCCCGTAGACCAGATGTACGTGAGTCGCACCTAATTCATTAGCGGCATCAATGACATGCTGAACCATCGGCTTTCCTGCGAGGGTATGCAGCACTTTAGGGAGATCGGAATACATACGCGTGCCTTTGCCTGCGGCAAGGATCACGACGCTCATAGCATTATTCAACATACACGTCCTGACTGTAATTTGAGAACGAATTTATACCGTTTCACATTGAAAATACTACATTTTTTTCATCGTGAAATTGACCGAAAATAAAACGTTCAATCGGGAAAATTTCCCCTCTGATAACACTCTATTTTCGTCTATTTCGGCGTCTTTTGTCTCCCAAAACCAGGAGTCTGCTCTTATTAAAGCCTTAGGTTAATGTTTTTGCTATTTTTTTACTGCATGAATAAAGAGTTACAAAAGAAAAGTACAATATTATTAATGTGATCAGCGAGAAGCAGAAAAATACTGTTTTAAAAGGGAAGAGGACAAACGATCAAGCGGAAGAGTGGGATTTAATAACAGCTGGCGCGTGCTGATAACCGTATGAAGCATCGCGCCACAGAGCAGGTCGGGAAGACTAAACTTCCATGCTGCTGAAAAGGGCGATGATTTTATTAATCAGTTTCATGTTGCTATCCTGTTTTTATCTGAGTTAATTATGTGATACACATCACACAAAAAATAGTCTACGCCTCATTTTTTAACCGATCAATATTTTTGTGACACAAATCACAAAATAATAAAATAATAAAACAGCTTTTTAGTTCCACTTTCACTGAAACAAAACCATAAAAAAAGCCAGCCTGGCAACCAGACTGGCTTTTGTGCTTTTCAAGCCGGTGTTACATCGCTTTTTTGGTCAACTCGATAACGCGCAGTTTCGCGATCGCTTTGGCCAGTTCCGCAGATGCCTGAGCGTAATCCACGTCACCATGAGAGCTCTTAATGTGCTCTTCAGCCTTACGCTTCGCTTCCAGGGCTCTCGCTTCATCGAGATCCTGTCCGCGAATCGCGGTATCAGCCAGAACGGTCACGCTGCCAGGCTGCACTTCGAGAATGCCGCCAGACAGATAGATAAACTCTTCATGACCGAACTGTTTAACGATGCGGATCATACCAGGCTTAATGGCGGTGAGCAGCGGTGCGTGACCCGGGAAAATACCCAGTTCACCTTCACTACCCGTTACCTGGATTTTTTCGACCAGACCAGAGAACATTTGCTGCTCTGCGCTGACGACGTCCAGGTGGTAAGTCATTGCCATATCACCCTCCGATTAAGGCGTTAAAGTTTTTTGGCTTTTTCCACGGCTTCGTCGATAGAACCAACCATGTAGAACGCCTGCTCTGGCAGGTGGTCGTATTCGCCTTCCATGATACCTTTAAAGCCACGGATGGTGTCTTTCAGGGATACGTATTTACCCGGAGAACCGGTGAATACTTCCGCAACGAAGAACGGCTGGGACAGGAAGCGCTGAATTTTACGTGCGCGTGCTACCACCAGTTTGTCTTCTTCAGACAGTTCATCCATACCCAGGATGGCGATGATGTCTTTCAGTTCCTGATAACGCTGCAGCAGAGACTGTACGCCACGCGCGGTGTCGTAGTGTTCCTGACCAACAACCAGCGGATCCAGCTGACGGCTGGTGGAGTCCAGCGGGTCAACTGCCGGGTAGATACCCAGAGAGGCGATCTGACGGCTCAGTACCACGGTTGCATCTAAGTGAGCAAAGGTGGTTGCTGGGGATGGGTCAGTCAAGTCATCCGCAGGTACGTATACCGCCTGAACGGAGGTGATAGAACCGGTTTTGGTAGAGGTTATACGTTCCTGAAGAACACCCATCTCTTCCGCCAGGGTCGGCTGGTAGCCTACCGCTGATGGCATACGACCCAGCAGTGCGGATACTTCTGTACCGGCCAGGGTGTAACGATAGATGTTATCAACGAACAGCAGAACGTCACGACCTTCGTCACGGAACTTCTCTGCCATGGTCAGACCGGTCAGAGCAACGCGCAGACGGTTTCCCGGCGGCTCGTTCATCTGGCCATATACCAGGGATACTTTGTCCAGAACGTTGGAGTCGGTCATTTCGTGGTAGAAGTCGTTACCCTCACGAGTACGTTCACCCACGCCCGCAAACACGGAGTAACCGGAGTGTTCGATCGCGATGTTACGGATCAGCTCCATCATGTTTACGGTTTTACCTACACCCGCACCACCGAACAGACCAACTTTACCGCCCTTAGCGAACGGACACATCAGGTCGATAACTTTGATGCCGGTTTCCAGCAGTTCCTGAGAGCTGGACAGCTCTTCATAGGAAGGTGCCGCGCGGTGGATAGCCCAACGCTCTTCTTCACCGATATCGCCTTTCATGTCGATCGGGTGACCCAGGACGTTCATGATACGACCCAGAGTTGCTTTACCTACCGGGACTTCGATCGGGTGCTCGAGATCTTTAACTTCCAGACCACGACGCAGACCGTCGGAAGAACCCATGGCGATGGTACGTACGATACCGCCGCCGAGCTGCTGCTGAACTTCCAGCACCAGGCTCTCTTTACCATTCATAACCTCAAGAGCATCGTACACGCGCGGTACGGCATCCTGAGGGAATTCGACGTCAACCACGGCGCCGATTACCTGGACAATTTTTCCAGTAGCCATCTTGAATCCTCTACGAATTAACCTGGTTATACCGCGGATGCACCACCGACGATTTCGGTGAGTTCCTGAGTAATGCTGGCCTGACGAGCTTTGTTGTATACCAACTGCAGCTCTTTAATCAGGCTGCCGCCATTGTCGGTCGCGGCTTTCATCGCCACCATACGTGCGGCCTGCTCGCTGGCCAGGTTTTCTACCACGCCCTGATAAACCTGAGACTCGACATAACGACGCAGCAGGGTATCCAGCAGCGCTTTCGGGTCTGGCTCATACAGGTAATCCCAGGATTTACGCTTCAATTCATCATCATCTGATGCCGGCAGAGGCAGCAGTTGGGTGATGATTGGCGTCTGAGACATGGTGTTAATAAATTTGTTGCTGACAACGTACAGTCTGTCCAGACGACCTTCATCGTAGGCCTGCAGCATCACTTTAACCGGACCGATCAGTTCGGACAGGGAAGGGTTATCCCCCATGCCGGTTACCTGAGCAATCACATTACCGCCAACGGAGTTAAAGAAAGACACGCCCTTAGAGCCGATCATTGCGATATCGCACTGAACGCCTTTATCGGACCATGCTTTCATATCCGCCAGCAGCTTTTTGAACAGGTTAATGTTCAAGCCACCGCACAGACCACGGTCGGTCGACACCACCAGGTAGCCCACGCGCTTAACGTCGCGTTCTTCCAGGTAAGGGTGCTTATATTCCAGATTACCATTCGCAAGGTGACCAATCACTTTGCGCATGGTCTCTGCATAAGGACGGCTGGCCGCCATGCGATCCTGCGATTTACGCATTTTGGAAGCGGCGACCATCTCCATCGCTTTAGTGATCTTCTGCGTGTTCTGGACGCTTGCGATCTTACTACGTATCTCTTTTGCGCCGGCCATGAGCTTCTCCTCAATGCCTTGCGGTCCGCCCTAAAGCAGACCGCCAGACGTTACCAGGACTGGGTTGCCTTGAAGGAATCGAGGATAGCTTTCAGCTTGCCTTCGATTTCATCGTTATAGCCACCGGACTGGTTGATCTCTTGCATCAGCGGAGCGTGGTCACGGTCAACGTAAGCCAGCAGAGCGGCTTCAAAGCTACCGATTTTCGCCAGTTCCACATCTTCGAGGTAACCGCGTTCAGCCGCAAACAGCACCACACCCTGCTGTGCTACAGACATTGGGGCGTACTGTTTCTGCTTCAGCAGTTCAGTTACTTTCTGACCGTGGCTCAGCTGCTTACGAGTAGCTTCATCCAGGTCGGAAGCGAACTGAGAAAACGCTGCCAGTTCACGATACTGCGCCAGTGCGGTACGAATACCACCGGACAGTTTCTTGATGATCTTGGTCTGCGCTGCACCACCTACACGAGATACGGAGATACCCGGGTTAACTGCCGGACGAATACCGGAGTTGAACAGGTTGGTTTCCAGGAAGATCTGACCATCTGTAATGGAAATTACGTTGGTCGGAACGAACGCAGAAACGTCACCCGCCTGGGTTTCGATAATCGGCAGAGCGGTCAGGGAGCCGGTTTTACCTTTAACTTCACCATTGGTGAACTTCTCAACGTATTCCGCGTTTACGCGGGATGCGCGCTCCAGCAGACGGGAGTGGAGGTAAAATACGTCGCCCGGGAATGCTTCACGTCCTGGTGGACGACGGAGCAGCAGGGAAACCTGACGGTAAGCAACAGCCTGTTTAGACAGGTCATCGTAAACGATCAGCGCGTCTTCACCGCGGTCACGGAAGTATTCGCCCATTGCGCAACCGGCATATGGCGCCAGGTATTGCAGAGCAGCAGATTCAGACGCGGTCGCCACAACAACGATGGTGTTGGACAGTGCGCCGTGTTCTTCCAGTTTACGAACCACGTTAGAAATGGTGGACGCTTTCTGGCCGATAGCCACGTACACACATTTGATACCGGAATCACGCTGGTTGATGATGGCATCGATTGCCATCGCAGTTTTACCTGTCTGACGGTCACCGATGATCAGCTCACGCTGGCCACGACCGATTGGGATCATGGCATCAACAGATTTATAACCTGTCTGTACTGGCTGGTCGACGGACTGACGTTCGATTACGCCTGGTGCGATAACTTCGATTGGCGAGAAGCCATCGTTATCAACCGGACCTTTACCGTCAATTGGGGAACCCAGAGTGTTCACCACACGACCCAGCAGGCCACGGCCAACCGGAACTTCCAGAATACGACCCGTACACTTAACCTTCATGCCTTCGGCGAGGTCAGCGTATGGACCCATCACAACGGCACCTACGGAGTCGCGCTCCAGGTTCAGTGCGATAGCGTAACGGTTACCCGGCAGGGAAATCATCTCACCCTGCATACAATCGGCCAGGCCGTGAATGCGGATAACACCGTCACTTACAGAAACAATAGTACCTTCGTTGTGAGCTTCGCTCACAACATTGAACTGAGCAATGCGCTGCTTGATCAGTTCGCTGATTTCGGTGGAATTCAGTTGCATGCTCCAGTCCCCTTAAGACTGCAAGACGTCTGCAAGGCGCTCAAGACGGCCGCGTACGCTGCCATCAATGACCATATCACCCGCTCGGATGATTACGCCAGCCATTACAGACTTATCGATTTTGCAATTCAGCTTAACTTTGCGTGACAGACGTTTTTCCATCGCTGCACTAATCTTCGTAAGCTGTTCATCACTCAGTGCATTGGCAGAAGTGACTTCTACCTCAGAGATAGCCTCACTGGCTGCACGCAGATGAATAAACTGCTCAAGAACATCCGGGAGCGCATTCAGACGGTTATTTTCAGCCATTACCCTAATCAGGTTTTGGCCGCTTTCGTCCAGCTGCTCACCGCACACGGCGATAAACGACTCAGCGAGCGTTTCCGGCGCCAGCGCGCCAGAGAGAAGCTCTGCCATTTGTTCGTTTTTCGTCACCTCAGCGGCAAACGTCAGCATATCCTGCCAACGGTCAACGCTTTGGTGCTCAACGGCAAAGTCAAAAGCTGCTTTGGCGTAGGGGCGAGCTACCGTAATAAATTCAGACATCAGCCCCTCCCTCCTTACAGTTCAGCGACAAGTTTGTCCACGATGTCGCTATTAGCAGCTTCATCCACGGAACGTTCGATGATCTTCTCGGCGCCAGCAACAGCCAGGATAGCAACTTGCTTACGCAGTTCTTCGCGAGCACGTTTACGCTCGGCGTCAATTTCCGCCTGCGCCTGTGCCACGATTTTAGTACGTTCCTGCTCTGCTTCAGTTTTAGCTTCGTCCAGGATCTGAGCACGGCGTTTGTTCGCCTGCTCAATGATTACCTGAGCTTCCGCCTTCGCTTTTTTCAGCTGGTCGGTCGCGCTGGCCTTTGCAAGGTCAAGATCCTTATGTGCTCGTTCTGCAGAAGCAAGGCCGTCAGCAATTTCTTTTTGACGTTTTTCGATGGCAGCCATTAAAGGCGGCCATACGTACTTCATGCAGAACAGAACGAACAGGACAAACGCGATGGCCTGGCCGAGGATTGTTGCGTTAAGATTCACAGCACAATGCCTCTATCTAGTTAACGTTCTGATATTGCTCTTAATTCAAGCAACGCTTACTACGCGACAGCAAACATCACGTACAGACCCAGACCTACAGCGATCATTGGGATTGCATCCACCAGACCCATAACGATAAAGAACTGAGTACGCAGCAGAGGAATCAGATCCGGTTGACGCGCTGCGCCTTCCAGGAATTTACCCCCGAGGATGCCGATACCGATCGCAGCACCGATTGCCGCCAGACCCATCATCACAGCGGCAGCAATGTACAGCAGATCCATATTCAGGTTTTCCATGACAGTCTCCAGTTTGTTTCAGTTAAAACGTAGTAGTGTTGGTAAATTAATGCTCTTCAGATGCCATCGACAGATAGACAATCGTCAGAACCATAAATATGAAGGCTTGCAGCGTGATAATCAGTATGTGGAAAATGGCCCATGGCACATTCAGGATCCACTGTGACCACCACGGCAACAGACCAGCAATCAGAATGAAAATCAGCTCACCGGCATACATGTTGCCGAACAGTCGCAGACCAAGAGAAATTGGTTTGGACAGCAGGCTTACCCCTTCAAGGATTAAGTTGACAGGGATGAACGCCCAGTGATTGAACGGCTGCAGCGTCAACTCTTTCGCGAAGCCGCCGATGCCTTTCATTTTGATGCTGTAGAACAGAATGAGGATAAATACGCCCAGCGCCATCGACAGGGTGATGTTCACGTCAGCAGACGGAACCACACGCAGAGCCGGCAGGCCAAAGATATGCTCACCGATGTACGGCAGCAGGTCGATAGGCAGTAAATCCATCAAGTTCATCAGGAATACCCAGACGAAAATCGTCAGGGCCAGCGGAGCAATCAGCTTGCTTTTGCCATGGTACATGTCTTTCACGCTACCATGCACAAAGCCGATTACCAGCTCAATCGCGGTCTGAAATTTACCTGGTACGCCGCTGGTCGCCTTTTTAGCTACGCTACGGAACATAAGCAGGAACAACAGACCCAGAACCACCGAGAAGAAAATGGAGTCAATATTGAGCGTCCAGAAGGTGGCTGGGGGGTTGTGCGGATCCACCAGCGAGAATGTACGTAGGTCCAACTGAAGGTTATTCAGATGGTGTCCTATGTAATCCTGCGGCGTCATATTTTCTGAAGCCATGATGCCTTTACCCTTTGTTGTTAATTACAGCCGGCGCCAGTATCTGAACCACCAGCACCAAAACCCACGTAACGATCAGCGGCATGAATACCGCTTTCAAAACAGCCAACGCCACCACCAGCAAAACCAGCATAGCTAACACCTTGAAGGCTTCGCCGAAGGCGAACGTCCAGGCTACTCGGCCTTTAGCTGGTGTATGCGCCTGGTGACGCCAGGCAAATATCATAAACAACACATTAGGCAGTAACACTGCCAATCCACCGCACAATGCGGAGATGCCCCAGAAAGGGTCTTTGAGGCTAAACAGCAATCCACTTGCTATTACCGCCAGAAACTGTGTGAGCAAAAGCTTACGAGCAACGTTTCGACTCAAGAGCGACATAGACATCACGTTTTTACTCCTGCTCCCTTCGAGGTATGCCGCGTGTCGTATAAAACGTTCTTTATGGCTTAGAGTCAAGCATCAAAAAGCGGTCAAATTATACGGTGCGCCTTCGTGATTTCAAACAATAAGTAGCTAAAAAGTGAATAAATGTTTAAATATTTTTCGCTACCCCACATTTATCACTTTTAAGCAAACTGTGAACGATCATGCAAAACTGCAAATGCCGCGTAAATACTGGCGGCAAAGCGTGCACCAGATCACATATTGAACATATTCACCTTCGCATAATTTATTTACGTGGCAAATGATGCCTTTTCATCTTTTTGATATTTAAGCGTAAAAATAGCCACTATTTCAAAAACAACAGCTAACAACAAAAAAACCACGCATTGACATTTATAATAAAAAATTAACACAACGGGTGGTTCTTACGTTCTATTTTTAGCAGACTGATATTTTCACAGCTGACTTGTTTCGCTTTTAACAAAAAACGGTACGTTATAGTTATGATGCAAAACCGTAAGGCGCTAGTGAATTGTAACGACATTTAACCACACTATTCCCTATGACTTTTAACACCTGAATAGCCGTTTTTTTTCTATTTTTTTTGATAAAAATTAAATTTTGTTTGGCTTAATAACCACCAGATGACGTTCACCATCCAGTTGCGGAACGCGTAATTTTTCGACCGACTCGACGCTGAATTCTGCAGGCAACGAAGCAATTTCGTCTTCTGGCAACAGCCCTTTTAGCGCATAAAAACGCCCATCCAGGCCAGGCAAATGATGGCACCAACTCACCATATCAGTAAGTGACGCGAACGCACGGCTAATGACCCCATCGAACGGCGGCTCTGAAGGGAATTCTTCAACGCGACTTTGCACAGGAGTGATGTTAGTAAGCGCAAGCTCATGCTGCACCTGACGCAAGAAACGGACGCGTTTTCCCAGACTATCCAGCAGTGTGAAATGCGCTTCAGGGCGCACGATAGAGAGAGGAATACCCGGCAGGCCCGGTCCCGTACCCACGTCGATAAAACGCTCCCCCTTCAGATACGGCGCGACGACAATACTGTCCAGAATATGGCGCACCAGCATTTCGTTGGGATCCCGTACCGACGTCAAGTTGTACGCTTTGTTCCATTTGTGCAGCATATCGACATACGCAATCAGCTGATTTTTCTGGTGATCGGTAAGAGAAATACCAGCATCAGCCAGCAGACGAGAGAGTTTGTTGAGCACGGTCGTTACCTGTTCATAATCAATTTCCCGATGCGCTATAGCTTATCGGGACTACAAATTTGTAGGGCGGGCAGGCGAAGCGCCCGCCGCCAAAATAGTGTTATCAAGCGCTGCGGCGCAGCATACCTTGTTTCTTCAGCCATACCAGCAGAATGGAAATGGCGGCAGGCGTTACGCCAGAAATACGCGATGCCTGGCCGATCGATACCGGTTTGTGATCGTTCAGCTTGGCGATAACTTCATTCGACAAGCCTGAGACCTGACGATAATCCAGCGTTGCAGGCAACAGGGTGTTCTCATTACGCTGTTGTCTTTCGATTTCTTCCTGCTGACGGGCGATATACCCTTCGTATTTCACCTGAATCTCAACCTGTTCCGCGGCCTGAGCATCGTCGAGCGCTGGTGCGAAAGCAGATAAAGAGGTCAATTGAGCATAGGTCATATCCGGGCGGCGCAGGAGATCTTCACCGCTGGCTTCACGAGACAAAGGCGTAGCCAGGTGAGCATTCACTTCTGCTGCAGATTCCGCTAACGGATTTACCCAGGTTGATTTAAGACGCTGACGTTCCTGTTCGATACGCTCTAGCTTCTCGTTGAAACGAGCCCAGCGCTCGTCGTCCACCAGACCCAGTTCACGCCCAATTTCGGTCAGACGCAGGTCGGCGTTATCTTCGCGCAGCATCAAACGGTATTCTGCGCGTGAGGTGAACATGCGATACGGTTCTTTGGTGCCAAGCGTACACAGATCGTCCACCAGTACACCAAGATAAGCCTGATCGCGACGCGGTGCCCAACCGTCTTTCTCAGCAGACAAGCGTGCGGCGTTCAGACCCGCCAGCATCCCTTGCGCGGCAGCTTCTTCGTAACCGGTAGTACCGTTAATCTGGCCCGCAAAGAACAGACCCTGGATGAATTTACTTTCCAGAGTGGGTTTCAGGTCGCGCGGATCGAAGAAATCATACTCAATCGCGTAGCCAGGACGGACGATTCTGGCATTTTCCATTCCCTGCATGGAGCGGACAATTTGCATCTGCACATCGAACGGCAAGCTGGTGGAGATACCATTCGGATAAATTTCATTAGACGTCAGTCCTTCCGGTTCGAGGAAGATCTGATGCTGATTACGATCGGCAAAGCGCATCACTTTGTCTTCGATCGACGGGCAGTAGCGCGGACCGATACCTTCGATCACGCCTGCGTACATCGGGCTACGATCGAGGTTATTGCGGATCACGTCATGGGTTCTCTCATTGGTATGCGTGATGTAACACGGCATCTGACGCGGATGTTGAGAAGCATCGCCCAGGAATGAGAAGACCGGCATCGGGTTATCGCTGTTTTGCTGGCCGAGCACGCTGAAATCAATAGTGCGTGCATCGATACGCGGCGGCGTACCGGTTTTCAGGCGGCTGACGCGCAAAGGCAGTTCACGCAGACGGCGTGACAGCGGGATAGACGGCGGATCGCCAGCACGGCCGCCGCTGTAGTTGTCCAGACCAATATGAATTTTGCCGTCAAGAAAAGTCCCTACGGTTAATACAACCGCTTTGGCACGGAACTTCAGTCCCATTTGGGTCACTGCACCCACAACACGATCGTTTTCAACAATCAGATCTTCAACCGCCTGTTGGAAGATCATCAGATTGGGTTGATTCTCGAGTGCGGTGCGTACAGCCTGGCGATAGAGCACACGGTCGGCCTGAGCTCGGGTAGCACGAACGGCTGGCCCTTTGCTGGCGTTTAGTATCCTAAACTGGATACCTGCATGGTCGATCGCTTTTGCCATCAACCCACCAAGCGCATCCACTTCTTTTACCAGGTGTCCCTTCCCAATACCGCCGATCGCCGGGTTGCAACTCATCTGTCCCAGTGTGTCGATATTGTGTGTCAAAAGCAGAGTCTGTTGACCCATTCGCGCCGCGGCCATTGCGGCCTCGGTGCCTGCATGACCCCCGCCAATGATGATGACGTCAAAAGGATCCTGATAAAACATGGTAATTGCCTCGCATAACGCGGTGTGAAAGTGGATTGAAGCCCGGGCCGTGGATTCTACTCAACTTTAGTCGATCGAGAAAGCCCTGGGATCCTGGGTATTAAAAAGAAGATCTTTTTATTTAGAGATCTGTTTTATTGTGATCTCTTATTAGGATCGCAACTTTCTGTGGATAAGGGCGATCCTTTGAATAAGATCAACAGGTTGTTGAGGATCATTAGCTGTGAATGATCGGTGATCCTGGCCCGTATAAGCTGGGAGCAGAATGAAAGGTTATACACAACTCAAAAACTGAACAACGGTTGTTCTTGGGATAACTACCGGTTGATCCAAGCTTTTAACCAGAGTTATCCACATAAAAAAGTACGATCTTTACAAATCTCTGAGCAATGGATGCCAGGATCCCAGCCAAATTTCAGCCGGATCTTCCGGAATTTCATGTTCCAGTACGTTGATCCTGAGCGTTTCGCCGATCTGTTTTGCCCCGCAGGCTTTCAGTTCGGCTTCCAGCTTGTCGATTGCGCCGCAAAAGGTGTCATATTCACGACTGCCGATCCCGATTGCACCAAAGTGCACTTGTGAAAGGTCCGGTTTTTGCTCGCATAAGGCATCATATAAAGGCTGCAGGTTGTCAGGAATGTCTCCCGCACCGTGCGTGGAGCTAATAATCAGCCAGATCCCATCAGTCGGGACCTCTTCAAGCATTGGCCCATGCAGTATTTCGCTGGAAAAACCCGCGTCGTCCAGTTTTTCAGCCAGATGCTCTGCTACATATTCCGCACTGCCAAGCGTGCTGCCGCTGATAAGAGTGATTTCTGCCATGATCGCCCACCTTTATAAAGAGGGCGTATTGTACGCTGTGAGCGAGCTGGGATCTACCTGTGGAAAAATAGGGGATTAAAAAAAGCGATCATGGCTTGATGGTACGCATGATCGGGTTTTGCAGGACGATCAGGGTCTCCGTGGACTGAATTTCATCAATTGTTTGGATCTTGTTGATAAGTACCTGCTGTAACGCGTCGATCGACTTGCACATCACCTTTATAAAGATGCTGTAGTGCCCGGTGGTGTAATACGCTTCGGTCACCTCATCGAGGCTTTCCAGTCTGGCCAACGCTGACGGATAGTCTTTCGCACTTTTCAGGATGATGCCGATAAAGCAACCGACGTCATAGCCCAACTGTTTGGGACTAACATCAATCCGCGCGCCGGTAATAATCCCGGCCTGCTTCATCTTCTCTACGCGAACGTGAATTGTCCCCGGGCTCACGCCGAACTGTTTGGCCAATTCGGCATAGGCCGTTCGGGCATTTTCCATCAGGGCGTCAAGAATGCCGCGGTCCAGATTGTCGATCTGATAATTTTCCATAGGTTTTTCTTATGTAGATTAATGATTCCCTCTATTTTAGACGTTAATTTTAACGAATCAAAATCGAAGACGGCTTTTTGTTTGTTGATTATTGAATATTACCTACATTCTGTTGCTTAATCATAGGCAACAGGACACAGGAGTACACATAATGAAAACCGCTTACATTGCCAAACAACGTCAAATTAGCTTCGTAAAATCTCATTTTTCTCGTCAGCTGGAAGAGCGTTTAGGTCTGATCGAAGTTCAGGCTCCGATCCTCAGCCGCGTAGGAGATGGCACGCAAGATAACTTGTCGGGCTGTGAAAAAGCGGTGCAGGTGAAGGTTAAAGCATTGCCAGACGCTCAATTCGAAGTGGTTCATTCACTGGCGAAGTGGAAGCGTCAAACATTAGGACAACACGACTTTAGCGCAGGCGAAGGGCTGTACACGCATATGAAGGCCCTGCGTCCTGATGAAGATCGCCTTTCCCCGCTGCACTCAGTGTATGTTGACCAGTGGGACTGGGAGCGCGTGATGGGCGACGGCGAGCGTCAATTCTCCACTCTGAAAAGCACGGTAGAGGCTATCTGGGCGGGAATTAAGGCTACCGAAGCTGCGGTGAGCAAAGAGTTTGGTCTGGCACCGTTCCTGCCAGAGCAGATCCACTTTGTTCATAGCCAGGAACTGTTATCTCGTTATCCTGGTCTTGACGCAAAAGGTCGTGAACGTGCGATCGCTAAAGAGCTGGGCGCGGTATTCCTGGTGGGGATCGGCGGCAAGCTCAGCGACGGTCACCGCCATGATGTACGTGCGCCGGATTATGATGACTGGAGTTCAGCATCCGAGCTGGGTCACGCCGGTCTGAACGGTGATATTTTGGTCTGGAACCCGGTACTGGAGGATGCGTTTGAGCTGTCTTCTATGGGGATCCGTGTGGATGCTGACGCTCTGAAACATCAGTTGTCTCTGACCGGAGATGAAGATCGTCTGAGTCTGGAATGGCACCAGGCGCTGCTGCGCGGTGAAATGCCACAGACGATTGGTGGAGGAATTGGGCAGTCGCGTCTGACCATGCTGTTGCTGCAATTACCACACATTGGTCAGGTTCAGTGTGGCGTATGGCCGGCACAGGTACGTGAAAGCGTCGCCTCTCTGTTGTAAGAATTAACGCCGCCAGCGTCTGAGCAGGCGGCTTCGCATCCCGGTATCAAAGCGCCAGATATGATCGAAAATGCGCATGATACCGGGTTTACCATGTGCTGACATCGCCACCGCGTGAAAACGGTGCTGGTGCACCCGCTGTAATTCCCCCACTTTGCTGACAACCTCATCGGGCAATCGCTGAGCGATAAAATCTGAGATCACCACCGCATCAGCATCAAACCATTCCCGACCCTGCATGCGCTCAGTAATGGCGCGAAAACAGCTGGCAATATCGGTACCACCGCGAAAGCGCTGACTTAAAAAACGGATCGCCTGTTCGATGCCCTCCGGGCCGGATAGCTCATAGCGCACTACTTCTGTTGAAAACAGCATGATGAAACAGCGTCGGTTATCGGCAAGGGCGACGCGCATTAGCGCCAGGCAAAAGGCTTTCGCACACTGCTCATTAAACCCGCCCATCGATCCCGAAGTATCAACGCAGACGATAAACGGTCCGCGCGGTTGCTCGTCAAAATCCTGATGCACTACGGGGCGTTCCGTGACTTTCTCACGCCATGCTTCGCCGTGCAGGCGATAGGTCAACAGCTGCTTTTCCACCAGTCGTCGGTAGAACTCGTATTCCAGTTCGGTAATGCCCAGCGTGGCCAGTTCCGGCGGCAGCAGGCGCAGGATATCGTCGCTTTGCTGGATGCCATCTACTTGCTCCGGGACGGTTGCCGGTTCGCGCACCAGGGTGCGGAAGGTTTCCATTGGCGCATCTTTACGCGGTACGGATTTCGCTTCTCTGGAACGGCCTAACTGCTCAGCCAGACGCTGGAGTTCAGGTTGTTGCGTCAGGAATTCGCCATATTTCACCATCAACTGATAATCACCGCGCTTGATTTGACCTGCGCTCATATCCCACAACCGGCCTGCGGCGTTGTCATTTTCTGCCAGTACGGGTTCCAGTTGCCCGCTAAGGGTCATCCGTTCCTGTACTTCACTGAGCAAATGCTCGCGCTCTTCTTCCAGCAGTTGCTGATTCAGCGTTGTGGTTTGCACCACCAGGCTCAGGCGCCAGCGCTGGAGAAAAAGCGTATGTAGGGCAGGCGTAAACGCGCTGTTGTCATTGACCAACTGCTGCGCTTGTCCGGCCCATGGCGAATGGAGGTGGTGCAATAGCGACAATATTTGCGGTAGCTGGACGATAAACTGCGCATGAGAGAGGAGCTGGCTTTGTTGATAGCATATAACCTCTTCCGCTAACTCCGGCGGTACATGGGTATCTTTGAGGCGGCTACGCAAAGATTCACGCCAGCGGGGAATATCGTCAGTGATCGCTTTTTTAAGGCGAGGGAATTTGTTAAAAAATACCACCATCTTTGGAGAAGCCAGTAGGGCGACGATCATCTCTTCGATCATCGCTTCTTCACTGACCGCCAGCATGATGTTGAGTGTATCAAGGGTCAGCATTGTTGCGCCTGGCGGATTTGTGCCCCGACATCCTGCAGGCTGGCCTCAATGCGGCCTAACCAGTCGCTATGAATAAACAGACATTTTTGCTGCTCGCTAAATGCGCTGTGCTGCTGATGCCACTCGTTATCGAGCGCTTCAAGCTCCTGTTTTATTTCAGCGGGCATACTCTCTTGTGATGTACCGGGCAATGCCAGGCGAGAGCCTTGTAAGCTGACGTCGCGTACAACCAGGTGCTGCGCGCTATCCACTTCCATGTTCAGCGTCTGGGCAAAACCGATGCCGTTTAATTTTCCGCGGATCTCTCCGCCTTTGGTTAACCACAGTTCCAGCGCGCTACGTTCGAAAGCAATATGGATTACTTCCATATCATGCAGCTTTAAGGGCTTTTGCAGTAGTAATGTCACGACGGATGACGTGGCCTCCGGCGGTAAATCATAATGAGGACGACGGCTGAACATGCCGCCCTGACGGATCACGGTGAATGCTGTTTTATCGCTTTGCTGCTGCTGGAGCTGAATGCGGCGCTGCACAATACTGCCCAGACGGGTCAGCATGGCTTGCTGTTGCCATGCGTGTCCGGTCATCAATATTTCCAGCTGCTGCTGCATTAGATTCAGGCTTTGTGCGTCGTACCACAGGCAGTCTTTCAGCAGGATCAGATCGATGGGAACTACCGCATCACGTCCGCTAAAGAAGGCGCTGGCCTGGAGCAAGCGAATGGCTTTTTTCCAGCGACGATCGGACACGTAGGGGGCATTCGGTAGCGTGTCCAGCTGCTGGCGCAGCATGAAAATAAGCTCAAACACGCGATCGGGAAGCGTGATGGCGCCAATGTCCTTTTGCCACTGGTAATACTCTTCATCCGTTACCTGTAACGATGCCGGGACCGGATTGTCGCTTTCATCCTGCTGACTTAACAGCATCGAGCGGAAGTTGGCCTTGTCCTGGACTTTATCCAGCCACAGACGAATCAGCATACGGTCGTACAGCGCTTCCAGGCTGCTGTCTGCCTCAGGCAGTTCGTTGGAGGCTGCCACCAGCAGGCGCATCGGGATTTTCTCTTCATGTGCGCCGTTGCGGAAGTGGCGTTCGTTGATGGCAGTCAGCAGGGTGTTAAGAATCGCCGGTCCCGCCTTCCAGATTTCATCGAGAAAGACGATTTCAGCTTCAGGGAGATAGCCTGCCGTTAAGCGTTCATAGCGACCTTCGTCTTTTAACGCCTGAATGGACAGCGGGCCGAAAACCTCTTCCGGCGTAGAGAAGCGCGTCATCAGATATTCGAAGGCGCGAGCATTTTGAAAGGCAAATTTCAGTCTGCGGGCAATTAAGCTTTTCGCGATCCCGGGAGGACCTAATAAGAAAACGCTCTCGCCGCTAAGTGCAGCCAGCAGACACAGACGAATGGCGTGGCTACGTTCATAAAGTCCCTTTTCCAGCGCATTGCTCAGACGGGAAATTCTTTCCGCTAATAAATGTGGGTGAGCCATAATGAAGTGGCGTCCTTTCGCCAAATGTACTGCATAAACAGCGAGTATAGATGCTTCACACCAGTGCAGTAATAGACTGAAGGTGCGCTTATTTTTCTTTGAGCCAGATTAATCTGGTCTCATTTAGGGGTACGATTTTGCGATTAATCGTGCATACTGTGCGCCTTTTTGTGGGCCAAGGGACGACGCACACATTTCTTATATATACACCAAATCAATCAAGCTGCACCAAGGCGGCAATGGAGTTTTCTTCTGGGATGGGGGGAATAACGAATGCAGCCCACGCGGAGGTGGCTTGAAAGATGATGTGTATAAACGAAAGACGAGTCTATGAGCACTGATAATAAACAATCATTGTCTGCGATTACCCTTGCGGCCATTGGGGTTGTCTACGGTGATATTGGTACCAGCCCACTTTATACGCTTCGTGAATGTTTGTCCGGCCAGTTTGGTTTTGGCGTTGAACGTGACGCCGTATTTGGCTTTCTCTCGCTGATTTTCTGGCTGCTGATCTTTGTTGTCTCCATTAAATACCTGACGTTTGTCATGCGCGCGGATAACGCCGGAGAAGGCGGGATCCTGACGCTGATGTCATTGGCCGGGCGTAATACTTCAGCACGAACAACCTCCATGCTGGTGATTATGGGGTTGATTGGCGGCAGCTTCTTCTATGGAGAAGTGGTGATAACGCCTGCTATCTCTGTGATGTCGGCGATTGAAGGTCTGGAGATCATTGCCCCGCAACTGGATACCTGGATTGTTCCGCTCTCGATAATCGTACTGACACTGCTGTTTTTGATTCAAAAACACGGTACCGGCATGGTCGGTAAGCTGTTTGCGCCGATTATGCTGTTGTGGTTCCTGACGCTGGCGGTGTTAGGCGTGCGCAGTATTATTGGTAATCCGGAAGTGCTGCAGGCGCTCAATCCATATTGGGCGGTGCATTTCTTCCTCGAATTCAAAACGTTGTCCTTTATTGCGCTGGGTGCGGTGGTGTTGTCGATTACCGGTGTTGAAGCGCTGTATGCGGATATGGGCCACTTCGGTAAGTTGCCGATTCGCCTGGCATGGTTCTCCGTGGTATTGCCTTCGCTGGTACTGAACTATTTTGGTCAGGGGGCGTTGCTGTTAAAGCATCCTGAAGCGATTAAAAACCCGTTCTTCCTGCTGGCACCGGACTGGGCGTTGATACCGCTCCTGATCCTCGCCGCGCTGGCAACGGTTATCGCTTCACAGGCGGTTATCTCCGGCGTCTTCTCACTGACGCGTCAGGCCGTGCGTCTGGGGTATTTATCGCCGATGCGTATCATCCATACCTCGGAAATGGAATCGGGCCAGATCTACATTCCTTTCGTTAACTGGATGCTCTATTTTGCAGTGGTGATTGTGATTGTGAGCTTTGAACACTCCAGCAATCTGGCTGCGGCGTACGGGATTGCGGTGACGGGGACGATGGTGCTGACCTCAATTCTGTCGACCACCGTGGCGCGCAAAAACTGGCACTGGAATAAATACTTCGTCTTCCTGATCCTGGTGGCGTTCTTGTGCGTCGATGTTCCGCTGTTCTCCGCGAACCTCGATAAACTGATTTCCGGCGGTTGGCTGCCTCTGACGCTGGGTCTGGTGATGTTCACCATCATGACTACCTGGAAAAGCGAGCGTTTCCGTCTGCTGCGTCGCATGCATGAGCACGGCAACTCTCTGGAGGCGATGATTGCCTCTCTGGAGAAATCACCACCGGTACGCGTGCCGGGAACGGCGGTGTACATGTCTCGTGCATTGAACGTCATCCCGTTTGCGCTACTGCATAACCTCAAACATAACAAGGTGCTGCATGAACGCGTTATTCTGCTGACGCTGCGCACGGAAGATGCACCATATGTTCACAACGTGCGTAGGGTGCAGATTGAGCAGTTATCGCCCACCTTCTGGCGCGTGGTAGCCAGCTACGGTTGGCGCGAAACGCCGAACGTTGAAGAAGTGTTCCATCGCTGCGGTCTGGAAGGCTTAAGCTGTCGGATGATGGAAACCTCGTTCTTCATGTCGCACGAGTCGTTGATTGTTGGCAAACGACCATGGTATCTGCGTCTGCGCGGCAAGCTGTATCTGCTACTACAACGCAATGCGCTGCGCGCCCCGGACCAGTTTGAAATCCCACCGAACCGGGTTATTGAGCTCGGTACTCAGGTCGAGATTTAATCTCATCGACGCCCTCTTTCATTGCGAAAGGGGGCGTTTTGTTTTGTCCCTCCCAGTTTTCATTTCATCGAATGATAATCCTTGCGAAACGTTTCGATGGCGATCACATTTTCGTAACTTCGCGGTGGTTTTATCTCCACTCTTCGCTCTACACTTATCTTCAGCGAAACGTTTCGCTAGTGGGGAAAGAAAATGAAGAAAGGCACGGTACTCAACTCTGAAATTTCATCAGTGATCTCCCGTCTGGGGCATACCGATACGCTGGTGGTGTGTGATGCAGGTTTACCCATCCCGAATAGCACAACGCGTATCGATATAGCATTAACCCAGGGCGTACCTTCTTTTATGCAGGTACTGGATGTGGTGACACGTGAAATGCAGGTCGAGGCGGCCATTCTCGCGACGGAAATTAAACAACATAATCCGCAACTCCACGAAACGTTGCTCAGCCACATTGAGCAACTGCAACAACACCAGGGAAACACCATAGAAATTCGTTACACCACGCATGAACAATTCAAAAAACAAACCGCAGACAGTCAGGCGGTAATTCGCAGCGGAGAGTGTTCTCCGTATGCGAATATCATTCTCTGTGCTGGCGTCACGTTCTGAGGCCATCATGAACGCATTACTGCAACTCAAAGGGATCGATAAAGCGTTCCCGGGCGTAAAAGCGCTATCCGGCGCCGCGCTGAATGTCTACCCAGGCCGCGTAATGGCGCTGGTGGGCGAAAACGGCGCGGGCAAATCCACCATGATGAAAGTGTTGACCGGGATCTATACCCGTGATGCCGGTTCTTTATTGTGGTTGGGAAAAGAGACCACCTTTAACGGCCCTAAATCCTCCCAGGAAGCCGGAATCGGTATCATCCACCAGGAGCTGAATTTGATCCCGCAACTCACTATCGCCGAGAACATTTTTCTTGGCCGTGAGTTCGTTAATCGCTTTGGCAAAATTGACTGGAAGAAGATGTACGCCGAAGCCGATCTGCTGCTTGCCAAACTGAATCTGCGCTTTAAAAGCGACAGACTGGTCGGTGAACTGTCGATTGGCGATCAGCAGATGGTTGAAATTGCCAAAGTGCTGAGCTTTGAATCGAAGGTCATCATTATGGATGAACCGACGGATGCGCTCACCGATACCGAAACCGAATCCCTGTTCCGCGTCATTCGCGAACTGAAATCCCAGGGACGCGGCATTGTCTATATTTCTCACCGCATGAAAGAGATCTTCGAGATTTGCGACGACGTGACAGTTTTTCGCGACGGGCAGTTTATTGCCGAACGTGAAGTCGCTTCGCTGACCGAAGACTCGCTGATTGAAATGATGGTGGGACGTAAGCTGGAAGATCAATACCCGCGCCTGGAAAAAGCGCCGGGTGATATTCGCCTGAAGGTCGATAACCTGTGCGGCCCTGGCGTAAACGATGTTTCATTCACGCTACGTAAAGGCGAGATCCTTGGCGTATCGGGGCTGATGGGTGCCGGACGTACCGAGCTGATGAAAGTGTTGTACGGCGCATTGCCGCGCACCAGCGGTTACGTCACGCTTGATGGCCATGAAGTGGTCACCCGTTCGCCGCAGGATGGGTTGGCTAACGGCATCGTCTATATTTCTGAAGACCGTAAACGCGATGGTTTAGTGCTGGGCATGTCGGTGAAAGAGAACATGTCACTAACCGCGCTGCGTTATTTCAGTCGCGCTGGTGGAAGCCTTAAACATAAAGACGAGCAGCAGGCGGTTGGTGATTTTATTCGTCTGTTCAATGTTAAAACGCCATCGATGGAACAGGCTATCGGCCTGCTTTCTGGCGGTAATCAGCAGAAAGTGGCGATTGCGCGCGGTCTGATGACCCGACCAAAAGTCCTGATCCTCGATGAACCAACGCGCGGCGTTGATGTTGGGGCTAAGAAAGAAATCTATCAGCTTATCAACCAGTTTAAGGCCGATGGGCTGAGCATCATTCTGGTCTCCTCTGAGATGCCAGAAGTATTGGGCATGAGCGATCGAATTATCGTTATGCATGAAGGGCATCTCGGCGGTGAGTTCACTCGCGAGCAGGCCACTCAGGAAGTATTAATGGCTGCCGCTGTGGGCAAGCTTAATCGCGTGAATCAGGAGTAAAAAAGATGACTACCCAGGCTGTTTCTGGTCGCCGTTATTTCACTAAAGCATGGCTTCTGGAGCAAAAGTCGCTCATCGCTCTGTTAGTGCTGATCGCGATTGTTTCCACCATGAGCCCTAACTTTTTTACCGTTAACAACCTGTTCAACATCCTCCAGCAAACGTCGGTGAACGCCATCATGGCCGTTGGCATGACGCTGGTTATCCTGACGTCGGGGATCGATCTGTCTGTCGGTTCTTTGCTGGCGCTTACCGGTGCGGTTGCGGCTTCCATTGTAGGGATTGAAGTCAATGCGCTGGTGGCTGTCGCTGCGGCCCTGGCGCTCGGTGCTGCTATTGGCGCGGTAACCGGGGTGATTGTCGCGAAAGGCCGGGTACAGGCGTTTATCGCGACCCTGGTGATGATGCTGCTGCTGCGTGGTGTGACCATGGTATACACCAACGGCAGTCCGGTTAATACCGGGTTTACTGACAATGCCGATCTGTTTGGCTGGTTTGGTATTGGTCGTCCGTTAGGCGTCCCTACGCCTGTGTGGATTATGGGGATTGTCTTCCTCGCGGCGTGGTACATGCTGCACCACACTCGTCTGGGTCGTTATATCTATGCGCTGGGCGGTAACGAAGCGGCAACGCGCCTGTCCGGTATCAGCGTAAGTAAAATCAAAATTATCGTTTACTCCCTGTGTGGTCTGCTGGCATCGCTGGCGGGCATCATTGAAGTAGCGCGCCTCTCCTCTGCGCAACCGACGGCAGGTACTGGCTATGAGCTGGATGCTATCGCCGCGGTGGTGTTAGGTGGTACCAGCCTGGCAGGCGGTAAAGGACGTATTGTTGGGACGCTGATCGGCGCATTGATTCTTGGTTTCCTCAATAATGGTTTGAATTTGTTAGGTGTATCCTCCTATTACCAGATGATCGTCAAAGCGGTGGTGATTTTGCTGGCGGTACTGGTAGACAACAAAAAGCAGTAACAACGATTACAGGACATCTTAAATATGAACATGAAAAAACTGGCTACCCTGGTTTCTGCTGTTGCTCTGAGCGCCACCGTGAGCGCGAATGCGATGGCGAAAGATACCATTGCGCTGGTGGTCTCCACCCTTAACAATCCGTTCTTTGTTTCTTTGAAGGACGGGGCGCAAAAAGAGGCCGATAAGCTGGGCTACAACCTGGTGATTCTGGACTCACAGAACAACCCGGCGAAAGAGCTGGCTAACGTTCAGGATTTAACGGTTCGTGGAACTAAAATTCTGCTGATTAACCCGACGGACTCCGATGCTGTTGGTAACGCTGTGAAGATGGCTAACCAGGCGAAAATTCCGGTTATCACCCTGGACCGCGTTGCGTCCAAAGGCGAAGTGGTAAGCCATATTGCATCTGATAACGTGCTGGGCGGTAAGATTGCGGGCGATTACATCGCGAAGAAAGCGGGTGAAGGCGCGAAAGTTATCGAACTGCAGGGTATTGCCGGTACTTCAGCGGCGCGTGAGCGTGGTGAAGGTTTCCAGCAGGCTGTTGCGGCACACAAATTTAACGTACTGGCCAGCCAGCCGGCCGACTTCGACCGCACCAAAGGTCTGAACGTCATGCAGAACCTGCTTACCGCGCATCCTGACGTGCAGGCCGTATTTGCCCAGAACGATGAAATGGCGTTGGGTGCGCTGCGCGCACTGCAAACTGCGGGTAAATCTGATGTGATGGTGGTTGGATTTGACGGTACTCCAGATGGCGAAAAAGCAGTAAATGATGGCAAACTGGCTGCGACCATTGCTCAGTTGCCGGATCAGATCGGCGCGAAAGGCGTTGAGACTGCGGATAAAGTCCTGAAAGGCGAGAAGGTTCAGGCTAAATATCCGGTTGACCTGAAGCTGGTCATCAAGCAGTAATACCGATTCAGGTCGCTCGCGGCCTGATGGAGACATAAAGACGCCATCCCCGTATCGGGTTTTGGGGATGAAAGCGTAAAAAGAAAAGCAGGGCACGCGCCACCCTAATCCGGTGGCGCACTTTGACTTGGAACACCAAATATGAAAACCGCAGGCAACCTCGTTGTTCTTGGCAGTATCAATGCCGATCACATCCTCAACCTTAACTCTTTCCCGACACCTGGTGAAACCGTAACCGGTAACCATTATCAGGTCGCATTTGGTGGTAAAGGCGCGAATCAGGCTGTTGCTGCGGGGCGTAGTGGCGCGAATATCGCATTTATTGCCTGTACGGGTGATGATGATATTGGCGAAAGTGTTCGTAAACAGTTAGCTAAAGATAATATCGATATTGCGCCGATTAGCGTAATTTCGGGGGAATCGACCGGTGTGGCGTTGATTTTTGTGAATGGTGAAGGTGAGAACGTCATCGGCATTCATGCTGGTGCGAACGCGGCACTTTCGCCTGCGCTGGTGGAAGCTCAGCATGAGCGTATTGCCCAGGCGTCTGCCTTACTGATGCAGTTAGAGTCGCCGATCGAAAGCGTACTGGCTGCGGCAAAGATTGCACATCAAAATAAGACCACGGTAGCCCTTAACCCGGCCCCGGCACGTGAACTTTCTGACGAACTGCTGGCGCTGGTGGATATTATTACCCCGAATGAAACCGAGGCTGAAAAGCTCACGGGGATCCGGGTTGAAAACGATGAAGACGCGGCCAAAGCTGCGCAGGCATTGCACGCGAAGGGGATCCATACTGTACTGATTACCTTAGGCAGTCGCGGGGTGTGGGCCAGCGTAAATGGTGAAGGTCAGCGTGTGCCAGGGTTTAAAGTGGACGCCGTTGATACCATCGCCGCTGGGGATACCTTTAACGGCGCGTTAATTACAGCGTTACTGGAAGAGACTCCGCTGCCTGAAGCGATCCGATTTGCACATGCCGCTGCGGCGATTGCGGTCACCCGTAAGGGCGCACAGCCTTCCGTTCCATGGCGCGAAGAAATAGAAGCGTTTTTAAGTCAACAGAGGTAACGCTTGGCTACAATGAAGGACGTCGCCCGCCTGGCGGGGGTTTCCACGTCGACGGTTTCTCACGTCATTAATAAAGATCGCTTTGTCAGTGAGTCTGTCACTGACAAAGTTGAAGCGGCGATTAAAGAGCTTAACTACGCGCCCTCAGCGCTGGCGCGTAGTCTCAAGTTAAACCAGACCCACACTATTGGCATGTTAATCACTGCCAGTACCAACCCCTTTTATTCTGAGCTGGTGCGCGGCGTTGAACGTAGTTGTTTTGAACGCGGCTACAGCCTGGTGCTGTGCAACACTGAAGGTGATGAACAGCGCATGAACCGTAATCTGGAAACGTTAATGCAAAAACGGGTGGACGGCTTGCTGCTGCTCTGCACGGAAACACATCAACCTTCCAGGGAGATCATGCAACGCTATCCTTCTATACCGACCGTCATGATGGACTGGTCGCCTTTTGATGGTGAAAGCGATCTGATCCAGGATAACTCCCTGTTGGGCGGGGATTTAGCCACTCAACATCTTATCGAAAAAGGTTTTACGCGCATTGCCTGCATCACCGGGCCGCTGGATAAAACCCCGGCGCGTTTACGTCTGGAAGGATATCGGGCGGCAATGAAGCGGGCGGGGTTGCCGGTCCCGGAAGGTTACGAGATTACCGGTGATTTTGAGTTCGGCGGCGGCTTTGAAGCTATGCAAACGTTGCTGTCGCATAAACAGCGACCGCAGGCCGTTTTTACCGGCAATGATGCCATGGCGGTTGGCGCGTATCAGGCTCTGTACCAATCGGGATTGCGCATTCCGCAGGATATGGCGGTGGTGGGTTATGATGATATCGAGCTGGCGCGCTATATGACGCCGCCGCTGACGACCATCCATCAACCAAAAGATGAACTGGGCGAACTGGCCATCGATGTATTAATCCACCGGATGGCGCAGCCCGCATTACAGCAACAGCGCCTGCAACTTACTCCTGTTTTGATGGAGCGGGGGTCGGTTTAGGATTATGTCGCTCTTTAATCAGATTACGTCCATCTTTTGCTTTTAGCAGCATGAACATCAGCGCAGACACTACCGTGATAGCGCCCATCGTCATAAAGGTGTAGTGGAACTGCTCGACCGTATTGGTTCCTTCCATACCTTCATAGATACGCAGAACGGCAGCGCTGATGGCGACCCCTAAACTGATTGATAACTGCTGAGTAACGGCCAGCACACTGTTGCCGCTGCTGGCGTTTTCATCGGTCAGGTCCGCCAGAGTGATGGTATTCATGGAGGTAAACTGGGTGGACATCGCCATACCCAAAATGAACAACGGCAGGATCAACATCCAGACCGGCATGGCGGGAGATTGCAATGCGAACTGCGCAATCATCAGGCCGATAAATACCGTAACACCCACCAGTGTGGTTCTGTAGCCGAGCCGGCGCAGCACCTGCGTCACCATTGATTTCGCCAGTATTGATCCCAGCGCCGTTGGCGCCATCATGCAACCGGCTATCAGCGCCGGGTATCCAAAGCCTACCTGCAACATCAGCGGCATTAAGAAGGGCACGCACCCTGTACCCAGACGAGTGGCAAGGTTTCCGGCGATCCCGACGGAAAAAGTTCTGGTCTTAAATATAGGAAGCGATATTAGCGGCGTTGGGTGACGACGCGCGTGGCGAATGTAGGCGAGCAGTAACAGAATGCTGGCAAGAATAATGCTGAGCGCTATCCAGGTCTCGACAAGCTTCTCACCGAACAGCTCTACCCCGCTGGAAAACAACACCAGGCTCAAACCAAACAGAAAGAAACCGGTCATATCAAAACCGCGGCGCGGCGTGGTGAAGTTCGGCATATATTTGCGGGCATAGAAGATACCGGCAACCCCAATTGGAATATTAATCAGGAAGATCCAGTGCCAACTGGCCCACGTGACCAGTACACCGCCCAATACCGGACCTAAAATCGGCCCCACAAGTCCAGGCATGGTTACGAAGTTAAGCACGGGAAGCAGTTCGCTGCGGGGGTAAGCACGCAATAATGCCAGACGGGCAACGGGCATCATCATAGCGCCGCCAATGCCCTGAATGATGCGGAAAATCACCAGTTCGCTTAGGGAGCTGGACAGCGCACAGGCCAGCGAACCCAGCGTAAACAGGCTAACAGCTATCATAAAGACGCGCCGGGTACCAAACCTGTCTGCCAGCCATCCACTCACCGGGATCAGCATCGCGACCGTCAGGGTGTAACTGATAATGGCTGACTGCATGGCGAGCGGAGAGCGGTTAAGGCTGTGTGCTATTGCGGGTAAGGCGGTATTGAGGATCGTGGCGTCTAGTGCCTGCATAAAAAAGGCCATGGCTGCTATCCACGGTAGCCCGGCCATACTGCGTGATTTCTTTTCTGACATATTATTTATCCGGTAGCACGTTCGGTGCTATCAGCAATGCCTGACAGGCAGCGAAGGCGCGATCGCCATCGCTCTCATCTATTGCGTCGACAATGGCCTGGTGTAAATCCAGCTTGACCACGTCGTTATAGGTAATAGAGGTAAAGTAGGTCTGGTAAACGGAATGGAAGAGTGACGCGAAGGAGATAAGGAACGGGTTCGCACTCATTTCATAGATGTGTTCATGCCAGGCGATATCAACCTCAATCCAACGCTCGCGTCTGAAGTTTCTTTTCAGCTCGACCATTTCTTCCATCAGCGTGTTGAGATGCGCTTTCTGTTCTGCCGTACCTATAGTCGCCGCCAGTAAACACGCCTGAGGCTCCAGGCTGATACGCATCACCAGAAAATGTTTAATGACCTGAGAGAAATTATCTTCTGTCATCCACCAGGTGAGCAGCTCCTGGTCGAGGAAGTTCCAGTTTGCCTGCGGCATGACGCGTGTACCAATACGCGGGCGCGGTAATACCATACCTTTTGCCGTTAACGTCTTTACCGCTTCTCTTACCGCGGTACGACTCACGCCAAACTGATCGCCCAGCTCTATTTCGCCAGGCAATATAGCGCCCGGTGCGTATTCACCTTTTAATATTCGCTGAGCCAGCTTTTCGGCCAGAACGTAGGACAGGTTTTTCTGTGCGGCTAGCTGTTGGGCATTTAACGGCATGAATGGTTTTCCTTACTTTATTTCTTATTCATTAGTATGCCACCTGGAAGTGTTATTGCGGCTGCAAAAACGGCAATTTGCTTATTTTATGGCATGTTAATGGTGGTTTTGCTGAAAAAACACGCACTCGGAAAGTTATTTTAAATTTCCCCTTGTCAGCCTGAAATAACTCCCTATAATGCGCCTCCACTGACACGGAACAACGGATTACATACCGCCGGGTCAGCGGAGAAAAGCGAAAATAAACGCTTGACTCTGCAGCGGGATGGCGTAATATGCACACCCCGCGCCGCTGAGAAAAAGCGAAGCGGCACTGCTCTTTAACAATTTATCAGACAATCTGTGTGGGCACTCGAAGATACGGATTCTTAACGTCGCAAGACGAAAAATGAATACCAAGTCTCTGAGTGAACACGTAATTCATTACGAAGTTTAATTCACGAGCATCAAACTTAAATTGAAGAGTTTGATCATGGCTCAGATTGAACGCTGGCGGCAGGCCTAACACATGCAAGTCGAACGGTAGCACAGAGGAGCTTGCTCCTTGGGTGACGAGTGGCGGACGGGTGAGTAATGTCTGGGAAACTGCCCGATGGAGGGGGATAACTACTGGAAACGGTAGCTAATACCGCATAACGTCGCAAGACCAAAGAGGGGGACCTTCGGGCCTCTTGCCATCGGATGTGCCCAGATGGGATTAGCTAGTAGGTGGGGTAACGGCTCACCTAGGCGACGATCCCTAGCTGGTCTGAGAGGATGACCAGCCACACTGGAACTGAGACACGGTCCAGACTCCTACGGGAGGCAGCAGTGGGGAATATTGCACAATGGGCGCAAGCCTGATGCAGCCATGCCGCGTGTATGAAGAAGGCCTTCGGGTTGTAAAGTACTTTCAGCGAGGAGGAAGGTGTTGTGGTTAATAACCACAGCAATTGACGTTACTCGCAGAAGAAGCACCGGCTAACTCCGTGCCAGCAGCCGCGGTAATACGGAGGGTGCAAGCGTTAATCGGAATTACTGGGCGTAAAGCGCACGCAGGCGGTCTGTCAAGTCGGATGTGAAATCCCCGGGCTCAACCTGGGAACTGCATCCGAAACTGGCAGGCTAGAGTCTTGTAGAGGGGGGTAGAATTCCAGGTGTAGCGGTGAAATGCGTAGAGATCTGGAGGAATACCGGTGGCGAAGGCGGCCCCCTGGACAAAGACTGACGCTCAGGTGCGAAAGCGTGGGGAGCAAACAGGATTAGATACCCTGGTAGTCCACGCCGTAAACGATGTCGACTTGGAGGTTGTGCCCTTGAGGCGTGGCTTCCGGAGCTAACGCGTTAAGTCGACCGCCTGGGGAGTACGGCCGCAAGGTTAAAACTCAAATGAATTGACGGGGGCCCGCACAAGCGGTGGAGCATGTGGTTTAATTCGATGCAACGCGAAGAACCTTACCTACTCTTGACATCCAGAGAACTTAGCAGAGATGCTTTGGTGCCTTCGGGAACTCTGAGACAGGTGCTGCATGGCTGTCGTCAGCTCGTGTTGTGAAATGTTGGGTTAAGTCCCGCAACGAGCGCAACCCTTATCCTTTGTTGCCAGCGGTCCGGCCGGGAACTCAAAGGAGACTGCCAGTGATAAACTGGAGGAAGGTGGGGATGACGTCAAGTCATCATGGCCCTTACGAGTAGGGCTACACACGTGCTACAATGGCATATACAAAGAGAAGCGACCTCGCGAGAGCAAGCGGACCTCATAAAGTATGTCGTAGTCCGGATTGGAGTCTGCAACTCGACTCCATGAAGTCGGAATCGCTAGTAATCGTGGATCAGAATGCCACGGTGAATACGTTCCCGGGCCTTGTACACACCGCCCGTCACACCATGGGAGTGGGTTGCAAAAGAAGTAGGTAGCTTAACCTTCGGGAGGGCGCTTACCACTTTGTGATTCATGACTGGGGTGAAGTCGTAACAAGGTAACCGTAGGGGAACCTGCGGTTGGATCACCTCCTTACCTTAAAGAA
>NZ_JAOWDA010000023.1:0-32974 GCF_030336725.1 Citrobacter sp. Cb031
TTTGTGTGAAGTGATTCACATCCGCCGTGTCGATGGAGGCGCATTATAGGGAGTTTCCCGCGGCCCGCAACCCTTAAATTGCAGAAAAATGACTGACCGCTGCATTCCACAGCAAAACCCCGCCTTATACCCATTTACACACAGAGTTATCCACAAACCACGCGATCGTTTATGCACTTCTCTGTTTATATGAGCATCCTTCAACGGAAAAAGAAGAGGTCAAAATCGAAAATTAAAAATTCGCGAGCGTTGCGCAAACGTTTTCGTTACAATGCCCCCGCACAACAAGGATGCCCCGTAAGGGGCGTTAGCTGAGTTTTTAGCCAAGAATTCACCTAACGCTCTCTGTAATAGTCAAATCCAGGGGATTTACCATGCAACAACGTCGTCCAGTCCGCCGCGCTCTGCTCAGTGTTTCTGACAAGGCCGGTATCATCGAATTCGCTCAGGCACTTTCCGCACGCGGTGTGGAGCTGCTGTCTACAGGTGGCACTGCGCGCCTGTTAGCTGAGAAAGGTCTGCCAGTGACCGAAGTTTCCGATTACACCGGCTTCCCGGAAATGATGGATGGACGCGTAAAGACCCTGCATCCGAAAGTCCACGGCGGCATTCTTGGTCGTCGCGGTCAGGACGACGGGATTATGGAACAGCACGGCATCGCACCTATCGACATGGTGGTTGTTAACCTGTACCCGTTCGCCGAGACCGTTGCCCGTGAAGGCTGCTCGCTGGAAGATGCGGTAGAAAACATTGATATCGGCGGCCCGACGATGGTGCGTTCCGCTGCCAAGAACCATAAAGATGTGGCTATCGTTGTGAAGAGCAGCGACTACGTCGCCATTATTAAAGAGATGGATGCCAACGACGGTTCTCTAACCCTCGACACGCGTTTCGATCTCGCGATTAAAGCCTTTGAACACACCGCCGCTTACGACAGCATGATTGCCAACTACTTCGGTAGCATGGTTCCGGCCTACCACGGCGAAAGCAAAGAAGCCGCCGGTCGCTTTCCACGTACACTGAACCTGAACTTCATTAAGAAGCAGGATATGCGCTACGGCGAGAACAGCCACCAACAGGCTGCCTTCTATATAGAAGAGAATGTTAAAGAAGCGTCCGTTGCCACCGCGCAGCAGGTACAGGGCAAAGCACTTTCCTACAACAACATCGCCGATACCGATGCGGCGCTGGAGTGCGTAAAAGAATTCAACGAGCCAGCCTGTGTGATCGTCAAACACGCTAACCCGTGCGGCGTGGCAGTCAGTACCTCTATTCTCGATGCTTACGACCGCGCCTATAAAACCGACCCGACCTCCGCGTTCGGCGGCATCATCGCCTTCAACCGCGAACTGGATGCCGAAACTGCTCAAGCCATCATTTCCCGTCAGTTCGTGGAAGTGATCATCGCGCCATCCGCAACCGAAGACGCACTGAAAATCACCGCCGCCAAACAGAACGTCCGCGTGCTGACCTGCGGTCAGTGGGCACAACGTGTGCCGGGCCTGGACTTCAAACGCGTTAACGGCGGTCTGCTGGTTCAGGATCGTGACCTGGGTATGGTGAGCGAAGGTGAACTGCGCGTAGTTTCCAAACGTCAGCCGACCGAACAGGAACTGCGCGATGCGCTGTTCTGCTGGAAAGTAGCTAAATTTGTAAAATCCAACGCCATTGTTTACGCCAAAGAGAACATGACTATCGGCATAGGAGCAGGCCAGATGAGCCGCGTATATTCCGCAAAAATCGCCGGAATTAAAGCCGCCGACGAAGGTCTGGAAGTTCAAGGTTCCTCTATGGCATCCGACGCCTTCTTCCCGTTCCGCGATGGGATTGATGCCGCCGCCGCCGCTGGTGTGACCTGCGTGATCCAGCCGGGCGGTTCTATCCGTGATGATGAAGTCATTGCTGCCGCCGACGAGCACGGCATAGCGATGGTGTTCACCGACATGCGCCACTTCCGCCATTAATCCACGGAGCAGACGATGAAAGTATTAGTGATTGGCAACGGCGGGCGCGAACACGCGCTGGCCTGGAAAGCGGCGCAGTCGCCAAAAGTCGAAACGGTATTTGTTGCACCAGGCAACGCGGGCACCGCGCTGGAACCTGCGCTGCAAAACGTGGCAATCGGCGTGACCGATATTCCGGCGCTGCTGAGCTTTGCCCAGAATGAGAAGATCGATCTGACCATCGTTGGCCCAGAAGCGCCTCTGGTAATTGGCGTGGTCGATGCGTTTCGCGCCGCCGGTCTGAAAATCTTCGGCCCAACCGAAGGTGCAGCGCAGTTGGAAGGCTCCAAAGCCTTCACCAAAGATTTCCTTGCCCGTCATAACATTCCAACGGCGGAGTATCAGAACTTCACCGAGATTGAGCCTGCGCTGGCCTATCTGCGTGAGAAAGGCGCACCGATCGTTATCAAGGCCGACGGCCTGGCCGCCGGTAAAGGCGTTATCGTCGCGATGACGCTGGAGGAAGCCGAAGCCGCTGTTCATGACATGCTGGCAGGTAACGCTTTTGGCGATGCGGGCCACCGTATCGTTATCGAAGAGTTCCTCGACGGTGAAGAAGCGAGCTTTATCGTGATGGTTGACGGCGAGCACGTGCTGCCAATGGCCACCAGCCAGGACCACAAACGCGTGGGCAACGGCGATACCGGTCCGAATACCGGCGGTATGGGCGCTTACTCACCGGCACCGGTGGTGACTGATGACGTTCATCAGCGCACCATGGAACGCATCATCTGGCCAACCGTAAAAGGCATGGCGGCGGAAGGGAACACTTACACCGGTTTCCTGTACGCGGGTCTGATGATCGACAAACAGGGCAACCCGAAGGTTATCGAGTTCAACTGCCGCTTCGGCGATCCGGAAACCCAGCCGATTATGCTGCGTATGAAATCGGATCTGGTGGAGCTGTGCCTTGCCGCCTGTGACGGCAAGCTGGATGAGAAAACCTCTGAGTGGGACGAACGCGCCTCTTTGGGCGTAGTGATTGCCGCAGGGGGTTATCCGGGCAACTACAATACTGGCGATGAGATCCACGGCCTGCCGCTGGAAGAAGTCGCTGACGGTAAAGTGTTCCACGCGGGCACCAAACTGTCTGCTGACGATCGCGTGCTGACCAACGGCGGTCGCGTCCTGTGCGCCACCGCGCTGGGTAACACCGTTGCCGAGGCGCAGCAGCGTGCCTACGCCCTGATGACCGACATCCGTTGGGACGGCAGCTTCAGCCGTAACGACATCGGCTGGCGCGCCATCGAACGTGAGCAAAACTAACGGCTGAGCTTAGCCAGCAGCGTTTTGCGCGTAATACCTAACTGACGGGCGGCTTCGGTTTTATTGCCGCCCGTTTTTTCCAGCGCCGCCAGAATCACTTCTTTTTCGACATCCACCAGCGGTTGGATCTCGCCACTGTATTCCGTTTTTATCGGTGTCGCGGCAATCGCCATCGGCAGCTCGCGTTCGGAAATATATTCCCCCGTTAGCAGCACCACCGAACGCTCAATCGCATTTTCCAGCTCACGGATATTGCCCGGCCAGTCATAGTGGATCAGCAGATCCATCGCCTGCGGAGTAAAGCCTTTCACCGCTTTTCGATTACGTGTGGCAAAACGCTGGAGAAAATGTTCGGCCAGCAGAGGAATATCTTCCCGACGCTGGCACAGCGCTGGCATTTCAATAGTAATGACGTTCAGGCGATAGTAGAGATCCTGACGAAAGTGCCCGGCGTTCACTTCCTCCGCCAGATCGCGATGTGTGGCGGCGATCAGCCGGACATCAACCGCAATAGTCTGGTTGCTGCCAACCCGTTGCACTTCCCGCTCCTGGATAGCCCGCAGCAGACGCACCTGCATTAGCGGTGAGATATCGCCAATTTCATCAAGAAATAACGTGCCGCCTTCGGCTTCCACAAAGCGCCCTTCCCGCCGCTTATCCGCGCCAGTAAACGCGCCTTTCTCATGTCCAAAAAGTTCGGACTCCAGCAGCGACTCATTAAGCGACGCACAGTTCAGCGTCACCAGCGGTTTATCACAGCGGGCACTGCTGGCATGCAGCGCCCGGGCCACCAGCTCTTTCCCCGTACCGGAGTCTCCGTGAATGAGCACCGTTGCATCCGAGGGCGCAACCATCGCGATTTCATTGATCAACTGCCGCATCGCCCGACTGCTGCCAATCATGCCAAACTGCGCAGCCGACCCTGACGGCAGTTCAGCGCCCGTTTCCCGCGTATGCGCCAGCGCCTTTTCCAGCGTCTCCTGCAGGCGATCAAAATCCAGCGGCTTGATTAAGTAGTCCAGCGCCCCGGTTTTCAGCGCCTCAACGGCGGTCTCCACGCTGGAGAACGCCGTCATGATCAATACCGGAATCGCCGAATTCAGCGCTTTAATCTCTTTCAGCGTTGCGATGCCGTCCATCTCCGCCATACGCACATCGCACAGCACTAAATCAAATACGCGTTCACGCACCTGTTCCAGTGCCGCTTGCCCGCTATAGGCCAGCGCGACCTCATAACCCCAGCCGCGCAGCAGCGCCTGTAAAATGGTGCAGTGGCTGATATCGTCATCTACCACCAGAATATTGATTTTTCCGCGCGTCATCCTTGTTAATCCTGTTGTTTCGCGTTGGTCGGCAGCCAGAGGGTAAAGGTTGCGCCTTTGCCCTCAACGCTTGCCACATGAATGGTACCACCGTGCTGTTCAATTATGTTCTGCACTACCGCCAGCCCAAGGCCGGTTCCATCCGCTTTAGTCGTGAAGTAAGGCGTAAAAATGGCCTCCAGCTGTTCCGCGGCAATCCCTTTCCCGCTATCAATAACCACGATTTTAACGCGATCGCCGCTGCTTTCACTCGCTTCAACCGTAATCGTGCCCTGACGACCAATCGCATGAATGGCGTTCAGATACAGATTCAACAGAACCTGAGTCAGTCGGTCGGGATCGGCCTGAATAGCGGGCAGCGTGGAACTGGCCGAAAAACGTAGCTGGATTTCCCGGCTTGCCGCATCCTGACTCACCAGGTTTAATGAGTGGGTGATGACCTCATTGAGATCCACCTGTTGCAGCGTCAGATGCGCAGGTTTCACCAGCTCCAGCAGCTCGCTCACCACCCGATTTAAACGGTCCGCCTCTTTCGCCATCACCTGCGCCAGCTCATGCGACTCACCACCAGGCGGAGTTCGTTCAGCAAAATACTTCGCTAAACCTTTGATCGATGAAAGCGGGTTTCGAATCTCATGCGCGACCCCGGCCGCCAGATGTCCGAGCGCCATCAGTTTTTCTTTACGCTTCATCGCATCCTGCAGTTCTTTGTACGAGCGCTGATAGCGTTGATACCAGAAGAACGTCAGCACAGTGGCCAGCAGCACGGCCGCCAGCGCAGACAGGACGATCAGGGTGTTACGCCACTCTCTTGCCTGAGTCGCAGCCAGATCGCTGGCATCAAAAGCGATAAATATGATTTGTGCGGGGGGGATAAGCTGTCCGTCATTGCTGGCACAGCGCGCCATGCCATGACGTCCTGGACCATACATCGGCTGAAACTGACGATAAATTTCCAGGACCGGTGTTTTTTCACCGTCCCCCGTAGGCATGTCAATATTCCGCCAGCTTTCTTGTTCCCCGGGGCTTAGTTCCCGCAGGACATCCGGTGAATAGAGCGTTTTACCGACCATCGCGGAATTGCTGTGAGTAATAATGACGCCATGATCGTCAACGACGGCAAACCATAGCACGCCTGGTTGTACGGCCATTTCCTCCAGCAGCGTCTGCTGTTGAGCATGATGCATGCGCATCCCCATACCTACGCGCGTACCAGACTCCAGAGCGCGGATGAGCACGCTGCCTTTTTCCAGTAGCGTTTGCCGCGCGGCACCGCTTTCCCGCCCATAGTCCCGAATGGTCATAATCGAAAACCAACCGACCAAAATCAGGATTGCCGCCAGCAAGAGTCGGCTCAACCACTTGGCCGCCGTGTCCTTATAAAGACGCATACGCTCTCCCTTTATCCCACCTGTTCCTTTCATCGTTGCAGGTATACAGCAGAAATCATGCCATTTTTTCTCCGTGATAACCCTGCCCTCAGACACAAACCGCTGAAAGTAGCGGGTAAAAATGACCCGCCGGCGCGTTCTGGCGAGTCATTTTTACTCGCCGCCCTGTAAAGACCACGAGTACAACGCCCGCGGGACCGGGATTGCCGCTTTGGCACGGAAGATGCAATAGGAAATGTAATCTAACCAACAGGAGAACGACCCATGAAACGGAACAACAAACTGGCGCTGATTGCACTCTCTCTTATCGCGTTGGGCTCTACCCCGGCGCTGGCGCAGAATCACTGGGGATATGGTGATGGAATGCAGCAACGAGGCGGTACGCCAATGACCACTGAGCAGCAGGCTACCGCGCAGAAAATCTATGATGATTACTACTCGCAGACCAGCGCTTTGCGCCAACAGCTGACCTCTAAACGTTATGAGTACAACGCGTTGCTAACAGCCAGCTCGCCAGACACAGCAAAAATTAATGCCGTGGCAAAGGAGATGGAGGCGTTGAATCAGTCACTGGATGAGCAGCGCGTTAAACGCGATGTCGCAATGGCCCAGGCAGGCGTACCTCGCGGAGCGGGAATGGGCTACGGCGGGTGCGGCGGTGGCGGCAACCATCGCGGCGGCCATATGGGAATGGGCCACTGGTAAACGGTTTTTGCCGGATGGCGGCCTCACCTTATCTGGCCCGATGTCCTGGCATCAGGTTTTCAGAAGGTTTTGGCAGTAGGCTGCCAGTGACAAAAATCTTCATTAGCGACCAGCAGTAGCTGCGACCCTTCGGGCGCTTCCAGCCATGCCACACTCACTTCTACAGATGAATGGCTCTGGCGGCGCTCAATGTGGTTTATCGCCCACGATTCCAGATCGGGCTTCAGTGTTTCACCTTCACAGGTCGTGACTGTGTTATTCGCATGCCAGCGTCCCTGACGCAATATCACCCGTCCCTGACGCAACGCATCGCTGGTCTGGCGGATTTGATCGGCACGATAGCGGTAAAGCGCAATTTGATCGCTGGAAAGCTGCTGCTTTTGCCCATCGACTTCACGCTGCATGAAACTCAGTTCGCCCCGGTCATCGAAGCGTATACGGACATGTTCCGGTGGTTGACTGTAAGTGTTGAGTTCTATCAGCGAGAGCGAATCACCCTGCCAGCGGTATTCACTGGTGGTGGTATCGCCTTTACGCCACGGACTAAATACCGAGAGCAAGTGAACATCGTCGCTGGAATCTTTACGCCAAATGCGTACCGCCCCCTGATCGCCAACATAGCCGCTGGCCGTGAATGGAGGAAGCTCAGAGTGGCGACTACAGGCAGACAGTAACAGCACACCTGAAAGCCAAAGCGAATGACGCCAGATGGACAAAAGGGGCGAAACCGCCCCTTCGATAAAACTGTTCACTGCCACGCGAATTACTTAACCGCGTCTTTCAGTGCTTTACCAGAAACAAATGCCGGTACGTTAGCTGCGGCAATTTTGATTTCTTTACCGGTCTGCGGGTTGCGGCCAGTGCGCTCAGCACGGTGGTTCACTTTGAAGGTACCGAAACCAACCAGTTGTACAGCATCGCCTTCTTTCAGAGACTCAGTAATAGCAGCCAGAGTGGATTCCAGAGCAGCTTTAGCCTGTGTTTTAGACAGTTCTGCTTTGTCTGCAATTACATCAATCAGTTGAGTCTTGTTCATAAGTTATCCTTACAATGTGTTTATCGCTTGCTAAGCATCGAGTGCGACGGAAATGCCAGAAAAGCACTCTCCTGCATACACGCACCGATAGCCACTTTTTTTCGCCCCCCAAATGTAGACCAGACCGGGGGCGGATGGGAAGCCTTCAGGCACGACAAATCAGGCGTTAAATCACGTTTTATGGTGTCATTGCTGAAAATTTATACCAATATTGCTCTCGCCAGCCTCGCGCAGGTCTGCACGAAGCCCTTTTATCAGCTCAATATCGCGTTCTTCACAGTCGGCTAAAAGTCGGAAAATTTCCCACTGAATATCCCATTCTTGCTCAACGGCCGGGTTCTCTTTGAGCTCTTCATCGGTCATTTCGCGACCAGCCTGGGTCATTTCCAGCATCGCAACCGTCGTAATCGAAGCCTTACTAACCTCAATTGCATGTTCCAGCGTTTCACCGCTAAGACGCGAATGCATCAGTTCGCTTAATGCCACACAGGCATCAATCGCCGGATAAACGCCGTACAAATCGTAATCGTCTGCTGAAGGAATAGCCTCTTCAAATTTTTCCAACTGGCTATCGAAATTGATTTTCGCGTCTTTAACCGTCAGCGCTTCCCAAATCAAATCCAGAATTCGGCGGTAAATTTGTCCATCGCCAAATTCGGTTTGCTTACAGAACATGGCGTAGTTGGGGTACATGCGTTCGCACAGACAGGCCATAAACGTGACGTGCTGCCAGCTTTCCAGCTTCTCCAGACGCAGGTGAATCGGATTTTGTAACATGATGAGTTCTCAAATACGGAAATTAGCGGCAGTTTACCCGATATGGGGCGTTTTTGCTGCAAGCCGCGTAAAAGCAGGGCGTTCGGATGCCACCGCATCTGCCCAGCGTGTTGGTTCCGGCAGACGATAGCCGTTCATACAGCGTTGTACCCATGCTAACGCGCTGTCCTGGCTCACGCGATGACCCGTAGAGATAAACAGCGGGTTACAGCGTGCTTTGCTGCGCCAAACCCATGCCAGCTGTTCGCCTTTATCCAACAACGGCGCTAACGCTCCGGGTTCGGCGGCGAGCGGCTCAAACTTGCCGCACAACCGTTTTTTCGCCACGCCAATCGTCGGGACATCCACCAGCAGGCCAAAATGGCTGGCCACGCCCAGACGGCGAGGGTGAGAGATCCCGTGACCGTCAACGAACAGCAGATCAGGCTTGTGCGAAAGCTGCTGCCAGGCGGCCATCAGCGCGGGTGTTTCGCGAAAGGAGAGAAAGCCAGGAATGTAGGGCATGGTGGTGGCGATTCGCGCCACCTTGTATTCAACCAGTTCCAGCGAGGGGTACTTCAGTAAGACCATCGCGGCTCGCGTCACTTCGCCCCCCTGCTCGAACCCAACGTCCGCCCCGCCGATCAGATCCGGTGGATCGTTCCTCAGGCGATCCTCGCGGATCACTGAAGAGGCCAGTTCAAGCTGCTGCGCGCGTAATGACGCAAGATCCATAATGACTCCTTAGCGGTGGTACTGTTCAGACAACCGATGTACCGCCTCCACAAAGACACCCGCATGCTCTGGCGGGACATCCTGATGAATGCCGTGGCCCAGGTTAAAGACATGGCCTTCACCCTGACCAAAACCGGCCAGAATCGTCGCCACCTCTTCTTCGATGCGGGCTGGCGGCGCATACAGCATGGACGGATCCATATTGCCCTGCAGTGCCACTTTATGACCTACACGACGACGCGCATCGGCAATGTCAGTGGTCCAGTCCAGACCTAACGCATCACAGCCGGTTTCCGCCATCGCTTCCAGCCACTGACCACCGCCTTTAGTGAACAGCGTCACCGGTACGCGACGACCTTCGTTCTCGCGCATCAGGCCGTCGACGATTTTGTGCATGTAGTACAGGGAGAACTGCTGATAGTCGCGACCGGTCAGCACACCGCCCCAGGTGTCGAAAATCATTACCGATTGCGCGCCCGCTTTGATCTGCGCGTTCAGGTACAGAGTGACGCTCTTCGCCAGCTTATCAAGCAGCAGATGCAGCGCCTTTGGATCGGCGTACATCATCTTTTTAATCACGGTGAAGGCCTTACTACTGCCGCCTTCGACCATATAGGTCGCCAGTGTCCACGGGCTACCGGAGAAGCCGATCAGCGGCACTTCGCCTTTCAGTTCACGGCGGATAGTGCGCACCGCATTCATCACATAACCCAGTCCATCTTCCGGGTCCGGGATCGGCAGTTTGTCGACGTCAGCCTTGCTGACGATCGGTGAGGTAAAGCGTGGGCCCTCTCCTGCTTCAAAATACAGCCCAAGTCCCATCGCATCGGGAATCGTCAGGATATCCGAAAAGAGGATCGCCGCATCAAGCTTATAGCGACGCAGCGGCTGCAGCGTGACTTCGCAGGCCAGCTCGGCATTTTTGCACAGCGCCATAAAATCGCCCGCTTCGGCACGCGTGGCTTTATATTCCGGTAGATAGCGGCCCGCCTGGCGCATCATCCATACCGGAGTGACATCAACGGGCTGGCGCAGCAGCGCACGCAGATAACGATCGTTCTTCAGTTCGGTCATTTTTCCATTCCTTGAGCTATTTCACGCCAGTGTAACATGTGTGTCACTCATACTCTGCCCGACAGAGGGCGACAGTATCTTCAATCAATCGACGCGCGACGGTGCCCGGCGGGGGCAGGAGCGGTAAATCGTCGTAGCGATACCAGTTCGCTTCCAGCAGTTCTTTCGGGTCAATAACAATTTCGCCGCTATCATACTCCGCCATAAATGCGGTCATCAAAGACTGTGGGAACGGCCACGGCTGAGAAGTGACGTAGCGCAGGTTTTTTACCTTAATGCCGCTCTCTTCCATGACTTCGCGCGCCACCGCCTGCTCGAGGGTCTCGCCCACTTCGACAAAACCCGCCAGCACGGTATGCACGCCGTTACGATGGCGAACATGTTGGGCAAGCAGGATAGCGTCGTCACGGCGAATAGCAACGATAATGCAGGGGGCAATTTGCGGGTAGTAGCGTTCTCGACAGTGGCTACACAGCATCGCCCATTCCGTTTTACTCGGGTGCATGGGATGACCGCAGTAACCGCAGAATTTATGTGAGCGGTAGAACTCGGCCAGTTGTACGCCGCGTCCGGCCAGTTGAAACAGGCCAACATCCTGGTCAATGACCTGGCGCACAGACCCCATATCGTGCCGACGCTGCTGCTGCACCAGCCAGACCGTCTCCCCTTCCCATTCGCCTATAGGAAGTGCGCGCTGCCCGGTTAGATCAAAACTTGCTGCGTCGCCGTAAGGCAGTTCGCCATGAGGCAACCATAACTTTTGCTCATGACTGACAATCCACCAGCCGCTATCTAATTTTTCAATTATACGATCCATATCTCTTGCGCAACCTTTGCTTCACAGGCATGTTGTTTACATTATTTTTACATTTACGGGTGAGCCGTTCCTAAACACCATCTTGCGGAGTCAATCATGCTAAACCAGCTGGAAAGCCTGACGGAGCACGTCGGAGGAAGTAACAAACTGGTTGATCGCTGGCTACATGTACGTAAGCACCTGCTCGTGGCTTACTACAATCTGGTTGGCATTAAGCCAGGCAAAGAATCGTACATGCGGCTCAATGAAAAGGCGCTGGATGATTTTTGCCAGAGCCTGGTCGATTACCTTTCCACCGGACACTTCAGTATTTATGAACGTATTCTCCATAAATTGGAAGGGAACGGGCAGCTTTTAAAAGCCACAAAAATTTGGCCGCTCCTGGAAGCCAATACGCAACTGATCATGGACTACTATGATTCCAGTCTGGAGACCGCCATTGATCACGATAACTTCCTTGAATTTCAACAGGCCTTATCGGATATCGGCGAGGCGCTGGAAGCCCGGTTCGTGCTGGAAGATAAGCTGATCATGCTGGTTTTTGATGCGATGCACGAGAGTGGCATGATCAAACGTCCTGCTTGAGATTTGCGACATTAACGCGTAATTTACATTCATTACCTCTTTTTGAGGTTACTTCTTGTCGGAGTGCTTATTTTCCACAGCAGCATGAGTGGAAAAGGCTGAGACCGTTAATTCGGGATCCGCGGAACCTGATCAGGTTAAAACCTGCGAAGGGAACAAGAGTCAATCTACAACCGTATCGCCCTTTGGCGTTCGTCTCTCTTGCTTCATCCGTCGTCTGACAAGCCATATCCTTACTTTTATTTGGAATGAGCTATGTCTGCCACTACTAAACCATCACGCCGCGAACAGCGCGCCCAAGCCCAACACTTTATCGACACGCTGGAAGGTACCGCCTTTCCTAACTCAAAACGTATCTACATCACCGGTTCGCAGGCGGATATTCGCATCCCGATGCGCGAAATCCAGCTAAGTCCTACGCTGATTGGTGGTACGAAAGACAACCCGCAGTTTGAAGAGAACGAAGCCGTGCCGGTGTACGACACCTCCGGGCCGTACGGCGATCCTGATGTGGCGATTAACGTTCAGCAGGGTCTGGCTAAACTGCGCCAGCCGTGGATTGCGGCGCGTAATGATAGCGAAGAATTAGACGACCGTAGCTCCGCTTATACCAAAGAACGTCTGGCCGACGATGGCCTGGACGAGCTGCGTTTCAGCGGCCTGCTGACGCCAAAACGCGCCAAAGCCGGCAAGCGCGTTACCCAGTTGCACTATGCCCGTCAGGGGATGGTTACCCCGGAGATGGAATTTATCGCCATCCGTGAAAACATGGGCCGCGAGCGCATTCGTAGTGAAGTGCTGCGCCATCAGCATCCAGGGATGAACTTTGGCGCTCGCCTGCCGGAAAACATCACCCCGGAATTCGTGCGTGATGAAGTCGCTGCGGGCCGCGCGATTATTCCTGCCAACATCAACCACCCGGAATCCGAGCCGATGATCATCGGCCGCAACTTCCTGGTGAAGGTGAACGCCAACATCGGTAACTCGGCGGTGACCTCCTCCATTGAAGAAGAGGTGGAGAAGCTGGTGTGGTCGACCCGCTGGGGCGCAGATACGGTGATGGACCTCTCTACCGGCCGCTATATTCACGAAACCCGCGAGTGGATCCTGCGTAACAGCCCGGTGCCGATCGGTACCGTACCGATCTACCAGGCGCTGGAGAAGGTTAACGGGATCGCCGAAGATCTCACCTGGGAAGCCTTCCGCGACACGCTGCTCGAACAAGCCGAACAGGGCGTCGACTACTTCACCATTCACGCGGGCGTACTGCTGCGCTACGTGCCGATGACCGCCAAACGCCTGACAGGTATTGTCTCGCGCGGCGGTTCGATCATGGCGAAATGGTGTCTCTCTCATCACAAAGAGAACTTCCTGTTTGAACATTTCCGCGAGATTTGCGAAATCTGTGCCGCCTATGACGTTTCGCTCTCTCTCGGCGACGGCCTGCGTCCAGGCTCGATTCAGGATGCCAACGACGAGGCGCAGTTCTCCGAGCTGCATACGCTGGGCGAACTGACCAAAATCGCCTGGGAATACGACGTGCAGGTGATGATTGAAGGCCCGGGTCATGTGCCGATGCATATGATCCAGCGCAATATGACCGAAGAGCTGGAGCACTGCCATGAAGCGCCGTTCTACACCTTAGGGCCGTTGACGACAGATATCGCGCCGGGCTATGACCACTTCACCTCCGGCATTGGTGCGGCGATGATCGGCTGGTTTGGCTGTGCGATGCTGTGCTACGTCACGCCAAAAGAGCACCTTGGCCTGCCGAACAAAGAAGACGTGAAGCAAGGGCTGATTACCTACAAGATTGCCGCCCACGCCGCTGATTTAGCCAAAGGCCATCCGGGTGCGCAGATCCGCGATAACGCCATGTCGAAAGCGCGCTTCGAATTCCGCTGGGAAGACCAGTTTAACCTCGCACTCGACCCATTCACCGCCCGCGCCTATCACGATGAAACCCTGCCACAGGAGTCCGGCAAGGTTGCCCACTTCTGCTCCATGTGCGGGCCGAAGTTCTGCTCGATGAAAATCAGCCAGGAGGTCCGCGACTACGCCGCCGCACAAACCATTGAAATCGGAATGGCGGATATGTCGGAGAACTTCCGCGCCAAAGGCGGCGAAATCTACCTCAAAAAAGAGGAGGCGTGATGTACCAGCCTGATTTCCCGACCGTGCCGTTCCGCCTCGGGCTTTACCCGGTGGTAGACTGCGTTGAATGGATTGAACGCTTGCTGCAGGCAGGTGTGCGCACGATCCAACTGCGCATTAAAGATAAACGTGATGAAGAGGTCGAAGCCGACGTCATTGCCGCCATTGAGCTGGGGCGTCGCTATGATGCTCGCCTGTTTATCAACGACTACTGGAGCCTGGCAATTAAGCACAACGCGTACGGCGTGCATCTGGGCCAGGAAGACCTCGAAACCACCGACCTGAAGGCGATTCAGGCGGCGGGGCTACGCCTGGGTGTTTCCACTCACGATGATATGGAGATAGACGTAGCGCTGGCTGCTAAGCCTTCTTATATCGCGCTGGGTCATGTCTTCCCGACGCAAACCAAGCAGATGCCGTCGGCCCCGCAGGGTCTCACGCAGCTGGCAAGCCATAGTAAACGACTGGCGGATTACCCCACTGTCGCTATCGGCGGCATCAGCCTTGAGCGCGCCCCGGCGGTGCTGGCGACCGGCGTTGGCAGCATTGCCGTGGTCAGCGCCATAACCCACGCCGCAGACTGGCAGGCAGCCACGGCGCAGCTACTGGACATTGCGGGAGCCGGCGATGAATGACCGCGATTTTATGCGCTACAGCCGCCAGATCCTGCTCGGCGACATTGCCATTGAGGGCCAACAAAAGCTGCTCGATAGCCATGTGCTGATCGTCGGTTTAGGTGGGCTCGGCTCGCCTGCGGCACTGTATCTGGCGGGAGCGGGCGTCGGCACGCTGACGTTGGCGGACGATGATGACGTTCATCTGAGCAACCTGCAACGGCAAATATTGTTCACCACCGATGATATCGCCCGCCCGAAAGCACAGGCGGCAAAGCGACATCTGGCATGCCTTAATCCGGACAGCGAGCTGGTCGTCCTTGAGCAGCGGCTGACCGGTGAGGCGCTCCGGCATGCGGTAGCGCGTGCCGACGTGGTGCTCGACTGTACCGACAACATGGCGACGCGCCAGGAAATTAACGCCGCCTGCGTGATGCTCAACACTCCGCTCATCACCGCCAGCGCTGTGGGCTTTGGCGGCCAGCTAATGGTACTGACGCCACCGTGGGAACAAGGCTGTTACCGTTGCCTGTGGCCGGATGATGTAGAGCCGGAACGCAACTGCCGCACCGCCGGCATCGTCGGCCCGGTTGTGGGCGTGATGGGCACCTTGCAAGCGCTGGAGGCGATTAAATTACTCAGCGGCATTGAAACTCCCAGTGGGGAGCTACGCCTGTTCGACGGTAAAACCAGCCAGTGGCGCAGCCTCGCGCTGCGTCGTGCCAGCAGCTGCCCGGTCTGCGGAGGACAACATGCAGATTCAGTTCAATGATGAGCCGATGCAGTGCGCCGAGGGACAAACCGTCAGCGGGCTGCTCACTGCGCTAAATCAACTTAAACCGGGAGCGGCGCTGGCGCTCAATCAGCAGATCCTGCCGCGCGAGCAGTGGGAGCAGCAAATCGTGCAGGAAGGCGACCAGATCCTGCTTTTTCAGGTTATTGCAGGGGGTTGATATGTTACGTATTGCCGACAAAACGTTTGATTCACATCTGTTCACCGGCACCGGAAAATTTGCTTCGTCGCAGCTGATGGTCGAGGCGATTCGCGCCTCCGGCAGCCAACTGGTGACGCTGGCAATGAAGCGCGTGGATTTGCGCCAGCACAACGATGCCATTCTGGCCCCACTTATCGACGCGGGGGTGACGCTACTGCCTAACACCTCTGGGGCGAAAACCGCGGAAGAGGCTATTTTCGCCGCCCAGCTGGCACGTGAAGCGCTGGGCACAAACTGGCTAAAATTAGAAATCCACCCGGACGCCCGTTGGCTATTGCCGGATCCGATTGAAACGTTAAAAGCCGCGGAAGCATTGGTGAAACTGGGCTTTGTGGTGCTGCCCTACTGCGGCGCGGATCCGGTGCTGTGTAAGCGGCTGGAAGAGGTCGGCTGCGCGGCGGTAATGCCGCTCGGCGCGCCCATCGGTTCTAATCAGGGACTGGAAACGAAAGCGATGCTGGAGATTATTATCCAACAGGCAACCGTACCGGTGGTGGTTGATGCGGGTATTGGCGTCCCCAGCCACGCCACACAGGCGCTGGAAATGGGTGCCGACGCAGTGCTGGTCAACACGGCAATCGCCGTGGCCGACTGCCCGGTCACGATGGCTACCGCCTTCCGTCTGGCGGTTGAAGCGGGCCTTCTGGCGCGCCAGGCGGTACCAGGAAGCAAAAGTTCGCAGGCAAGCGCCACCAGCCCGTTAACCGGATTCCTGGAGGCCTTCGTATGAAAACGTTCAGCGACCGCTGGCGCCAGCTTGACTGGGATGACATCCGCCTGCGTATCAACGGTAAAACCGCCGCTGACGTGGAGCACGCCCTCAACGCTTCACAGCTTAGTCGCGACGATCTGATGGCGTTGCTCTCCCCTGCCGCCGCCGACTTTCTGGAGCCGTTGGCACAGCGAGCGCAGCGCCTGACCCGGCAGCGCTTCGGCAACACGGTCAGCTTTTATGTTCCGCTGTATCTCTCGAATCTTTGCGCCAACGACTGCACCTACTGCGGCTTTTCCATGAGCAACCGTATCAAACGCAAAACGCTGGACGAAGATGAGATAAAACGAGAGTGTACCGCTATCCGTGAGCTGGGTTTTGAGCATCTGTTGTTGGTCACCGGTGAACATCAGGCAAAAGTCGGAATGGATTACTTTCGTCGCCATTTGCCCACCATTCGCCGCCAGTTTGCCTCGTTGCAGATGGAAGTTCAGCCGCTGTCAGAGGCTGAATATGCGGAGCTGAAGACGCTGGGACTGGATGGCGTGATGGTGTATCAGGAGAGCTATCATGAGGCGATTTACGCTCGCCACCATCTGAAGGGGAAAAAGCAGGATTTCTTCTGGCGACTGGAAACGCCGGACAGGCTGGGCCGCGCAGGGATCGACAAAATCGGTCTTGGCGCGTTGATTGGTTTGTCCGACAGCTGGCGGGTCGATTGCTATATGGTGGCTGAACATCTGCTGTGGATGCAGCAGCATTACTGGCAGAGCCGCTACTCCATCTCCTTCCCTCGCCTGCGCCCATGCACCGGTGGCGTTGAACCCGCATCGATCATGGACGAGCGACAGTTGGTCCAAACCATTTGCGCGTTTCGTTTACTGGCGCCAGAAATTGAGCTGTCGCTCTCCACCCGCGAATCGCCATGGTTCCGTGATCATGTGATCCCACTGGCGATCAACAACGTCAGCGCCTTCTCAAAAACACAGCCCGGCGGTTATGCCGATAACCATCCTGAACTGGAACAGTTCTCCCCACACGATGCCCGTCGCCCAGAAGCCGTTGCTGAAGCACTAATGGCGCAGGGGTTACAGCCCGTGTGGAAGGACTGGGACAGCTATCTGGGACGCGCTTCGCAGATGCCGTAAGTCCGGAGCAATCGCATAAAACGAAAAAACCCGCTTTCGCGGGTTTTTTCTTCACTGTCACTTAACTGCTCAGGCTCTGGCCTTCATCGCTATCGTAAGCATTAGTGAAATTATCGGCGATTACAGCGCGACAACGTTAACAGCAGACGGGCCTTTAGCGCCATTCTCCACAGAGAACTCCACTTTTTGACCTTCGTCTAATGTTTTAAAATCGTTACTCTGGATAGCAGAGAAATGCACAAACACGTCCTTGCTACCGTCCTGAGGAGTGATAAAGCCGAAGCCTTTCTCAGAGTTAAACCATTTTACTAAACCAGTCATTTTGTTAGACATAGATACTTCCTTTCATATTTTGAGCCGCTTAAGCAGCGAAGATGGCCTGTTTTGCAGAAATTAACTTATGGGGCACTTAGGGAGGAGGCTCATGAAGAAGAGTATCTGAGGATAACGCTTGAACTGAGAACTGCTTTACTAAAACTGCTTTCATAAGGTCTGTGTATCAAACCGATGTCGCTATAGTAGACTTACTTCTAATCAATAAGCAAGCATTAATTTATTTAATAATCGATTAGCGCCGAAATGTTACACCATCGCGGTTGAGCATTTCAGGTAACAACTTGATCTAAAATGAACAAAAGCCCTGACCATTGCAGTCAGGGCTTTAAGTTACTACACACTTCAAATTTAACATTAATAAACTTAACGATTTAATACTGCTGATGGTACTACTTTAAAATGTACACGTTTACTACAGATAATATTGGATATTGATACTAACTAAAAACCGTCCTCTATTTACCGTTAAACACATTCCACCCGCTTGATAATAGAACTCAAGGCTGGTGACCTAAACAAGTACACTTCCCCTCGCGACATATACTCTTTGATGCGTTGCCTTATTTCCCTTGCGATAACCAGAAAACAGAAACCGCAAACATTTACTATTAAATCATGGCGTTACATCGTCGCGTTTTACTAACTATTTGCGATTAGATATATCAACTACGTGGCCTGAAAGCATTGCCGAGGTGAATAAATAGCGTTTTCAGCATCGACTATCCCATACAAAAATACTTCGTGGCCTTTATCGCAACCCCCAATCAAGCTCTACTAACACTTACTACGTTAACAGCAAACTACAATTTCTCCGCTGTTAAGTATTAACATACGGGTTTAAAAAACGCTGTCAATACTGTTTTTTATAACATGTCTTTATTAACAGTGATTATATATTCCTGCATATGATAAATGGGTCAACAATCGCCAACTCAGGGCCAGATCGTAGGGTTGAGCCTCTTTTTGTAACCGGTTTCAGAAAAAGTGACTTTCTTTGTGATGCTTTGCACACAATCGTTGCAAAGCAGTTGTTGCTGCGGCTGGCTCGCGATAATTATCAACCCACACATGTTGATCGAGACTGCTTATGAAAAACATCGTTTTATGCTGTGCCGCCGGAATGTCCACCAGCATGCTGGTGCAAAAGATGAAAGATGCCGCCCAGAAAAAAGGAGTCGACGTCACTATCAAAGCGGTCCCGGTGGCTGAGTTTGAAGAGAATATCGCCACTGCGGATATCGTATTGCTCGGCCCACAGGTTAAGTATGAACAGGCCAAGCTGCAGGCGCTCGCCGACCCGCTAGGAAAAAAAGTCGCCGTTATCGATATGATGGATTACGGCATGATGAAAGGCGATGCGGTACTGGACAAAGCGCTGAAACTACTGGAGTGATGGCATGGAAGAGTTAGAAACGATCATCATGGAATTATTGGTAAACGCCGGAGCTGCGCGCAGTCAAGCCCTGACGGCGTTGCAACTGGCGCGTAAAGGTGATTTCGCCGGGGCAGAACACGCGATGATGGAATCACGCGAGTATGTTAAACAAGCGCATAAAATCCAAACCCAGCTGATCGGAATTGACGAAGGCACTGGCAAACTACCGGTTAATCTCATCACCGTCCATTCGCAGGACCACCTGATGAATGCCATGGTGATTCAGGATCTGGCAGGCGATATGATTGAACTGTATCGACGCTTACCACCAGTAAACTGATCGGAAGGCGTAAGCCTGGCGTCATCATGCAGGATGGCAGTTGATGCCTTATCCGGCCAACATAATACATCTTAAATCCATCGACATAAAAAAACCCGCCGAAGCGGGTTTTTTATTAGCGTCAGCAACGATTAATCGTTGTCAGAACCACCCAGGCCTGCGTTCAGCAGTTCTGCCAGGCTGGCAGACGCATCTTCAGCAGTCACCTGCGGAGCAGCTGGCAGTTCGCCCGCTGCGCGGCGGCGCATACGATCCTGGTGGTACGCATAACCGGTACCCGCCGGGATCAGACGACCCACGATAACGTTCTCTTTCAGACCGCGCAGTTCATCACGTTTACCTGCAACAGCGGCTTCGGTCAGGACACGCGTGGTTTCCTGGAACGATGCTGCAGAGATGAAGGACTCGGTTGCCAGAGACGCTTTGGTGATACCCAGCAGATCGCGGGAGAATGTTGCACCCACTTTGCCGTTCGCTTCCAGATCGCGGTTAGCAATCTTGACGCGGGAGTATTCAACCTGCTCGCCTTCCAGGAAGTCGGAGCTACCAGCGCTTTCGATGGTGGCTTTACGCAGCATCTGACGAACGATAACTTCGATGTGCTTATCGTTAATCTTAACGCCCTGCAGACGGTATACGTCCTGAACTTCGTTAACGATATAACGAGTTACAGCATGCACACCACGCAGACGCAGGATGTCGTGCGGCGCTTCCGGACCGTCGGAAACAACGTCACCACGTTCTACACGTTCACCTTCGAACACGTTGAGCTGACGCCATTTCGGAATCATCTCTTCGTACGGCTCGCTACCGTCTACCGGGGTGATAACCAGACGACGTTTACCTTTGGTTTCTTTACCGAAGGAAATGATGCCGCTGATTTCAGCCAGGATTGCCGGCTCTTTCGGACGACGTGCTTCGAACAGGTCCGCAACGCGCGGCAGACCACCGGTGATATCCTTGGTACCGCCGGATTCCTGCGGTACACGCGCCAGGGTGTCACCAGAACTGATCTGTACGCCATCTTCCAGCTGAACAATCGCTTTACCCGGCAGGAAGTACTGAGCAGGCATATCGGTGCCTGGGATCAGAACGTCGTTGCCCTGAGCATCAACAATTTTCAGTGCCGGACGCAGGTCTTTACCACCCGCAGTACGCTCTGCAGAATCCAGAACCACCAGAGAAGACAGACCGGTCAGCTCGTCGGTCTGACGAGTAATGGTCTGGCCGTCGATCATGTCAGTGAAGCGGACGAAACCACTCACTTCGGTGATAACCGGCATGGTGTGCGGATCCCAGTTCGCTACGGTTTCGCCGCCAGCAACCTGTTCGCCATCACCTTTCGCCATAACGGAGCCGTAAGGCACTTTATAGCTTTCTTTGGTACGGCCGAATTCGTCGATCAGTTTCAGTTCGGTGTTACGTGAGGTGATAACCAGTTTACCGCTGGAGTTAACAACCGACTTCGCATTGCTCAGACGGATGCTACCTTTGTTTTTCACCTGGATGCTGGATTCAGCAGCTGCACGAGATGCCGCACCACCGATGTGGAACGTACGCATCGTCAGCTGTGTACCCGGTTCACCGATGGACTGTGCCGCGATAACGCCGATTGCTTCACCTTTATTGATGATGTGGCCACGCGCCAGGTCACGACCATAGCAGTGCGCACATACACCAAAGTCGGTGTCACAGGATACAACGGAACGGACTTTGACGGAGTCAACGGAGTTCTCTTCCAGCAGGTCACACCACTGTTCGTGCAGCAGCGTGTTGCGTGGAACCAGAATATCCGCCGTACCCGGCTTCAGAACGTCTTCAGCAGTCACACGACCCAGAACGCGATCGCGCAGCGGTTCTTTAACGTCACCACCCTCGATAACCGGGGTCATGGTGATGCCTTCCAGCGTGCCGCAATCGTCTTCAGTAACAACCAAGTCCTGCGCGACGTCAACCAGACGACGAGTCAGATAACCGGAGTTCGCTGTTTTCAGTGCGGTATCCGCCAGACCTTTACGAGCACCGTGAGTAGAGATGAAGTACTGGAGTACGTTCAGACCTTCACGGAAGTTCGCGGTGATTGGCGTTTCGATGATGGAGCCATCTGGCTTAGCCATCAGACCACGCATACCGGCCAACTGACGAATCTGTGCTGCAGAACCACGCGCACCGGAGTCGGCCATCATGTAGATGCTGTTGAAGGAAACCTGCTGCTCTTCTACGCCGTCACGGTTAATCACGGTTTCGGTTTGCAGGTTATCCATCATCGCTTTGGATACACGATCGTTCGCCGCAGCCCAGATATCGATAACTTTGTTATAGCGTTCGCCCGCGGTTACCAGACCAGACTGGAACTGCTCCTGGATCTCAGCAACTTCAGCTTCCGCTTCAGAGATGATCTCGTGTTTCTTCTCTGGGATGACCATGTCATCAATACCAACAGATGCACCTGAACGCGCTGCATAAGCAAAGCCGGTGTACATTGTCTGGTCAGCGAAGATAACGGTCGGCTTCAGGCCCAGAATGCGGTAACAGGTGTTCAGCATTTTGGAGATTGCTTTCTTGCCCAGCGCCTGGTTGACGATGGAGAAAGGCAGACCTTTCGGTACGATCATCCACAGAATGGCGCGACCAACGGTCGTGTCTTTCAGGCTGGTGTGCGCAACGAATTCGCCGTTTTCATCTTTTTCGTATTCAGTGATACGCACTTTAACGCGCGCATGCAGAGAGGCCAGACCTGCGCGATAGATACGCTCAGCTTCTTTCGGGCCAGTCAGCACCATGCCTTCGCCTTTGGCGTTAACACAGTCACGGGTCATGTAGTACAGACCCAATACAACGTCCTGAGACGGAACGATGATAGGTTCGCCGTTCGCCGGAGACAGGATGTTGTTGGTAGACATCATCAGCGCACGCGCTTCGAGCTGGGCTTCCAGCGTCAGCGGTACGTGAACAGCCATCTGGTCACCATCGAAGTCGGCGTTATATGCCGCACAAACCAGCGGGTGCAGCTGGATAGCTTTACCTTCGATCAGTACCGGTTCAAATGCCTGGATACCCAGACGGTGCAGGGTTGGTGCACGGTTCAGCAGTACCGGGTGTTCGCGGATAACTTCGTCGAGGATATCCCAAACGACAGCTTCTTCACGCTCAACCATTTTCTTAGCGGCTTTGATGGTGGTGGCCAGGCCACGCAGTTCCAGCTTGCCGTAAATGAACGGTTTGAACAGTTCCAGTGCCATTTTCTTCGGCAGACCGCACTGATGCAGACGCAGGTATGGACCTACGGTGATTACAGAACGACCGGAGTAGTCAACACGCTTACCGAGCAGGTTCTGACGGAAACGACCCTGTTTACCTTTGATCATATCGGCCAAAGATTTCAGAGGACGTTTGTTAGAACCGGTGATCGCACGACCACGACGACCGTTATCCAGCAGGGCGTCAACCGCTTCCTGCAGCATACGTTTTTCGTTACGTACGATGATGTCCGGCGCAGCCAGATCCAGCAGACGTTTCAGACGGTTGTTACGGTTGATCACGCGACGGTACAGATCGTTCAGATCTGATGTTGCGAAACGACCACCATCCAGCGGAACCAGCGGACGCAGATCTGGCGGCAGAACCGGCAGAACGGTCAGGATCATCCACTCTGGCTTGTTGCCAGACTGTACGAATGCTTCCAGCAGTTTGATACGTTTGGTCAGCTTCTTACGCTTGGTTTCGGAGTTGGTTTCGTTCAGCTCTTCGCGCAGAGTTTCGCACTCTTGCTCCAGATCCATGCTCTTCAGCAAGGCCTGGATTGCTTCCGCACCCATCTTCGCGTCGAATTCGTCACCGAACTCTTCCAGCGCGTCCAGATACTGCTCTTCAGTCAGGATCTGTTGACGTTCCAGGTTAGTCATACCGCCTTCGATAACCACATAAGATTCGAAGTACAGTACGCGTTCGATATCGCGCAGCGGCATATCGAGCAGCAGACCGATACGGGACGGCAGAGATTTCAGGAACCAGATGTGAGCGGTCGGAGACGCCAGCTCGATGTGGCCCATACGCTCACGGCGTACTTTAGTCTGGGTCACTTCAACGCCGCACTTCTCACAGATCACACCACGGTGTTTCAGGCGCTTGTACTTACCGCACAGGCACTCATAGTCTTTTACCGGCCCAAAGATACGGGCGCAGAAAAGGCCGTCACGTTCAGGTTTGAACGTACGGTAGTTGATGGTTTCCGGCTTCTTAACTTCACCGAAAGACCATGAACGGATCATGTCTGGCGAGGCCAGAGCAATTTTGATCGCATCAAACTCTTCGGTTTTAGTCTGCGCTTTCAGAAACTTTAATAAATCTTTCACGGATTTGCTCCCGTCGGAGTTAGCACAATCTGGCGCTGGCTGTTACGCCAGCACCAGTGACCTGTTTGATCGAGAGTTACTCGTCTTCCAGCTCGATGTTGATACCCAGCGAACGAATCTCTTTCAACAGTACGTTGAAGGATTCCGGCATGCCTGGTTCCATCTGATGGTTGCCGTCCACGATGTTTTTATACATCTTAGTACGACCGTTCACGTCATCAGACTTAACGGTGAGCATTTCCTGCAGGGTGTATGCCGCGCCGTATGCTTCAAGCGCCCACACTTCCATCTCCCCGAAGCGCTGACCACCGAACTGAGCCTTACCACCCAGCGGCTGCTGAGTAACCAGGCTGTAAGAACCGGTAGAACGCGCATGCATCTTGTCATCAACCAGGTGGTTCAGTTTCAGCATGTACATGTAGCCAACGGTAACCTGGCGCTCGAACTGCTCACCGGTACGACCGTCGAACAGTGTGATCTGACCGGAAGTCGGCAGGCCACCCAGCTGTAACAGTTCCTTGATTTCAGACTCTTTCGCACCGTCGAACACCGGCGTTGCGATCGGCATACCTTTTTTCAGGTTTTCAGCCAGACGCAGAACTTCTTCATCGCTGAAGGTATTCAGGTCAACTTTCTGACGAACATCTGAACCCAGATCGTAAGCACGCTGGATGAATTCGCGCAGTTTCGCGACTTCCTGCTGCTGTTTCAGCATGGCGTTGATCTTATCGCCGATACCTTTCGCAGCCATACCCAGGTGTGTTTCAAGGATCTGACCGATGTTCATACGCGATGGTACGCCCAGCGGGTTCAGCACGATATCTACCGGCGTACCGTTAGCATCGTGTGGCATATCTTCGATCGGGTTGATCTTAGAGATTACACCCTTGTTACCGTGACGACCTGCCATCTTATCACCAGGCTGGATCCGACGTTTAACCGCCAGATAAACCTTAACAATCTTCAGCACGCCCGGTGCCAGATCGTCGCCCTGAGTGATTTTACGGCGTTTCGCTTCGAGTTTTTTCTCGAACTCGTGTTTCAGTTCGTCGTACTGCTCAGCCAGTTGTTCCAGCTGATTTTGTTTCTCTTCGTCGGTCAGGCCGAGTTCTAACCAGCGATCGCGCGGCAGTTTGTCGAGCTTCTCAGCTTCAACACCACCGGAAACCAGCACAGCGTAGATACGGCTGAACAGGCCAGCTTCGAGGATTTGCAGTTCTTCAGACAGGTCTTTTTTCGCCTGCTTCAGCTGCATCTCTTCGATTTCCAGCGCACGTTTGTCTTTTTCTACGCCATCGCGAGTAAAGACCTGAACGTCGATAATCGTACCGGAAACACCGTTTGGCACGCGCAGAGAAGAGTCTTTAACGTCAGACGCTTTCTCACCGAAGATCGCACGCAGCAGCTTCTCTTCTGGCGTCAGCTGGGTTTCACCTTTCGGCGTTACCTTACCAACCAGAATATCGCCACCGGTTACTTCCGCGCCGATATAAACGATACCGGATTCATCCAGTTTGGAGAGCGCAGCTTCACCCACGTTCGGGATGTCAGCGGTGATCTCTTCCGGCCCCAGCTTGGTGTCACGGGACACACATGCCAGTTCCTGAATGTGGATGGTGGTGAAACGGTCTTCCTGGACAACACGCTCAGATACGAGGATGGAGTCTTCGAAGTTGTAACCATTCCATGGCATGAATGCCACGCGCATGTTCTGACCGAGCGCCAGTTCACCGAGGTCGGTGGACGGACCGTCTGCCAGCACATCACCACGTTCAACCGGCTCGCCCAGAGATACGCAAGGCATCTGGTTGATACAGGTGTTCTGGTTAGAACGGGTGTATTTGGTCAGGTTATAAATGTCGATACCTGCTTCGCCCGGATACATCTCGTCTTCGTTAACTTTGATAACGATACGGGAAGCATCCACGTACTGGACGGTACCGCCACGTTTAGCAACTGCGGTAACACCGGAGTCGACGGCAACAGCACGTTCCATACCGGTACCAACCAGCGGCTTATCAGCACGCAGAGTCGGAACCGCCTGACGTTGCATGTTCGCACCCATCAATGCACGGTTGGCGTCATCGTGTTCCAGGAACGGGATCAGGGACGCACCGACGGATACCACCTGCTGGGTGGATACGTCCATGTAGTCAACCTGGTCACGGCTGAACAAGCTGGATTCGCCTTTGCTACGGCAGGTAACCAGATCTTCTACAAAGTGGCCTTCGTCATCCAGGTTGGAGTTCGCCTGAGCGATAACGTAGTTGCCTTCTTCGATAGCAGACAGGTAATGAATTTCGTCAGTTACAACACCATCGGTCACTTTACGGTACGGAGTCTCGAGGAAGCCGTATTCGTTAGTCTGTGCGTACACGGACAAGGAGTTAATCAGACCGATGTTCGGACCTTCAGGCGTTTCGATTGGACATACGCGACCGTAGTGAGTCGGGTGTACGTCTCGAACTTCGAAGCCTGCGCGTTCACGAGTCAAACCGCCTGGGCCGAGTGCAGAGATACGACGTTTGTGCGTAATCTCAGACAGCGGGTTGTTCTGGTCCATAAACTGAGACAGCTGGCTGGAACCAAAGAACTCTTTCACTGCTGCAGAAATCGGCTTAGCGTTGATCATATCCTGAGGCATCAGGGTATCCAGATCGCCCAGAGACAGACGCTCTTTCACCGCACGCTCAACACGTACCAGGCCAACGCGGAACTGGTTTTCCGCCATTTCGCCTACGGAACGGATACGACGGTTACCGAGGTGGTCGATATCATCGACTTCGCCTTTACCGTTACGGATATCGATGAGCTTCTTCATCACTTCGATGATGTCATCTTTGCTCAGGATACCGGAACCTTCGATTTCGTCGCGCAGCAGAGAACGGTTGAACTTCATACGACCAACCGCAGACAGGTCATAGCGGTCTTCGGAGAAGAACAGGTTCTCGAACAGGCTTTCAGCAGCTTCACGCGTCGGCGGCTCACCAGGGCGCATCATGCGGTAGATTTCTACCAGCGCGCTCAGACGATCGTTGGTTGGGTCGACGCGTACAGTTTCAGAAATGTACGGACCGTGGTCCAGATCGTTGGTGAACAGCGTTTCGATACGCTTGTGGCCAGACTGGCTCAGCTTAGCCAGCAGATCCAGACTCAGCTCCATGTTAGCTGCGCAGATCAGCTCGCCAGTAGATTCGTCAACGTAGTCTTTAGCCGCAACTTTACCAGCAATGTATTCAACCGGAACTTCGATATGTTTGATATCGTCTTTTTCCAGCTGGCGAATGTGGCGCGCAGTGATGCGACGGCCTTTTTCGACGTAGACTTTGCCGTTAGCTTCGATGTCAAAGGAGGCGGTTTCACCACGCAGGCGTTCCGGCACCAGTTCCATCTGCAGCTTGTTGTCACGAATTTCGAAAACAACTTTCTCAAAGAACAGGTCAAGGATCTGCTCAGTGGTGTAGTTCAGTGCACGCAGAATAATGGTCGCAGGCAGTTTACGGCGACGGTCAATACGTACGAACAGGTTGTCCTTCGGATCGAATTCGAAGTCCAGCCAGGAACCACGGTAAGGGATGATTCGCGCGTTATACAGCACTTTACCCGAAGAGTGGGTTTTACCTTTGTCGGAGTCAAAGAAGACGCCAGGACTACGGTGCAGCTGAGAAACGATAACACGCTCAGTACCGTTGATAACAAAGGTACCGTTGTCTGTCATGAGCGGTATTTCGCCCATGTAGACTTCTTGTTCTTTAATGTCTTTTACGGTGCCTTCCGGCGCTTCGCGCTCGTAGATCACCAGGCGCAGTTTTACGCGCAGCGGTGCGGAATAGGTCACGCCACGGATCTGACATTCCTGAACGTCAAACACCGGTTCGCCAAGGCGGTAGCTGACGTATTGCAGCTCGGAATTACCGCTGTAGCTCTGAATCGGGAAAACGGAACGGAAAGCTGCTTCCAGACCATACTGCCCTTCAGGATCTTGCTCGATGAACTTCTGAAACGAGTCAAGCTGGATAGAAAGGAGATAAGGTATGTCCAACACTTGCGGACGTTTACCAAAATCCTTACGAATACGTTTTTTCTCGGTATAGGAGTAAACCATTAGGGTTCCTCAGCTCGCTGACAAGTCGACCCATCTGTCCGACGAAGGGACAGTTTGTGCAACACTATTTTGTTGACCGGAAAATCGAATACTTTCCGCAATGCCTGTTGCTATCACGCTTAAACCATTTCATTGCGATTTACACAGAACTGACGTTCTGTCGCAGTATATTAAGACGTCGATAGAAACAAGCATTGAAAGGCACAGCAGTAGTCAAACAGTGTGAAATGCTACTGGCGCCTTACAGCGCAAAAAGGCTGGTGACTAAAAAGTCACCAGCCATCAGCCTAATTTCTTAGGCTGCAACCAGAAAAGTTGGCTTATTTAACTTCAACTTCAGCGCCAGCTTCTTCCAGAGATTTTTTCAGTGCTTCTGCGTCGTCTTTGCTCACGCCTTCTTTCAGCGCAGCCGGTGCAGATTCTACCAGGTCTTTAGCTTCTTTCAGACCCAGGCCAGTTGCGCCACGTACTGCTTTGATAACAGCAACTTTGTTAGCGCCAGCAGCTTTCAGAATTACGTCGAATTCAGTTTTTTCTTCAGCAGCTTCAGCCGGGCCAGCAGCTACAGCTACAGCAGCAGCAGCAGAAACACCGAATTTTTCTTCCATTGCAGAAATCAGTTCTACAACGTCCATTACGGACATAGCGGATACTGCTTCAATGATTTGATCTTTAGTGATAGACATTTAAATTGTTCCTGAAAATCAGAATAAGTTTATACGTAAGCAGATGCTTTACAAAGATAACTGCGATTAAGCAGCTTCTTTCGCATCGCGTACAGCAGCCAGAGTACGAACCAGTTTGCCAGCCGAAGCTTCTTTCATGGTTGCCATCAGGCGTGCAATTGCTTCTTCGTAGGTCGGCAGAGTTGCCAGGCGATCGATATTCGATGCCGTAATCAACTCACCTTCAAAGGCTGCGGCTTTGACCTCAAATTTTGCATTCGCTTTCGCGAACTCTTTGAACAGACGAGCAGCAGCGCCCGGGTGTTCCATAGAGTATGCAATCAGGGTCGGACCAACAAACGTGTCTTTCAGGCACTCGAACTGAGTACCTTCAACGACGCGGCGCAGCAGGGTGTTACGAACAACACGCATGTATACGCCAGCTTCACGACCTGCTTTACGCAGTTCAGTCATTTTATCTACAGTTACGCCACGGGAATCCGCAACTACTGCAGACAGCGCGCCTTTGGCTACTTCGCTGACTTCAGCAACAATCGCTTGTTTGTCTTGAAGATTTAAAGCCATTAGCTTTGCTCCTGGATGTTTGCCGGAACTCATGTTCCGGAACTCACTTCACTCCCCCCAACGGAGAGAGCGTCTAAATACGGTGAGCAGAAACAAGCCAGAGTATCAGAAATAATCTTAGCGTTCTGTCACCGTCTACGCAGGGCATTAAGTTTCTTACGAAACACCTGCGGTCTTCGACGGAGGCCTGGATTAGGCCAGGCTCCAACGAACAAATCTTTTCTATCTGTCGTTATTCAATCTGTAGCGGCGTTGACTGCCTTGCCACAGCCTGAATATCTCAGATATACGTCTGCAATTAGCAGAATACGTGGGGGTAAGATTGTAGACAAAATCACCGCCCACGTAAAGGCGAATATTAGTTCGCCACAGTCGCAGTCAGACCGGACTGATCAACGGCAACGCCAGCACCCATGGTGGTGGAGATGCTAACTTTCTTGATGTACACGCCTTTTGCCTGAGTCGGTTTTGCTTTTTTCAGCGCAACCAGCAGAGCTTCCAGGTTTTCTTTCAGTTTGTCAGCGTCAAAATCCACTTTACCGATGGTGGTGTGGATGATGCCGTTTTTGTCGTTACGGTAACGAACCTGACCAGCTTTAGCATTCTTAACAGCTTCAGCAACGTTAGGAGTTACAGTACCAACTTTCGGGTTTGGCATCAGGCCGCGCGGACCCAGAACCTGACCCAGCTGGCCAACAACGCGCATTGCATCCGGGGAAGCAATAACAACGTCAAAGTTCATTTCGCCTTTCTTGATCTGTTCAGCCAGATCTTCCATACCTACCAGCTCAGCGCCTGCAGCTTTAGCAGCTTCAGCGTTTGCACCCTGGGTAAATACGGCTACGCGAACGGAACGGCCAGTACCGTGCGGCAGTACAGTTGCACCACGTACGTTCTGGTCAGATTTACGAGCATCGATGCCGAGGTTAACAGCAACGTCCACGCTTTCTACGAATTTAGCAGTGGCCAGCTCTTTCAGCAGAGCGATAGCTTCGTTGATGTCATACTGCTTAGTAGCATCAACTTTGTCACGGATCACGGACATGCGCTTGGTCAGTTTAGCCATTTCTTAGTCCTCCACTACCAGGCCCATGGAACGTGCAGTACCTTCAATGGAGCGAGTCATCGCTTCAATGTCGGAACCAGTCATGTCGGCAGCTTTGGTCTGCGCGATTTCCTGCAGCTGAGCGCGGGAAATTTTACCCACTTTGTCTTTGTTCGGCTTGCCGGAACCAGACTTGATACCAGCCGCTTTCTTCAGCAGAACTGCTGCCGGAGGCGTTTTGGTAACGAAAGTGAAAGAACGGTCAGCGTAAACGGTGATAACAACCGGGATTGGCAGACCTTTTTCCATGGAATCAGTTTTAGCGTTGAACGCTTTGCAGAATTCCATGATGTTCACGCCTTGTTGACCCAGTGCAGGACCTACCGGCGGACTCGGGTTAGCCATACCAGCTGCAACCTGCAGCTTGACATAGGCTTGGACTTTCTTAGCCATTCTAAATTCCTCTAGTTGGGTTATAACGCCTCAAGGAGGCTCCCCGTGATTAAATTCGTTTTACGGATAGGATCCATAAAAACAAAAGGCGCGAAATTGTATTCCAATCTCGCGCCTTGTGCAACGATTAAATCGTCGCTTTTTTGATCGGGGTGTTAGGCTTTTTCAACCTGAGCGAAGTCCAGTTCAACAGGAGTCGCACGACCGAAGATAGATACGGAAACTTTCAGACGAGACTTCTCGTAGTCCACTTCTTCAACCACGCCGTTAAAGTCAGCGAACGGACCGTCGCTAACGCGAACCATTTCACCTGGCTCAAACATCGTTTTCGGACGCGGCTTGTCGCCAACCTGCTGCAGACGGTTCATGATCGCATCAACTTCTTTGTCGCTGATCGGCGCCGGACGGTCAGATGTACCGCCGATAAAGCCCATCACACGCGGCACGCTGCGCACCAGATGCCAGCTTGCGTCATTCATCACCATCTGGACCAATACATAGCCCGGGAAGAATTTACGTTCGCTCTTGCGACGCTGGCCGCCACGGATTTCGACCACTTCTTCGGTCGGCACCATGACTTCGCCAAACAGCTCTTCCATATTTTGTAACTTGATATATTCGCGCAGCGATGTAGCTACGCGGCCTTCAAAACCGGAAAACGCCTGAACGACGTACCAGCGCTTTTTAGGGGCTTCAGACATCTTAGAACCTCAGGCCAGTGATAAAGGATACCAGGCGAACCAGAATACCATCCAGTCCCCACAGGATCAGTGACATTACTGCGGTAACCGCAGCCACAATTAATGTGGTGTGCAATGTTTCCTGGCGAGTTGGCCAAATGACCTTACGGACTTCGGTTCTCGCTTCACGGGCAAAAGCAACGGTCGCTTTACCTTTTGTTGTCAACAGCGCGACACCACCCGCTGCGGCAATCAGAATCACTACGGCCAGCGCACGCAGCGGCAGCATCATGTCACGATAGAGGTAGTTGCCAACGATAGCTACAAGCAGCAATATAGCGACAACAACCCACTTCATCGCTTCCAGGCCGCGCCCGCTTCCTTGAGCTTCGGTATTCGCACTCATAAACCAACCTGTCAGAAGTATTCTACAAACATTTTCACCCCGCGTAAGCGAGGCGATCCAAACCGAAATGCTCTGGTGCGTTTCGGACTAAACGCCCTCTTCAGAGCCTGTCTCAGCAATGATTATGACAAATAAAATCACTGATGAGCCAGGTTCTGGTGTGAAAGCGTGCAAAAAGGGCATCAAATGATGCCCTTTTATTGCGCATTGCGTCAAATGTTATTCGGCAATTAGCTCATTACTTTGGCAACAACGCCCGCACCAACAGTACGGCCGCCTTCACGGATTGCGAAACGCAGACCGTCGTCCATCGCGATTGGGTGGATCAGGGTAACAACCATTTTGATGTTGTCGCCCGGCATTACCATCTCAACGCCTTCCGGCAGTTCGATGGTACCAGTCACGTCAGTAGTACGGAAGTAGAACTGCGGACGGTAGCCTTTGAAGAACGGAGTATGACGGCCGCCTTCGTCTTTGGACAGAATGTACACTTCAGATTCGAACTTGGTGTGCGGCTTGATAGAGCCCGGCTTAGCCAGTACCTGACCACGTTCGATTTCTTCACGTTTGATACCACGCAGCAGAACACCAACGTTCTCACCAGCACGGCCTTCGTCCAGCAGTTTGCGGAACATTTCAACGCCAGTACAGGTAGACTTAGCAGTCTCTTTGATACCAACGATTTCAACTTCTTCACCAACTTTGATGATACCGCGCTCTACACGACCGGTAACAACGGTACCACGACCGGAGATGGAGAATACGTCTTCGATAGGCAGCAGGAACGGCTTGTCAATCGCACGCTCTGGTTCCGGGATGTAAGAATCCAGGAAGCCAGCCAGTTCGATGATTTTCGCTTCCCACTCTGCTTCGCCTTCCAGCGCTTTCAGAGCAGAACCACGAACGATCGGAGTGTCGTCGCCCGGGAAATCGTACTGAGACAGAAGTTCACGAACTTCCATTTCTACCAGTTCCAGCAGCTCTTCGTCATCAACCATGTCGCATTTGTTCAGGAACACGATGATGTACGGAACGCCTACCTGACGACCCAGCAGGATGTGCTCACGAGTCTGCGGCATCGGGCCGTCAGTCGCAGCAACAACCAGGATCGCGCCGTCCATCTGCGCAGCACCGGTGATCATGTTTTTAACATAGTCGGCGTGGCCCGGGCAGTCTACGTGTGCGTAGTGGCGAGTCGGGGTGTCATATTCAACGTGAGAGGTGTTGATGGTGATACCACGAGCTTTTTCTTCCGGCGCGTTATCGATCTGGTCGAATGCACGAGCAGCACCGCCGTAGGTTTTAGCCAGTACGGT
>NZ_JAOWDA010000024.1:0-31766 GCF_030336725.1 Citrobacter sp. Cb031
TCAGAAGTGAAACGCCGTAGCGCCGATGGTAGTGTGGGGTCTCCCCATGCGAGAGTAGGGAACTGCCAGGCATCAAATAAAAGCGAAAGGCCCGGTCGAAAGACCGGGCCTTTTGTTTTATCTGTGGTCTGTCGGTGAGTGCTCTCCTGAGGAGGACAAATCCGCCGGGAGCGGATTTGAACGTTGCGCAGCAACGGCCCGGAGGGTGGCGGGCAGGACGCCCGCCATAAACTGCCAGGCATCAAACAAGTGAAGAAGCCCATCCGGCAGGATGGGCTTTTTTGCGTCTGCAGGGAGTGAGAACTGCCGGATGCAGCGTACCATTTTATCCAGCCCATACTGTTGCAACCGGTGTTCAGGCCTGAGAAGCGCAGCGCACCAGGCTCTCCCGGCAGCACATTGCCTGTTATCTGTGCGCGGGGTTGAGTAACAGGTACTGTCGCTCAGGATCGCGGACCTCTGTACATCCCATCACGTTAAACCCCATCTTCTTATAGAACCCAGATCTCAGCTTGCTAACAGGCACGACTAATCTTACGTATGGATTTTGTGGGGGTAGAGCAGTAAAGATATTGAGAGATGATCGGTTGGAAAGTATCAGAAACTACAAAAGCAAAAACCCGCCTCTAGGGCGGGTTCTTTAAATAGTGGTGCCCGGACTCGGAATCGAACCAAGGACACGGGGATTTTCAATCCCCTGCTCTACCGACTGAGCTATCCGGGCAACGGGGCGCATTAAACCGTATTCACGTCTGCCAGTCAATCAAATTTCGGGAAAAGATGTTCAACCGCTTAATATTGCGGCAATCTGTGCGATTATGCCTGAAGTTTGCACAAAACTTCCAGGCAATTTACCTATCTGACCTTCTATATGAGCAAAGGCTGACGAAAACGTTACGCGGCCTGTATTACTCCCGCACACTACCGCAAGTTGTGCACAAACCTTTCCGACGTTTCCAGTAACTAACGGTGCAATTGCTGCGGCAGGACCCGCTGGTGTGTCGGCAATGAGTTGGACGGGCGTTTAACAGAGTATTTCGCACCACCGTGGCGATGGTGCGTTTTTGTTTACTCATTTCGGCCTGGCGGGCATGCTTGCTTAGGTCAGCGCACCGCCCATACGGCACTGAGCAAAGCGCAGGATATCTTCAGCCAGACGGTGTGCCGTTTCGACATCAGCATGGCTACGATTCACCAGCATGCGGCTCAGACAGCCCTCCAGCACCAGTTCCATCTGTTTGGCGACCATTGCTGGGTCGTCAACTTCCAGCGTCGTCAGCAGCTCATGGGTGAAGTCATGTGCCGCCTTTTTTTGCTGATCGGCTAACTGATGGATCGGATGCCCGGGATCGGGGTAAAACGTACAGGCGGCGATAAACAGGCAGCCTGGATAGCGATTATTGCTCACGCATTCGGACAGCGCGGTGTAGCGTGCCAGTAATTTCTGTTCAGCGCTCAGGGTGTCATCCAGCAAAAGTTGACGCCGCCAGATATCCACCCGCTGGCTGAGGTAACGTAACGCATCGTACAGAATGGCCTCTTTGTCGGACCAAAAGCGTTGTAGTTCATCAAGAGGATAATCGATACGATCGGCCACCATTTCCAGTGTGGTATTGGCTATCCCTTGAACCTCAAGTAATTTCAGGGCTTCTCCCAGGACATCTTCACGTTGCACGGTATTCTCCTCCGTATTTCTTGTTGCAAGTGTCGCTCACGGTTGGCGATCGCGCAAATGTGCGCTGAAGGTCGCGGCATCCATAAAGCCGGTTACCCGAGCCTCCGGATGCTCTTTCCCCTCGGCGTCAAAGAACAAAATAGTCGGCAAACCTAAAACCTGTAGATGTTTCAGCAGAGCGACATCCTGGGCATTATTTGCAGTCACATCCGCCTGCAAAAGCACCGTGTCGCCTAGCGCTTGCTGAACCTGCTGATTGCTAAACGTATACTTCTCAAACTCCTTACAGGCCACGCACCAGTCAGCATACAGATCCAACATCACGGGTTTGCCTTTAGCTTGTGCCAGCGCCTGATTTAGCGCATCCACCGAAGCCACAGGCGTGAAGTTAAGGTGTGTCTGGGTTTGAGCATGCGGCACGCCGAACGCCCAGTCCTGCAATGGCCGTACGCTTACCAGCGCTGCAGCTAACAGGATAATTTGCACGATGCGCATCCAGGCGTGCTTTGCCTGCAGGCTGGTGATAAATGCCCAGCTAAAGAATGCGACGCCCAACAGCGACCACAGGCGAACGCCCCAGTCGTCGCCAATGATGCGTTCGAGTAAGAAGACGGGGAGCGCCAGAATGACAAAGCCAAAAGCGGTTTTGACATGTTCCATCCATGGGCCGCTTTTAGGTAACAGACGATTACCGAATACGGTAATTAGCATCAGAGGTAATCCCATCCCCAACGCGTACAGATACAGCGTGCCGCCTCCCAGCCACATGTTCCCGCTCTGAGCGATATACAGCAAAATCGCGCTTAGCGGGGCTGTTGTACAAGGAGAACAGATGAGGCCGGCAATCGCCCCCATCGCAAAGACGCTACCGGGGGAACCGCCTTGTTGACGGTTACTCATCAATGTAAGGCGTGTTTGCAGCGATGAAGGGAGTTGCAGCGTGAACAAGCCAAACATCGAAAGGGCCAGCAGCGTAAAGACGACGGCAAGGCCAATCAGGACGTAAGGATGCTGTAGCGCAGCCTGGAACTGCAATCCGGCGGCCGCAACAACCAGACCCAGCGCGGTATAAGTGAGCGCCATTCCCTGGACGTAGATAAACGTCAGCAGCAGCGCGCGTCCGGTTGATAAGCGTTGTTTGCCGCCCAGCACGATACCGGAAATCAGCGGATACATCGGCAATACGCAAGGTGTAAACGCGATGCCAATTCCGATTAGCAATGCCCACAGCGCAGAGAAGGGAAGCTGGGTTGCGGGTTGTGGTCTCTCTTGCAAAGTATCGGTGGCAGGAACTGGCGCAGGTGTCGCCCTGGTATCGGCAGACACTTCACTTAATGGCACCGTTTTAGTTTCAGGCGGATAGCAAAAACCGGCGTCGGCACAGCCCTGGTATGTGACCGTTAATGTTGCGCCAGATTTAGCCTGATTGACCGTGACCGGGATAGTCAATTGTTTACGGTAAATCTCACTTTTGCCATAAAACTCATCTTCATGCCAGACGCCTGGCGGTAGTTTTACCTCGGCGATATCGGCCTGAGATGGCGTAATGCTTATCTGTTTGCGATACAGATAGTAGCCATCTTTAACCTGCCATGAGAGGTTCAGATCGTGTTGGTTTTGCTGAAAATCAAAAACAAACGCCCGATCGGCAGGAACAAACTGCGAGCGGCCAGGCGCGTCAAATAATCCGGCAAAGGTAGATGTGCTGCACAGCAGCAGGATCAGCGTAAGGATGCGTTGAGCCATGAGCGGTAATCAAAGTCTCCGTGAGTGACGGGTAAAACCAGAAGTTCAGGCGTTTGGTATGGATGATGTGACTTCAGGCAATCGAGAAGGGCTTGCTGGTGTGTGACGGTGGTTTTTAAAATCATCTGGACTTCATATTCCTGCTCCAGCTTACCTTCCCAATAATAGAGGGAGGTCGCGCCAGGCAGCAGCGTCACGCAGGCAGCCAGCTTTTCCGCCAGCACTTTGGCGGCCAGATCCTGGGCGGTTGCTTCATCCGGGGCGGTACAGAGCACCACAACGGTATCGGGGATGGAAATATCCTGACTCTTTACATCAAGCATAAACACCTCGAAAGAACAGAGTAACCAGCTAAAGAGTGGTCACTATACAACGGACGAGGGAAGGATGTTAGTTAAAGCGGGATGATGAGGAGGAGGAACTGCAGGGCGCGAAGGCACCCTGCAGTAAAGTTTTACAGCATGAAGCTGCCCAGCAAGAAGCCGAAGCAGACAGCCAAAAGCACGCCCAGAGTACCCGGGATGAAGAACGGATGGTTAAAGACGAATTTACCGATGCGGGTTGTACCGGTGTCATCCATCTGCACCGCCGCAACCAGAGTTGGGTAGGTTGGCAGAATGAACAGGCCAGAAACAGCTGCGAAAGACGCAACAGCAGTCAGTGGGGAAACGTTCAGAGCCAGAGCCATCGGCATCAGTGCTTTAGCGGTTGCAGCCTGAGAGTACAGCAGCGCAGAAGCAAAGAAGAAGATGACAGCCAGCAACCACGGATGACCCTGAATTACGCTACCTGCAGTATCTTTGATCCAGTCAATGTTGTGAGATACGAAGGTATCACCCAGCCATGCAACACCCAGGATACAAATACAGGCGCTCATACCCGCTTTAAAGGTGCTGGAGTTCAGGATGGAGTCAGTTTCAACGCGGCAGACGATCGTAGTCAGCGTCGCGACGCTCAGCATGATGATCAGGATTGCGTTGGTGGTGTTCATCAGCGGTTTAGCAACCAGGCCGAGGCTTGGGCTGTTGATGATGGCGTATACAACTACGCAAATCACGCCCAGCAGGAACAACCAAACGGAGGTTTTCGCGCCAGCTTTGATTTCAACTTGTCTTTCACCACGCAGTTCAACCAAACCTTCTTCCAGACGCTTACGATAAATCGGGTCGTCAGACAGTTTGGAGTTGAACAGCATTGTTACCAGGAAGGACATCACCAGAACGGCCAGCAGAGTGGACGGAATGACCACGGACAGCAGGTGAATGTAGCTGATGCCATGACCTTCCATTACGGAAGACATGTAAACCACGGCTGCGGAGATTGGCGACGCCGTAATCGCAATCTGTGCAGAAACCACTGCGGTAGAGAGCGGACGGCAAGGTTTGATACCTTGTTCCTTCGCGACTTCAGCGATAACCGGCAGAGTTGCCAGAGAGATGTTGCCGGTACCGGCAAAGATAGTCAGGAAATAGGTCACGATTGGTGCAAGGATCGTGATGTATTTCGGGTTTTTACGCAGCAGTTTTTCAGTTTGATGAACCAGATAGTCCAGACCACCGGCAATCTGCATGGCAGAGATGGCAGCGATAACCGCCATGATAATGGAAATAACATCGAACGGAATATTACCCGGTTTTACGCCAATAGCGGCAAGAACCAGAACACCCAGCCCACCTGCAAATCCAATACCGATACCCCCAAGTCTGGCACCTAAAAAGATTGCCAGCAAAACGATGATAAGTTCTAAAACTATCATATTAGCCTTCCTTGTTGTTTAACAAGTTGATATTAAATTGTTGTTTTTAAGTAACTTCGAGTAAGAAAAAAGGCACGTCATCATGACGTGCCTTCTCCGGTACTACCCTACACGATTACTGTTCGCTTTCATCAGTATAACGTTTTGCTTTATAAGCAGGGTGCATCAGGTTCTGTGCAGAGAAGATATCGTCCAGTTCAGACTCGGTCAACAGACCGCGTTCCAGGACAACTTCACGTACGCTCTTACCGGTTTCGGCACAAATTTTACCGACGATGTCGCCGTTGTGGTGACCGATGAACGGGTTGAGGTAAGTAACGATGCCGATGGAGTTGAATACAAACGCTTCACAGACTTCTTTGTTAGCAGTGATACCACTAACGCATTTTTCCAGCAGGTTGTAGCAAGCATTGCTCAGAATGTGAATGGATTCAAACATTGCCTGGCCAATGACCGGCTCCATTACGTTCAGCTGCAGCTGACCAGCTTCAGATGCCATAGTAACGGTGATGTCGTTACCGATGACTTTAAAGCAAACCTGGTTTACGACTTCTGGAACAACTGGGTTCACTTTTGCTGGCATGATAGAAGAACCAGCCTGCAGTTCCGGCAGGTTGATCTCGTTCAGACCAGCGCGTGGGCCAGAGGAGAGCAAACGCAGGTCGTTACAGATTTTGGACATCTTAACAGCCAGACGTTTCAGTGCGCCGTGAACCATAACGTATGCGCCGCAGTCAGAAGTTGCTTCAATCAGATCTTCTGCCGGAACACAGGCGAAGCCAGTGACTTCAGCCAGTTTCTGTACTGCCAGCGGGGAGTATTCTTTCGGCGTGTTCAGACCCGTACCGATTGCAGTTGCACCGAGGTTAACTTCCAGCAGCAGCTCAGCGGTACGACTAATGTTTTTCACTTCTTCTTTCAACAGTACGCTGAAAGCATGGAATTCCTGACCGAGGGTCATCGGTACAGCATCCTGCAGCTGGGTACGGCCCATTTTCAGGATGTCCTGGAATTCAACAGCTTTTTGTTCGAAGCCTTCACGCAGCTGGTTCAGGGCATCGATCAGTTTGATGATGGATGCGTATACCGCGATACGGAAGCCAGTTGGGTAAGCGTCGTTGGTAGACTGACATTTGTTAACGTGGTCGTTCGGGTTCAGGTACTGATATTCACCTTTCTGGTGACCCATCAGTTCCAGACCGATATTGGCCAGCACTTCGTTGGTGTTCATGTTGACGGAGGTACCCGCACCACCCTGGTAAACATCTACCGGGAATTGATCCATGCATTTTCCGTTATTCAGGACTTCATCACACGCCGCGATGATGGCATTTGCCACACTCTTAGGAATGGTTTGCAGCTCTTTGTTGGCCATTGCCGCTGCCTTTTTAACCATTACCATACCGCGAACAAATTCAGGAATGTCGCTGATTTTGTTGTTGCTAATGTAGAAGTTTTCAATCGCTCTCAGAGTGTGAACACCGTAGTAGGCGTCCGCTGGAACTTCCCTGGTACCCAACAAGTCTTCTTCGATACGAATGTTGTTTAACATGTGAACCTTCTTTTTCAAGCTGCCAATGATTTGACTAAACACACAGGATATATGTGATTTCGATTGTTTCTCGACCGACGATTATCCCCTGCATCGGTCTGATACTCGAGATCATATGCTGGTTCAGGATTTCTACCGTAATCTGGATCACTTAAAGCGTGGAATTTACCCCTTATTTATTATTCTGTGAAATGGATCACCCCTTTAGGATTAATACTAAAAATAAGTGTACAAGCGACTTGAAATTTTGCTAACCACCTCAACATCTAATTGATGCGAGTCACATAATTCATCGGACAGGCGTTGAAAAAAACGACTGTTATTGACAGGAGAACCCTTTGCGCTGGATACCATTACTTGCCATTTTTCTCTATGTTTACATAGAGATATCTATTTTTATTCAGGTTGCCCATGTCCTGGGTGTCCTGATGACGCTGATTTTGGTTATTTTTACGTCGGTTATCGGTATGTCTCTGGTTCGTAACCAGGGATTTAAAAACTTTTTACTGATGCAACAAAAAATGGCGGCTGGTGAAAGTCCTGCTGCAGAAATGATCAAGAGCGTGTCGCTGATCATTGCTGGTCTGCTGTTGGTACTGCCCGGTTTTTTCACCGATTTCCTCGGTCTTCTTCTTTTATTACCCCCGGTGCAAAAACATCTGACGATGAAACTGCTGCCGCATTTGCGTTTTTCGCGTATGCCGGGCGGTGGTTTCAGCGCCGGAACCGGTGGCGGTGAGACCTTTGATGGCGAATTTCAGCGCAAAGACGACGATCGCAACCGTATTGATCATAAAGACGATCCTCGGGATTAAGCATCAGTATGCGGGCCGGATAAGCGTGAGCACCATCCGGCAAAATGCTTATCTGCCGGATGACGGCGTCAACGTCGCCTTATCCGGCCTGCGGGGTAAAAACAGCCACAGCCCTGCCAGCATAATCAGCGCATACAGGCTCTTCCAGCCAACCATTGCCAACAGCAGCAGACACAGTAGACCGCCAATGACCGCCAGCATGCGATAATGCCCTTTCAGTAATCGACATCCCGCCAGCATGCACAGCAAATAAATCATAATAAAGATGCCGTTAGCATAGATGATTAACGCATCGAGATTGATTTTCAGCATATAGATGCACAACGTACTGATCACGCAGCAGCCCAATACGGCGTTTAGCGCATTGCGCGGAAGGTGACGGGGTGACAGACGCGCCAGATGACTTTCCGGCTTATATTGCGCTTGCGACCAGACCAGCCGGGCGAAGCTTTGAATATAAATGTTGAGACTGGCAAAACAGGCCAGATAACCAATGATGCAGGCGACCCACAGTGCCTGTACGCCAAATAACTGCACGACGATCTCTGGCAGTGAGGCCGCCGCCGCCATTTGCTCACCGTAGGCGCCAAAATGAAGCACGACGACGGTGCATGCCCAATAAACAGAGCCCGCAAGCAGCAGGCCGATCATCAGCGCGCGCGGGAAATCCCGCTCCGGGTTTTTGAATTCAGATGCCAGATGGGCAAACGCTTCAAGGCCAACAAAACACCAGAACATCACCGACAGCGCGGCGAACAGTCCGGGGAGCTCAATCTCGGTTATCGCAGGGAAAGGGATTTCGCCAGGTTTCACATCGCCTGCCCACCAGATGGCGACAATGAGGGCAACAATCAATCCGGCAATGACCGTTTGCAGATTAGCGCTAGAGCTGGCACCGTGGGAGCCGATATACCAAACCAATGCCAGCGTACCGAGCTCTGCCAACAGAAGCTGTTCGTCATGCCAGCCAAACATCGCTTGACCAAATCCGGCGGCAATATGTAATGCCGCAGGCAAGCCGACGGGAATCACCGACAAAAATAGCCATCCGGTGACGCGCTCCAGGCGTGAGCCAAAGGCCATACCAACAAAATGCGCCACGCCACCCGCGCTGGGAAAATGACGACCCAGTACGGCAAAGACAATCGCCACGGGAAAGACTAAAACAATCAGCACCGGCCAGGCCCACAGGCTGTTGTTGCCAGCCACCAGCGCGGCTAGCGCAGGGACGGCGAAAACGCCTGTACCTAGTAATGATGTCGACAACAGGCCAATGCCCTGAGCCAGTCCCAGCTCTTGTTTCAGTCCGCTCATAAGTTGTTATCCGGTTATGCCCATTGACCGGGCTACAGCGCAGATTTTTGATGGTATCACAATCGTATTTGCTTATGACGACGTGACTGAAATCGTTATAAAATGTGATGCGAGTCGGCGTTTTGCCGGAATTTTCTGCTGATATAAATTTTTTTTCGCTTGCCCCCTTGAAGGTACAAAGCCCCATCCCCATTTCTCTGGTCACTAGCCGGGAAACCGTTCACGGGCCGGCGTCACCCATAACTGATAAAGACTTTCTCAAAGGAGAGCTATCAATGAGTATTCGTCCGTTACATGATCGTGTGATCGTCAAACGTAAAGAAGTTGAATCTAAATCTGCTGGCGGCATCGTACTGACCGGTTCTGCAGCAGGTAAGTCAACTCGTGGCGAAATCATCGCTGTCGGTAAGGGCCGCATCCTGGACAACGGTACCGTACAGCCGCTGGACGTTAAAGTCGGCGATATCGTTATTTTCAACGATGGCTACGGTGTTAAATCTGAGAAGATCGACAATGAAGAAGTGTTGATCATGTCTGAAAGTGACATCCTGGCAATTGTTGAAGCCTAATCCGCGAACGACACTGAACATACGAATTTAAGGGAAAGAGAAAATGGCAGCTAAAGACGTAAAATTCGGTAACGACGCTCGTGTGAAAATGCTGCGCGGCGTAAACGTACTGGCAGATGCAGTGAAAGTTACCCTCGGTCCAAAAGGCCGTAACGTAGTTCTGGATAAATCTTTCGGTGCACCGACCATCACTAAAGATGGTGTTTCCGTAGCCCGTGAAATCGAACTGGAAGACAAGTTCGAAAACATGGGGGCGCAGATGGTGAAAGAAGTTGCCTCTAAAGCGAACGACGCTGCAGGCGACGGTACCACCACCGCAACCGTACTGGCGCAGTCCATCATCACTGAAGGTCTGAAAGCCGTTGCTGCAGGCATGAACCCGATGGATCTGAAACGTGGTATCGACAAAGCTGTCGCTGCTGCCGTTGAAGAACTGAAAGCACTGTCCGTACCGTGCTCTGACTCTAAAGCTATTGCTCAGGTTGGTACTATCTCCGCTAACTCCGACGAAACCGTAGGTAAACTGATCGCTGAAGCGATGGACAAAGTCGGTAAAGAAGGCGTGATCACCGTTGAAGACGGTACCGGTCTGCAGGACGAACTGGACGTGGTTGAAGGTATGCAGTTCGACCGTGGTTACCTGTCTCCTTACTTCATCAACAAGCCGGAAACTGGCGCAGTAGAACTGGAAAGCCCGTTCATCCTGCTGGCTGACAAGAAAATCTCCAACATCCGCGAAATGCTGCCGGTGCTGGAAGCAGTAGCAAAAGCCGGTAAACCACTGCTGATCATCGCTGAAGATGTTGAAGGCGAAGCGCTGGCAACTCTGGTTGTTAACACCATGCGCGGTATCGTGAAAGTCGCGGCGGTTAAAGCGCCTGGCTTCGGCGACCGTCGTAAAGCGATGCTGCAGGATATCGCTACCCTGACCGGTGGTACCGTTATCTCTGAAGAGATCGGTATGGAGCTGGAAAAAGCAACTCTGGAAGATCTGGGTCAGGCGAAACGCGTTGTTATCAACAAAGACACCACCACCATCATTGATGGCGTGGGTGACGAAGCTGCAATCCAGGGTCGCGTGACTCAGATTCGTCAGCAGATCGAAGAAGCCACTTCCGACTACGACCGTGAAAAACTGCAGGAGCGCGTAGCGAAACTGGCAGGCGGCGTTGCGGTTATCAAAGTTGGTGCTGCGACTGAAGTTGAAATGAAAGAGAAGAAAGCCCGCGTTGAAGATGCCCTGCACGCGACCCGTGCTGCGGTAGAAGAAGGTGTGGTTGCTGGTGGTGGTGTTGCGCTGATTCGCGTAGCGTCTAAGATTGCCGGTCTGAAAGGTCAGAACGAAGACCAGAACGTAGGTATCAAAGTTGCGCTGCGCGCAATGGAATCTCCGCTGCGTCAAATCGTACTGAACTGCGGCGAAGAGCCGTCTGTAGTGGCTAACACCGTGAAAGCGGGTGACGGTAACTACGGTTACAACGCTGCAACTGAAGAATACGGTAACATGATCGACATGGGTATCCTGGATCCAACCAAAGTAACGCGTTCAGCTCTGCAGTACGCGGCTTCTGTTGCGGGTCTGATGATCACCACCGAGTGCATGGTTACTGACCTGCCGAAAGGCGATGCGCCTGACTTAGGTGCTGCTGGTGGTATGGGCGGCATGGGTGGAATGGGCGGCATGATGTAATTTAATCTTCATACTTCAAGCCGCAGGTTCATTGGCTGCGTTCGTTTACCCCAGTCACTTACTCATGTAAGCACTGGGGGATTCAGAACCTGCCGCCTGCCTGCAACTTGAATTATTTGATTAAATACGTATCTCGCGAAAAATGAGAAACCCTCGGGCAGAAATGTCCGGGGGTTTTTCTTTTGGTCATCTTTTTAGTATATGATTCAGCTACGGACATAACGTCCAGCTCATTGATTATGGGGAATGACATGCACGTGAAATATTTAGCAGGGATCGTTGGTGCCGCGCTACTGATGGCGGGTTGTAGCTCCAGCAACGAACTGAGTTCAGCCGGGCAAAGCGTACGCTTCGTCGAAGAGAAGCCTGGCGCAGAGTGTCAACTGATTGGCACTGCAACCGGTACGCAAAGCAACTGGCTTTCTGGCCAGCACGGCGAAGAGGGTGGCTCTATGCGTGGCGCAGCAAACGATCTGCGTAACCAGGCTGCGGCAATGGGTGGTAACGTGATTTATGGCGTCAGCAGCCCATCACAGGGAATGCTGTCCAGCTTTGTTCCTACTGCCAGTGAAATGACTGGACAGGTTTATAAGTGCCCAAATTGATAAATGCTGTTGATGCCTGATGGCGACGCTACAACTTCTTATCAGGCCTACGATACAAATTCGTCGGCCTGATAAGCGCAGAAACATCAGGCATTTTGAGCGTTATGCACAGACTGAGCGCGTAAATGATGCAGCGCGCCCAGGCACTGATCCTGATTGAGCTTTTGCGCCTTATCACCCGTCAACGTTCTGACAAACACCTGGCACGGTACACCAGCAAGCTTTTTCAGCCGTGGGCTGAAATCGAGAAGACGGCGAGTAATGGCTTCGGCCTCTTTGCTGCCGGAAGGGGCGCGAGTTTTTACTACCGAACCACAGAACTGGGCTTTTCCTTGATCATCCGTATAGCGGTAAATAATCGCCAGATAATGATTAAACAGGCTTTGTTTCCATTCGGGGTGCGTATAAGAGTCGTATTCCAGATTGTCGTTTGCCCGGCAATCAACATCGTACAGCGGCAGGAAATCCAGCAGCGATGTAATTCGTAGCGCTAATTCCCGCATGCCAGCATTATTTATTGCATGAATAACAGCATGGACCAGCACCCGAATCTGTAGTTCATTAACCAGTAATTCACACGTTTGTCCATCATGCAGTGTCAGAGAAAATGTTAAGTTTTCGCCTTTGTCATCCACTAACATCAGCGAATTTATGCGACGATTAATGTCGGCATTTTTTAGCTCATCTTCCTGAATCAAAGGAATATTTTCGTGCATCTTTTTGCTGACTTTATCGCATTCCTTCTCATATTGCGCATGCTCGTCTTCGCTAAGCTGATGTTTGGCGGATAGCCTGCTTTCCAGGGCGATCAGCAGATCTCTTAGCCCAAGCGGAGAAAGAAAAAATAACGACGTTTTATTCCTTGGTTCTTTTATCTTTAATGCTAAAGCAATAAATTCATTATTTTGACGAATAACACCGGTATTAATGCCCTTAATACTTATAACCATAAAAGGTTCTCCCTAACCATATATTTATTAATATTATGAATTTGGTTCTAATGATACAAATTATGAATTAATGATTTTATAGCGCTAATTAAAATAGCACAGATTAAAAGTGTGGCTCCACTTGTGAGGATTTAAATAATAAGTAATCGTGGTGAGTGTCCAGAATCGGACACTCAATAATGATTATTGTTGGCGTAGTTGCAGATCCAACGGCGTTTTACTTGGCTCTCCGCCAATTTCACGCGCCAGTTTGGGGACCATATAGCCGGAAACCAACGTCAGCAGTTCACGCATAATGTGACGTGCCTCATCGTCGCTGACCATAAAGTGGGCGGCACCTTGCACTTTGTCCAGTACGTGCAGGTAATAGGGCATCACCCCCGCATCAAACAGGGCGTTGCTCAGGTTCGCCAGCGTTTGTGCGTTATCGTTCACGCCACGCAGCAAAACGCTTTGGTTGAGTAGCGTGACGCCAGCGGTACGCAGTCGGACCATCGCCTGGTGAAACGCCTCATCGACCTCATTGGCGTGGTTAATGTGGTTGACCAGCAGAACCTGCAGGGAGGAGCGCGCAAAGCGCTGGGCCAGTCCTTCAGTAATGCGCGCGGGGATCACAATCGGCAAACGGCTGTGAATACGCAGACGCTTAATGTGCGGGATGGCTTCCAGTTGTGTGAGTAACCAGTCCAGTTCATGGTCCTTGGCCATTAGCGGATCACCACCGGAGAAGATAATCTCATCCAGCTCAGGATGCGCGCTAATGTAGTCCAGGGCGACCTGCCAGTTGCGCTTATTGCCCTGGTTTTCGGCATACGGGAAGTGTCGGCGGAAGCAATAGCGACAATTTACCGCGCAACCGCCTTTAACCAACAATAGTGCCCGATTGCGATATTTATGCAGCAAACCGGGGACCACGCTGTGCTGTTCTTCCAGCGGATCGGTCGAGTAGCCAGGTGCAGCAACAAACTCTTCCTGGGAAGTAAGTACCTGACGCAAAAGCGGATCGTCCGGATTACCTTTTTCCATACGAGCAATAAAGGCGCGCGGTACGCGCAGGGCGAAAAGTCGTCTCGCGTCGCGTCCGGCCAACAGTTTTTCATCTGCGTCTATATTCAAAAGATGCAGAAGTTCATCAGGATCGGTCACAACATCGGCAAGTTGCGATAACCAATCTTCTCTGGATGGGGTATTTAGGGTTACAATATGCGCCATTTTGTGGCTTAGCTACCAGTTAACAATTTTCAGAGGGCCTTATGGCAACGTACTATAGCAACGATTTTCGTGCTGGTCTTAAAATCATGTTGGACGGCGAACCTTATGCGGTTGAAGCCAGCGAATTCGTTAAACCAGGTAAAGGCCAGGCATTTGCGCGCGTTAAGCTGCGTCGCCTGCTGACCGGTACTCGCGTAGAGAAAACCTTCAAGTCTACCGATTCCGCTGAAGGCGCAGACGTAGCCGACATGAACCTGACCTTCCTGTATAGCGACGGTGAGTTCTGGCACTTTATGAATAACACCACTTTCGAACAGCTGGCTGCAGACGAGAAAGCGGTAGGCGATAACGCTAAATGGCTGCTGGACCAGGCTGAATGCATCGTGACCCTGTGGAACGGTCAGCCGATCTCCGTGACTCCGCCAAACTTCGTTGAGCTGGAAGTCGTTGAAACTGACCCAGGTCTGAAAGGCGATACCGCTGGTACTGGCGGCAAACCGGCTACTCTGTCTACTGGCGCAGTCGTTAAAGTTCCGCTGTTCGTACAGATCGGTGAAGTGATCAAAGTGGATACTCGCTCCGGCGAATACGTTTCTCGCGTAAAATAAGATATCTATTTGATCTTATGGCGCAGGTTGCTGCGCCATACTTTTTCCAGGGCAGGAATGATGAAACGTCTTCTCAGTCTTGTAATGCTCATCCTTTTCACCAGCACTCTCCTGGCGGGTTGTAATACCGCGCGCGGCTTCGGTGAAGACATCAAACATCTTGGCAATTCAATCTCTCACGCCGCCAGCTAACACTCTCTCATAGTCTTAAAAACGGTTGTTTATCCATCACACTTCCGGATCTTGTCTATTATTAATGAGCTATACACAAACAATATTGGCTAGAAAAGGAAGACGTTATGGTTAAAAAGACAATTGCAGCGATCTTTTCTGTGTTGGTTCTTTCTTCAGTATTGACTGCGTGCAATACCACGAAAGGTGTTGGGCAGGATATCTCTGAGGGCGGTAGCGCAATCTCTGGTGCAGCGACAAAAGCTCAACAATAATCATGAACGGTACGACGTCACGTCGTACCGTTAATTCCCCTTCCCGGGGAGTGAGAGAAACGGTGAGAAGCGGTTCCCCATGTGCAGTTTCATGCGGATATTCCGTTTATAGGTGTAGACCGTCTTGCCATGAATGCTGAGTGCGGCGGCTATCGCATTGTTACTCACACCATCCATCCACATTGACAATACTTTCTCCTCCTGCGGCGTAAGCAGCGGAGTCGCGTTTTCGGCTATTTCTAATGTGGGGCGAAGCTGTAGCGCCTCCTGAATCGTGTGTGAGAGCGCGTTCATCGTGGTGTGCTTGGTTAAGACCGAATAGGCGACGGATTGAGAGGAAGCAATTGAGGCGTGCTGTCTTTCAACTGATTGCAGTAAAATCAGCGGGATGACGCCGCAGCTCATGAAAAAGGGTTTAATTGGCGGACTGGTATGCGTCTCGCTAATAAAACTGTATAAATCCGCGATCACCAGATGCGGCTTCCACTGCAAAATATGCTCTTTTGCTAACAGGAGATTATTGATCCCTGACACAAGAAATGAGGAGCTGAACCTGCCAGAATGATTAAGCAAGGCCTCAATCCCTGTGCGGGTAAAGTGGCACCGGTCAATCACTAAAATTTTAAGCATAACCTTTTCGCATTCAGAAGAGAGGCAATCGACTTTCCGGATTCAGAAAGCCCTTCATCATAGAGAACTCCGATGAGTGCCAAATGCGGGAACTACGCCGCTAATTATGCTTAATTCTTGCTTTTAGCGGGCAGCGAATAAAAAGGTTGAAATTCATTTTCTCTCGGGCAAAAATGCCATTTCACACATCAGCTTTGCAGGACGACCTGCAAACGCTTCTTTCACCGGGGACGGCCCCATTGTTCTGGAGCCTGATATGTCCTGGATCGTTTTATTAATTGCAGGTCTGCTCGAAGTTGTCTGGGCGATTGGCCTGAAATATACCCACGGTTTTACGCGTTTGACGCCAAGCATTATCACTATTGTGGCAATGATCGTCAGTATCGCCATGCTCTCCTGGGCAATGCGTACGTTGCCTGTAGGAACCGCCTATGCTGTATGGACCGGTATCGGCGCAGTCGGGGCGGCCATTACAGGGATTCTGCTGCTGGGTGAATCTGCCAGCCCGGCGCGGTTACTGAGCCTCGGGCTGATTGTGGCCGGTATTATTGGCCTCAAGCTGAGCACCCACTAAGCGCCAGGCTGTTTTACCCAAATCAGCTTATTCACCTCAAACCCTTCCCGGGTCGCGATGGCCAGCATTTGCTGTTTCATTTCATCTGAAATAGTAGGGGTCCGTGAAAGGATCCACAGGTAGTCGCGATCCGGCCCGCAAACTAGCGCGTGACGATATTCCCTGTCGAGGGCAATCACGTTATACCCGCCGTAGAAGGGGCCAAAAAACGAGACCTTGAGCGCAGCGCGGTTTGGGTCGCCAGTGAAGTAGGCTTTCCCCTCCGTTTTCTGCCACATTCCTCTGTCCGGGTTATAGCCCTTGTTAATAACATTGATACCGCCGTCGTCGCGCAGGCTGTAGGTAGCAGTCACTTTTTCCAGTCCGCGTTCGAATCGATGGTCGAAACGCGCAATTTCATACCAGGTGCCCAGATAGCGTGTGGCATCAAAGTTATTTACTACGGTAACACCTTTCGGGGGTGTTGGGGTGCTGCAAGCGACAACCAGAAATGCAGCCGTAACTGCAGCAACGACGGGCAGAATGCGCATGGGATTTTCCTTGCTGGATTTTTGTTAAGTGTAGATGACAGCAGGAAAAAAAGAGAAAGAAAGGAAGCCCAATATCCAGGGCCTCCTTGTCCGTTACTGCAGTTTTTCAAGAATGCGCCAGGCGGCCTCGACGCGAACAGGGTTTGGGTAGCTCTTGTTTGCCAGCATCACGATGCCAAGGTTTTTTTCTGGAACGAAAGCAACATAGCTGCCGAATCCGCCAGTGGAGCCCGTTTTATGCACCCATGAGGCTTTCACGGCAGGCGCGGGCGGGTTTACCTCAACGGCAGGAAGCGCTGCCAGTGCTACTTTGCTGTCGCTACCGCTAATTATCGAGTCGGCCTTCACCGGCCAGTTCAGCATCTCCCAGCCCAGGCCCTGGTACATATCGCCAATACGCCAGTAACGTGACTGCGCAAGCTCGATGCCCTGCTGGAGCGTTTTCTCCTGAACCTGGCTGGCGTCCATGTTGGCCTGAACCCAACGGGTCATATCGATAACGCTCGATTTCACCCCGTAGGCTTCGGCATCAAGTTGGCCAGGGGATACATGCACTGGCTTTCCTTCGCGATAACCCCAGGCATAATCTTTTTGTTCGCTCTGCGGAACCGTAATCCAGGTATGCGCCAGTTTTAAGGGGTGCAGGACGCGTTTGGTCATCGCCTCTTCGTAGCTCATGCCTGAGGGTTTCACCGCCAGGGCGCCAAACAGACCAATGCTGGAGTTAGCATAAAGACGTTTAGCGCCTGGGGCCCATTGCGGCTGCCAGTTTTGATAAAAGCGTAGTAACGCGGCTTTATCCGTAACGTCGTCCGGAACCTGAAGCGGCAGGCCGCCTGCCGTGTAGGTGGCTAAGTGCAGCAGGCTGATACCCTGCCACTGCTTACCAGTCAGTTCAGGCCAGTAATGCGTGACCGGATCGCTGAGCTTAATTTCGCCGCGGGCGATAGCATCGCCGCCCAGCACGCCGTTGAACGTTTTACTGACCGATCCGAGTTCAAACAGCGTTTGTTGAGTGACTGGACGGTTATTGGCGATATCGGCTTTACCCCAGGTAAAGTAATAAGGTTTCCCCTGATAGATAATCGCAACGGCCATACCCGGAATAGCCTGCTCCTGCATCAGCGGTGTGATGGTGCGGTTAACGATATCGGCAATTTGTTGTTCTGTTTTTGCGGCGGCAAACGTGGAGAAAGAAGCTGTCAGCAGCAGCGCGCAGCATATCGATTTTTTCATCATGAAATCAGTTCCGTAATTAAAAGCGAAAGGGTGTCCGGGCCCGTCAGACGTAATCAGTGTGTTTGATTTGCACCGTGTTGACAAACGGTTAAATTTAGCAGCAGATATAAGTTTTTCTAACAGGCCAGATAATGACGCGTAGCTATATCCCCCTTAACTCGCTGCGGGCTTTTGAAGCAGCGGCCAGACATCTCAGCTTTACCCGCGCTGCGATTGAGCTCAACGTGACGCATTCTGCAATAAGCCAGCATGTGAAAGCGCTGGAGCAACAGCTGAATTGTCAGCTTTTTGTGCGTGGTTCTCGAGGGTTAATGTTGACGACTGAAGGGGAAAGTCTGTTACCTGTACTTAATGACTCTTTCGATCGTATGGCGGGGATGTTGGATCGTTTTGCCACTAAACAGACTCAGGAAAAACTTAAAATTGGCGTGGTGGGGACCTTTGCGGTCGGTTGTCTTTTCCCTCTGTTGAGCGACTTTAAGCGCCACTGTCCGCATATTGATTTGCATATTTCCACCCACAATAACCGTGTGGATCCCGCCGCCGAAGGGCTGGATTATACTATTCGCTACGGAGGAGGAGCCTGGCACGATACCGATGCGCAATATTTGTGTAGCGCGCTGATGTCTCCGCTGTGTTCACCGACATTGGCCTCGCAGATTAAAGCACCTGTGGATATCCTGAAATTTCCGTTATTACGATCGTATCGGCGTGATGAATGGACGCTTTGGATGCAGGCCGCCGGAGAAGCGCCTCCGTCACCGACGCACAACGTGGTGGTGTTTGACTCGTCCGTCTCAATGCTGGAAGCCGCGCAGGCGGGGATTGGTGTGGCAATTGCACCGGTAAGAATGTTCACGCATTTGCTCAGTAGTGAACGTATCGTGCAGCCTTTTCTAACGCAGATTGATCTGGGGAGTTACTGGATAACGCGTTTACAATCTCGTCCGGAGACGCCCGCGATGCGTGAGTTTTCCCGCTGGTTGACCGGGATGCTGCACTAATAAAAAGGCCCGCCATTGGCGGGCCTGATAATTAACGCATGCGATTAGATGGTCAGGATCCCAATAGCCGTTACAACGGTCAGGATAGCTGCCAGTCCGTAGAATACCCATTTGCCCGCAGGCACGTGGATTTTCAGGTCATGCATTGCGTGGTGCATACGGTGTAAACCGCACCACAGCGGCAGAACGATCATCAGGAACAGAAACGCACGTCCGATGAAGCTCTGAGCGAATGCCAGTACGCGTTCATAGCTGAAAGCATCAGGAACAAAGCCCAGCGGCAGCATAATGCCGACCAGCAGGATCATCACCGGCGCAATGATTGCGCTCCACATACCGCCTGCACCAAACAGGCCCCAGAATACGGGTTCGTCAGAGCGTTTTGGATTTGGATTAATCATTCCGGACTCCTTACCAGAACAGGGCAACAAACAGTATTACTACTGTCGCAACCACAGTAACTGCCCAGAGACCTTTGATGATCGGCTCTGGCCCCATTTTTTCGTCTTTTACGATGATGTTGGCAGCTTTTGGCGCCAGCTCAAACCAGGTTTTGGTATGCAGCAGCGCTGCTGCCAGGGCGATAATATTCAGGATCACCACCACCGGGTTTTGCAAAAAGGCGACAAAGCCCATCCAGGACTCTGCACCATGCTTGAGTGCAAACAGGCCGATAATCAGTTCAATGCTGAACCAGACTGCCGGAACCGCCGTGCCTTCGCGCAGCATGTAAAAACGATAAAATGGCAGCTTTTTCCACCAGGTGGACGTCATTGGTCGCACATAGGGTTTGCGTTTAGTCGTCATCGTGCACTCCTTAGCGTGGTTTCAGGGTAGCGATAAGAAAGTCTTTTGAACTTTCAACTTTACCCTGCTGAATGGCCGCAGCCGGATCGACGTGTTTCGGGCAGACTTCGGAGCAGTAGCCCACAAAAGTACAGGACCAGACGCCGTTCGGGCTGTTCAACTGAGCCATACGCTCCTTCTTACCGTGGTCGCGGCTATCTTCGTTGTAACGATGCGCCAGCGTAATCGCAGCCGGTCCAATGAACTCTGGGTTCAGGCCGAACTGCGGGCACGCGGCGTAGCACAGACCACAGTTGATGCAACCGGAGAACTGATGATACTTCGCCATCTGCGCCGGAGTCTGGGTGTTTGGACCCTGATCCGGTGTACGCGGGTTACCGATGATGTACGGTTTGATCGCTTCCAGGCTTTCGATAAAGTGCGTCATGTCGACGACCAGATCGCGCTCAATCGGGAAGTTGCCCAGCGCTTCAACCTTCATGCCGTTGGTGTAATCACGCAGGAAGGTTTTGCACGCCAGTTTAGGTACATTGTTGACCATCATGCCGCAGGAGCCGCAGATCGCCATACGGCAGGACCAGCGGTAGCTCAGGTCCGGTGCCAGGTTATCCTTGATGTAGCCCAGCGCATCCAGCAGTGACGTGGTTTCATCATAAGGAACTTCGTAGAAAGCACTGTGCGGCGCGGTATCGGTTTCCGGGTTATAGCGCACCACCTCAACTTTCAGGTTTTTCATCTCAGCCATTCGCCTTCTCCTTCTTATCGGCTGCTTCCGCTTCGCCACCGTAAACACGTTTAGCCGGTGGCAGAGTGGTGATTTTCACGTCGCTGTATTCCAGACGAGTCGTGCCGTCAGCATCGCGGAAGGCGAGGGTGTGTTTGAGGAAGTTCACATCGTCACGCTCGGTGCAGCCTTCATCCAGACGCTGATGCGCGCCGCGGGATTCTTTACGCGCCAGAGCAGAGTGCGCCATACATTCAGCAACGTTCAGACCGTGACCCAGTTCGATGGTGTACAGCAGGTCGGTGTTGAAGACGCTGGAGGTATCAGTGATACGTACGCGCTTGAAGCGTTCCTGCAGCTCCGCCAGTTTATCAACGGTTTTCTGCATGAGTTCCGGTGTACGGTAGATACCGCAACCTTCTTCCATGGACAGGCCCATTTCGTCACGGATCTTAGACCAGTTTTCGTTACCTTCCTGGTTAACCAGATCTTTCAGACGTTTTTCAACGCCAGCAACCTGCGCATCGAGCGCGGCACTGTTTGCAGCGCCAGCCGTTGCAGCACGTTCTGCAGCCTGTTCACCGGCCATACGACCGAAGACCACCAGTTCCGCCAGAGAGTTAGAACCCAGACGGTTAGCGCCATGCAGACCAACAGAGGAACATTCGCCCACAGCGAACAGACCTTTAATGCGGGTTTCACAGTGCTGATCGGTTTCGATACCGCCCATGGTGTAGTGCGCGGTAGGACGTACCGGGATCGGCTCTTTAACCGGATCGACACCCACGTAGGCTTTCGCCAGTTCGCAGATGAACGGTAAACGTTCGAGCAGTTTTTTCTCGCCGAGGTGACGCAGGTCGAGGTGAACCACATCGCCACGCGGGGTGGAAATGGTGTTGCCTTTACGCCATTCGTGCCAGAACGCCTGAGAAACTTTGTCGCGCGGACCGAGTTCCATGTATTTGTTTTTCGGTTCGCCCAGCGGGGTTTCCGGACCCATGCCGTAATCTTGCAGATAACGGTAGCCGTTTTTGTTGACCAGGATACCGCCTTCACCACGGCAGCCTTCGGTCATCAGGATACCAGAGCCTGGCAGACCCGTCGGGTGATACTGAACGAATTCCATATCACGCAGCGGAACGCCGTGGCTCAGCGCCATGCCCATACCGTCGCCAGTTACGATGCCGCCGTTGGTGTTGTAACGGTAAACACGACCTGCGCCGCCCGTTGCCATCACAACAGCATTAGCACGGATCTGCATCAGCGTGCCTTCCATCATGTTCATGGCAACCAGGCCGCGAGCATGGCCATCATCAACCAGGATATCCAGAACGAAGTGTTCGTCAAAGCGCTGAATCTGCGGGAACTGCAAAGATGTTTGGAACAGCGTATGCAACATGTGGAAGCCGGTTTTATCCGCGGCAAACCAGGTACGCTCGATTTTCATACCGCCGAAGCGACGTACGTTGACGCTACCGTCTTCACGGCGGCTCCATGGGCAGCCCCATTGTTCCAGTTGCGTCATTTCAGTTGGGCAGTGGTGGACAAAGTAATCCACGACATCCTGCTCACACAGCCAGTCTCCGCCTGCTACCGTATCGTGAAAATGGTAGTCAAAGCTGTCATGATCCTGCGCGACAGCAGCAGAGCCGCCTTCGGCAGCAACGGTATGGCTGCGCATTGGGTACACTTTTGAGATCAGTGCGATTTTAGCGTTGGGATTTGCTTGTGCGGCAGCAATTGCAGCACGTAATCCCGCGCCACCGGCGCCTATAATGGCAAGATCGGCTTGAAAGGTTTGCACGACATTCCTCCAGATTGTTGTTATTTCATTCCTGCCTGAAATCAGATGCTTCATCGGCTTCAAACAGGTTATGAACGCGTTTCCACTGCTCCTTTATAGGTACAATAGTATAGTCTCAGGGATGTGCGGGAAATTTGACGTGTTCGATTTTTTTAGCGTGTCAAAGGGGGGAATTATCATTGAATTTGATTAATTTAATTACTAAACCACCCCATGTCGCTTTTTTTATCCAATTGCCAGTGTGGATTATTGGCGCGCGAAATTTGTCTCGTTAACGCGATACGAGTAGACTTCGTGCCCTTGTCTTAAATCGGAGAAACAACCATGAGCGAAACGGCAACCTGGCAGCCGAGCGCGTCCATCCCCAATTTGTTAAAACGTGCAGCAATTATAGCGGAGATTCGCCGCTTTTTTGCCGATCGTGGCGTGCTTGAGGTTGAGACCCCTTGTATGAGTCAGGCAACGGTAACGGACATCCATTTGTTCCCGTTCGAAACGCGTTTCGTCGGCCCTGGACACTCCCAGGGAATGAATCTCTATTTAATGACCAGCCCGGAATACCATATGAAGCGCCTGCTGGTGGCAGGATGCGGCCCGGTGTATCAACTGTGCCGCAGCTTCCGTAATGAAGAGATGGGGCGTCATCATAACCCTGAATTCACTATGCTCGAGTGGTATCGTCCGCACTACGATATGTATCGCCTGATGAATGAAGTGGATGATTTGCTCCAGCAGGTGCTGGACTGCTCACCTGCGGAAAGTCTCTCTTACCAGCAAGCCTTCCAGCGCCATCTGGAGATAGACCCGCTGTCTGCAGATAAAACCCAACTGCGGGAAGTGGCGGCGAAATTGGATCTCAGTAATATCGCCGATACCGAAGAAGACCGGGACACCTTACTGCAGTTGCTGTTTACGATGGGCGTTGAGCCGCATATTGGCAAAGACAAACCGACGTTTGTGTATCATTTCCCGGCCAGCCAGGCATCACTGGCGCAAATCAGTACCGAAGATCACCGCGTGGCTGAACGTTTCGAGGTTTACTACAAAGGTATTGAGCTGGCGAATGGTTTCCATGAATTGACCGACGCGCGCGAACAGCAGCAGCGGTTTGAGCAGGATAACCGCAAACGTGCCGCACGTGGCTTGCCGCAGCAGCCTATCGACACCAACCTGCTTGAAGCGTTAAAAGTGGGGATGCCGGATTGTTCTGGCGTGGCGCTGGGCGTTGACCGTCTTGTGATGCTGGCATTGGGCGCAGAGAGCCTGGCCGAGGTTATCGCATTTACCGTCGATCGCGCGTAACGTACTCTCCTTCAATACAAAGTGGCGGTGAAATAGCCACTTTGTAGCATATTTTTTCATTTACCCTCTAATAGCTACAATTTACTCCTGGATATTTGATATTGTTCAGGTATCAATTCTGTGTTGATTTTTCTATCGCTGAACTCTGAAAAGAGGGCAGTGCCAACCGGTGAGTGGCGTTTGTTAAACGCTTGCCAGAGTAAGGGATGGTTTAATGACCCAAACAATAAAAAAGATGAGCCTTATAGGTCTCATCCTCATGATATTTACGTCTGTTTTCGGTTTTGCGAATAGCCCCTCCGCATTCTATCTAATGGGGTATAGCGCGATTCCGTGGTATATATTTTCTGCATTATTATTCTTTATCCCATTTGCTTTAATGATGGCGGAAATGGGGGCTGCCTATCGGAAAGAAGAGGGAGGAATCTATTCGTGGATGAATAATAGCGTTGGGCCACGCTATGCGTTTATCGGCACGTTTATGTGGTTTTCTTCCTATGTAATATGGATGGTAAGTACCGCAGCGAAAGTCTGGGTACCTTTTTCAACCTTCTTATTTGGCGCAGACATGACGCAGCACTGGCGTTTTGCGGGGCTTGAGCCTACGCAGGTCGTCGGGTTGCTCGCCGTCGGTTGGATGATTCTGGTAACCTGCGTGGCCTCCCGGGGTATTAATAAGATTGCTCGTATTACGGCTGTAGGCGGAATTGCCGTAATGTGTCTTAATTTAGTTCTGTTGTTAGTGAGTGTCGCTATTTTGTTATTAACTGGTGGTCACTTTGCGCAGGATATTAATTTCATCTCCTCACCTAATCCGGGATATCAGTCCGGTCTGGCCATGTTGTCATTTGTTGTGTTTGCCATTTTTGCTTACGGCGGAATAGAAGCCGTGGGTGGATTAGTTGATAAAACAGAGAAGCCAGAAAAGAACTTTGCGAAAGGCATTGTTTTTGCCGCGATTGTCATTTCTGTCGGTTATTCACTGGCCATATTTTTATGGGGCGTTAGCACCAACTGGCAGCAAGTATTAAGCAATAGCTCGGTCAACCTCGGCAATATAACGTATATCCTGATGAAAAGCCTCGGGATGACGTTAGGTAACGCGCTGCATCTTTCTCCTGAAACCGCGATGGTGACGGGGGTGTGGTTCGCGCGTATCACCGGGCTTTCTATGTTTCTCGCTTATACCGGCGCTTTTTTCACGCTCAGCTATTCGCCACTGAAAGCGATTATTCAGGGAACGCCGAAGGCGCTGTGGCCAGCGCCAATGACCAAACTAAATGCCGTGGGGATGCCGACGACGGCAATGTGGTTGCAGTGCCTGCTGGTGAGCCTGTTTATCCTGCTGGTTTCGTTTGGCGGCGATACGGCTTCAGCGTTCTATAACAAACTGACGCTGATGGCGAACGTCTCGATGACGCTGCCGTATCTGTTCCTCGCGCTGGCGTTTCCGTTCTTTAAAGCCCGTACGGGCCTGGAAAGACCGTTTGTTGTCTTTAAAACCCGAGCGGCGACGTTACTGGCCACATCGGTGGTTGTGCTGGTGGTGACGTTTGCCAATGTGTTCACCATCATCCAGCCGGTGATTGAAGCTGGGGACTGGAACAGCGCATTGTGGATGACCGGAGGCCCGATCTTCTTCTCGCTGTTGGCAATGGCGATTTATCAGAACTACAGCCGTCGCACGGCCAACGAGCCTGAGTGGGCGGTGGAGTAAACTTCCTGCTGAATCCGGCCTACAAAAATGATTCTTCGTAGGCCGGATTCGGCGAAGCTGCCATTCGGCATCATTGTTGTTTACAAACTCCCCGCCGGGCGACTGCTTCTGCCCGCAGAACTTAAGGTTCTTCCCGTTTGCTTACCGCCGAGGCTCTCCAGACGCATCTGGAACGGTGGGAACGGCATATCGATACCGTGCTCACGGAAGCCAGCCAGAATCAGCTGGTGGATTTCGTGGCGCAGCGGCATACGATGCCCCATCTCAGCGGCATAAATACGCAGTTCGAAGATTTGAATCCCTTGCTGCAGGTCAACCAGGAAGACTTCTGGCGCCGGGTTATCGATAACCAGTGAGCAGCGTTGTGCGGCAGTAAGCAGGATCTGCGTAACCTCCTCGCTGTTAGCCTCCGACGGTGCCGGGATGGTTAATACCACACGGGTGACCGAATCCGATAACGACCAGTTGATAAACTGCTCGGTGATAAAGGCTTTGTTGGGCACGATGATCTCTTTGCGGTCCCAGTCGCTGATGGTCGTGGCGCGGGTATTAATTTTCGTCACGCTACCGGTAAGATCGCGAATCGTCACCGTGTCGCCAATGCGGATTGGTTTTTCAAAGAGGATAATCAGGCCGGAAATAAAGTTGGCGAAGATCTCCTGCAAACCAAAGCCCAGACCGACACCGAGAGCAGCTACCAGCCATTGCAGTTTGGACCACTCAATACCGATCATTGAGAAGCCCACCAGACCGCCAATCAGCATCAGCAGGTACTTGGTGATGGTGGTGATAGCGTAACCGGTGCCGGGGGTTAAATCGAGATGTTGCAGCAGCGCCAGCTCCAGCAGCGCGGGCAGGTTGCGCACTAACTGGGTAGTGATGATAAACACCAGGATTGCGATAAGCACTGCACCCAGCGTTATCGGCTCTAAACTTTCCACACCCTGCACCGTGGAGGTGACATCCCATAACGAGATATTTTCCAGGAAGCCGAAAGCGGAATGAATTTCTGACCACAGCACAATGACCGAGAGCAGGGCGATAAGCATCAGGATAGAGCGCACCAGGCGCAGTGATTGCGCGCTGATAGCATCCAGATCCACTTCGCTTTCATCAACATCAATCGTGCCTTCAAGGCTGGTGGAATGCGCTGGTTCTTCTTCACCCCGTGCGCGCTGCGCCAGCATTTCGGCACGTCGATGCTTGGCGCGGTCAAACGCCAGTCGGCGGCGCTGGATCAGCATCCAGCGGCGGATAACGTGATACACCACCAGTAACAAGAACCAGATAGCTACGGACGTTTCCAGACGCGCCAGTAAAGCTTGCGACGTGGCGAGATAGCCCACTGCCGCAGCGAGAATGGCAATCAGCGGTGCGCCCATCAGCATATTCCACAGCATGCTGTTGACCATGTTATCGCTGTTGCCTTCTTTATCGAGGTACAGCGGTATCCCGGCGCGTTTCAGGCTCAGGGTCACGACCGCCAGCGCACCGCAAATCAGAATAAAGCACAGACGCCCCAGTGAGGCGGAGAATTCCCGGTCATTGAGATTATCAAACATAATCACCGCCATGATCAGCGGCACAATCAGCCCAATACTCATTAGGTAATAGTGCATGGCTTTCGCGACGCGGTTACGCGGCCAGCCAAAGTGGGCAATGAACAGACCGTTGGGGCGCGCAAAGGTGGCGCAAATCATTACTGCCCACAGCATGGGCACCGTGGCGGTAACGCCATCGCCGATAGCGACAGCTAATGGATAAGGCCAGGCTTCCTGCAATCCGTAACCGAGCGTTGCCCACAGCACCGGCAACGGAGAAGCGACGAGTATCGACCAGAACACCGTGCGTATCGTCAGCCAGAAGTGGTCCTGGGTGACTTTCCCGACCCGCGCAGATGAACGCTCCAGAAAACGGGTGAAGTGTTTGCGTGAAGAGAGGCTAAAGCCAACCAGCACCAATGCCGCGAAAAGCGGCAGCAGCGTTTCTTTGCTGGTCAGCATCATGATGCTGGCTTTGCCCAACTGATTAAACGTATCTAATGAGATCAGACGCCGCAGATCCTGGACGATGTCGACAGGCCAGGAGAGGGAGATGGGGCTAACGTCCGAGGTCCAGAACAGATAACGGTGCGTTGCTTCGTTGACCTCTTTTAGCGCATCTTCCAGTTGGCTATTAGAGACTTTGAGCTTGGTCAGCTCAAGGATCAGCGTATCGCCACCCTGTAACAAAGAGTTCAGCAGCTCACGTTGGGTGCGTAACTGGGCGTTGAGAATGCTGCTCTGTTCAGCGGTCAGCGGTTGTCCATCGGCCTGATGAATCTGACGCAACTGCGGCTGTTTGTTGAGGAGATCCTCATAGCGCATACGGTGCACGCGAAGCTGCGCCATTTCGGTATCCAACTGCTGAGGCTTGGGCATTTCCGGTAAACGGGATACCTGCGCGCGCAGCGCTTCTCCCAGCATATTTGAGACCCCAAGCCACTGAGACTGCTCTCGCAGCGTATTCAATGCCTGGCGCACCTGTAGCGTTTGGCTGGCGGCTTGACGCTGTTGCGAGGCGACCAGGTCCATACGTTGCGCCTGCTGGTTTAATGCCTGAGACAGTTCGCGGTTAACCTTGAACTGGTCGACAATACCTTCCGGCAGTCCCGCGCTGTTTTCCGCCAACAGTTCGGTGCTTTCCAGCGCTCGCTCTGCCTCACGCTGACGTTGACTGTTGAGCTGGTTGCGCAAAGCCTGCAGGTAAGTATCGAGCTGCTGGCTCTGTTTTTCCGCCAGCTCTGAGCGCATACGCGCCAGTTCCTGGCGGTTATTAGCGGAAAGCTGCGCCAGCTCCAGTTCATCGACCAGGGCTTTGAGTTTGGCGGATTCAGCCTGCATCGCCTGATTCTGCGCGGGATTAGAATTGGCGGTACCAATACGTCGCTCAAGCTCATTTAGCTGGCGGCGGGCATCGGTTTGCTGTTGAGGAAGCTGGCTTAACGAGTCTGCGATTTCCCGGGCGCGATCCTGCTCCTGCTGGGCCTGACGACTCTTTTCCAACAGTTGGCTGCTGACCTGGAGGATCTCCTGGTTTAACGCATCGGTGGTGAGTCCGGTTGGCGCATTGCGCGGTTCGTCGCGCAGGTTGCTAAGCTGCGCGCGTAATGTTGCGGACAGCTTGGGGAAGTTATCAATAACCTGCTGATATTGCTGGGCACGCTCGAGAGAACCTTTACGCTCCTCGAGGGCATTCAGCGCGGACTGGAGCGCCTCGACGGTTTCTGGCTGAGCAGGTTTCGCCGCTTTTGCCTGCTCCAGTTCCTGGGTGAGTTGTTTGGCATCGGGGGCCGTCGCAGCGTACGCCCCCAGGCTGAGGCACCAGGCCATCAGAAAAGTGATAATCAGGCGCACAGCAGCGATTCCTATGTTTAACTTTCGTCTTTTTTGTCGTCAACCAGCGGGCTGGCGTCGTGTTCTGCTTCGATCTCTTCTTTCGCAAGCGGGGCAGGTTCTGCCTCTGGCGTCACGAATGTCTCGGTCGAGATGGCCATTGGCTGGCCGATTTTGGTCACTGAAAGGTCCTGCAACTGCTCAACCAGGTTAACTTTGCCAGGCGCGAACAGGTTGATAACGGTGGAACCGAGCTTAAAGCGGCCCATTTCCTGACCTTTCAGCAGCGCCACCGACCCTTCGCTTTCGCCTTCCGGCCAGGTCCAGCGTTTGATGACGCCTTCACGCGGTGGGGTAATGGTGCCAGCCCATGCGGTTTCAATACTGCCGACGATGGTCGCGCCGACCAGAATCTGCACCATCGGGCCAAATTCGGTATCAAACAGACAGATTACGCGTTCGTTGCGTGCAAACAGGTTTGGAACGTTTTGCGCAGTCAGGATATTTACAGAGAAGAGATCGCCTGGCACGTACATCATTTCACGCAGGATACCGTTACACGGCATATGTACACGGTGGTAATCGCGTGGAGATAAGTAAGTGGTCACAAACGTACCGTTGCGGAATTTGTCCGCCATCTGGTAGTTGCCGGCCAGCAGTGCTTCAAGAGTATAGCTGTGCCCTTTGGCCTGCAGCAGTTTGTCTTCTTCGATGTTTCCTAACTGGTTAATCACGCCGTCAGCAGGCATGACCAGTACGTTTGGATCGGTGTTAATCGGGCGAACGTCGTCGCGCAGTGGGCGAACAAAGAAGTCGTTAAAGGTGCGATAGCTGGCGGTATCCGGCTTTTGCGCCTCTTTCATATCGACCTTGTAATATTTCACGAACAGATCGATAACCAGTTTAGTCAGCCATCCTGCTCGTTTGCTCGCACCCCAACCCGCCAGGCGAGTGAGCCATAGTTTCGGCAGAATGTATTGTAGCGAAAGCTTAAATGAGTTTAACAAGGTAGCCTCCAGGCCATAATTTGTTCCCGATCCGGCATACGGGCCGGATCCTGAAAAAAGGGGGACGATTCTAGCGATGCTTAGCTTAGTTGTCAGTTGTCTGTATCAGAAAAGTTTTTACGTGTTTTTACCTGCGTCATGCTTTCCAGGATGCGGTGATAATTTTCAAACCGAGTTTCGGCTATTGCCCCTTTTTCTACGGCCTCACGGATAGCGCAGCCTGGATCGGTATCATGCTTGCAGTCGCGGTATTTGCAGTGGCCCAGGTAGTCATGGAATTCGACAAAACCATGTGTGATTTGTTCCGGCTCCAGATGCCACAACCCGAACTCACGTACGCCAGGGGAGTCGATAACGTCGCCACCGTGCGGGAAATGATACAGGCGAGAGGCAGTGGTGGTGTGCTGTCCAAGGCCGGAGTTGTCGGAGACATCGTTGGTCAGGATCTCTTCCTGCAGGCCGAGAAGATTATTGAGCAGGCTAGATTTACCAACGCCCGACTGACCGGCAAAAATGCTGATGCGATCGGTTAATGCTTCTTCAAGCGGTTTCAGGCCGTCTTTCGTGCGGCTTGATACCATCAACACGCGATAGCCAATGTGGCGATAAATATCCATCTGTTCGTTAACAAAGGCCATGCCTTCGTCATCCAGCAGATCGATCTTATTCAAGACGATAATTGGTTCAACGTGTAGCGTTTCACAGGCTACCAGATACCGGTCGATAATATTGAGTGACAGCTCGGGTAAGATGGCTGAGACAATAACGATCTGGTTGATGTTGGCGGCAATGGGTTTTACCCCGTCGTAAAAGTCGGGACGTGTCAGTACCGAGGTACGCTCGTGTACCGCCTCAACGATGCCTTTGACATTCACGCCTTCTGCTGCTGCTTTTCCCGGGCGCCAGACAACGCGATCGCCGGTAACCAGCGAGCGAATTGTACGGCGGATGTTGCAGCGGTGAATCTCACCGTCAGCAGATTCCACGTCGGCATGCATACCAAAACGGCTGATAACGATGCCTTCAGCGGTTTCGCCAAACAGGTTGTCGTCGTAGTCTGGCTTCTCCGTGGACGTTTTCAGACGACGCTGGTGATTGGCGTTCACACGGCGCTGTTGGCCTTTGGAGAGTTTATTCTTACTCAATCGGACTGACTCCTGGTCGCCCATAATGGGCAAAACATTTATGATACACGCAATTTTAGATGAATATAGTCACACTGAATGTGACGCTGAAGGGTGGAAAATAGCATGAGTGCCAATGAAAACAACCTGATTTGGATCGATCTGGAGATGACAGGTCTGGATCCCGAGCGCGATCGCATAATTGAGATAGCCACGCTGGTGACGGATGCCAACCTGAATATTCTGGCTGAAGGACCGACAATTGCGGTGCACCAGTCCGACGAACAGCTGGCATTAATGGATGACTGGAACGTACGTACGCATACCGGTAGTGGGCTAGTGGATCGCGTGAAGGCGAGCACCATGGGGGATCGTGAAGCTGAACTGGCTACGCTGGCTTTTTTGAAAGAGTGGGTTCCAGAAGGGAAATCACCTATCTGCGGCAACAGCATCGGTCAGGATCGTCGTTTCCTGTTTAAATACATGCCGGAGCTGGAGGCATATTTCCATTATCGCTATCTTGACGTCAGTACTCTGAAAGAGCTGGCGCGTCGTTGGAAGCCGGAAATCCTTGCTGGCTTCACCAAGCAGGGAACGCATCAGGCGATGGACGATATTCGTGAATCTGTTGCTGAGCTTGCTTACTATCGCGAACATTTTATTAAGCTTTGATTTTGTGGATGGCCGGGCGGCGCTGTGGCTTACCCGGCCTACGAATATCGTTCCTGTGCGCTTGCACTGAGGCTGGATTGTCGCTAAATTAGACGACTTGCCGATAAATTCAGCACTTAAACAGAAAAACGAAAAAATCGCTTTTAGGGGGGTTGCAGCTAAACGGATTTCTCGTATAATGCGCCTCCCGTAACGACAGAGAATTACACGTTACGGCAGCAGCAAAAGCAGTACAAATTTGCGGGAATAGCTCAGTTGGTAGAGCACGACCTTGCCAAGGTCGGGGTCGCGAGTTCGAGTCTCGTTTCCCGCTCCAAAAT
>NZ_JAOWDA010000025.1:0-323602 GCF_030336725.1 Citrobacter sp. Cb031
CCATGCCGAACTCAGAAGTGAAACGCCGTAGCGCCGATGGTAGTGTGGGGTCTCCCCATGCGAGAGTAGGGAACTGCCAGACATCAAATATAAACAAAAGGCCCAGTCGAAAGACTGGGCCTTTTGTTTTATCTGTTAAACGCCGGTGCTGTATCCGGCGCATGGCTTTAATGGATAACCTGCGACAAAAACGCACGCGTGCGTTCAGATTTGGGGTGAGCAAAAAACTCATCCGGTGCTGCCTGTTCAACAATCTCGCCAAGATCCATAAAGATCACCCGGTCGGCCACTGTGCGGGCAAAGCCCATTTCATGGGTAACACACAGCATGGTCATACCTGATTGCGCCAGACCTATCATGGTATCAAGCACTTCTTTTACCATTTCAGGATCCAACGCTGATGTGGGTTCATCGAATAACATAATTTTAGGTTTCATGCACAGCGAGCGTGCAATGGCCACGCGCTGTTGCTGCCCACCAGAGATTTGCCCAGGATATTTATGCGCATGTTCAGCAATACGAACTCGCTCAAGGTAGTGCATTGCCAGAGCTTCAGCCTCTTTTTTCGGCATCTTTTGTACCCAGATTGGTGCCAGCGTGCAGTTTTGCAGGACCGTCAAATGAGGAAAGAGATTAAAGTGCTGAAAAACCATGCCAACTTCTTGTCTGACACGCTCAATATTGCGGATATCTTCATTGAGTTCGATCCCATCCACCACAATACGTCCTTGCTGATGCTCTTCCAGATGGTTGATACAGCGGATAGTTGTCGATTTACCCGAACCGGAAGGTCCGCATAATACGATGCGTTCTCCCTGCTTTACCTTCAGGTTGATGTTTTTCAGGACGTGAAACTGTCCGTACCATTTGTTGACGTTTTCCAGCGTAATCATCGCGTCGGTAGACGGCATTAATAATTGGCTCATAAATTCCTCAGTGCGGTGTACGCCCGGTGTTAAAACGTTTTTCCAGATGTTGGCTGTAACGCGACATGCTAAAACAGAAGATCCAGTAAATCAGTGCAGCGAAAACATATCCTTCCGTCGACATACCCAACCATGCAGGGTCCACAGTTGCCTGCTGCACGCTACTGAAGAGATCAAACAGGCCGATGATGATGACCAGACTGGTATCCTTAAACAGGGCGATAATCGTGTTAACCAGACCCGGAATAACCAGCTTGAGGGCTTGCGGAAGAATGACCAGCCCTTGCATTTTCCAGTACCCTAACGCCAGTGATTCAGCGGCTTCATACTGACCTTTTGGTAGGGCCTGTAACCCTCCGCGAACCACTTCTGCGACATACGCCGACTGGAAAAGAATCACGCCGACCAGCGCCCGGATAAGTTTGTCGATACTGGTCCCTTCGGACATAAACAGAGGAAGCATGACCGAGGACATAAAAAGGACGGTAATCAACGGCACACCGCGCCAGAACTCAATGAAAATGACGGATAAAATCCGCACGACTGGCATATGAGACCGACGTCCAAGCGCCAGTAAAATACCCCACGGAAGCGCGCCCGCAATCCCCACGGATGCAATGATAAGCGTCAGTGTTAATCCGCCCCACTGTCGGGTTTCTACGCGCTCAAGTCCGAAAAAACCACCGTACATCAACCACCAGACCACCACGGGATAAACGACGGCCCAGACGGCGATATAGCGGCCACGGTGAGGAATAGATTTCCAGAACATAGGGACGATAGAGGCCAGGCCAATGATCAGGGCCAGATTTACGCGCCAGCGCTGATCGTGGGGATAAAGTCCATACATGAATTGCCCAAAGCGTTCATGAATGAACACCCAGCAAGCCCCTGCTTTGGTGCAGTCTGCGCGGGTTGAACCGACCCAGTTGGCCTGAAAGAATACCCAGTTCAGCAGTGGCGGAAGAAATGACCAAATCAGCCAAATGCACAGCAGCGTGAGCAGGCTATTTGACCAACTGGAGAACAGGTTTTTACGCACCCAGAGTAGACTGCGGCTTGCCGGGTTACTGTTCTGACGCGAGGGGTGAGACAGCAGTGCTTTTGTCATCATGGCTCCTTAGCGCTCAATCAGTGCAATACGGCGGTTATAAATATTCATCAGCAGAGAAATGCTCAGGCTGATGATCAGGTACACCGACATCGTGATAGCAATGGTTTCAATGGCTTGCCCTGTTTGATTGAGTACCGTGCCGGCAAACAGTGAAACCATATCCGGATAGCCAATGGCGGCCGCAAGTGAGGAGTTTTTGACGATATTCAGATACTGGCTGGTTAATGGGGGAATGATGACGCGCAGCGCCTGTGGGATGATCACCTGGCGCAGTGTCACCGGATTTGGTAGACCCAGCGAGCGTGCTGCTTCATGTTGGCCATAAGGAACGGCCTGGATTCCCGCTCGAATAATTTCTGCAATAAACGCCGAGGTATACACTGAAAGCGCCAGCGTCAGGGCAGCCAGTTCGGGAATAAGCACCATACCGCCACGGAAGTTAAAACCGCGAAGGGCGGGGATATCCCAGTGAAGCGCTGCGCCAAACAGCCACTGTGAGATCATCGGTAAAAGCACGATCAGCGCCAGAGCTGTGGGCCAGGTCCGGCGTAGCTGACCGGTTTTAGTCTGGTGCATTCTGTCGTAGCGAAATAGCCCGATAGTGACGACGATAGCGATAATTACAGCGCCGCAAAAGGCAAAAAATCCTTCTCCTATTTGCGGTGCCGGAATATAGAGTCCCCGGTTACTCAGAAACATCAAGTCCAGCGCGTTAACGGCCTGACGTGGGCCGGGCAGGTTACGTAATACGGCGAAATACCAAAAGAAGATCTGCAGCAGCGGCGGTATATTGCGGAACGTTTCGATGTAGATCGTCGAGAGCTTTCGTAATAACCAGTTATCTGACAGGCGTGCCAGTCCGAGAAAGAAACCAATAATTGATGCGAAAACAATACACAGTGCAGAAACCAATAGCGTATTGAGCAGGCCAACGATAAAGACACGGCCATACGTATCGCCTTGCTCGTAATCGATCAGATGCTGGACAATACCAAATCCGGCGCTGCGATCGAGAAAAGAGAATCCCGAGGTAATACCGCTATTGTTCAGGTTATTTATCGTGTTATGGATGAGATAGACCGCAATGCAGATGACCGCAATGACGGCAAGTATTTGAAATAACCAGGCGCGGACCGCAGGGTTAGCAAAGGATAACGATCCTTTTACGATTGAGCGGCGATGGAACATAAGAAAACCTCGGTAACTATGACTCTGGACTGAGCGCCGCAGTCGCGGCGCCCGTTACATCACTACGCATTAGCGCACCGGCGGCGCATATTGAATGCCACCGTTATTCCAGAGGTTGTTCTGTCCACGTTTGATCTTCAGTGGACTTTCCGATCCCACGTTACGCTCAAAGATCTCCGAGTAGTTACCTACCTGCTTGATAATGTTGTAAGCCCATTTGTTATCAAGCTTCAGATCCTTGCCATAATCCCCTTCTTTGCCTAACAGGTGTGCCATATCCGGCGTTGCAGGATTAGCCGCTTTTTCATCGACGTTTTTCGAGTTAACGCCCATTTCTTCCGCATTCAGCATGGCGAACAGCGTCCAGCGAACAATGGAGAACCACTCATCGTCCCCACGACGTACGACAGGTCCCAGCGGTTCTTTAGAAATAACTTCTGGCAGGACAATCCACTCCGCAGGATTACTCAGCTTGATTCGCAGGGCGTACAACTGAGACTGGTCGGAAGCCAGCGTGTCGCAGCGCCCAGATTCCAGAGCTTTAGCTGATTCATCCGAGCGGTCAAAGGTGACAGGGGTGTACTTCATGTTGTTGGCTTTAAAGTAGTCAGCCACGTTCAGTTCGGTATCTGTTCCTGCCTGGATACAAACCGTTGCGCCATCCAGCTCTTTAGCACTCTTAAGACCCGCTTTATTGTGGGTAAGAAAACCAATGCCGTCGTAATACGTTACGCCAGTGAAAGACATTCCCATTCCTGCGTCACGAGAGGAGGTCCAGGTGGTATTACGAGAGAGCATGTCGACTTCACCTGATTGTAGTGCGGTAAAGCGTTCCTTGGCGGTGAGCGGGGTATATTTTACTTTGCTATCATCGCCAAATACGGCGGAGGCAACGCCACGACATACGTCGACATCAATACCTGAGAACTTACCGCTTGCATCGGCATAAGAAAAGCCAGGCAACCCGTCACTGATCCCACACTGCACAAAACCTTTTTTCTTTACGGCATCAAGTGTTGCGCCGGCATGTGCCTGATTTGCAACCGCAAGCAGCACGCCGGCCGCAGCCAGGCTGGCTATTATCATCTTTTTCATAGAGCATCCTGTGTGGAGGAATTATTGTTATGGAAACGTTCTGAAAACGTCTTTTACCTGTCTGTGGCTATGGCCATACTCTTTTAAGCAAAGGTAGTGCCAGGTTTTTGCGCACGATTATTCGACGCAATATCCAGAGTGTAGACAGGAAAAAATAAATGCAGCGCCCTGAAGTGGTGCAAAATTGAAACGTAAGCCACATTTCGGCGCAAAAAATTTAAAAATCAAACCGGACGCGTGATAACGATTTCGTACGTTAATATTGATGACGTGAGAATAATGAAAAGAAAGCGCGCTGTTACGAAGAACTGAAAAAATGCTAATTTCAAATCGTGGATATGTGAGGAAAATCTATAATAATTTTATTATACGTTGAGTGCTATATACCAACGTTTTGTCTTATATGAAGATTTAATTCTTATTGCAAAAAGCGCGGTACCCACCGCGCTTTTAAGAAGATTTATTTGGTCAGGGCGACTATCCCAAGCGTCAGCCCGGCAACGGCTGCTGCGCCACCGGCGATGGCACCGGCTGTTTCCCAGTTATCCTGCGTGGTGCCTTTCATACAGGTATTGGTATGAACCAGGCGCCCCTGATCGTCGTAGACAGGTACGCAAGGAGAATCGTGTGCACAGCCGGCCAGGAATGCGGTAAGCAATGCAACGGATATTAATCTTTTCATGGTGTTACCTCAAAAATAAGCGTTTCGCTAATTGAGCAAAGACAAACGCTAAGCCATCTGCGAACTCGGCGATTATTTTACCACTTCTTAAAAAAATACTGACATGAGGAATAATCTCAATTCATGTGGATTGTAAAAATAATGGATAAAAAGAAAGGTGACTGGCGAGTTTTTCAGGAAGGGTTTATTAGAAATAAATGGCTATCTTATTAATAAATAAAGAGGGGCATCTTAGGTGAAAAAGGCGTCCGAAGACGCCTTTATTTTACAAATTAAACGTTGCGCCGACTAAAACGCCGTCTGACGACAACGAAGAAGACGGGGACGAAGAAGATTGCCAACAATGTCGCGGTCAGCATGCCTCCCATTACGCCTGTACCGACCGCATTCTGTGCCCCGCTACCCGCTCCGTGGCTGATAACCAGAGGCATAACCCCCAGAATAAACGCCAGGGATGTCATCAGGATTGGACGAAGACGCATGCGTGACGCCTCCAGTGTGGCTTCAATCAACCCTTTACCTTCTTTATCCATCAGGTCTTTGGCAAACTCCACGATAAGGATAGCGTTTTTGGCGGAAAGACCGATGGTAGTCAGCAGACCTACCTGGAAGTAAACGTCGTTATTCAGACCGCGTATGGACGCCGCCAGAAGCGCACCGACCACGCCGAGCGGTACAACCAACATGACTGAAAATGGAATAGACCAGCTCTCATACAATGCGGCGAGACACAGGAAGACGACGATTAACGAAATAGCGTATAACGCAGGTGCCTGATTGCCGGAGAGCCGTTCCTGATATGACATCCCCGTCCAGTCATAGCCGATACCGGTTGGCAGCTGTGCTGCCAGGTTTTCCATGAGCGCCATGGCTTCACCGGTGCTTCGACCCGGCGCGGCCTCTCCCAGTATTTCCATTGATGGCATACCGTTGTAACGCTCCAGGCGGGGTGAACCATAAATCCAATGCGACGAACTGAACGCAGAGAATGGCACCATTTCACCATTCCCACTACGTACGTAGAGATTGTTGATGTCGTTGGGTAACATACGGAACGGCGCGTCAGCCTGAACGTATACCTTTTTCACTCGGCCATGATCGATAAAATCGTTCACATAGGTGCCGCCAAGGGCCGTGGAAATCGTTTGGTTTATATCCGACAGACTTACGCCTAACGCCTGGGCTTTTTCCTGATCAATATCCAGCTTAAATTGCGGGGTATCTTCCAGACCGTTAGGGCGCACGCGCACCAGTAAATCTGGATGCTCTCTCACCATACCCAGCAACTGGTTCCGGGCTTTCGTCAGTTCTGTATGACCGAGGTTAGCCTGATCAATTAACTGAAAATCAAAGCCGGTCGCGGTACCCAGTTCAAGAATGGCAGGCATGTTGAACGGGAACACCAGTCCATCTTTAATCTGGCTGAACGCCCTGGTCGCACGTTCGACGATAGCCGTCACGCCGTTTTCATCGCCCGAACGCTCTTCCCATGGTTTGAGGCTAATAAAGACGATACCGGAGTTCTGTCCCTGGCCGCTAAAGCTGAAGCCATTAACGGTGAACACCGATTTTACGTTCGCTTTTTCCTGGTTGAGGTAGTAATTCTGAATCTGATCCAGCACCTGCTGTGTGCGCGTCTGTGTCGCACCGGCAGGAAGTTGCACCATTGTCATAAAGACCCCCTGATCCTCTTCGGGCAAGAAGGAGGTAGGGAGGCGTAAAAACAGAACAGCCATTCCGCCGACGATAAGAACATATAGCAACAAGTAGCGTCCGGTTTTGCGCAGAATACCGCTGATACTATTGCTGTAATGCCCGACGCTTTTATCGAACAGGGCGTTAAACCATCCGAAAAAACCGCCTTTCTTTTCAAAATGTCCGGCGGAAACGGGTTTTAGCAGCGTTGCACAAAGCGCTGGCGTAAGAATGAGGGCGACCAGAACAGAAAGCGCCATCGCTGAAACAATGGTCAGAGAGAACTGGCGGTAAATGGCGCCGGTCGAGCCGCCAAAGAACGCCATGGGGATAAATACCGCCGAGAGCACCATCGCGATCCCGACCAGTGCGCCCTGGATCTGGACCATGGATTTCTGCGTCGCCTCTTTGGGCGGCAGTTTCTCTTCCGCCATGACGCGTTCGACGTTTTCTACTACCACGATGGCGTCATCGACCAGCAGGCCGATGGCCAGCACCATTCCGAACATCGTTAGCGTGTTGATGGAGAATCCGAATGCGGCGAGGATCGCGAATGTTCCCAACAGCACGACAGGCACTGCGATAGTTGGAATCAGCGTGGCGCGCAGATTTTGCAGGAACAGGTACATCACCAGGAAGACGAGGATGATGGCTTCAAACAGCGTTTTCACCACCTCGTTAATCGAGATTTTTACAAATGGTGTAGTGTCATAGGGGTAAACCACTTGCAAACCTTGCGGGAAGAAAGGTTGTAACTCAGCCAGCTTTGCTTTGACGCCTGCGGCAGTATCCAGCGCGTTTGCACCGGTCGCCAGCTTAATGCCCAGACCTGTTGCGGGCTGACCATTAATTTTCGTCACCATGTTATAGTTTTCGCCGCCGAGTTCGATGCGGGCTACATCTCTGAGGTGAACCATTGAGCCATCCTGGCCCACCTTCAGCGTTATGCGACCAAACTCTTCCGGCGTTTTCAGGCGTGTCTGAGCAATAATGGAGGCATTAAGTTGTTGACCCTGGACGGATGGTGCGCCTCCCAGTTGGCCTGCGGCAATCTGATTGTTTTGCGTTCTCAGTTGATTGATAACGTCCAGCGGAGTCAACTGATATTTGTTCATTGCGTTGCTGTCGAGCCAGATGCGCATTGCGTACTGTGCACCAAACATCTGGACATCGCCGACACCTGCTGTTCGGCTTATTGCGTCTTTAACGTTAGACGCCACATAGTCGGAAATATCATCCTGCGTCAGATTGTTATTATCGGAGACAAAACCCGCCACCATCAGGAAACCGCTACTGGATTTCTCGACGCTGATCCCCTGCTGCTGTACTTCCTGTGGCAGTAAGGGCATCGCTAACTGTAATTTGTTTTGCACCTGGACCTGTGCGATATCCGGGTCAGTACCCGACTCGAAAGTCAGAGTAATGGTGACGCTCCCGGAGGAATCGCTGGTGGAGGACATATACATCAGGTTATCGATACCGTTCATATTCTGTTCGATAACCTGCGTAACCGTGTCTTGTACCGTCTGCGCATCCGCACCTGGGTAGGTGGCAGAAATAGCGACCGCAGGAGGTGCAATGGTCGGATACTGTGCAACGGGCAGTTGCATGATTGCCAGAGCCCCTGCCATCATCAGAATGATGGCCAGAACCCAGGCAAAAATAGGGCGATTGATAAAAAAGTTAGCCATGTCCGGTTACCTTATTGCGCAGTTTTTGCGGCTGGAGTTTCGGTATCGGTGGTTGCTTTAACCTTTACGCCGGGACGCGCTTTCTGCAATCCGCTGACGATAACCTTATCGCCAGGCTGTAAGCCCTCGCTGATTAACCACTTATCACCTATCGCCTGTGTAGCAACGACGGTGCGAGCCTCGACCTGACTCTTGTCATTGACAACCATCACCGTTGCATCGCCGCGTGGCGTACGTGTTACCCCTTGTTGGGGAACGAGAATGGCATTCGGCTGGACGCCTTCATCAATACGAGCACGCACAAACATGCCCGGCAGCAGCGTGTGCTGTGGGTTAGGGAATACGGCCCTGAGGGTGATGGATCCGGTACTTTCATCAACGGTGACATCAGAGAACTGCAACGCACCTTTCAGCGGGTACGACTGACCATTTTCCATCACCAGTTCGACGGTACTGCTGGCGCTGTCTTTATGTAGGCTCCCTTGCTCAACGGACTGTTTGAGGCGCATAAAGTCATTACTGGACTGTGTTACGTCGACGTAAATAGGATCAAGTTGTTGCACGGTAGCAAGTTCAGTTGCCTGGCCATTCGTGACTAATGCGCCTTCGGTGACGTTAGATTTACCGATACGTCCGCTAATGGGCGATGTCACTTTGGTGTAGGCCAGGTTGATACGAGCGCTTTCGACCGCCGCTTTTGCCGCGATAACGGAGGCATCGGCCTGGCGAGCATCAGCAATGGCCTGATCGTACTCTTGCTGGCTGATGTACTTAGTGCCAACCAGCGGGACATAACGTTTTACCGTTAAATGTGCGATAGCTGCTGCCGCTTCACTCTTTGCCAGTTCGCCTTTGGCGCTGTCGTAGTCAGCCTGGTAAGTCGCGGGATCGATCTGATAAAGCGACTGACCGGCTTCAACATCGCTTCCCTCGGTGAAATTCCGTTTAAGTACAATCCCGCTGACCTGAGGACGGACTTCAGCAATACGAAATGCTGTTGTGCGCCCAGGTAATTCGGTCGTCACGGCTAAAGGCGCCTTTTCGACGACATGGACAGTCACCTGCGGCTCTGCGGGGTGAGCTTGTGTTTCTCCCTGATCGTTACAACCGGCGAGTAATACAGCGGACATGATGATGAATGAGGGCAGGAGTGAAAACCTGGCATTTTTCGTCATTTCTATTCCTTAAAAAACCGAACGCTCGTTATTAACCGGGTAACGCAGAGGCGATAACGCGCACAAGTGAAAATAATGGTTGGCTATCCTACAAATTATTAGCTTGCGATGTAAGCAATACTTATTTATGGGCGCGATACACGGCACGTAAAAACAAAAAAGGATTTATCTTCGGTTGTTTCATTATGGTTTTAATAGTAATGCAATGATGCGCATAAACACATATTGAAATAAGTATTTGGTTGGTGAATATATTGGTGGTTGTTATTTGTTTTGTTTATTCGTGTGCAATATCCATAATTAACTGTTTTAGAACTCGTCTAAATAAACGCTAAGTGATACATTTGTTCCGTTTAGCAAATATTACATAAGAAAGTTAATCATTCTCTACCTTACCTCAGACAGTCGAAACCATGGCCAGAAAAACGAAAGCTGATGCCCTCAAAACACGACAGCACCTGATAGAAACAGCGATTATGCAGTTTGCCGTGCGTGGTGTTAGCAATACGACGTTAAACGACATTGCGGATGCCGCCAGCGTGACCCGGGGGGCGCTCTATTGGCATTTTGAAAATAAGACGCAATTGTTCAATGCGCTATGGTTACAACAACCTCCATTACGCGATCTTATTCAGGATAAGCTTATTGGTCGTTGGGGTGATAATCCTTTACAGCGGCTGCGTGAAAAGTTTGTGGTGGGATTGCAATATATTGCACAGAATCCTCGCCAGCAGGCATTAATGCAAATTTTATATCATAAATGTGAATTTCATAACGATATGATATCAGAAAAGACCATTCGCGATAAAATAGGTCTCAGTCATCAAAGCATTCGTGATTCACTGCAAAAGTGCGTGGATGAAAATCTGATTGCCACCAGTCTGGATTTAGATGTCATCATCATTATTCTGCACGGTAGCTTTAGCGGAATAATAAAAAACTGGTTAATGAATCCAGTGAGTTATGATTTGTATGGGCAAGCGCCAGTATTAGTTGATAACGTATTAAAAATGTTAAGCCCAGACGGCTGTGTAATGCAATTAATGCAGAGTGAAAATCAGCCAGGATAGTTTTAGCCGCCAGGGCCTGACGGCTGTCGACGTATTTTTCGTCGTGCTATTCGAGGTCGACGCAGTTGACCAGCTTGAGGGGGTTTACAGAATTCATATTCCGGCACTTATCGTGCTCCGTTGTCATCAGCTCTATCCACTGAATGAGCAGCGCATCAAAGAGAAAAACGAAGACCGCAAAAACAACCAGCCACCAATACTTGCGAATCATTACCAAACCCTGTGTATTCATGCCCAAGCGTGCAGGGAATATACACGAAATCTGCAAGCTGAAAAGCAGACTTACAATGCCTTTACTTTGCTGAAAGATCGCCGCTCTTTGCTGTTAATCGACTCTTTTTAGACAGATTTTTTGTCTTCCGCTTTTTCACCTTTGCAAGTTCATTCTCTGAAAAATGCGAACCAATGCTCATTCTTCTGAGCCCCATTTTTACGTACTCGGCATTGATTTCAATCCCGACAAACTTGCGACCTAATTCCACGGCAGTGGCACCGGTAGTGAAGCTACCGGCAAACGGATCCAGCACGCTGTCATCTGGACTGGAGGAAGCCAGAATGATGCGTTCAAGGAGGGCTTTGGGTTTTTGAGTCGGGTGATTTTCGTATTCGTCCATCAGATAACGAACGCGTGGAAACTCCCAGACATTGCCTGGTACTTTTTTCTGGTTGTAAGGTTGGGGCGGGTTCTTTCTGTAGTCTATCAGTGCACGTTTAGCGCCCGTTTTGGCTTCAACCAAAATATCATCACGATTAAACGTGTAGTTTTTCTGATCTTTTACCATCATCAGAAGCGGTTCATACATCGAACCAAAGTGATTTTTGGCCTGCACCCCGGAGCTATCGTATGACCACACAATACGGCTCTTGATGGTAAAGAGCTGGCGGCATTTGAGATCGATGTACGGCATGTTCTCCGTACTGTTCATGATGTACATGGTGCCGTGTGGTTTGAGAATGCGATGGCACTCGTCAATGCACTCAAACAGCCATGCCAAAAATGCCTCTTCGTCCCAGGATTCCACCATCCCGTCAAAGTCTTTACCGATGTTATAAGGTGGGTCGGCGAAAATGAGATCGACGCTTTCTGACGGCAGCTTTTTCAGTTCGGTCAGAGCATCACCCAGGATTATCTTTTTAGATTCATCGCCAAAATAGACAGGTTCACATCTTGCGTTCATCGCCAAAGCCTCCCGTGTGACGTTAATAAAAAAGGCGCTTCCCCATGCCGAGTAGCGCCTTTTAAAACAAACATTTCGCTGATTAGTATCAGTTCATGCCGTATTTTTTCAGTTTTTTACGCAGCGTACCACGGTTGATGCCCATCATCAGGGCAGCACGGGTCTGGTTACCGCGGGTGTATTGCATCACCATGTCCAACAGGGGCTGTTCTACTTCAGCCAGTACCAGCTCATAGAGATCGTTAACATCCTGACCATTCAATTGAGCAAAATAGTTCTTCAGTGCCTGTTTAACCGAGTCACGCAGGGGCTTTTGAGTTACCTGATCCTGAGAGTTAACGGTAGAAACGGTCAGTACGTCAGAATTTACGCGTTGTTCGAACATAGTTCTGTCAGCTCTTTATTTCTGTTTACGCAAAATTTTCGAAGTATGCCTCCAACGCCGCCAGCTGTTCGCTGGAATCTTCAATGGCGTTGAATGTGCGCCGAAACTGGTCATCCGGAGCGTGTTCCTGGAGATACCAGGATACGTGTTTACGCGCAATTCGGTACCCTTTTGCCTGACCATAAAAGTCGTGCAGTTCCCGAACGTGCGCACAAAGCAAGCGCTTCACCTCTGCCAGAGGCAGCGGGGGCAGCAGCTCCCCAGTGTCCAGATAATGCTGGATTTCCCGAAAGATCCAGGGTCTTCCCTGAGCTGCACGTCCTATCATCAGGGCATCCGCCCCCGTATAGTCGAGTACAGCTCTGGCTTTATGCGGGTCAGTAATGTCGCCATTCGCGATAATCGGAATGGAAACTTTCTGCTTAACTGCCCGAATACTGTCGTACTCAGCATCTCCATTGAACAAACAGGCGCGGGTGCGTCCATGAATGGTCAGAGCCTGAATGCCACAGTCTTCAGCCAGTTGGGCAATCTCTACGCAGTTACGGTGTTCCGGAGCCCAGCCGGTGCGAATCTTGAGTGTGACAGGAACGTCCACTGCATTGACGACCTCGGTTAGTATTGATTTCACTAGATCCGGGTACTGCAAGAGGGCTGAACCTGCGAGCTTGCGATTCACTTTTTTAGCCGGACACCCCATATTGATATCAATAATCTGGGCGCCGCTTTCCACGTTAATACGTGCGGCATCGGCCATCTCAACAGGGTCGCTACCGGCAATTTGCACCGTGCGAATTCCTGGCTCATCAACGTGCACCATCCGTAAACGAGACTTGTCACTTTCCCAAACCTGCGGGTTAGAAGACATCATCTCGGATACCGTCAATCCTGCTCCCATCTCATAGCACAGCGTCCTGAATGGTCTGTCAGTGATGCCAGCCATAGGTGCTGCGATCAGGCGATTTCTGAGCTGGTATTGTCCGATGCGCATGAGTTAAGAAATGACCATACTGTGACTGCAAGGCGGCGTATATTACGCATTTTTCGCACGAGATGAAAGGCCAAACTTTGACCAATCCACTGAGGTGGATCAATGAATTGCTGGTTAAGTACACAGTTTCAAATTAAAATCTTTAATAATCAGTTTGATACGTGGTTGTGCTAATTTTTCATCCGTTTATAAATTCCGAAAACTTCTCTTTTTTTATTACGGCCAGCCTCAGGTTATCAGGATAAAAAGCTGTTTTTGTGAGCAAATAGTGGCTTTGTAATGCGATCTCGCTCTCATTTCCGCAAATCCTTTTGCGAAAAAAAGAGCGATTATTGCGTTACCAACGGTAACGAGAGGGGATTATTTTTTCTGACCGGTAATGCGGCACCACTCTTCTTTCTCGATAACCGGATCGAGCGTAAAGAGTTCGGCATAGGCCTCACAGACGCTTTCCGCCTGGCTGGCAAGAATGCCAGAAAGCCCCAGTAAACCGCCCTCAACGGGCAGTACGCTGATTAACGGTGCCAGTTCACGTAATGGGCCTGCGAGGATGTTTGCGACCACCACGTCGGCTTTCATCGCCTCTGGCTGGTCTTTCGGCAGATAGAGCTCCAGACGCTCAGAAACGCCATTACGCTGGGCGTTATCACGGCTGGCCTGAATTGCTTGCGGATCGATGTCTACGCCGATGGCTTTTGCCGCACCCAGCTTCAGTGCCGCAATGGCAAGAATGCCGGAGCCGCAGCCGAAGTCGATGACGGTTTTGCCGTTTAGATCGAGACCGTCCAGCCATTGCAGGCATAGGGAGGTGGTGGGGTGAGTGCCGGTACCAAACGCCAGACCCGGGTCCAGCATCACGTTGACGGCATTCTCATCCGGGACATCGCGCCAGCTTGGGCAAATCCACAAACGTTCACCAAAGCGCATCGGGTGGAAGTTATCCATCCATTCGCGTTCCCAGTCTTTGTCTTCGAGCTGTTCGATTTTATGCGCGAAGCCTGCACCCAGCAGCGGATGCTGCTCCAGGATGGCAACCACTTCTTTCATGTCGGTTTCTGCATCGAACAAGCCGATAACGTCGGTATCTCCCCACAGGCGAGTCTCGCCCGGCAGAGGCTCAAATACCGGCGTATCATGCGTGTCCTGGAAAGTAATGGAAACGGAGCCCGCTTCCATCAGCGCATCGCTCAACTCTTCAGCGTTGGCACCGGTCGTGTTCAGTTTCAGTTGGATCCATGGCATGGCAAAACTCTTTTATTTATCAGTAGTCAATATGGCGGCTTGCGGGACGGCAGAACCGAAACGGTTGCCGATCAGGAAAGCCAGCAAGCTTATCAGTAACGAGGGCACAATCGGGTGGAAACCCAGGTACTGAATGTTAAATGTAGCGAGTACGGCATAAAGAACGCCGCCGATAATCATCGCGCTCAAAGCGCCCGCGGCGTTTGCCCGCTCCCAGTACAGGCCCAGTACCAGCGGCCACAGGAAGACAGCTTCCAGCCCGCCAAACGCCAGCAGGTTAAGCCAGATAATCATCTCTGGCGGTTTCCAGGCGGCCAGTAGCAGTAACGCGCCGAGCAATAGGGTAATTACTGCCGACATGCGCTTCAGCCGGGTTTCGTTTTTCAGCTGTTCCGGACGCAGGTTCAGGTACAGATCCTTAATGATCGTAGCGGAACTTTGCAGCAATTGGGCATTGATCGTCGACATGATCGCGGCCATGGGGGCCGCGAGGAAGATCCCAGCAGCTACCGGCGGCAACACTTTGACCATCAGCGTAGGGATAACCAGATCCGGCACTGTCAGATCAGGGATCACCGCACGCCCCAACGCACCCGCCAGATGCATACCAAACATCAGGATCGCCACTACGATGGTGCCGATGATAATGCCGCGGTGTACAGCTTTGCTGTCTTTATAAGAAATGCAGCGTACTGCTGTATGCGGCAGCCCAATTACGCCAAAGCACACCAGTACCCAGAATGAGGTCATGAACGTGGGTGACAGAATGTCATCCGCGCCTTGCGGCGAGACCAGTTTAGGGTCGATAGTTTGCAGGGTTACCACCGCATTGCTGAGGCCACCGGCAGCATGAACGACGCCGACCAGCAGAACAATAGTACCAATCAGCATCACCATACCCTGCATGGTGTCGTTTAGTACGCTGGCGCGAAAACCGCCGAACGCCGTATACAATGCGATACTGACGCCAAAAATAAGCAGACCGGTTTCGTAAGGTATACCCGCAGCGGTTTCAAGCAAACGTGCGCCGCCAATAAACTGTACGGTCATTGCTCCGACAAACGCGACCAGCAGGCTAAGGCTTGCCAGCCACACAAGCAGGCGACTCTGGTAGCGGGCAAACAGCATATCGTTGAGGGTAACGGCATTATAACGGCGCGCCAGAATCGCGAATTTCTTACCAAGAATCCCCAAAGAAAGCCAAACGGCGGGCAACTGGATCATCGCCAGCAGCACCCATCCCAGCCCGTATTTGTAAGCGGCGCCAGGACCGCCAATAAACGAACTGGCGCTAATGTAGGTTGCCGTTAGCGTCATGGCTAATACGACCCCGCCCATCGAGCGGCTGCCGAGGAAATATTCATTCAGGAAAGTGCCGGTCGATCTCTTACGCATGGCGTAAACGGAAAGACCGAAGACCACCAACAGATAGGCGACCAGCGGCAAAATAACTTCAAGCTGCATCGTCATCCTCCAACGGAATGTCGCGATAGATAAACTTCACCATCGCCCAGCACAGCACGATGAAAACCAGCGGCGTTAGCAGGCAGGCCATTTCGAACCAGTGTGGTAAGCCGGTAAAACCGAGCGTGGAATCTGGTAAGTAAGCGGCCACTAACCATGTGGCAAGATATAAAAGGGTCAGCCACAGCGCCCAGCGCGCCTCTTTATGGGCCTGAACAAAACGAGCGTCCATTTTTTGTCCCTTGTGGATAAAGAAAGCGGGGATTGTACCTTATGGCACGTGCGGGAGGGGAGAAAAACAAAAGGCCGGAATTTCCGGCCTTTTCAGTTAACGCACGCTTACTTTTCCTGAAGTCCGAGTTTTTTCTCCAGATAGTGGATATTGGTTCCACCGTGCTGGAAATGCTCGTCATTCATGATGCGGATCTGCAGATCAACGTTGGTTTTGATACCGTCGATGATCAGTTCCTGCAACGCGTTTTTCATACGGGCGATTGCTACGTCGCGATTTTCGCCATAGCAGATCAGCTTACCGATCATTGAGTCATAGTACGGAGGTACGGTGTAGCCTGCGTAAATATGAGACTCCCAGCGCACACCAAAGCCACCCGGTGCGTGGAAACGTGTGATTTTACCCGGGCTTGGCAGGAAGGTGTTCGGGTCTTCGGCGTTGATACGGCATTCTACCGCATGGCCTTTAACCACAACTTCATCCTGCTTGATGGACAGCGGTTGTCCCGCAGCGATGCGCAGCTGCTCTTTGATCAGGTCAACGCCGGTGATCATTTCGGTTACCGGGTGTTCAACCTGAATACGGGTGTTCATTTCAATGAAGTAGAACTCGCCGTTTTCGAACAGGAACTCGAAAGTACCTGCCCCGCGATAGCCGATATCAACGCACGCTTTGGCGCAACGCTCGCCGATGTAGCGACGCAGTTCCGGAGTAATGCCCGGTGCTGGTGCTTCTTCGACGACTTTCTGGTGACGACGCTGCATGGAGCAGTCACGTTCTGCCAGATAAATCGCGTTACCTTGACCGTCCGCCAGCACCTGAATTTCGATGTGGCGTGGGTTTTCCAGGTACTTCTCCATGTAAACCATGTCGTTGTTGAAAGCCGCTTTCGCTTCCGCTTTGGTCATGGAGATGGATTGTGCCAGTTCGGCATCGCTGCGCACGACGCGCATACCGCGACCGCCGCCGCCGCCGGAGGCTTTGATAATAACTGGATAACCGATGCGCTTCGCATGAGCGCGGTTAGCGTCCATGTCGTCGCCCAGCGGGCCGTCAGAGCCTGGGACTGTCGGTACGCCAGCTTTCTTCATCGCGGTAATTGCGGACACTTTGTCGCCCATCAGGCGGATGGTGTCGGCTTTCGGGCCGATGAAGATAAAGCCGGAACGTTCTACCTGTTCAGCAAAGTTGGCATTCTCAGAGAGGAAGCCATAGCCCGGGTGAATTGCCACTGCGCCGGTGATTTCAGCAGCGCTAATGATAGCCGGGATGTTCAGATAGCTTTTTACGGACGGAGCCGGGCCAATACAGACCGTCTCATCCGCCAGCAATACGTGTTTTAAATCGCGATCCGCGCTTGAATGCACAGCGACAGTCTTGATGCCCAGCTCTTTACAGGCACGCAGAATACGCAGGGCGATCTCACCGCGGTTGGCGATAACAATTTTATCCAACATGTTCGCCTCGTTATTCGATGACGACCAGCGGCTCGTCAAATTCTACCGGTTGACCGCTTTCTACCAGAATCGCTTTCACTACGCCGGATTTGTCGGCTTCGATCTGGTTCATCATTTTCATGGCTTCAACGATGCACAGGGTATCGCCCGCATTCACTTTCTGGCCGATTTCGATGAACGCTTTCGCATCTGGGCTCGGGGTGCGGTAGAACGTACCAACCATTGGGGAGCGTACGATGTGACCACTGATTTCCGCTGCTGCCGGAGCTTCCATACTTGGAGAGGCAGTTTGTGCGACAGCGTTAGACAAAGCTGGCTGCTGCATCACTGGTGCAGCATAAGCCTGTTGCATCATTGGAAAACTTGCAGCTGGCGCCGCACGGCTGATGCGTACAGACTCTTCGCCTTCAGAAATTTCCAGTTCGGAGATGCCTGATTCTTCAACCAGCTCGATCAGTTTTTTAATCTTACGAATATCCATGAGTGGGTTCCGTACTCTTTGTTTAGTGAGATTGTGACAAGCGTTTTACCGCCGTCTGTATAGCATTTTTATAACAGTGAGTGACAAGATGCCACGCATCTCAGGCATTGCACTGGGTGCGGTTGCCATTAAGTGAGATTGCGAGACTTGTTAGTCATTGTGCGGCTATCTTCTGCCATTTTCGGGTAAAAGACAAAATATACCTTCAACATGCGAATGTCACCCTTTCAGCGCTCTAAAAACGCTACCGGGGATAGCAAAGTCGCACATTATAACTATTTCGTAGCAATTGGCAGCTAAATACTGGTCTTATCAGGGAAGATAATCAACCGTTAACATGTAAAGAAAATCGGATCGTCCACATTTTGTAACGCACTGCACATAACGTGAAACTACCGCCACCACTGGCGAAACTTCTTGTAACGGCAGGCTAACAACACCACAGCGAGTGCTGCATAAATAATCGGTTGAGGGGAGATAATTTTTACCGACCACAGATAATGTATGGGTGCCAGGATCGCCACAAGATAGACGAAGTTGTGCAAATACTGCCAATTTTTGCCCAGTTTTCGCTGAGCCGACTGGGTGGAGGTTAACGTGAGGGCGAATAATATGCCCCAACTGGCAATGCCCAGCATCAAATAAGGTCGCGTGATTAATTCCCGTCCTAACAGCGCCAGATTATGAATGCCCAGTTCCAGGAGTGCGTAGCTGGTTAAATGCAACGTTGCCCAGGCGAAACACCATAGCCCTAACAGGCGCCGTGTGCGTATCAATAATGGCTGTTTAGCGTAGCGCGCGAGGGGAGAGACCAGCAAGGTCGCCAGCAAGAATTTCAGAGCTGTCCTACCGGTAAAGTGCTGGATATCTTTGACCGGGTCTGCGCTCAGACCACCGTGATTCACCGCCCAAAATAGCCAGACAAACGGTAAAAAGCCGGCAAGGTGCAGGCAAACTTTCAGCCCGGTAATGTGCTTTGCAGTCAGGCGCACTCAAAAATTCTCCTGCAGGTTAAGACCACGGTACAGCGAAGCGACCTCGTCGGCGTAACCGTTAAACAGCAGCGTGGGTTGGCGCTGAACGTCCAGAATACCGCCTGCGCCAATAAAGCGCTCAGTGGCCTGGGACCAGCGCGGGTGATCGACATGCGGATTTACGTTGGCATAAAATCCATATTCATTGGGGGCGGCCAGATTCCAGGTTGTCGGGGGGCGTTCGCGGGTTAGTTTAATACTCACGATCGACTTAATGCCTTTAAATCCGTATTTCCACGGCACAATTAAGCGAATGGGCGCGCCATTTTGTGGGGGAAGAGCTTTTCCATAAACCCCCACGGTAAGCAGAGTGAGTGGATGCATAGCTTCATCCAGACGCAGTCCTTCGATATAGGGATACTTGAGCCCGCCGCCAATAAAGCGATCTTTTTGTCCGGGCATTTCATCCGGTGCGTAGATCGTTTCGAAGGCGACATATTTTGCGTTGCTGGTGGGTTCAACCTGCGCCAGCAGTTTATGTAACGGAAAACCAATCCACGGCACGACCATTGACCAGGCTTCCACACAGCGCATCCGGTAAATCCGTTCTTCCAGTGGGAAACGGGCGGTCAGCGCATCGTGATCGAGGGTGAGTGGCTTTGCCACCTCACCACTGATTTTTAACGTCCACGGATCGGTTTTCAGACTGCCAGCATTGGCTGCCGGATCCGCTTTATCGAGACCGAACTCATAGAAGTTGTTGTAGCCAGAAACTTTATCCGCTGGCGTTAAAGGAAGCGAATTTTGCCAGGCGGCGGGTTTACTGAAATCAAGCGGCTTACCCGCGGGCGCGGGCGGGCGGTCATTCCCCTTAAACCAGCTAAGAAGATCAGCCTGCGCAGAGAGGGGGAAAGACAACGCGGCGGCGCTGATCCCTAATGCTTTCAGTACCTGGCGGCGTTGCATAAAAAAAGCCGACTCGTCAGTGACGTCGGCTTCTGTAAATGGACGTAATTTCTTCATAACAGACTCCCGGCTTACGCGTCATAACTGACAGGGGACGCGTAGTTAATATGGCAGGGAGTCTGTAGATATGCCGCGAAATTTCGTTAATTAAGTGTAAATTTCTGCGCCAGAGCTTGTTACTTCACCTTCACCAGCGTACGACCTTGCACCTGGTTATTGATGATGGCATCGGCAAACTTCGGCGCATCCGCCAGCGTAATCTCCGTGGCGGCCTGAGCATAGAAAGATTCCGGTAGATCCTTAACCAGACGCGCCCAGGCTTCTGCCCGGCGTGCCGGCGGGGTCATCACCGAGTCCACCCCTTGCAAACGAACGTTACGCAGAATAAATGGCATCACCGTCGTTGGCAGAGCGAAACCGCCAGCCAGGCCGCAGGCGGCAACGCAGCCACCGTAGTTCATCTGTGCCAGGACTTTTGCCAGAACTTTGTCGCCAACGGTATCAACCGCACCAGCCCACAGCTGTTTTTCCAACGGGCGAGATTCAGCAAATTCATCGCGGCTAAGGATACGGTTAGCGCCCAGGCTCTTCAGGTAGTCGTGAGTGCTTTCGCGACCCGAAACCGCCGCAACCTGATAACCCAGCTTATGCAGTAACGCCACGGCCGTGCTACCCACGCCGCCGCTGGCGCCAGTGACGACAATCTCACCGTCTTGCGGGCGAATACCTGCATCTTCAAGCGCCATGACGCACAGCATGGCGGTAAAGCCAGCGGTACCGATGACCATGGCTTTACGTCCGTCCAGCCCTTGTGGCAGCGCAACCAGCCAGTCGCCTTTCACGCGTGCGCGTTCGGCCAGTCCACCCCAATGATTTTCACCCACGCCCCAGCCGGTCAGTAAAACTTCCTGACCTGCATGAAAACGGGGATCTTCGCTTGCGCGCACGGTACCGGCGAAATCGATACCAGGAATCATCGGAAAATTGCGAATGATTTTACCCTTGCCGGTGATAGCAAGGGCGTCTTTATAGTTCAGGCTTGACCAGTGGACATCCACCGTCACATCGCCTTCCGGTAGCTGATTTTCGTCGAGGGGTTGAACGGATGCGAGGGTTTTTCCGTCCTGCTGTTCTAAGATCAAAGCCTGCATAACCTGTCCTCAATTCGTATAGTGGATTGGAAAATTATTAATGAAGACTATACTCGCTAATCAAAACATGATGCCGATTCCGCGCAATAAATTGCCAGATATACCTAATTTGGTAGTATGCCCACACTGTTTGTATAAATGGACAGATTTTGCGTTCAGTTTTGCATTTTCGCGCCGCTTTATCACTTTCATGCCTGTTTCATAACTGTCGGAGTTAACACAAGGATGCGATTAACGACGAAATTTTCAGCTTTTGTGACGCTGCTTACAGGGTTAACGATCTTCGTAACTCTGATCGGTTGCTCGCTGAGTTTCTATAACGCGATTCAATATAAGTTCACCACCCGTGTTCAGGCGGTGGCGACGGCGATTGATACGCACCTTGTCTCCCGCGATGTCGTTGCGCTAACCCCGCAAATCGATGAACTGATGGTTTCGGTTGATATCGTGCGCGTCGAACTGCTACAGGGCGAACACGTGGTGTATGACCACTCCCGAACCAGCAGCTACCGCCCGGCGGGGACGAACAATCTGTATCGTGATGTCACCGTCCCGTTGGTCAAACACCCGGGCATGTCGCTGCGTCTGGTTTATCAGGATCCAATGGGCAACTATTTCCATTCGCTGATGACTACCGCGCCGCTCACGTTGGCGATTGCTTTCATTATACTGATGCTCTTTTTGTCTGTGCGCTGGCTTCAGCGTCAGCTTTCAGGTCAAGAGTTGCTGGAGATTCGTTCAACGCGCATTCTTAACGGCGAACGTGGACCGAACGTGCGGGGGACTGTTTATGAATGGCCTGCGCGTACCAGTAGCGCGCTCGATATGCTGCTGACCGAAATTCAAAGTGCCCGCGAGCAACGTAGCCGACTGGATACGCTGATTCGTTCCTATGTGGCGCAGGATACAAAAACCGGGCTAAGCAACCGCCTGTTCTTTGATAACCAACTGGCAACGCTGCTGGAAGATCAGGAAAAAGTGGGATCGCATGGCGTCGTGATGATGGTACGCCTGCCGGACTTTACGCTGCTGCGCGATAGCTGGGGAATTACCCTTGCTGAAGAACAAATTTCAACGTTAATCAATTTGTTGTCGACTTTTATGACGCGCTATCCGGGCGCGTTGCTGGCGCGCTACCACCGTAGCGATTTTGCCATCCTGTTGCCACACCGCACGCTGAAAGAGGCGGAAAGTATTGCCGGGCAATTATTAAAAGCGGTAGATGCGCTTCCGGCTAATAAAATGATCGACCGTGCCGATATGGTTCATATTGGCATTTGTGTTTGCCGCAGCGGCCAGTCGACGGAACAAGTGATGGATCACGCCGAAGCCGCCACGCGGAACTCGGTATTGCAGGGTGGGAACAGTTGGTCGGTCTATGATGACTCACTACCGGAAAAAGGTCGGGGTAACGTACGCTGGCGAACGCTGATCGAACAGATGCTCAGCCGGGGTGGACCAAGAATTTATCAAAAGCCTGCGGTAACCCGTGAAGGACGGGTGCACCACCGGGAGCTGATGTGCCGTATTTTTGATGGCAGCGAAGAGGTTATTTCGGCGGAATATATGCCGATGGTCCTGCAGTTTGGCCTGGCAGAAGAATATGACCGTCTGCAAATCAGCCGTCTGATCTTATTGTTGGGCTACTGGCCGCAGGAAAACCTGGCGATGCAGACAACGGTTGAATCGCTAATTCGCCCACGTTTTCAGCGCTGGCTACGTGATACGCTGATGCAGTGCGAAAAATCATTACGCAAACGCATAATTATTGAACTTGCTGAGGCAGATGTCTGTCAACATATCAGCCGGTTACAGCCCGTCATCAGATTGATGAATGCGCTGGGTGTGCGAATTGCCGTTACGCAGGCGGGTTTAACGCTGGTGAGCACCAGTTGGATCAAAGAGCTTAACGTTGAGTTATTGAAGCTGCATCCAAGCCTGGTGAGGAATATTGATAAGCGAACCGAAAACCAGCTCCTGGTGCAAAGCCTGGTGGAGGCTTGTTCTGGAACACCAACGCAGGTTTACGCCACGGGCGTTCGTTCGCGTAGCGAGTGGCATACGCTGACGGAACGCGGAGTTGCGGGTGGGCAAGGGGATTTTTTTGCCGCATCACAGCCACTTGACACTAACGTGAAAAAATATTCGCAAAGATACTCGGTTTAACCTGCCGTTTAATTCGTTTTCACGTAGAATAACGCGCGCTGTGCCTTCTGGGGGTGTGCTTGTCTGCTCGCCAGGTTGTAACAGCAAACATGCAGGTGAATGACCTTTGACAGGTTGCAAACAAAAGCGAGGAGTGCTGCTGATTTATTCAGCCCTGATGGACTCAGGCCGATTTTGTAACAAAGGAAACGAACTGCACTAATTTTCACCGTAGCAGATGATTTTTGCGCCTTGTCGCTGCTGCGTGTGGTTGGTAAAGTAAGCGGATTTTGTTTTCCGCCCCAGCTTTCAGGATTATCCCTTAGTATGTTGAAAAAATTTCGTGGCATGTTTTCCAATGACCTGTCCATTGACCTGGGTACCGCGAATACCCTTATTTATGTAAAAGGACAAGGCATCGTATTGAATGAGCCTTCTGTTGTGGCCATTCGTCAGGATCGTGCCGGCTCGCCAAAAAGCGTAGCCGCAGTGGGCCATGACGCGAAGCAGATGCTGGGTCGTACACCGGGCAATATCGCTGCCATTCGCCCAATGAAAGACGGCGTTATCGCTGACTTCTTCGTGACTGAAAAAATGCTCCAGCACTTTATCAAACAAGTGCACAGCAATAGCTTCATGCGCCCAAGCCCGCGCGTACTGGTATGTGTACCGGTTGGAGCAACTCAGGTTGAACGCCGCGCGATCCGTGAATCCGCTCAGGGCGCAGGCGCCCGTGAAGTATTCCTGATCGAAGAGCCGATGGCGGCTGCGATCGGGGCGGGTCTGCCAGTTTCTGAAGCAACCGGTTCTATGGTTGTGGATATCGGTGGTGGTACAACTGAAGTTGCCGTTATCTCCCTGAACGGCGTGGTTTATTCCTCTTCTGTACGTATTGGCGGTGACCGCTTCGACGAAGCCATCATTAATTATGTTCGTCGTAACTACGGTTCTCTGATCGGTGAAGCCACCGCAGAACGTATTAAACACGAAATCGGTTCCGCTTATCCGGGCGACGAAGTGCGCGAGATCGAAGTTCGCGGCCGTAACCTGGCAGAAGGTGTTCCACGCGGCTTTACCCTGAACTCCAACGAGATTCTGGAAGCCCTGCAGGAACCGCTGACCGGTATCGTGAGCGCGGTGATGGTTGCACTGGAACAGTGTCCGCCAGAACTGGCGTCTGACATCTCCGAACGCGGCATGGTACTGACCGGTGGCGGTGCTCTGCTGCGTAACCTTGACCGTTTGTTAATGGAAGAAACCGGTATTCCAGTTGTTGTTGCTGAAGATCCGCTGACCTGCGTGGCGCGCGGTGGCGGCAAGGCGCTGGAAATGATCGATATGCACGGCGGCGACCTGTTCAGCGAAGAGTAATCGGATGCAGGTAGGGTAGCCCGCGGGTTGCCCTTCCGCTCTGATACGAGAATACGCATAGACTATGAAGCCAATTTTTAGCCGTGGCCCGTCGCTACAGATTCGCCTTATTCTGGCGGTGCTGGTGGCGCTCGGCGTTATTATTGCCGACAGCCGCCTGGGTACGTTTAGTCAAATCCGAACGTACATGGATACCGCCGTCAGTCCTTTCTACTTTATCTCAAATGGTCCTCGTGAATTACTCGACGGCGTTTCGCAAACGCTGGCTTCGCGTGACCAACTCGAACTTGAAAATCGGGCGTTGCGTCAGGAACTGCTGCTGAAAAACAGCGAGCTGCTGATGCTGGGGCAATATAAACAGGAGAACGCGCGTTTGCGTGAGCTGCTGGGATCGCCGCTGCGTCAGGACGAACAAAAGATGGTGACGCAGGTCATCTCGACGGTTAATGACCCTTACAGCGATCAGGTGGTGATCGACAAAGGGAGCGTTAACGGGGTCTACGAAGGTCAGCCGGTTATTAGCGACAAAGGCGTTGTGGGTCAGGTCGTAGCGGTGGCTAAACTGACCAGCCGCGTGCTGCTGATTTGCGATGCGACGCATGCTCTGCCCATTCAGGTACTGCGTAACGATATCCGCGTGATCGCTGCCGGTAACGGCTGCACCGACGATCTTCAGCTCGAACACCTGCCGGCCAACACCGACATTCGCGTTGGCGATGTGCTGGTTACCTCGGGTCTGGGGGGACGTTTCCCTGAAGGCTATCCGGTTGGTGTTGTTTCTTCCGTTAAGCTGGACACTCAGCGCGCTTATACCGTGATTCAGGCACGCCCGACCGCAGGTCTGCAGCGTCTGCGTTATCTGCTGCTGTTGTGGGGCGCCGATCGTAACGGCGCAAATCCGATGACGCCAGAGGAAGTGCACCGCGTTGCCAATGAACGTCTGATGCAAATGATGCCGCAAGTTCTGCCTGCACCAGATGCCATGGGGCCGCCTGCGCCAGTGCCAGCTCCCGCAACAGGCGTGACTCCAGCGCCTGCGGGTACCACGCCGCCACAACCTGCTCCGCGTAAGCCGGGAGGACAGTAAGTGGCAAGCTATCGTAGCCAGGGACGTTGGGTGATTTGGCTCTCGTTCCTTATTGCACTGTTGCTGCAAGTCATGCCCTGGCCGGACGATATTCTGGTTTTCCGGCCAAACTGGGTACTGCTCATCTTGTTGTACTGGATCCTGGCGCTGCCGCATCGCGTAAATGTGGGCACGGGGTTTGTGGTGGGTGCCATACTGGATCTCATCAGCGGCTCCACGCTTGGCGTGCGCGCATTGTCGATGAGTATCATTGCTTATCTGGTCGCGCTGAAATTCCAGCTATTCCGTAACCTCGCGCTCTGGCAACAGGCGCTGGTGGTCATGTTGTTATCACTGGTCGTGGATATTATTGTTTTCTGGGCCGAGTTTTTAGTGATCAATGTCTCTTTCAGACCCGAAGTGTTCTGGAGTAGTGTAGTGAATGGTGTGCTTTGGCCATGGCTATTCTTACTGATGCGTAAGGTCCGTCAGCAGTTTGCGGTGCAATAAGGTTGATATGAATACTCTGTATCTTGCTTCAGGTTCTCCACGTCGTCAGGAACTGCTCGCTCAGCTTGGTGTTACCTTTGAACGGCTGGTGCCTGGGATTGAAGAACAGCGACACCCGCAGGAGAGCGCGCAGCAGTATGTTTCGCGTCTGGCACGCGAAAAAGCGCAGGCTGGCGTGGCGCTGGCGCAGCGCGATTTGCCGGTATTGGGTGCAGATACCATTGTTATCCTTAATGGCGAAGTGCTGGAAAAACCACACGACGTCGCCCATGCCGCAGCAATGCTGCGCAAACTGTCGGGTAAAACGCATCAGGTCATGACCGCCGTGGCATTGGCCGACCGCCGGCACAGTCTGGACTGTCTGGTGGTGACGGATGTGACGTTCAGAGCACTAACCGATGAGGACATCGCGGGCTATGTTGCCAGCGGTGAACCAATGGATAAAGCAGGTGCATACGGTATTCAAGGGTTGGGTGGCTGTTTTGTCAGGAAGATCAATGGCAGCTATCACGCCGTAGTCGGCTTACCGCTGGTAGAAACGTATGAGTTGCTGACCAATTTTAACGCACTGCGTGAGAAAAGGGATAAACATGACGGCTGAATTGTTGGTAAACGTAACGCCATCGGAAACTCGGGTGGCTTACATTGATGGCGGTATTCTGCAGGAAATTCATATTGAACGTGAGGCGCGACGCGGAATCGTAGGCAATATCTACAAAGGTCGTGTAAGTCGTGTACTTCCGGGTATGCAGGCGGCTTTTGTAGATATTGGACTGGATAAAGCCGCATTTCTTCACGCTTCAGACATCATGCCGCACACCGAATGCGTGGCGGGTGAAGAACAAAAGCAGTTCACCGTGCGCGACATTTCTGAACTGGTGCGCCAGGGCCAGGATCTGATGGTGCAGGTGGTAAAAGATCCGTTGGGTACTAAGGGCGCACGCCTGACGACGGACATCACGCTTCCTTCCCGTTACCTCGTCTTTATGCCGGGTGCTTCGCACGTTGGCGTTTCCCAACGTATCGAAAGCGAAACCGAACGCGAACGCCTGAAAAAAGTGGTGGCGGATTACTGCGATGAACAGGGCGGATTCATCATTCGCACAGCGGCGGAAGGCGTCTGCGAGGAGGATCTAGCCTCGGATGCTGCCTACCTGAAGCGCGTCTGGACTAAAGTCATGGAGCGTAAAAAGCGCCCGCAAACACGCTACCAGATGTACGGCGAACTGGCGCTGGCGCAGCGCGTGTTGCGTGATTTTGCCGATGCCCAGCTTGACCGGATCCGCGTTGACTCTCGTCTGACCTATGAAGCGTTGCTGGAGTTCACAGCGGAATATATCCCCGAGATGACTAGCAAGCTGGAACATTACAGCGGGCGCCAGCCCATTTTTGATCTCTTTGACGTTGAGAATGAAATCCAGCGCGCGCTGGAACGTAAGGTTGAACTGAAATCCGGCGGCTATCTGATCATCGATCAAACCGAAGCAATGACCACCGTCGATATCAATACCGGAGCGTTTGTTGGGCATCGTAATCTCGACGACACTATCTTTAATACTAATATTGAAGCAACGCAGGCCATTGCTCGTCAGCTGCGTCTGCGTAACCTCGGCGGCATTATCATTATCGATTTTATCGACATGAATAATGAAGATCACCGTCGACGGGTGCTGCACTCTCTGGAACAGGCGCTGAGCAAGGATCGCGTAAAAACCAGCATCAACGGTTTTTCTCAGCTGGGCCTGGTGGAGATGACGCGCAAACGCACGCGTGAAAGCGTGGAGCATGTGTTGTGCAACGAGTGTCCGACCTGTCATGGGCGCGGTACGGTGAAAACCGTGGAAACTGTATGCTATGAAATCATGCGCGAAATCGTGCGGGTACACCATGCATATGACTCCGATCGTTTCCTGGTTTATGCATCTCCGGCAGTGGCTGAAACCCTGAAGGGTGAAGAGTCACATGCGTTGGCGGAAGTGGAAATCTTTGTCGGCAAACAGGTTAAAGTACAAGTCGAACCGCTGTATAACCAGGAGCAGTTCGACGTTGTCATGATGTAATCTGGCCTGGTAAACGCCCAATGGCGATACCTTGCAGGCCGGAGAAGGCGTTCACGCCGCCATCCGGCAAGACGGTTTTGTGAGTCACATTTTTTGGTAGACAAGGAGAGGCGCGTGAGGCGATTGCCGGGGATATTACTGCTCACTGGAGCCGCATTCGTTGTCATCGCAGCGCTGCTGGTCAGTGGGCTGCGCCTTGCGCTGCCTCATCTTGATAGCTGGCGTCCGGCCATCCTTGACAAGATTGAATCCGCTACCGGTCTGCCCGTCTCCGCCAGCCAACTTTCCGCTAGCTGGCAAAATTTCGGTCCTACTCTTGAAGCGCGCGATATCCATGCGCAGCTTAAAGATGGCGGTGAATTTTCGGTAAAGCGGGTCACATTAGCGCTGGATGTCTGGCAAAGCTTGCTGCACATGCGCTGGCAGTTTCGCGATCTCACCTTCTGGCAGTTGCAACTGCGTACCAATACCCCCATCCAGCGCAGCGAAAGCGGTGATGGAATTGAAGCCGGCCACCTGAGCGATCTCTTCCTGCGTCAGTTTGATCATTTCGATCTACGCGACAGCCAGATTAGCTTTTTAACCCTCTCAGGCCAGCGTGCAGAACTGGCGATCCCGCAGCTTACCTGGCTTAACGGTAAAAACCGGCATCGCGCTGAAGGCCTGGTCAGTCTCTCCAGTTTGACCGGGCAGCACGGTGTTATGCAGGTGCGAATGGATCTGCGTGATGACAACGGGCTGTTGAATAACGGTCGGGTCTGGCTGCAGGCCGACGATATCGACGTCAAGCCGTGGCTGGGTAAATGGATGCAGGATAATGTCGCGTTGCAAACCGCGCGTTTTAGCCTGGAAGCATGGATGACGATCAGAAAAGGTGTCGTTTCCGGCGGCGATGTCTGGCTGAAAAAAGGTGGGGCAAGTTGGCTGGGAGAGAGTCGTACGCACACGCTCTCCGTCGATAACCTGACGGCGCACATCAGCCGCGAGCAGTCGGGCTGGCAATTCTCCATTCCCGATACCCGTATCACGATGGATGATAAACCCTGGCCAAGCGGGGCGTTAACGCTGGCCTGGATCCCTGAACAGGAAGTCGGCGGCGAGAATAACAAACGCAGCGACGAGCTACGCATCCGCGCCAGCAATCTGGAGCTGGCCGGGTTAGAAGGGCTGCGTCCGATGGCGGCCAAGTTTTCGCCTGCGCTGGGTGATATCTGGCGGGCCACGCAGCCGAGCGGCAAAATAGATGTGCTGGCGCTGGATATCCCGTTACAGGCAACAGAAAAAACCCGCTTCCAGTCCTCGTGGACCAATCTGGCCTGGAAACAGTGGAAGCTGCTGCCAGGGGCAGAGCATTTCTCCGGTACGCTTGCGGGCAGCGTTGAAAACGGGGCGCTCACTGCTTCCATGAAGCAAGCTAAAATGCCGTATGAAACCGTCTTTCGCGCACCGCTGGAAATAGAGGACGGCGTAGCGACGCTAAGCTGGCTGAAGAATGATAAAGGTTTCCAGTTAGATGGGCGCAATATTGATGTTAAAGCGAAAGCGGTACACGCACGCGGTGGTTTTCGCTATCTGCAGCCCGCCAATGATGAGCCATGGTTGGGCATTCTGGCAGGTATCAGCACCGACGATGGCTCTCAGGCCTGGCGTTACTTCCCGGAAAACCTGATGGGCAAAGAGCTTGTTGATTACCTCAGCGGCGCTATTCAGGGCGGCGAAGCGGATAACGCCACGTTGGTGTATGGCGGCGACCCGCATCTGTTCCCGTATCTACACAATGAAGGGCAGTTCCAGGTACTGGTGCCGCTTCGCAATGCGAAGTTTGCTTTCCAGCCCGACTGGCCCGCGCTGACTGACCTTAATATTGAACTGAACTTCATTAACGACGGTCTGTGGATGAAGACCGATAGCGTTAATCTGGGCGGTGTGAAGGCCAGTAATCTGACGGCTAACATCCCCGACTATGCCAAAGAAAAACTGCTGATTGATGCCGACATCAACGGGCCGGGCAAGGCGGTTGGACCTTATTTTGATGAGACGCCATTGAAGGATTCACTCGGCGCTACGCTTGAGCAGTTGCAGATTGACGGCGATGTGAATGCTCGCTTACATCTTGATATTCCGCTAGACGGCTCGCTGGTTACCGCCAAAGGTGACGTCAACCTGCGTAATAACAGCCTGTTTATTAAACCGCTCGACAGCACGCTGAAGAATTTGAATGGTAAATTCAGCTTTATCAACGGTGATCTGAAGAGCGAGCCGATGACCGCGAACTGGTTTAATCAGCCGCTGAACGTCGACTTTTCCACGACCGAAGGGGCGAAAGCCTATCAGGTAGCCGTGAATCTGCAAGGTGACTGGCAGCCAAGCCGCATGGGGATTTTACCGGCGCAGGTCAACGACGCGTTGAACGGTAGCATAGCGTGGAATGGCAAGGTAGGAATCGATCTTCCGTATCATGCCGGGCCAACCTACAACGTTGAGTTAAAGGGCGACCTCAAGAATGTAAGTAGTCACTTACCTTCTCCACTGAATAAGGCGGCCGGTGAGGCGTTGCCGGTGAACGTTAAGGCCAACGGCAATCTGCGCAGCTTTGATCTGACCGGCAACGCTGGCAGCAAGAATCATTTTAATAGCCGCTGGCTGCTGAATCAGAAACTGACGCTTGACCGCGCAATCTGGGCGTCGGAAAGCCGCACCGTGCCAGCGTTACCCGATCAACAAGGCATAGAGCTTAATCTTCCCCCTATGGATGGCGCGCAATGGCTGGCGTTATTCCAGAAAGGCGCTGTGGATAACGTGGGCAGCAACGCTAACTTCCCGCAGCGCATCACGGTGCGTACGCCATCGTTATCCCTGGGCGGTCAACAGTGGAATAATTTGAGTATCGTTTCTGAGCCTGCGAGCAATGGCTCCACCATGCAGGCGCAGGGCCGTGAAATTAACGCCACGCTGGCTATGCGCAATAATGCGCCGTGGCTGGCCAATATTAAGTATCTTTATTACAACCCAAGCGCGGCAAAACCGTCACAAAATAGTACGCCAGCCTCGCCGTTCTCAGCCATCGACAACGTCAGCTTCCGTGGCTGGCCGGACCTTCAGCTGCGCTGTGCCGAGTGCTGGATGTGGGGACAAAAATACGGGCGCATTGACGCCGATGTAGCGATTAAAGGCGACACGCTCACCTTGAGTAACGGTCTGTTGGATACGGGTTTTGCCAGACTGACCACCGACGGCGTGTGGGTGAATGCGCCGGGCAAGGAGCGAACGTCGCTGAAGGGTAAACTGAGCGGCAATAAAATTGACTCCGCAGCCGGTTTCTTTGGCGTATCAACGCCGATTCGCAATTCTTCATTCAACGTGGAGTATGATCTGCATTGGCGTAATCCGCCGTGGGATCCTGATGTAGCCTCGCTGAATGGTATTTTGCGTACCCGGCTGGGCAAAGGCGAACTTACCGAACTCAGTACCGGACATGCGGGGCAACTGTTACGTCTGCTAAGCTTCGATGCGTTACTGCGTAAACTGCGCTTTGATTTTAGCGACACCTTCAGCGAAGGCTTCTATTTCGACTCGATTCGCAGCACGGCGTGGATCAAAGATGGCGTGATGCATACCGACGACACGCTGGTGGACGGTCTGGAAGCCGACATTGCGATGAAAGGTTCAGTGAACCTGGTACGCCGGGAGCTGGACATGGAAGCCATCGTCGCACCAGAAATTTCTGCCACCGTAGGGGTTGCCGCCGCGTTTGCCGTCAACCCGATTGTTGGTGCGGCGGTGTTTGCCGCCAGTAAGGTGCTGGGGCCGCTGTGGAGCAAAGTCTCGATTCTGCGCTATCGCATCACCGGTCCGGTCGATAAGCCGCAAATTAACGAAGTTCTGCGTCAGCCGCGCAAAGAAAGCCAGCAATGATTTGACGGGGGCGAGTAATTGCCCCAATCTCAGTACATAGTATTGCCGGATGGCGCAGCGCTTATCCGGCCTACAGCAGCCTAACAACGTAGGCCGGATAAGGCGTTTTTTCCGCTATCCGGCAGAATTAAATGAGTAATCAAAACGATGAGTCTGAACCTGGTAAGTGAACAATTGCTAGCGGCAAATGGCCTGAAACATCAGGATCTGTTTGCCATCCTGGGCCAACTGGCCGAACGCCGTCTTGATTACGGCGATCTCTATTTTCAGTCGAGCTATCACGAATCCTGGGTTTTAGAAGACCGCATCATTAAAGATGGTTCTTACAATATCGATCAGGGCGTTGGCGTACGCGCCATCAGCGGCGAGAAAACAGGGTTTGCCTATGCAGACCAGATTAGCCTGTTGGCGCTGGAACAAAGCGCTCATGCCGCGCGTACTATCGTACGTGACAACGGTGACGGCAAAGTAAAAACGCTGGGGGCCGTGGAGCATCAGGCGCTTTACACCTCGGTTGATCCGTTGCAGAGCATGAGCCGCGAAGAAAAACTGGATATCCTGCGCCGCGTAGACAACGTGGCCCGTGCCGCCGACAAACGCGTCCAGGAAGTGACCGCCAGCCTGACCGGTGTTTATGAACTGATCCTGGTGGCCGCGACTGATGGTACGCTGGCCGCTGACGTCCGCCCGCTGGTACGTTTGTCCGTAAGCGTACAGGTCGAAGAGGATGGTAAGCGTGAGCGCGGCGCCAGCGGTGGCGGCGGTCGTTTTGGCTATGACTATTTCCTTGGCGACCTCGATGGTGAAGTCCGTGCCGACGCGTGGGCGAAAGAGGCCGTACGCATGGCGTTAGTCAATCTGTCCGCGGTAGCAGCGCCTGCTGGTACGCTGCCGGTGGTACTCGGCGCTGGCTGGCCTGGCGTTCTGCTGCATGAAGCGGTCGGTCATGGTCTGGAAGGTGATTTTAACCGCCGTGGCACCTCGGTATTTAGCGGTCACATGGGTGAGCTGGTGGCGTCAGAACTGTGTACCGTTGTGGATGATGGCACAATGGCGGACCGTCGTGGTTCTGTGGCTATCGATGACGAAGGGACACCGGGTCAGTACAACGTGCTGATCGAAAACGGCATTCTGAAAGGCTACATGCAGGACAAACTGAATGCGCGCCTGATGGGCGTAGCGCCAACGGGTAACGGTCGCCGTGAATCTTACGCGCACCTGCCGATGCCGCGTATGACCAACACCTATATGCTGCCGGGGAAATCCACGCCGCAGGAAATCATCGAATCCGTTGAATACGGTATTTATGCGCCTAACTTTGGCGGCGGTCAGGTAGATATCACCTCCGGGAAATTTGTATTCTCGACGTCCGAAGCGTACCTGATTGAAAACGGTAAAGTGACCAAACCGGTGAAAGGCGCAACGCTGATTGGCTCCGGTATCGAAGCGATGCAGCAGATTTCGATGGTGGGTAACGACCTGAAACTGGATAACGGGGTTGGCGTTTGCGGTAAAGAAGGACAGAGCTTGCCGGTGGGCGTGGGCCAGCCGACGCTGAAGGTGGATAACTTGACCGTAGGTGGCACCGCGTAACGACCCGGTCGCCGGATAGCGCTCAGCGTATCCGGCCTGGAATGTGCGTTGGCACTGAATGTAGGCCCGGTAAGCAAAGCGCTACCGGGCTTTTTTATTTCTCTTTGCCCCGGCCGTACATCCCCTGAAACAGCTGCGCCACATCGACAAAATAATCCGTCAGATAGTTAATCACCACCTGGACCTTGAGCGGTAGTTTGTCTTTTTCGGTATACAGTGCATAGACCGGACGTGGATCCGACTGGTAGCGGGGCAGCAGGATCTCCACTTCGCCACGATTGATCTCATTGATCACCCACATCAGCGGCACATAGGCAATACCCGCGCCTGCGGCCAGCCAGCGCACCAGCGTCATCGGATCGTTAGTCACGAAGCGCCCTTCTGGGATCAGGCGGGTAGAGATCCCCTCCGGAGCGATAAGTTCGAATTCATTATCCGGGCGCACGCTGTATTCCAGCCACGAGTGGTTACTGAGATCGGCGGGTTTTTCCGGCACGCCAAACTGCGCGAGATAGCTTTTAGCGGCGCAGACCACCATCGGCATGGTTCCCAGGCGACGTGAAAACAGGCTGGAGTCCTGCAACGCGCCGACGCGAATAACCACGTCCAGACCGTCGGCGATTAAATCCGGTGCTGGGATGCCTGTTACCAGATTTACCGTCAATCCTGGATACTCTTTCAGCATCGTTGCGGTCAACCCAGCGAGGACATTTTGTGCCATGGTTGAAGAACAACCAATGCGCAAGGTGCCGATGGGCGTGTTATTAAAGGCATAAAGCTGCTCGTGAACATCCTGTGCTTCGTGCAGCATCCGGCGGCAACCCTGATAATAAATTTTACCGGCTTCAGTTAGCCCAATGCTGCGTGTGCTGCGGTTTAGCAGCTTGACCTGTAGCTCATCTTCCAGTTTAGAGACCGTCTGGCTTATCGATGAAACGCTCATTTGTAACTGTCTTGCGGCGGCGGTGAAGGAGCCCAGTTCGACAACTTTGGCAAACACCGACATACGTTTTAATCGTTCCATTGTTCACTCTGACTTAAAAGTGATTTAGATCACATAATATAGATAACAGCATAACAGTTACGTTAATATATTATTATTCAAATAACAGCTATGTCGCTCTCGCCTGGCTCATCCTTGCCCTTCTCTGCGGTGACATACGCTAGAAAATCTATCACCTGCACTCTCTTAAGCTACCAAGGTCAACATGAGTCTGTTTCCCGTTATCGTGGTGTTTGGTCTGTCCTTCCCACCGATTTTTTTCGAATTACTTTTGTCACTGGCGATTTTCTGGCTGGTGCGCCGGGTACTGGTTCCAACTGGCATCTATGATTTTGTCTGGCACCCGGCTCTGTTTAACACCGCGCTGTATTGCTGCCTGTTTTATTTAATAACGCGCCTGTTCGTTTGAGGTTGAAGTGAAAACACTAACAAGAAAACTCTCCCGTACGGCCACGACTCTCGTACTGGTCATTCTGGCCTTCATCGCCATTTTCCGCGCATGGGTGTTCTACACCGAGTCGCCGTGGACGCGTGATGCGCGCTTCAGCGCCGACGTTGTGGCAATAGCCCCGGATGTCGCCGGGCTTATCACTAACGTCAACGTTCATGATAATCAACTGGTGAAGAAAGACCAGGTTCTGTTTACCATCGATCAGCCGCGCTATAAAAAAGCGCTCGAAGAAGCGGAAGCAGACGTCGCCTACTATCAGGTGTTATCACAGGAAAAACGCCAGGAGGCCAGCCGTCGTAACCGGCTGGGCGTGCAGGCTATGTCTCGTGAAGAGATCGACCAGTCAAACAATGTCCTGCAAACCGTATTACACCAGCTTGCGAAGGCGCAGGCGACCCGCGACCTGGCGAAATTAGATCTGGAACGTACCGTCATTCGCGCGCCAGCAGATGGCTGGGTGACTAACCTGAACGTCTACAGCGGCGAATTTATTACTCGCGGCTCTACGGCGGTGGCGTTGGTCAAACAGCATTCTTTTTATGTGCTGGCCTATATGGAAGAAACCAAGCTGGAAGGCGTCCGCCCTGGATATCGCGCAGAGATCACCCCGCTGGGCAGTAATCATGTGCTGAAGGGCACCGTTGATAGCGTGGCGGCTGGCGTAACGAATGCCAGCAGCACGCGGGACGCAAAGGGTATGGCGACCATTGATTCCAATCTTGAATGGGTGCGTCTGGCGCAGCGTGTACCGGTGCGAATTCGTCTTGATGAGCAGCAGGGAACCCTGTGGCCTGCGGGGACTACGGCTACCGTCGTCATTACCGGCAAGCAGGATCGCGATGCAAGCCGGGAATCCTTCTTCCGTAAAATGGCGCATCGCCTGCGCGAGTTTGGCTAATCGTGATGGGCATTTTCTCTATTGCCAACCAGCATATCCGCTTTGCGGTAAAACTGGCGTGCGCGATTGTACTGGCGCTGTTCGTTGGCTTTCACTTCCAACTTGAGACCCCGCGCTGGGCGGTGCTGACCGCCGCCATTGTGGCGGCTGGCCCGGCCTTTGCCGCTGGCGGAGAGCCCTATTCTGGTGCTATACGCTATCGCGGCATGCTGCGTATTGTCGGGACATTTATCGGCTGTATTGCTGCACTGATCATTATCATCAGCATGATCCGCGCCCCGTTATTGATGATCCTGGTGTGTTGTATCTGGGCCGGTTTTTGTACCTGGATCTCGTCGCTTGTGAAGATCGAAAACTCCTATGCCTGGGGACTTTCGGGCTATACGGCGCTGATCATCGTCATTACCATCCAGGCTGAACCGCTGCTGACGCCGCAATTTGCGCTCGAACGCAGTAGTGAAATAGTGATGGGGATTGTCTGTGCTATTGTGGCCGATCTGCTCTTTTCGCCCCGTTCGGTGAAACAGGAGATTGATGTCGAACTGGACAGCCTGCTGGTGGCGCAGTATCAGCTTATGCAGCTGTGCATTAAGCATGGTGACAGTGAAGAAGTGGACAAAGCCTGGGGCGATTTAGTCCGGCGTACGGCGGCACTGGAAGGCATGCGAAGTAACCTGAATATGGAGTCCTCACGCTGGGGGCGGGCTAACCGCAGACTCAAAGCATTGAACACGCTGTCACTCACGCTCATCACGCAGTCCTGCGAAACCTATCTTATTCAGAACACTCGACCCGAACTGATCACTGATACCTTCCGCGAGTTGTTCAATATGCCGGTTGAAACGGTGCAGGATGTTCATAAACAGTTGAAGCGGATGCGGCGGGTGATTGCCTGGACCGGCGAACGCGAAACGCCGATCACGATATATAGTTGGGCAGGCGCCGCGACGCGCTACCTGTTGCTCAAACGCGGTGTACTGAGTAATACCAAAATTAGCGCCACGGAAGAAGAGATCCTGCAAGGTGAGCCAGTGGTGAAGGTGGAGTCTGCCGAGCGCCATCATGCGATGGTCAACTTCTGGCGCACCACGCTTTCTTGTGTGCTGGGAACTTTATTCTGGCTGTGGACCGGATGGACCTCCGGCAGCGGCGCAATGGTGATGATTGCGGTTGTCACTTCGCTGGCAATGCGTTTGCCCAACCCGCGCATGGTGGCGATAGACTTTATTTACGGTACGTTGGCGGCGTTACCGCTCGGGGCGCTCTATTTCCTTGTGATTATCCCCAATACGCAACAAAGCATGTTGTTACTGTGCCTGAGCCTGGCGGTGCTGGGGTTCTTTCTGGGTATAGAGGTACAGAAACGACGGCTGGGATCAATGGGGGCGCTGGCCAGCACTATTAATATCATCGTGCTGGATAACCCGATGACCTTCCACTTTAGCCAGTTCCTTGACAGTGCGCTGGGGCAAATTGTTGGCTGCGTGCTGGCATTTATCGTCATTTTGTTGGTGCGCGATAACTCTCGTGACAGAACGGGTCGCGTGTTGCTCAACCAGTTTGTCTCGGCGGCGGTTTCAGCGATGACCACCAACGTGGTACGTCGTAAAGAAAACCATCTCCCGGCGCTTTATCAGCAGCTGTTTTTGCTGATGAACAAATTTCCCGGCGACCTGGCGAAGTTTCGCCTGGCGCTGACGATGATCATTGCGCATCAGCGCCTGCGCGATGCGCCGATACCGGTAAACGAGGATCTATCCGCGTTCCATCGCCAGCTTCGTCGCACTGCGGATCACGTGATTTCCGCAGGAAACGACGACAAGCGCCGACGCTACTTTAGCCAGCTGCTGGAAGAGCTTGAGATCTATCAGGAGAAATTAAACATCTGGCAAGCGCCACCGCAGGTGACCGAGCCGGTAAAACGACTTAGCGGGATGCTGCACAAATACCAGCATGCGCTGACCAGTAATTAAGAGTTGGAAACCGACGCTAAAAGCGTCGGTTTTTTTATGGCTATACTTACCTGAAAATGCAGGAGGTTCCTGCATATTGATGGTCTGTAGAGTGACTGGCGTCGGGATGGTGGCTATAGATGAACATCTATACATTTGATTTTGACGAGATAGAAGACCAGGGGGATTTCTACCGTGAGTTTACGCGCGCGTTCGGTCTCGCCCGGGAAAAGGTGGTTGATTTAGATTCTCTGTGGGAGGTGGTTATCGGGGACGTTTTACCGCTGCCGCTGGAGATTGAATTTGTTCATTTGCCGGACAAGCTACGCAGGCGATACGGCGCGCTGATTTTACTGTTCGATGAAGCGGAAGAAGAGCTGGAAGGACAGCTGCGCTTTAACGTTCGTCACTCAATGTAAGGCATAAAAAAGCCCCCGGCAGGCGGGGGCAAGTCGTCGGACTAGACGACGAGGGTTTATTTGTAGAGTTCTGCAGTCGCGTGCCAGTGAGCGCCTTCACGGAGTTCGGTGACGCGATAGCTGCTGGCACCCGCTTTTTCAGCTTTAGCGGCGATAGCCTGACGCATGTCCATTGGTGAGCTACCGATCTGAGATACGGAGATGCTGCCCATGGATTGCAGGTTCTGTGCTTCTTGTGAGTTCACCTGAGTCACTGCGGCGCTTGCACCGAAAGAGAGAACAGAAAGAAGGCTTAAGGTTGCAATAGTTGTTTTGATTTTCATGATATTTACCTCGTCGAATTCTTTTATTGGGGTCTGCGTTTCGTGACCCTCATCACAAAATCAAGTATACACTAATCACTCGATAAATTAATACCACGCTAATTGTTTCCATGCGGGTTAAGTATTAAGAAAAATATTTTTTATAACAAAACGGAATTAAAAATAGGGTTTTAAGCATCAATTTTATAATAAATTCAATTAAATCATTGAGATATGAATTTTTGCAAAATGTGCGTTTTTAACTCTTCATATTCGCTATGTGAATGACTTTTGACGGTTAAACGCACCATTTGTTAAATCAATGGCAGTGGATAATAGAGGAAGGAGGGGGAAACAGAGGTTTTTCCCCCGCCGCGAGGCGACGGGGAGGAAGTATTACAGCTCTTGTTCGAACAGTTCCAGAATGGCTTCGTACAAATCTTTTACCGTAAAACCCTTAGCTGGGGTGGTGAAGATGGTATCGTCACCGGCAATTGTACCCAGAATCCCTTCCGCTTTACCTAATGAGTCCAGCAGACGTGCAATCAACTGAGCAGCGCCAGGGCTGGTATGAATAACCACAACTGCATCGTTGTAATCGATATCCAATACCAGATTTTTCAGTGGACTGGATGTTGTAGGTACCCCTAACTCTGCCGGCAGGCAGTACACCATTTCCATTTTCGCATTGCGGGTACGCACGGCGCCGAACTTGGTCAGCATGCGAGAAACCTTGGACTGATTGATATTATCAAAGCCCTGATCCTGCAACGCGAGGACGATTTCGCCCTGAGAGCTGAACTTTTCTTCTTTAAGCAGCGCTTTAAACGCCTTTACTAATTCTTCTTGTTTTGCCGAGCTTCGCATAAGTCACCCGTAATATGGCGGTAGAAACAACATTATTGTGCATACAGATGAATTTTTATGCAAACAGTCTGCCTTGTTCAAGGCTGAAATAATGTTATGAAAGAGCGGAATTTTATCAAATTTCGTTATCAAGAAACATGCCTGTGTCACGGCTCGCAAATAAGGTTAAAAGTAAATTAAATGTTATCAAATTGATGTTGTTTTGAGAGGTGGGTAGGGTATATTGTCAGCACCTGTTGGAAAGTTGCTCTACTGTGCGGGTGGTTTTGAATTACGTAACTTAGGTTTTATTTTACGTAAGTTAAATGCATAAAAGCCAAATTTGCGTGACTACGCATTCTTGACGCGTGGTTGTTGTATTCGTTGGATTTGTGAATTAAGGTCGCCGCCGCGGAGCAATAGACACTTTGCTTATCAATATAATAAGGAGTTTAGGATGAAAGTTGCAGTCCTCGGCGCTGCTGGTGGTATCGGTCAGGCGCTAGCATTACTGTTAAAAACCCAACTGCCTTCAGGTTCAGAACTCTCCCTGTACGACATCGCTCCAGTAACGCCTGGCGTGGCCGTTGATTTGAGCCATATCCCTACTGCTGTGAAAATCAAAGGCTTCAGCGGCGAAGACGCTACCCCTGCACTGGAAGGTGCTGATGTGGTACTGATCTCTGCGGGTGTCGCACGTAAACCGGGTATGGATCGTTCCGACCTGTTCAACGTTAACGCCGGTATCGTGAAGAACCTGGTGCAGCAGGTTGCTAAAACCTGCCCGAAAGCATGTATCGGTATTATCACCAACCCGGTGAACACGACCGTTGCTATCGCTGCAGAAGTGCTGAAAAAAGCAGGCGTATACGATAAGAACAAACTGTTTGGCGTGACCACGCTGGACATCATCCGCTCCAACACCTTTGTTGCGGAACTGAAAGGCAAGCAGCCTGGTGACGTTGAAGTCCCGGTTATTGGCGGCCACTCTGGCGTGACCATTCTCCCGCTGCTGTCACAAATCCCTGGCGTGAGCTTCACTGAGCAAGAAGCGGCTGACCTGACCAAACGTATCCAGAATGCGGGTACTGAAGTTGTGGAAGCTAAAGCCGGTGGCGGATCTGCAACCCTGTCTATGGGTCAGGCTGCAGCACGTTTCGGCCTGTCACTGGTTCGCGCGCTGAGCGGCGAAAAAGGCGTGGTTGAATGTGCTTACGTTGAAGGCGACGGCCAGTATGCTCGCTTCTTCTCTCAGCCGCTGCTGTTGGGTAAAAACGGCGTAGAAGAACGCCAGTCTATCGGCAAGCTGAGCGCATTTGAGCAGAGCTCGCTGGAAGGTATGCTGGATACGCTGAAGAAAGATATCACCCTGGGTGAAGAGTTCGTTAAATAACGCCTTTATGTAGGCCGAATGACGGTGTTTAACGCTTTATCCGTCCTACAAATATCGCGAATTTGACGCATAAAAAAACCGGAGCTATCTCCGGTTTTTTTACATCATTTCGTTTGTGATTTAGTTTGTAGCCGGGTATTCCTGAATCGTTACCTGCAGCGTCAACTGCTTGTCATCACGCATCACGACAACAGAGATAACCGAACCTGGGCGAATCTCTGCCACCTGGTCCATGGTTTCCAGCGCAGATACTGCCGGTTTGTTATTGACCGAAATAATCAGATCGTTAACCTGAATTCCTGCCTGCGCAGCCGGACCGTCTGGAGCCACTTCGTTAACCACAATCCCCTGAATTTGATCCATCCCGCCGCCCTGGGCGTGCAGTGGCGCAATTTCGCGACCGCTGATGCCGATGTAGCCACGAATCACGCGCCCGTCACGAATCAGCTTATCCATGATTTTGGTTGCCAACTGAAACGGAATAGCAAAGCCGATCCCTTCCGGGGTTTCGCCATCGTTGCTCTTATCAAATGACAGCGTGTTAATACCCATTAACTCGCCCAGCGAGTTGACCAACGCGCCGCCGGAGTTGCCGTGGTTGATGGAGGCATCCGTTTGCAGGAAGTTTTGCCGTCCAGTCGGGTTCAGGCCAATACGACCGGTGGCGCTGATAATCCCCTGAGTGATGGTTTGCCCAAGGTTGTACGGGTTACCAATGGCGAGGACGACATCGCCGATGTGCGGCACGCGTTTGTTATTAATTGGAATTGTCGGCAGTCCGCCAGTCGCGTTGATTTTCAGCACCGCAAGATCGGTTAACGTATCAGAACCCACAAGCAGCGCTTCGAATACACGCCCATCCTGCAACGCGACGATGATTTGGTCGGCATCATTAATGACGTGCTTATTGGTAATGATATAGCCGCGCTGATCCATGATAACGCCTGAGCCGAGTGTGCGGATCTCAAGCTGGTTATGCGCTGTGCTGTTCATACTACGGTTATAAACGTTAACGACGGCAGGCGCTGCACGGCGAACCGCCGGGTTATAGCTGGCGGGCGTTTCATCTGCACTGTCGAACTGTGGCGCGGTAAGCGTATTTATTTTTCGCAGAGAGGGCATCGCGGCCAGCAGAATAGCGCCGACGATTAAACCAATCGCGACCGAACGTAAAAGCTTCACAAACATGATGGCGGCGTCATTAATAAAGGGAACGGCAGCAGCATATCACGAGTTTACCGGACATCACACGGGGGGCTGATGTCCGGTTGCATGCGTTAACGCAGGAGCAGGTAAATACTCTCGTTACCGCGCACTACCTGCAGAGCGATGATCGACGGTTTCGTTTCCAGCACTTTACGCATTTCGGCGATCGAGTTTACACGATCGCGGTTAACGCCAATGATAACGTCATCTTTATGCAGACCGGCCTGCGCGGCTGGGCTGCTTTTTTCAACGTTATCAATTTTGATGCCTTTGGTGCCGTCTTTAAGCTGACCGTCACTGAGCGTAGCCCCTTGCAACGCAGGAGCAATCATCTCCGCGCTGGCGGACGATGATGTACTGGTATCCAGGGTTACTTCAACCTCCAGCGGTTTACCGTTACGCAGCAGGCCCAGTTTGACTTTGGTCCCTGGTTCGGTTGTCGCTATGCGCGAACGCAGTTCGGCGAAGCTGTTGAGCGGTTTGCCGTTGAGGCTGGTAATGACGTCACCAGACTTCACACCTGCTTTTGCGGAGCCAGAGTTAGGCAGAACCTCGCTGACAAACGCGCCGCGCTGCACGTCCAGTTTGAACGCTTTGGCGATATCGGCGGTCATTTCGGTGCCTTTAATTCCCAGCAGACCACGTTTGATTTCACCAAACTGCATCAGTTGCTGCGCCAGCGTGCGTGCCATATTGCTCGGGATCGCAAAACCAATACCGATGCTACCGCCGCCGGGGGCCAGAATCGCGGTGTTAATGCCAATCAGCTCACCATTGAGGTTAAGCAACGCGCCGCCGGAGTTACCCCGGTTGATGGAGGCATCGGTCTGAATAAAGTTTTCCAGACCTTCCAGGTTCAACCCGCTGCGACCTAAAGCCGATACGATGCCGGAGGTGGCCGTTTGCCCCAAACCAAACGGGTTACCCACGGCCACCGCGAAATCACCGACGCGGAGTTTGTCGGAGTCGGCAATGGCAATTTGCGTCAGGTTGCTGGGGTGTTGAATTTGCAGCAGAGCGATATCGCTCTGGTCGTCGCTGCCGATAAGCTTAGCGTCGAACTCACGGCCATCGTTAAGCTGAACGCTGATTTTTTGCGCCTGATTGATGACGTGATTATTGGTCAGGACATAGCCTTTGGCGGCATCAATGATGACCCCGGAACCCAGCCCTTCAAAAGGTTGTGCAGGTTGATCGGGAAGTTCATCACCAAAAAACTTTTTGAACTCTTCCGGGACTTTCTGCCCCTGAGCGGCGGTGCCTTCGACCCTTACGCTCACCACGGCAGGTAACACTTTCTCCAGCATCGGGGCGAGGCTGGGGAGCGCAGCCTGACCGGGAACCTGGCCGGGAATCGACGCTATGGCTGGGAATGGCGCCGAGAGAGTTAACCCGACACTTAACGCTAATGCACTCAACAGCTGGGTTTGTTTTTTCATGGATCCTGCTCTCGTACCTTGAGTAAACGGAAGATGATTCAAAACAGTTTGATGTTATTGAATTTTCGGTTTGGTCACAATGAGGCTAACGACTAAATAATAGCTGGGACAGGAAGAGAAGCGGAGGGCGCAATTGCTGCGCCCAATAAATTTCTTAACGATGTGCAGTTAGTCGCGCTTTGCGCCACTACGCAGCAGGCCAGATGCGCCTTCAGAATAGTCTCGCGGCATCTGAACCGGCGCCTGATCGTTACCCGCTTCGGACTCTGCCAGACGATTACGGAACGGATTATTTTCCGGTGACATACCCGGCAGCAGGTTGCTGGAGCTTTTCGCCATATGCTGGTAGATCTGACGATAATCGTCCGCCATGTTATCCAGCAGTTCAGCGCTGCGGGCAAAGTGGCTCACCAGCTCTTCGCGGTACTCTTCCAGCTCAGCTTTATTTTTTTCCAGTTCGTACTGCAATGCCTGCTGTTGGCGTAATTTACGATTACCAAAACGCATGGCTACAGCACCAATAATGATACCGACGACTAACCCAATTAGCGCATATTCCCAGGTCATGAACATCTCCCGTTGTCTTGTGTTTCCGTAGGGTGTTGGCTTTAGGCTCCATGCCTGCGGCTGATTATGCCACTATAACCGCTAATCCCGTAGAAGTGGAATCCCGTGTTTATATCACGTAATGTAGAACGGCCTTTTTTTCGTCAACCGTGAGCGACGGCACATCGATTCTCAAGGAATAACAATAACATCATGCAAAGCCTTTCCCCGACATCGCGTTACCAGCAAGCCCTCAAAGACGGCAGTCATCAGCCCGACAACGTACAACAAGAAGCAGTGAATCGACTGGAAACAATTTTCCAGGCGCTTTCGACGCCAGCACGTCCTGCGCCGCAGGAGAGCGGACTGATGGCGCGTTTTGGCAAATTGCTGGGAAAACGTGGGTCACCGACCAATGCGCCGGTGCGTGGTCTGTATATGTGGGGCGGAGTCGGGCGCGGAAAAACGTGGCTGATGGATCTGTTCTTCCATAGCCTGCCGGGCGGGCGTAAACAGCGTTTGCACTTTCACCGTTTTATGCTGCGCGTCCATGAAGAGCTTACGGCCCTGCAGGGGCAGAGCGATCCGCTGGAAATCATTGCCGACCGCTTTAAGGCTGAAACGGACGTGCTGTGCTTTGACGAATTTTTTGTTTCTGACATCACCGACGCCATGCTGCTCGGCGGTCTGATGAAGGCGCTGTTTGCCCGTGGTATTACGCTGGTGGCAACCTCCAATATTCCGCCTGATGAGCTGTATCGCAACGGTTTGCAACGCACGCGTTTTCTTCCTGCCATTGATGCCATCAAACAGCATTGTGACATCATGAATGTCGATGCTGGCGTCGATTATCGTCTGCGCACCTTAACGCAGGCGCATTTGTGGTTGTCGCCACTGAATGAGGAAACCCGCCAGCAGATGGACAAGCTCTGGCTGGCATTAGCGGGAACGAAAGGTGAACACGCTCCGACGCTGGAGATCAATCATCGTCCGATGCAGACGCTGGCCGTCGAAAACCAAACGCTGGCGGTGTCGTTCACCACGCTCTGTGTCGATGCACGTAGTCAGCATGACTACATTGCGCTATCGCGTCTGTTTCATACGGTGCTGTTGTCTGATGTGCCGGTCATGACGACGCTGATGGAGAGTGAAGCGCGGCGTTTTATCGCACTGGTGGATGAGTTCTACGAACGCCACGTTAAGCTGGTGGTCAGTGCGGCCTCACCTCTTTATGAAATCTATCAGGGCGAGCGTCTGAAGTTTGAATTTCAGCGTTGTTTGTCGCGTTTGCAGGAGATGCAAAGCGAAGAGTATCTGAAGCGGGAACATTTAGCCGGTTAAACCTGCCGCAAATCACATAAAGGGGTCGATCTTTGACCCTGACTTCTCTATAATCTTGCGACCCCACGTTACGAGAGAGTTTTTTTCCCAAAACTTTCTATGCGCCGGCATAGGCTATTCGAAGGGGTAGGTTTGCTGGACAATGTCGTGTGAACCTCAACTGACAAAACGTTTGGGTGTTCACCAACGTGTAACTTATTTATTTGGGTAAGCTTTTAATGAAAACTTTTACAGCTAAACCAGAAACCGTAAAACGCGACTGGTATGTTGTTGACGCGACCGGTAAAACTCTGGGCCGTCTGGCTTCCGAACTGGCTCTGCGCCTGCGCGGTAAGCACAAAGCGGAATATACTCCGCACGTAGATACCGGTGATTACATCATCGTTCTGAACGCTGACAAAGTTGCTGTAACTGGCAACAAGCGTACTGACAAAGTGTACTATCACCACACCGGTCACATCGGCGGTATCAAACAAGCGACCTTTGAAGAGATGATTGCTCGCCGTCCTGAGCGTGTGCTTGAAATCGCGGTTAAAGGCATGCTGCCAAAAGGCCCGCTGGGTCGTGCTATGTTCCGTAAACTGAAAGTTTACGCTGGCAACGAGCACAACCACGCGGCACAGCAACCGCAAGTTCTTGACATCTAATCGGGATTATAGGCAATGGCTGAAAATCAATACTACGGCACTGGTCGCCGCAAAAGTTCCGCAGCTCGCGTTTTCATCAAACCGGGCAGTGGTAAAATCGTAATCAACCAACGTTCTCTGGAACAGTACTTCGGTCGTGAAACTGCCCGCATGGTAGTTCGTCAGCCGCTGGAACTGGTCGACATGGTTGAGAAACTGGATCTGTACATCACTGTTAAAGGTGGTGGTATCTCTGGTCAGGCTGGTGCGATCCGTCACGGTATCACCCGCGCTCTGATGGAGTACGACGAATCCCTGCGTGGCGAACTGCGTAAAGCTGGCTTCGTTACCCGTGATGCTCGTCAGGTTGAACGTAAGAAAGTCGGTCTGCGTAAAGCACGTCGTCGTCCTCAGTTCTCCAAACGTTAATTGTACTCTGCTTCGGCAGACAACAATTTGCGAAAAAACCCGCTTCGGCGGGTTTTTTTATCGTTACTGCTCTCCGTATAACCACGGTAATCCGCTGATTGCCACCTCTTTTTCCCCATTTCAAGAATCGACTCACCACAAAGGTCACAAAATCTGGTAAACTATCATCCAATTTTCTGCCCAAATGTCCGGTATCGTTCATTTTTTGTTTGTATTTTGAACAGTAATGGCTTTCCCGAATATGGGTGACATCACTTCTGGCTGGCCACTTAGTGGCTGGTAGCAGTAAAAATTCTGAATATACCTGGAGGTTTTCATGGCTGTCGCTGCCAACAAACGTTCGGTAATGACGCTGTTTTCTGGTCCTACTGACATCTATAGCCATCAGGTCCGCATTGTGCTGGCTGAGAAAGGTGTTAGTTTCGAGATTGAGCATGTGGAGAAGGACAATCCACCGCAGGATCTGATCGACCTCAACCCGAATCAGAGCGTACCGACACTGGTGGATCGTGAGCTGACCCTGTGGGAATCTCGCATCATTATGGAATACCTGGATGAGCGCTTCCCGCATCCGCCGCTGATGCCGGTTTACCCGGTTGCGCGTGGTGAAAGCCGCCTGTACATGCAGCGTATTGAAAAAGACTGGTACACGCTGATGAACGTCATCGTGAACGGTTCTGCTTCTGAAGCCGAAGTCGCGCGTAAGCGTCTGCGCGAAGAATTGCTGGCAATTGCACCAGTATTTGGCCAGAAACCTTACTTCCTGAGCGATGAGTTCAGCCTGGTAGACTGCTACCTGGCGCCGCTGCTGTGGCGTTTACCGCAGCTGGGCATTGAATTCAACGGTGCAGGTTCGAAAGAACTGAAAGGGTACATGACTCGCGTCTTTGAACGTGATTCTTTCCTGGCTTCTCTGACTGAGCCTGAACGTGAAATGCGTCTGGGCCGGGGTTAACCTGTATGGATTTGCCACAGCTAACACCACGCCGTCCGTATCTGCTGCGCGCATTCTATGAGTGGTTGTTAGACAACCAGCTTACGCCGCACCTGGTGGTGGATGTGACGCTTCAGGACGTGCAGGTTCCTATGGAATATGCGCGTGATGGGCAAATTGTTCTGAATATCGCACCGCGTGCGGTGGGTAACCTGGAACTGGCTAACGATGAAGTGCGCTTTAACGCGCGCTTCGGTGGTGTGCCGCGTCAGGTTTCTGTACCGCTGGCGGCAGTTCTGGCAATTTATGCTCGTGAAAATGGCGCCGGTACTATGTTCGAGCCGGAGGCCGCCTACGACGAAGATGTCGCCAGCTTAAATGATGACGACAACGACGCACCTGGTTTTGAGAGTGAAACAGTCATGTCGGTCATTGATGGCGATAAGCCTGACAATGGCGACGACAACGATCCGGATGACACTCCGCCGCCGCCTCGCGGTGGGCGTCCAGCGCTACGCGTAGTGAAATAAAAAAACAGGCCCTTTGGGGCCTGTTCTGTTTTCTGCCTTCGGGATCAGTAAAACAGCGTGATGGTGACTATCATATTGACCACAAATCCCACCGCCATCGGGATGGCCGTACGTTTTACCACCTCAAAGGGCGATACGCCCGCAATACCTGATGTCACCACAATGACCGCTGTAATGGGGGATACCGCCCGGGCCAGCGTAGTAGCAAAATGCATCGGCATAATCATCACTACCGCAGGAATATGTAGTCCGGCGGCAATATCTGGAATCAGGCTGGCAAAAGACATAAACGGCGCGTTACCTGACCCCATGACAATCGCACAGGCGGCAATGACCACGGCCATGATGATCATCACGCCGATACCGCCAAGGCCGGAATGCTCTGCACCTTTTATTACAGCGTCGACAGTCCCGATAGTCGTCAACCCTTTCGCAAAGATCTCACCGGCGACCACCAGCGTGACAACGTTGGCAAACTGGGTTCCCATGCCGTCAAAGAAGGCCTGCACGTCATCCATCGTTTCGCGCAGATTATGTTTATGCAGGAACTCGACAAACATCGTCAGCGTCATGCTCATCAGCATGACCACCACCAGATTCAGCTCTGTTTTCATTAACCCCATATGTGCCAGGGCAAGCGAGCCCAACATCAGAAGCAACGGCATGACGGGTAGAATGGCGTAATAGAGAGGTGGCACGTTTTCCAGCGTCTTTTGTTCAGCGAATCCGTTGCTTTCCGGGAATGCTTTTTTATCAAACTGCCGCTGAACGAAAAAATGTGCAATAGCGACGGCGACGATAACGCACGATGCGACGGGTAACTGATAGTGAAAGAAGTAGGTAGCGATTTTCATGCCCGCCACCTGCGCGGCAAAAATAGAGTTGGTTTCCAGAATGCCCCATTCAATTGACATTGAAGTGGCAATGACCGCCACCGCGGATAAACGGCTCACGCCAAGACTGACCAGCGTCGGGAACAGCGTCACCATCAGCAGCATGCCTAACCCGGAAGCGCTGGTGATGAACTGCGCCATGATCTGACCAATCACATAGGTGGCGGCAAGAACAACATAGGGTGAGCGGATTAGCTTAAGCGGGCGGCTTAACAGGCTAACCATCGCTCTGCTGGCCCCCATCCTGTCCATATAACGGGCATAACCACCTACCGCCATGATTGATAACCCTAGTCCGGCCGCCCGATTGGAAAGCATACGCAGAATTTCGTTGTAAATATCGACCAGTAGATAGCCGCTGCTCTTGTCGTTAGCGACCAGCGCGCCGTAGCCTAGCCAGACGCCGCAGATCATCAGGAAGATCCCCGCGGCTGCCAGCACTACCTGCGGTTTGTAGTTTTTGAGGATCAGGTAACCCATCGTTAATAAAACGATGACAGAGATAATGATGCCGAACATTGTTTCACTCCATGCCAGAGAAGAAGATAAATCCGGTAATAACGCTGTTGTCCAAACGGATGTTATATTTTTTCGGGCGATTTTTATGGAGTGAATATCTTATTTTTAATTCGATGTTTAAATTATTTATCGTTATAAAATAGATGGTTATGATAATTTATCACGTTCATATTCATAAATTTCACGAAGCGAATATGATTGTTTTCAATTAAAGATAAGCTGAATGTTTTAGCGTAACAAAATATCCGGATGCGTTAGACCGCCAATAAGCCCGACAGTCTGATTGACCATCATTTCACCCTGCTTTCGATCCTGTGTTAGGATAAACCCGCTGTTATTTGTCACCACGACTTAGCTGAATGGGCCCTATGAACGCATTTGATTCGCAAGCTGAAGACTCTCCATCCACCATTGGCCGTAGCTTACGCAACCGCCCGCTGGCGCGTAAAAAGCTGTCTGAAATGGTTGAAGAAGAACTGGAGCAGATGATTCGTCGTCGGGAATTTGGCGAGGGCGAACAGTTGCCGTCTGAGCGGGAGCTGATGGCCTTCTTTAACGTGGGCCGTCCTTCTGTACGAGAAGCGCTGGCAGCGTTAAAACGCAAAGGTCTGGTGCAAATCAACAATGGCGAGCGCGCCCGCGTTTCGCGTCCTTCAGCTGATACCATTATCAGCGAGCTGTCCGGTATGGCGAAAGATTTCCTCGCGCATCCCGGCGGCATTGCCCACTTCGAACAGCTGCGACTGTTCTTTGAATCCAGCCTGGTTCGATACGCCGCAGAACATGCGACGGATGAGCAAATCGACAGACTGGCGAAAGCACTGGAGATCAACAGCCAGTCACTCGATGACAATACGCTGTTCATTCGCTCGGACGTTGATTTTCATCGCATACTGGCGGAGATCCCGGGCAATCCCATCTTTATGGCTATCCATGTTGCGCTGTTAGACTGGCTAATTGCCGCCCGTCCGACCGTGGCCGACCAAGAGTTGTATGAGCACAATAACGTGAGTTATCAGCAGCATATCGCTATTGTGGACGCGATTCGTCAGCGCGACCCTGAGGAAGCTGACCGCGCACTGCAAGAACATCTCAACAGCGTTTCCGCTACCTGGCACGCCTTCAGCAAAAGTAAAAAATTGCGAAAGTAATCGCGATCCTGACGATCGTTTAGTGAGGCAGATCGCACTATAAGCGTTCTGTATTGTATTGCTGCTTATTTGATCTGGTATAACAGGTATAAAGGTATGCAGTCAGATAAAACTAATCATCATCAGAGGTAGCTATGGCAAGAGATTTAAAAGGCGTAATGCCAGCGTTGTTAACCCCATTCGATAGCCAACAGCGACTGGACATTGAGAGCCTGCGCCGCCTGGTGCGTTTCAACATTGGGCAAGGGATCGACGGGCTCTATGTCGGTGGGTCTACGGGTGAGGCATTTGTACAAAACCGCGCTGAGAGAGAGCAGGTACTGGAAATTGTTGCCGAAGAAGCGAAAGGCAAGGTGACGCTGATCGCTCACGTTGGCACAGTGAGTACCGAAGAGAGCCAACAGCTGGCGAGTGCCGCGCATCGCTACGGCTTTGATGCGGTTTCAGCCGTCACACCGTTTTACTATCCGTTCAGTTTTGAAGAGCACTGCGATCACTACCGCGCAATTATTGATTCCGCTGATGGCTTGCCGATGGTGGTCTATAACATCCCGGCGCTGAGCGGCGTAAAACTGACGCTGGATCAAATCAACACGCTGGTGACGTTGCCGGGCGTTGGCGCGCTGAAGCAAACCTCAGGCGATCTCTATCAGATGGAACAGATCCGCCGCGCTCACCCCGATCTGGTGCTTTATAACGGCTATGACGAGATCTTCGCTTCTGGTCTGTTGGCGGGCGCAGATGGCGGTATCGGTAGCACTTACAACATTATGGGATGGCGTTATCAGGGAATTGTGAAAGCGCTCAAAGAAGGCGACATCCGGACGGCGCAAAAGCTGCAAACCGAGTGCAATAAGGTTATCGATCTGCTCATTAAGGTTGGCGTGTTCCGCGGCCTGAAGACGGTATTGCACTATATGGACGTGGTTTCTGTTCCGCTGTGCCGTAAACCATTTGCCCCGGTAGATGAACAATATCTGCCGGAACTGAAAACGCTGGCCCAGCAATTAATGCTGGAACGCGGCTGATCGGACGCCGGATAGCACAATGCTTATCCGGCCTGCAAAAACAAGACTCGTAGGCCGGATAAGGCGAATCCGCTATCCGGCACCACAACGAAAATAAAGATCGTCGGGAGAGTAAAATGAGTACTTCTACCCAGAGCATCCCGTGGTATCGCCATCTCAATCGGGCGCAATGGCGGGCATTTTCCGCCGCCTGGCTGGGATATTTGCTTGATGGTTTTGATTTTGTATTAATCGCCCTTGTGCTGACGGAAGTACAAGGCGAATTCGGACTGACGACGGTACAAGCGGCCAGTCTGATTTCGGCTGCTTTTATCTCCCGCTGGTTTGGCGGGTTAATGCTGGGCGCGATGGGCGACCGTTATGGACGCCGCCTGGCGATGGTCACAAGTATCATTCTGTTCTCTGTGGGGACGCTGGCCTGCGGCTTCGCGCCGGGCTACACCACCATGTTTATCGCCCGCCTGGTTATCGGTATGGGGATGGCTGGTGAGTACGGCTCCAGCGCAACTTATGTTATTGAAAGCTGGCCCAGGCACCTGCGAAACAAAGCCAGCGGCTTCCTGATTTCCGGCTTCTCTGTAGGCGCAGTGATCGCCGCCCAGGTCTACAGCCTGGTGGTCCCGGTCTGGGGATGGCGCGCGCTGTTCTTCATCGGCATTTTGCCGATTATCTTCGCCCTCTGGCTGCGTAAAAATATTCCGGAAGCGGAAGACTGGAAAGAGAAACACGAAGGCAAAGCGCCGGTACGCACGATGGTGGACATTCTCTACCGGGGCGAACATCGGGTTATCAATATTGTGATGACTCTTGCCGCCGCAACCGCGCTGTGGTTCTGCTTTGCAGGCAACCTGCAAAATGCGGCTATCGTGGCGGTCCTTGGCCTGATATGCGCGTTTATCTTCATTAGTTTTATGGTGCAAAGCAGCGGGAAACGCTGGCCGACGGGCGTCATGCTGATGGTGGTTGTGCTGTTTGCCTTCCTTTACTCATGGCCGATTCAGGCGCTGCTGCCAACCTATCTGAAAACTGAACTGCTGTATGACCCTTCCACTGTCGCCAGGGTGCTCTTCTTTAGCGGCTTTGGCGCGGCGGTCGGTTGTTGCGTCGGTGGTTTTCTTGGCGACTGGCTGGGCACGCGTAAGGCCTATGTCTGCAGTCTGCTGGCTTCGCAGTTGCTGATTATTCCAGTGTTTGCGATTGGCGGCTCAAACGTCTGGGTACTGGGTTTACTGCTGTTTTTCCAGCAAATGCTCGGTCAGGGGATCTCCGGGATCTTACCAAAACTGATTGGCGGCTATTTCGATACCGACCAGCGTGCGGCGGGTCTGGGCTTCACCTACAACGTGGGTGCACTGGGCGGGGCGCTGGCACCGATCATCGGTGCGCTGATTGCCCAACGACTGGATCTGGGCACCGCGTTGGGATCGCTCTCTTTCGGCCTGACATTTGTGGTGATCCTGCTGATTGGTCTCGATATGCCGTCTCGCGTACAGCGCTGGCTGCGGCCTGAAGCATTGCGTACGCATGATGCCATTGATGGCAAACCGTTTAGCGGGGCCGTGCCGTTCGGCGGTGACAAAAGCACCATGGTGAAATCCAAAAGTTAATCCGTTTGCCCGGTCCTGCACCGGGCAATAGTCATAAGGGAATAAGCATGTCGTTACTTGAACAACTGGATATCAAGATTGCCGCGAACGGCGGGCTGATTGTCTCCTGCCAGCCTGTTCCTGACAGCCCGTTAGATAAACCGGAAATTGTTGCGGCGATGGCGCTGGCCGCGGAACAGGCTGGCGCGGTGGCGTTACGCATTGAAGGGGTGGAAAACCTGAAAGCGACCAGGGCGGTAGTTTCGGTGCCGATTATCGGCATTCTCAAACGTGACCTTGATGACTCTCCGGTCCGCATCACCGCATATCTGGAGGATGTTGATGCGCTGGCGCAGGCAGGCGCTGACATCATCGCCATCGACGGTACCGATCGCGTACGTCCGGTACCTGTAGAAACCTTACTGGCACGTATTCATCATCACCAACGCCTTGCGATGGCTGACTGTTCGTCCATGGCGGATGGCATGGCCTGCCAGAAACTCGGTGCCGAAATCATTGGCACTACCCTTTCTGGTTATACCACGCCAGAAACGCCCGAAGAACCGGATCTGGCTCTGGTGAAGTCTTTAAGCGACGCGGGTTGTCGGGTGATTGCTGAAGGACGTTACAACACGCCAGCGCAGGCCGCTGAGGCGATGCGTCATGGCGCTTGGGCGGTGACAGTCGGCTCAGCCATTACCCGGCTGGAGCACATTTGCCAGTGGTACAACACAGCGCTTAAAAAGGCGGTGCTATGACCACGCTGGCGATTGATATTGGCGGCACCAAACTGGCTGTTGCGCTGGTAGACAGCAGCCTGCAAATTCAAGAGCGTCATGAATTGCCGACGCCCGCCAGCAAAACACCGGATGCTCTGCGTGCCGCGTTACAAGCACTGGTTGCACCGCTACAGGGGCAGGCAACGCGGGTGGCGATCGCCTCAACGGGGATTATTCGCGACGGTTCTCTACTGGCGCTGAACCCGCACAACCTCGGCGGGCTGCTGCATTTTCCTCTGGTGCAAACGCTAAAAGATCTCACCGCTTTGCCGACGCTGGCAGTCAATGACGCGCAGGCAGCGGCGTGGGCTGAGTATCATGCGCTTGGCGGCGAGTACCGCGATATGGTGTTTATCACCGTCTCCACCGGCGTAGGCGGCGGGGTGGTAAGTGATGGGAAGCTGCTGACCGGGATTGGCGGTCTGGCCGGGCACCTGGGACATACGCTGGCTGATCCGCATGGGCCGGTGTGCGGTTGCGGGCGTGTGGGTTGTGTCGAGGCGATCGCTTCCGGTCGTGGGATCGCGGCGGCTGCCGAAGGTACGCTTGCTGGATGCGACGCCAAAACCATTTTTAGCCGCGCCGGGCAGGGTGATGAGCAGGCCAGTCGGTTGATCCATCGTTCGGCACGTACTTTGGCAAGGCTTGTCGCCGATGTGAAGGCCACGATCGATTGCCAGATTGTGGTGATTGGCGGCAGCGTGGGGCTGGCAGAAGGGTATCTGGCGCTGGTGGAAAACTATCTGGCACAAGAGCCTTCGGCTTACCACGTAGAATTACGGGCGGCGCATTACCGTCATGACGCTGGATTACTGGGGGCCGCGCTGTTGGCCCAGGGAGATTGATTATGATGTCAGATGAGTTGCGTTCATTGCCTTCTGCCGGATTACATCCGGTCTTGCAGCAGGCGTTAACGCTGGCTGTTGCGGCGAATCCGCAGGAGAAAACGCCAGGGCGCTACGAGTTGCAGGGCGATAATATTTTTATGAATGTTATGCAATTTGCAACGCAGAGCCCGGAGCAAAAGAAAGCGGAACTGCACAGGGAGTACATTGATATTCAGGTACTGTTATCCGGTGAAGAACGCATTCTGTTCGGGATGGCTGATTCTGCTCGTCAGTGCGAAGAGATGCACGTTGAGGATGATTATCAGCTGTGTAGCCAGATTGCCGATGAGCAGGCGATGGTACTGAAGCCGGGAAGATTTGTGATTTTTATGCCGGGCGAGCCGCATAAGCCGGGCTGCGTGGTACAGGCTCCGATGGACATCAAAAAGGTGGTGATCAAGGTGCGCGCCAGTTTATTACACACCTGACGATGAGAGTGACGGTGTCGGATGGCAAGGCTTGCGCCATCCGACACCGGATATTACAACCTAGCGCTTAAACGTCACCGCTTCCGGCTGCGTCAGATGCAGCGTCGTTTGGCTCGGCACAGTCTCGGCAATGATTCGCCCGTGACGAATGGAATAACGTGCAGGCGTCTGGCGACGAACCGCGTCAAACCCATTCTCTGCCGGTAAAATCACCAGGTTCGCGGAATTCCCCACGCTCAGACCGTAGTCCTGCAGGTGCAGGGTTTTCGCGCTGTGGGTGGTGATCAGATTCAGGCCATCGTTAATTTGTCCGTATCCCATCAGCTGACACACATGTAACCCCATGTGCAGTACCTGCAGCATATTCGCGGTGCCCAGCGGATACCACGGATCGAAGACGTCATCATGGCCGAAGCAGACGTTGATCTCTGCCTCCAGCATCTCTTTGACGCGTGTAACGCCGCGGCGTTTAGGATACGTGTCAAAGCGCCCTTGCAGGTGAATATTCACCAGTGGATTCGCGACAAAGTTAATGCCGGACATTTTCAACAGGCGGAAAAGACGGGAAGCATACGCGCCGTTATAGGAGTGCATTGCCGTAGTATGGCTGGCGGTCACGCGCTCGCCCATATTGTCGCGATGGGCCAGCGCCGCGACGGTTTCAACAAAGCGTGATTGCTCATCGTCAATTTCGTCACAGTGCACGTCGATAAGTCTGTCGTATTTTTGCGCGAGGGCGAAAATTTTGTGCAACGACTCCACGCCATATTCACGCGTAAATTCAAAGTGGGGGATAGCGCCAATGACGTCGGCCCCCAAACGCACGGCTTCCTCTAATAACGCTTCACCGTTGGGATAAGAAAGAATGCCCTCTTGCGGGAACGCGACAATCTGTAGCTCTACCCACGGAGCGACTTCTTGCTTCACCTCCAGCATGGCTTTCAGCGCCGTCAGCGTAGGGTCGGAAACGTCAACGTGAGTGCGGACATACTGGATGCCGTTGGCCATCTGCCACTTAAGAGTCTGCATGGCGCGCGCTTTGACGTCATCGTGAGTGAGCATTGCCTTACGTTCGGCCCAGCGCTCAATGCCTTCAAATAACGTACCAGACTGGTTCCAGCTCGGCTCCCCTGCGGTTTGCGTGGTATCCAGGTGGATATGTGGCTCTACGAACGGTGGGATTGCCAGGCCACCTTCGGCATCAAGCACTTCCCCCTGCGGCAACGTAGCGGCGTCCTGAGCCTCAATTCGGCTGAAGCGTCCGTTTTCAACCGTGAGCTGCCACAATCCTTCGCGTCCCTGTAAACGCGCCTGACGAATGGTGATGTTATTATTCTGCATGGCTGACCTCTGGTGATTTAGCAAGGCTGCGATTGAAAAGTGGGTTCAGCAGGATATAGCTGAATACGCCGCCGAGTACGGCGTTGACGGGTACAATACCGGGAATATAGTGACCGGCGGCAATGCCCAGTGCAACGGACAGGATAGCTATCCAGTTTACGGAAATAAATTGTGCTTTGCTGAAGTCGGCATATCGGCGATGGTTCAGCAGATAGTCGGCGATAATCACTCCACCAATTGGAGGAATCGCTGCCGACAAAAATGTCAGCCAACCGACAAAGTTATTGTAAAGCCACAGTGCGCACAGTGTGCCGATAATACCGTTAGCCACCGACAGCGAACGGCTGGAAAGGCCGGTAATATTGGCAAATCCCAAACCTGAAGCGTAGAGCGCATTGTCGTTGGTGGTCCAGATATTCAGGCCGAGAACCACAATTGCGGGCAGCAGCAGGCCCTGAGCAATCATTACGTCAGAAATGTCCGCCTGTCCAACAGCGGCGGCACCCGCAGCGCCGAAGATAAACATCAACGAGTTGCCAAGGAAAAATGCCACCATGGCAATCAGTACCGCACCTTTGGCGTTGCGGCCAAAGCGGACAAAGTCGGCGGTTAACGTGCCTGCGCTGATAAATGAGCCGACCACCAGCGCCAGTGCGGTGGAGAAATTCAGCGGTGTCTGCGGCACTATCGCTTTTAAATGGTCTAAACCGCCAACATCGCTCACCGCCAGCCAGACGGAGTAGCTGCCAAGAACGACGATGGCAGGTACGGCGATGATAGATAAAACGGTCAGCGCCGAGATGCCAAAAAAGATAGTCAGGGTCATCAACAGACCGGAAACCGCAATCAGAACATTGACGTCAATCCCCGTCGCTTTGCCAACCGGGATAGCAAACATGGCCACACCAACGCCAAACCAGCCTACCTGTGTACCGCCTAAGAGCAGTGAGGGAAGCCATGAACCTTTCAAACCAAATGAGTAACGTGCCAGAAGGTGGGTTGAGAGCCCTGTTTTTGCGCCGATAAAACCGAGAAATGCAGTGTAAATACCGAGGAGAAGATTACCGAAGAGAACTGCAAGGAAGAAATCATTATAGGAAAGACCGGTACCGAGTGTGCCACCGGTCCACATACTGGCGGAAAAAAATGTGAGTCCCAACATGACAAACGTTAGTGGAATCACGCCCTTCCGCGCCGCCAGAGGGACGGGGCCCTGGCTATAATTGTTGTCCTGCGACACAACGCCTCCATGAATTTTGCCCAAAAAATCCGCCGCATAATATACAGTTCTCAGAATAAAGCAAACGTTTCCGTATGTTTTTTTAGTTCTCTTTCACGGTGTTGATAGAGGGGAGGGGGCAGGGGTATTGCGAGGAATCTGGCATCTCATCAGCGTTTGAAGATGAGATGCCAGAAGACGCTTACTTACACTTCCAGGTAGTTCAGGATACCGTCTGCCGCTTTACGACCTTCGGCAATCGCGGTGACTACAAGATCCGAACCACGCACGATGTCGCCACCAGCGAAGATTTTTGGGTTGCTGGTCTGGAAGGCGTTATCGCTGCGTTCCGGAGCAATAATACGGCCCTGAGAATCCAGCTCGACGCTGTGCTCTTTCAGCCACTCCATACTGTGCGGGCGGAAGCCAAACGCCAGTACCACCGCATCAGCTGGAACAACGTGCTCGGAACCGGCGACGATCTCCGCGCGGCGACGCCCCTTCGCATCCGGTTCGCCCATTTCGGTGCGCGCCATTTTCACGCCGCACACTTTACCGTTGGCATTCACTTCCACGCCTAAAGGCTGGACGTTGAACTGGAACTCGACGCCTTCTTCACGCGCATTTTTCACCTCGCGTTTGGAACCCGGCATGTTCTCTTCGTCGCGGCGATAGGCGCAGATTACGTGTGCCGCGTTCTGGCGAACCGAGGTCCGCACGCAGTCCATCGCGGTATCGCCACCGCCGAGAACAACGACGCGTTTGCCTTCCATGCTGATGTACGGCTCGTCACTGCTTTCGCCAAATCCCATCAACTGTTTGGTATTGGCGATCAGGAACGGCAGGGCATCAAATACGCCGGAAGCGTCTTCGTTTTCCAGCCCACCGCGCATCGACTGATAGGTACCTACGCCAAGGAACACGGCATCGTAATCCTTCAGCAGATCGTTGAGCTGCACGTCGCGGCCCACTTCCACGTTTAGTTTGAACTCAATGCCCATACCGGTGAAGATTTCACGGCGACGGGTCATGACCTCTTTCTCCAGCTTGAACGCCGGGATCCCGAAGGTCAGCAGACCGCCGATTTCCGGGTGGCGGTCAAATACCACCGCCTTCACGCCGTTGCGGGTCAGCACATCAGCACAGGCCAGGCCCGCCGGACCTGCACCGATGATCGCCACGCGCTTGTCCGTCTGGCGAACGCCAGTCATATCCGGACGCCAGCCCATCTCGAACGCTTTATCGTTGATATAGCGCTCGATGTTGCCGATAGTCACCGCACCGAACTCATCGTTTAGCGTGCAGGATCCTTCACAAAGACGATCCTGCGGGCACACTCGGCCACAGACTTCCGGCAGAGTGTTAGTCTGGTGCGACAGTTCTGCCGCTTCAAAAATACGTCCCTCATTCGCCAGCTTAAGCCAGTTCGGGATGTAGTTATGTACCGGGCACTTCCACTCGCAGTACGGGTTGCCGCAGGAAAGACAGCGATCTGCCTGTGCTTTGGCCTGGCCTTCGGAAAACGGCTCGTAGATCTCGATAAATTCGATCTTACGGATCTTCAGCGGTTTCTTCGGTGGATCAACGCGCTGCAGGTCGATAAATTGGTATACGTTCTGACTCATTGCTGCTACCCCTTACTGCGCCTGCACACGCAGCTCTGCTGCGCTACGACTACGGTGACCCAACAGTGCTTTCACATCACTGGATTTCGGTTTTACCAGCGCGAATTTCGCCGAGAATGCTGGCCAGTTCGCCAGGATCTCTTCGCCGTGTGAAGAACCGGTATGTTGTACGTGCTCGGTAATCAGACCGCGCAGGTGTTCCTCATGAATAGCCAGTGAGTCCACGCTCAGTACTTCTACCAGTTCCGGGTTCACGCGTTTGCGGAATTCACCGTCTTCGTCGAGCACGTAGGCGAATCCGCCGGTCATGCCCGCACCGAAGTTGACGCCGGTTTTGCCGAGAATACACACGATGCCGCCGGTCATATATTCACAGCCGTTGTCGCCAATACCTTCAACCACGGTAATAGCGCCGGAGTTACGCACCGCAAAACGCTCACCCGCACGACCCGCAGCAAACAGGCGGCCACCGGTAGCACCATACAGGCAGGTGTTACCAATGATGCTCGCCTCATGGCTACGGAAAGCAGAGCCAACCGGAGGACGCACTGCCAGCAGGCCGCCCGCCATGCCTTTACCGACATAGTCGTTGGCATCGCCGGTCAGATACAGCTCCACGCCGCCCGCGTTCCACACGCCGAAGCTCTGGCCTGCGGTACCGCTGAAGTGCGCTTTAATCGGGTCAGATGCCAGCCCCTGATCGCCATGCGTCTGAGCGATATAGCCCGACAGCGATGCGCCGACGGAACGGTCGGTGTTACGGATATCGAACCAGAAGGTTTTGCTCTGGCGCTCGTCGACAAACGGTTTCGCCTGCTGTAACAGCTGGGCGTTCAGCACGCCGTTATCAAACGGCGGATTGTTTTCAGTGCAATGCAGCGCTTTACCTGGATGCGGTTCAGCGGTTTCCAGCAGACGAGACAGCTCCAGCTTCTGCTGCTTGGCGGTAAACCCTTCCAGCTCTTTGAGCAGGTCGGTACGACCAATCAGATCCACCAGACGTTTCACGCCCAGTTGCGCCATCAGCTCGCGGGTTTCGCGGGCGATAAATTCAAAGTAGTTAGTCACTTTGAACGGCAGGCCGTGATAGTGGTTCTTACGCAGTTTGTCATCCTGAGTTGCCACGCCGGTTGCGCAGTTGTTCAGATGGCAAATACGCAGGTATTTACAGCCCAGCGCGACCATGGGGCCGGTGCCGAAACCGAAGCTTTCTGCACCCAAAATTGCCGCTTTAATGATATCGACGCCGGTTTTCAGACCGCCATCGACCTGCAGACGGATCTTGTGACGCAGACCGTTAGCCACCAGCGCCTGCTGGGTTTCCACCAGACCGAGTTCCCACGGGCAGCCCGCATACTTCACGGATGAGAGCGGACTTGCACCGGTACCGCCATCGTAGCCGGCAATGGTAATCAGATCCGCATAGGCTTTCGCCACGCCGGTCGCAATAGTGCCGACGCCCGGTTCGGAAACCAGCTTCACCGAGATCATCGCTTTCGGGTTAACCTGTTTCAGGTCGAAAATCAGCTGCGCTAAGTCCTCGATAGAGTAGATATCGTGGTGCGGCGGCGGGGAGATCAGCGTCACGCCCGGCACCGAATAACGCAGTTTGGCGATGTACGGGGTGACTTTATCACCCGGTAACTGACCGCCTTCGCCCGGCTTCGCGCCTTGAGCGACTTTAATCTGAATGACATCAGCATTGACCAGGTACGCTGGGGTTACGCCAAAGCGACCGGAAGCCACCTGCTTAATGCGCGACACCTTGTTAGTGCCGTAGCGTGCCGGATCTTCGCCGCCTTCACCGGAGTTCGAGTTACCGCCGATGCTGTTCATGGCTTCGGCCAGCGCCTCGTGTGCTTCCGGGCTTAATGCCCCGATAGACATCGCTGCGGTATCAAAGCGTTTAAACAGTTCGGTTGCGGGTTCTACTTCGCTAATGCTTACGGCTTCATCGCCAGGTGTAATCGCCAGCAGATCGCGCAGTGTGGCCGCCGGACGTTCATTGACCAGCTTTGCATATTCCTGATAGTCGCTGTACTCGCCGCTTTGTACTGCCTGTTGCAGCGTGCGCACCACGTCCGGGTTGTAGGCGTGGTATTCGCCGCCGTGAACGTACTTCAGCAAACCGCCCTGGCTGATAGGCTTACGCGCCAGCCAGGCATGTTTGGAGAGGTTCAGCAGATCCTGCTGGAAGTCGGTAAAACCCGCGCCGCTGATGCGACTGACCACGCCCTGGAAGCATAAAGCCACAACATCATCGTGCAGACCAACGGCTTCAAACAGCTTCGAGCAGCGGTAAGAGGCGATGGTCGAGATGCCCATTTTGGACATGATTTTGTACAGACCCTTGTTGATGCCGTTACGGTAGTTCAGCATCACGGTCCGGTAATCTTTGGCAATCGCTTGAGTGTCGATCAGACGTCCCAGCGTTTCATACGCCAGATACGGATAAATGGCTGTCGCGCCAAAACCGAGCAGAACGGCAAAATGGTGCGGGTCACGGGCGCTGGCGGTTTCAACGATGATGTTGGCATCGCAACGCAGGCTTTGTTCTACCAGACGTGTTTGTACTGCGCCAACGGCCATCGGTGCCGGAACCGGCAAGCGGTTTTTTGCGATATTACGGTCAGAGAGCACCAGCAGCACCGTGCCGTTACGCACCATCTGTTCAGCCTTATCGCACAATGCTTTGACGGTCTCTTCGAGCGTGGTTTCGGTCACGTCGAAGGTGATATCCAGTCGGTCAGCGCGATAATGCTCCTCTTTCATGGTGGTGAGCTGGGTGAAATCGGAGTACAGCAGGATCGGCGACTTAAAGCTCAGACGGTGCGCCTGACCTTCGGCTTCGCAGAAGACGTTCATCTCACGACCGATGCTGGTGGCCAGCGACATGACGTGCGCTTCACGCAGCGGGTCGATCGGCGGGTTGGTGACCTGGGCAAACTGCTGGCGGAAGTAGTCATAAATGATGCGCGGCTGGCTGGAGAGCACGGCAAACGGGGTATCATCACCCATTGAACCGACCGCTTCCTGACCATTTTCACCGAGCACGCGGATAACGGAATCCAGCTCTTCAGCGCTGTAGTTAAACTGTTTCTGGTAGCTGGCGAGGGTGTCATCGTCCAGTTCACGGCTGCCGACCTGATCGTCAGCCAGGTCTTCGAAAGGCACCAGACGGCGGACGTTCTTCTCCATCCACTCTTTGTAGGGGTGGCGGCTTTTCAGATCGTCATCGGTTTCAGCCGAATGCAGAATGCGCCCGCTGCGGGTATCGATAACCATCAACTCCCCAGGGCCGACGCGACCTTTCTCAACCACTTCATCCGGCTGATAATCCCAGATCCCGACTTCAGAAGCGCAGGTAATCAGCTTGTCTTTGGTGATGACGTAGCGCGCCGGACGCAGGCCGTTGCGGTCAAGGTTACAGGCGGCAAAGCGACCGTCGGACATAACGATACCCGCCGGACCATCCCACGGCTCCATGTGCATGGAGTTAAAGTCGAAGAACGCGCGCAGCTCCGGGTCCATATCCGGGTTATTCTGCCAGGCCGGCGGCACCAGTAGACGCATGGCGCGGATGATATCCATCCCACCAGCCAGCAGCAGTTCCAGCATGTTATCCATTGAGCTGGAGTCGGAGCCGGTTTCGTTAACGAACGGTGCGGCGTCGTGCAGATCAGGGATCAGCGGCGTCTGGAATTTATAGGTACGAGCGCGCGCCCACTGGCGGTTGCCGGTGATGGTGTTGATTTCACCATTGTGCGCCAGGTAGCGAAACGGTTGCGCCAGCGGCCAGCGTGGTACGGTGTTGGTGGAGAAGCGCTGGTGGAACAGGCAGATGGCCGATTCCAGACGCAGGTCCGCCAGGTCCAGGTAAAAGCGCGGCAGATCCGCCGGCATACACAGACCTTTATAGATATTGACCAGGTTCGACAAGCTACAGACGTAGAAGTCTTTATCTTCCTGGAGGCGTTTTTCGATACGACGGCGCGCGATGAACAGGCGACGCTCCATATCACGCGGACGCCAGCCCGCAGGGGCATTAACAAAAATTTGCTCGATACGAGGCAGGGAGGAGAGCGCAATTTCACCGAGAACACCTTCGTTAGTCGGCACGTCGCGCCAGCCGACAATCGACAGGGTCTCCTGCTGTAATTCTTCTTCTACAATGCGACGAGAAGCCGCTGCCAGCTCAGCGTCTTTATTTAAAAAGATCATGCCGACGGCGTAGTTTTTGGCTAAACGCCAGCCGCGCTCTTGCGCTACGATGCGGAAAAAGCGGTCAGGTTTTTGTAACAGCAGGCCGCAACCATCGCCGGTTTTTCCATCGGCAAGAATTGCGCCACGGTGCTGCATGCGGGCCAGTGCGTGTATGGCGGTACGCACTACCTTGTGGCTAGGTTCGCCTTCTATGTGGGCGATCAGGCCGAAACCACAGTTATCCCTCTCAAGGGATTTATCGTACAACATATCAGTGAACCTCCCCAGGCTCTGCGGGATTCCCATCTGGACCGTTGCGCACGGGCACACCAAGAGCATGGCGACGGGGTTTGCGTGTCATACGCTTACCTCGCATTCGCCCTCTTTATCCTTTTCGCACAGGTCAAACAAGTTTGAGGACTTGCTTCAGAGGGAATCTCAATTACTGCATAAATATGATGAGCAGACTGCTCATCCAGAAAGCTTCCAGCGGATTTCCAAGTTATCGGGAATCCACACACAGGTCAAATGGCAATCTTATTTATGCAAAAATGTGCTATTGGGCAATTAACTTTATGAAAATATTGAAATAAAAGGGTTTTATACATTGATATAACCTGAGGAGGATGCCCTGGGAAGTGTGATCTGTCTCACTGTAAGAGAGGCCGGATATCTCTCGTCCTCCCTTTGTTTATCGATATACTTGGCATTTTATGCTGGTTTTTAGAGTTTTGGCGTCTTAAAGATACTGTTTTTACGCTGAGAGTATAAGAAGATAAAAAAAACAGCTGGATATAAGGAAAAGTAATTATATTTTGAGTGAATGAAATTTCGATTATTTTGATTTGTTATGCAATAAATAAAGGCTCGCCAGGGCGATTGATCCAGGTCATCGCCGACTGGGGCAAAAAATGGCAGGCTTTGGCCTCTTTTCAAGGCGCGGTCTACCAGATTATGCAGTTACAGAAATTAGTCAATATGTTTGGTGGGGATCTTTCTCGCCGTTATGGGCAAAAGGTTCATAAACTCACGCTGCACGGCGGCTTTAGCTGTCCAAACCGTGATGGCACCATCGGACGCGGCGGATGTACTTTCTGTAATGTCGCCTCGTTTGCCGATGAAGCACAGCAGCACCATTCAATTGCCGAGCAGCTTGAGCATCAGGCGCAGTTGGTCAATCGCGCCAGACGCTATCTGGCCTATTTCCAGGCTTATACCAGCACCTTCGCGGAAGTACAGGTGCTGCGTTCGATGTATCAACAGGCGGTCAGCCAGGCCAACATCGTTGGGTTATGCGTTGGGACGCGCCCCGACTGCGTGCCGGATGCGGTACTCGATCTGCTTTGTGAGTATAAAGACCTCGGCTATGAGGTATGGCTGGAGCTCGGTCTGCAAACTGCGCATGACAAAACTCTGCACCGGATTAACCGCGGCCATGATTTTGCCTGCTATCAGAACACCACGCGGCTGGCGCGCGAGCGCGGGCTGAAAGTGTGCTCACACCTGATTGTTGGTCTGCCGGGAGAAGGACAGGCAGACTGTCTGCAAACCATGGAACGAGTGGTGGAGACGGGCGTTGACGGTATTAAGCTGCATCCGCTGCATATTGTGAAAGGCAGTACGATGGCAAAGGCCTGGGAAGCCGGACGTCTGCACGGAATTGAACTGGATGACTACACGGTTACCGCCGGGGAGATGATCCGCCATACGCCGCCAGAGGTGATTTATCATCGAATCTCTGCCAGCGCGCGTCGCCCAATGCTGTTGGCTCCGCTATGGTGTGAAAACCGCTGGACCGGGATGGTCGAACTGGATCGCTATCTCAATGCTCATGGTGTTCAAGGCTCTGCGCTTGGCACTCCGTGGATTCAGCCTGGGAGCTAACCATCCGGCAATCTGCGCCTGCTTGCCTGATGACGCTACGCTTATCAGGCCCACGTTGAATCTCTCCTCGGTCATTTCACCGATAACCTCCGCATTTCTTGCACAATCTTCAACGTCACGCTGAGAATTGAGTATTATTGTGCCAAGTTGTCGTGAAGGAACCCTCTATGAAGCAAATCCGTATGCTGGCGCAATATTACGTCGACCTGATGATGAAATTGGGTCTGGTGCGCTTTTCGCTGTTATTGGCGCTGGCGCTGGTCGTGTTGGCGATTGTGGTGCAGATGGCTGTCACCATGGTGCTGCATGGCCAGGTAGAAAGCATTGATGTTATCCGCTCTATCTTTTTTGGTCTGTTAATTACCCCCTGGGCCGTCTATTTTCTGTCAGTGGTGGTGGAGCAACTGGAAGAGTCCCGGCAACGCTTGTCACGACTGGTACAAAAGCTGGAAGAGATGCGCGAGCGCGATCTCAAGCTCAATGTGCAGTTAAAAGATAATATTGCCCAGCTTAATCAGGAAATTGTTGAGCGCGAAAAAGCCGAAGCGGAGCGCCAGGATACGTTCGAGCAGTTGAAGGTTGAAATCAAAGAGCGCGAAGAAGCGCAGATTCAGCTTGAGCAGCAGTCTTCCTTTTTACGCTCTTTCCTTGATGCCTCGCCGGATCTGGTTTTTTATCGTAATGAAGATAAAGAATTTTCCGGCTGTAACCGTGCCATGGAACTGCTGACCGGCAAGAGCGAAAAGCAGTTGGTAAATTTAAAACCGGCTGATGTTTACTCCCCTGAGGCGGCAGAAAAGGTCATTGAAACCGACGAGAAGGTGTTCCGTCATAACGTCTCGCTCACCTACGAACAGTGGCTGGACTATCCGGACGGGCGCAAAGCCTGCTTTGAAATTCGCAAAGTGCCTTACTATGACCGCGTAGGTAAGCGGCATGGTCTGATGGGCTTTGGGCGCGATATTACCGAGCGTAAGCGTTATCAGGATGCGTTAGAGCGCGCCAGCCGCGATAAGACCACCTTCATTTCTACCATCAGCCACGAACTGCGTACTCCGCTTAACGGCATTGTCGGCTTAAGCCGGATCCTGCTGGATACGGATCTGACCGCTGAGCAGGAAAAATACCTGAAAACAATCCACGTCTCTGCCGTGACGCTGGGGAATATTTTCAACGATATTATCGACATGGATAAGATGGAGCGACGTAAAGTTCAGCTCGATAACCAACCGATCGATTTCACCAGCTTTATGGCGGATCTGGAAAACCTCTCTGGCCTGCAGGCGCAGCAAAAAGGGCTGCGTTTTGTGCTTGAGCCGACGTTACCACTGCCGCATAAGGTCATTACCGACGGCACGCGTTTGCGCCAGATTCTGTGGAATCTGATCAGCAACGCCGTGAAGTTTACCCAGCAGGGACAGGTAACCGTGCGGGCGCGCTATGACCAGGGGAATATACTGCATTTCGAAGTTGAAGATTCCGGGATCGGTATTCCGCAGGATGAGCAAGATAAAATCTTCGCCATGTATTATCAGGTGAAGGACAGCAATGGCGGCAAACCGGCAACGGGAACCGGGATTGGACTGGCCGTATCGAAGCGTCTGGCGAAAAACATGGGCGGTGATATTACGGTCTCCAGCCAGGCTGGCAAAGGCTCCATCTTTACGCTGACCGTGCATGCGCCTGCGGTAGCGGAAGAGATTGAAGACGCCTTTGAAGACGACGACATGCCGCTGCCAGCCCTGAATGTGCTGCTGGTGGAAGATATCGAACTGAACGTTATTGTCGCGCGTTCAGTGCTGGAAAAACTGGGCAACAGCGTGGATGTCGCCATGACCGGGAAAGCCGCGCTGGAAATGTTCACGCCGGGCGAATATGACCTGGTGCTGCTGGATATTCAGCTACCGGATATGACCGGTCTGGATATCTCGCGCGAGCTGACGCAAAAATACGCCCGTGAGGACCTGCCGCCGCTGGTTGCGCTTACCGCCAACGTTCTGAAAGATAAAAAAGAGTATCTGGACGCGGGAATGGACGACGTGCTGAGTAAGCCGCTGTCGGTTCCGGCGTTAACCGCCATGATCAAAAAATACTGGGATACCCGAAACAAAGAGGAGAGCACTGTGACATCTGAAGAGAGCAGTAAATCGCAAGCGCTGTTAGATATTCCTATGTTGGAACAATACCTCGAGCTGGTGGGACCGAAGTTAATAACCGACGGGCTGGCGGTGTTTGAGAAGATGATGCCGGGATATTTGAGCGTGCTGGAGTCCAATCTGACCGCACGGGATAAAAAAGGCGTTGTTGAGGAAGGCCATAAAATTAAAGGCGCGGCAGGTTCCGTGGGGCTGCGCCACCTGCAACAGTTAGGTCAGCAAATCCAGTCGCCAGATCTTCCAGCCTGGGAAGATAATGTTGCTGAATGGATTGAAGAGATGAAGCAGGAGTGGCAGCACGACGTGGCGGTATTGAAGGCCTGGGTGGCGAGCGCGGAAAAAAAATGACCCCGGCTTGACCGGGGTGCGCGAATACTGCGCCAACACCAGGGAAATCGTGGCTGCGCCGTAAATTATTATCATTGTTTACAAGGGCGCAGCCCTAATTTTCAGGCCGCACGCAGTTAAGATAGCAAATCTTAAATAATTTGTTACATGAATCAGTTAAATGTGTGAAGCGTAGCATTTAAATCATAATAACTAATATGTTTCAGCCAGTTGAGAAAGGAGTATCACGATGAAAAAAGTGGGTGTAGTGCTCAGCGGATGCGGCGTGTATGACGGCGCAGAGATCCATGAAACTGTTCTCACGCTTCTGGCGATTGCCCGCAACGGCGCTCAGGCCGTCTGTTTCGCACCGGATAAACAACAAGCGGATGTGATTAATCATCTGACCGGCGAGCCGATGCAGGAAACGCGTAATGTGCTGATTGAAGCCGCCCGTATAACACGCGGTGATATTCGCCCACTTGCTCAGGCTGTCTCAACGGAACTGGATGCGTTGATCGTGCCAGGCGGGTTTGGCGCGGCCAAAAATCTGAGCAATTTTGCCAGCCAGGGCAGTGAGTGCCGGGTTGATAGCGACTTAGCTGCGCTGGCGGTGGCTATGCATCAGGCGGGTAAGCCGCTGGGATTTATGTGCATTGCGCCTGCCATGTTACCTAAAATTTTTGACTTTCCGCTGCGTCTGACCATCGGTACTGATATTGATACGGCAGAGGTGCTGGAAGAGATGGGCGCAGAACATGTGCCTTGTCCGGTTGATGACATTGTCGTTGATGAAGACAACAAAATCGTCACCACTCCCGCCTATATGCTGGCGCAGGACATCGCTCAGGCCGCGAGTGGTATCGATAAACTGGTATCACGTGTGCTGGTGCTGGCTGAATGAGAAAAGGAGTTACCGCCTTTCTGCGACGTATCTTTCTGCGGGCGGTCGTTGTCCTCGCCGTATTCTGGGGCGGGGGCATCGCACTTTTCAGCGTGATGCCAGTCCCTTTCTCTGCCGTGATGGTCGAGCGGCAACTGAGCGCATGGCTGTCCGGTGATTTCGGTTATGTGGCGCACTCAGACTGGGTGAGCATGGATGAGATCTCACCGTGGATGGGACTGGCGGTGATCGCCGCGGAGGACCAGAAGTTTCCCGAGCACTGGGGATTCGATGTCTCCGCCATAGAGAAAGCGCTGGCGCACAACGAACGTAATGAAAACCGTATTCGCGGGGCGTCGACGTTATCGCAACAGACGGCAAAAAACCTCTTTCTGTGGGATGGACGTAGCTGGGTGCGTAAAGGTCTCGAGGCCGGGCTAACGCTGGGTATGGAAACCGTCTGGAGCAAGAAGCGTATTCTGACCGTTTACCTGAATATTGCTGAGTTTGGTGATGGGGTTTTCGGCGTGGAGGCAGCGGCGCAGCGCTATTTCCATAAGCCAGCCAGTCGGCTGAGTCTGTCTGAAGCGGCCTTGCTGGCGGCGGTATTACCCAATCCTTTGCGTTTTAAAGCGAATGCGCCTTCTGGTTATGTACGTAGCCGTCAGGCGTGGATTATGCGCCAAATGCGCCAGCTAGGCGGTGAGTCGTTTATGCGGGAAAATAAGCTGTATTAATGGGTTTATTGCCGGATACGGATCCGGCCTACGGGAGAGTGACGTTGCCGTGTAGGTCTGATGAGCGCAGCGCTTCAGGTACTCGGCTAATCTTCATCAAACCCTGAATTAAACAGGGCAATCACCGCTGCCAGGGCTTCCACTTCCTGTGGACCCGTGGCTTCAACTTCTATCTGACGCCCTTTGGCGGAATCCAGCATCAGCAGAGCGATAACACTGTTTGCCTCGGCTTCCGTTCCTTCATCATTACGCAGCAAAACTTCTGCTTCAAAACCCTGCATCAATTCAAACAGTTTCATGGCTGGGCGAGCATGCATACCCAGCTTATTCGTGATTTCAACGGTTTGCTTCACGGTCATGATTTACGTTTTTCCAGCGTACGATGGCGTGACTGTACGTTTTTACCGCGTGAGCGGAAGTAGTCTGCCAGCTGCTCTGCAATATACACCGAACGGTGTTTCCCGCCGGTACAGCCGATAGCTACGGTGAGGTAGCTGCGGTTGTTGGTCTCCAGCATGGGTAACCATAGCTCAAGATAGCTGCGAGTCTGGTAGATAAAATTGTGTACTTCTGTGTGCCTGTCAAGGAAGGCGGCGACGGGGCGGTCAAGACCGGTCATCGGGCGCAGCTTCGGATCCCAGTGCGGGTTAGGCAGGAAGCGCACGTCAAAGACGTAATCCGCGTCAATTGGGATACCGTGTTTGAAACCAAAGGATTCGAATACCATCGTCAATTCGCGTTCACGCTTGCCCAGCAGGCGGGTACGCAACATTTCCGCCAGTTCGTGCACGGACATTTCGGAGGTATCCACGATCAGGTCAGCACGAGAGCGCAGAGGCTCCAGCAAATCGCTTTCCTTATCGATAGCGCTCTCCAGAGATAAGTTCTTGCTGGAAAGAGGATGCAGGCGACGCGTGTCGCTGTAGCGGCGAATCAGGGTGTTACGATCGGCGTCAAGGAACAGCAACTGTGGTGAGAAGCCTTCAGGCAGATTGTTCATTGCCTGCTCGAAAATCTCTGGGGACTCAGGCATGTTGCGCACATCAATGCTGACGGCCGCAGAAATCTGGCGATCGGCCAGAGTACGAGCCAGATCGGGCAACAGCACTACGGGAAGGTTATCCACGCAGTAAAAACCCATATCTTCCAGCGCTCGCAGGGCGACAGATTTTCCTGACCCCGAACGACCGCTGACGATCATCAGTACCATGTACTGTTTCTCCTCACAACGACAAAAAAGGATGCCATTGGGTTGTTATGCTTCATCCAGTCCACCTTCGGTGTCCGTGATGATTTGATACAACTCCTGGTCACTCTGTGCTGCGCGCAGGCGGCGGCAGATGGTTTTATCGGCCAGACGTTTGGCGACCAGCGACAACGTATGCAAATGCGTCTTGGTTTGGTCTGCCGGAACCAGCAGGGCGAAAAGCAGATCGACGGGTTGATTATCAATGGCGTCGAAAGCAATTGGCGTTTCAAGTTGCACAAACACGCCAACTGCGCGCATCGTGTCTTCTTCCAGCTTTCCGTGCGGGATAGCAATTCCATTACCGATGCCGGTACTGCCCATTTTTTCACGCGTCAGAATGGCTTCAAATACCACCTGAGAGGGCAAGCTGAGCTGTTTTGCCGCCAGTTCGCTGATGATTTCCAGCGCGCGTTTCTTGCTTTGGCAGTGAACGCCAGCGCGTGTACATTCCTGGTTAAGAACATTGCTCAGTTGTAGAGTCGTATCGTTATTTGTCATAATTTCACCTAAGCGCTAACTGTACAAATGGCCCGTTGTGCTACACAACAGGCCGTCCTGCACCCGCTAACTGCCCGGACAAGTTAGTGCTGTTTCAGTTTATCTTTATGTTTTGTTAACTGCCGAGCCAGTTTATCAATTAAACCGTCAATGGCGGCGTACATATCCTGACCTTCCGCGCTGGCATGAATTTCGCCACCGTTCACATGCAGTGTTGCATCCGAGATATGTGTCACCTTCTCCACTTTCAACACAATATAGACCTGATTAATCCGGTCGAAATATTGTTCTAGCTTGGCGAATTTTGTATTAACAAAATCGCGTAAGGCTTCAGTGATTTCGACGTTGTTTCCAGTGATGTTGAGCTGCATAGTGTCTTCCTTATCGGTTGGGTCAGACCAGCTGTTTGCGCTGGTTCGACGGCGGAATGGATAAAGACTCTCGGTACTTCGCAACAGTGCGGCGTGCCACCATGATACCCTGTTCTGACAGCATAGAGGTTAACTTGCTGTCACTCAGCGGTTTCGCGGGGTTTTCCGCAGCAATTAATTTCTTCACCAGTGCACGTATAGCTGTGGATGAGGCTTCGCCTCCGCCTTCAGTGTTAACGTGACTGGAAAAGAAATACTTCAATTCAAAAATGCCGCGCGGACTGTGCAGATACTTTTGCGTGGTCACTCGGGAAATGGTCGATTCGTGCATCTCGACGGCCTGGGCGATATCCGCCAGCACCATCGGTTTCATAAACTCTTCGCCTTGATCAAAGAAGGCTTGCTGCTGTTCAACGATACAGCGACTGACGCGCAGCAGCGTATCATTGCGACTTTCCAGGCTTTTAATCAGCCACTTTGCATCCTGCAGATTGCTACGAATAAACTGGCTGTCAGCGTCGTTGCGCGCGCTGTTGCACATGGCGGCGTAGTGCTGGTTAATCTGCAACCGTGGAATGCTGTCGCCGTTGAGTTCGACCACCCAGCGATCGTTATGCTTACGCACCAGTACATCCGGAATAACGTATTCTGGCTCCCCGGTCTGGATAGACTGCCCAGGTCTGGGGTCCAGGGACTGAATAAGATTGACGGCTTCTTTCAGCACATCTTCTTTCAGCCGGGTTACGCGCATCAGCGTGCGGAAGTCATGGTTGGCTAACAGATCGAGGTGATCGCTGATGATCAGGCGCGCTTCTTCCAGCCACGGCGTGGCTTTATCAAACTGTGAAAGTTGGATCAATAAGCAGTCGCGGAGATCTTTGGCCGCCACGCCCACGGGATCAAAACGCTGAATGCGTTTAAGCACGGCTTCGATTTCGTCCATGCCGACGTCGTCATCGCCCATGCTTTCGAGAATATCGTCCAGGGTTACGGTGAGATAACCGGTTTCGTCTACCGCATCAACAATGGATGTCGCAATTGCGCGATCGGTATCCGAGAACGGGGTCAGCTCCACTTGCCACATCAGGTAATCCTGCAGCGATTGCGTGGTCTCACCCTGATACACAGGCAGTTCGTCGTCGATGTAATCCCCGCTGGTGCCAGAAGGCGTACCGGCGGTGTAAATTTCATCCCAACTGGCGTCAAGTGGCAGCTCCTCTGGCATCTCTTTTTGTTCGAGAGCATCTGCGGTGTCGAGGGATTCGCTGTCCTGTTTTTCCTGGGTATCAATTTCGTCGTGAAGATCGGTTTGCTCGAGCAGTGGGTTACTTTCCAGCGCTTGCTGAAGTTCTTGCTGAAGTTCCAGCGTGGACAGCTGCAACAGACGGATAGCCTGTTGTAGCTGAGGCGTCATCGCCAGTTGTTGGCTAAGCCTGAGTTGCAAACCTTGCTTCATGTTCAGAGTTGTTCTCTCCTGCGGTGACGTGAAGTCTTCTACCCTATCAGAGTCTGAAGTCTTCCCCAAGGTATACGCGTTTAACGTGCTCATCCTGCAGTATTTCTGTTGGCGTGCCATGCGCGATCAGGTGGCCCTGACTCACGATGTAGGCGCGCTCACACACTGCCAGCGTTTCGCGAACGTTATGGTCGGTAATCAGCACCCCAAGCCCGCTGTCGCGCAGATGTTCGATGATCCGTTTGATATCAATAACGGAAATCGGGTCAACACCGGCAAACGGTTCATCCAGCAGGATAAATTTCGGATTCGCGGCCAGTGCGCGGGCGATCTCCACGCGGCGTCGTTCACCACCGGAGAGCGACTGTCCCATGCTGTCACGCAGGTGTTCGATGTGGAACTCTTCCATCAGCTCGTTGGCGCGATCTTCCCGCTGCTCGCTGGTAAGATCGTCACGAATTTGCAGCACCGCCATCAGGTTATCAAACACGCTCAGGCGACGGAAAATAGACGCTTCCTGCGGCAAGTAGCCGATGCCGCGACGCGCGCGCGCATGCAGAGGCAGCAGGCTGATGTCTTCGTCATCAATGATAATGTTGCCCGCATCACGTGGGACAATGCCGACCACCATGTAAAAGGTCGTTGTCTTGCCCGCACCGTTAGGACCGAGCAGACCGACGATCTCCCCGGAGTTGACGGTCAGACTGACATCTTCCACCACACGGCGGCCCTTATAGGCTTTTGCAAGGTTCTTTGCAGTTAATGTTGCCATAACGAATCAGTTACCTTTTTTCTCTGCCGGAGCCTTGTTTTTGTCCTGCAACTGCGACGGTACCAGAACGGTGGTGACGCGTTTGCCTTTATCGCTGAAGGCCTGCATTTTCTGCTCTTTCACCAGATAGGTGATCTTATCGCCTGTGATGTTGCTATCGAGCTGTTCCAGGTAAGCCTTACCGGTGAGAACGACGAAGTCTTTCGCCAGTTCATAATGCATGTGTGAGGCGTGGCCTTTAACCGGTTTACCGTTGTCCTGCATCTGGTAAAAGGTTGCAGGATTACCGTAGCCATCAATGACTTCTTTACCGTCTTCACCGCCAGGGCGGGTTACGACGACTTTATCGGCGTTAATTTTGATGGTGCCCTGAGTCACAATCACATTGCCAGTAAAGGTCACCACGTTGCCTTGCATATCAAGAGACTGCTGGTCCGACTCAATGTGAATCGGCTGCTCGGTATCGCCGGTGACGGCGAATGCCGGGATGCTGGCGGCCAGAAGTGCGCTGGCAAGCACAAGATTAAGGCTGAGTTTGTTTGTTTTGGATTTCATATGAGGTTCTAACCTTTTCAATCAGCTCGGCGTTCTTGCTGCGTAAGTTGCCGCGCATCTTCAGTCCGCTGGAGTTAAATGTTGTGCCATATAACGTGACGAGATCATCGGAAGTGACGTCTTGTGTCACCAGGTTAATCTGTGCGTTATCGGTCGTAATTCTGCGTAGTTGAGAGTCGGGCACCAGGGCGTTGACCTCAACATGGCCGTACAGATATAGCATCCGATCGTTGGTCAATTTGGCTTTATCAGCCTTGATCGTCCAGGTCGGTACTTTATCCTTATCAAATGTGGTTAATACCGGTTGAGTAAACCACGAAACCGCTTGTTCCGAATAATATTCAACGTTTTGCGCGATCAAGTGATAGCTCAGTGCGCCTTCGGGACTATACACAACGGTATCAGTATGTTCGCTCTTATAGGTTGGCTCGTTGTTATTTACGACGACCTCAGCGGTATCGTCTTTATCTACCAGATTAATACCAATCATCACAAGGACAGCCAGCGACAGTAGAATGATAACCCAACGTCTGGTTTTGCTCATATCGATTGCCCTTTGGCCTCGTCCAGTTTGCCCTGCGCCAGGAGTAATAAATCGCAGACTTCACGTACCGCGCCGCGTCCCCCATCGATGCGGGTGACATAATCGGCCCGCGGGATCAGCAAAGGATGAGCATCCGCCACCGCCACGCTTAATCCCACTTGTGCCATCACCGGCCAGTCGATCAGATCATCGCCAACGTACGCAACATTTTCAGGAGCGATCGCCAGTTTGCTAAGGAGATCGTTAAAGGCGACCAGTTTGTCTGACTGCCCCTGATACAAATGCGTGATCCCCAATGTGGCACAGCGATCTTCTACAAGTTTAGCCTTTCGTCCGGTAATAATGGCAACCTCGATACCGGAAGTGAGCGCACAGCGAATTCCGTAACCATCGCGGACGTTAAAAGCCTTCAGCTCTTCACCGTTGTTGCCCATATAAATCAGACCATCAGACAGTACGCCATCCACATCCAGGATCAGCAAACGGATGTTCTCTGCCCGGGTGATAACGTCTGTGCTGACGGGTCCATAACAGGTCGCAAGCGACGCACCTGCTTTACTCATTTTCTTTATCCTTGAGTTTCTTACACTACACCTGCACGCAGCAGATCATGCATATGTAACACACCAAGTAACCGGTCGCCATCAGCAACCATTACCGAGGTGATATGGCGGGACTGCATTAAGTTCAGGGCATCGACGGCAAGAATGCCCGGACGCACGCGAATGCCGCCAGGGGTCATCACATCGGCAATGCCTAACTGGCGAACATCAACGCCCATATCGAAGACGCGACGTAAATCGCCATCGGTGAAAATACCGTCAATCTTCATGTCATCATCGCAAATGACGGTCATGCCGAGATTTTTACGCGTGATCTCAAGTAAGGCGTCACGCAGGCTGGCGCTTTTAGTCACATGCGGGATCTCATCGCCCGTATGCATAATATCGTTAACGCGCAGTAAAAGCTTACGGCCTAGTGCGCCACCGGGATGAGATAACGCAAAATCTTCCGCGGTAAAGCCACGCGCTTTTAATAATGCCACGGCTAGCGCATCGCCCATCACCAGCGTTGCGGTCGTGCTGCTGGTCGGCGCCAGGCCTAACGGGCAAGCTTCCTTGGGCACTTTAACACACAGATGCACATCTGCCGCACGCGCCATGCTGCTTTCCGGACGACCGGTCATGCAGATAAGCGGTACATGAAGACGTTTTAACACCGGGATTAACGCCGCTATCTCATTGGATTCACCGGAGTTAGAGATGGCGATGACTACATCCTGCGGCGAGACCATGCCCAGATCGCCATGTGCGGCTTCGCCTGGATGCACGAAAAATGAGGGGGTGCCGGTGCTGGCAAATGTGGCCGCCATTTTCCGCCCGATATGTCCAGATTTCCCCATCCCCATCACCACAACTTTGCCCGGGCAACTGAATATTTTCTCGCAGGCGAGAGTAAAATTTTGGTTGATGTACTGATCAAGCTCCGCCAGGCCTTCACGTTCAATTGCCAGGACTTCCTTGCCTGCTTGCTGAAAGTCAAAACCCGGTTGCAACTCTAAGTGCGACATAATGCGTTTCCAGTTATCCAACGAGAAGTGGCGATAACCAATACAGCATCGCCAGCCATATGATAAAACCGCCGGTCAGCAGCGCACCCGCGCCGCGACCAATCTGGCGCGGACGTCGCCAGCAGAGTAGTGCAAAAATTACGCTCACCAGCAGCATGACGCTATAGTCACGGGTGAAGGCCATCGGATTGACCTCACCCGGCGTAATCAGCGCCGGCAGTCCGAGGACGATAACAATATTAAAAATGTTCGCGCCGATGATGTTGCCGACGGCAATATCGTTTTCACCTTTACGCAGACCCGCAATTGCCGTTGCCAGCTCCGGCAGGCTGGTACCAATGGCGACAACCGTCAGCCCGATGGTGAGTTCGCTCATGGCGAAGTAGTTCGCCAGTACGGTTGCGTTATCTACCACCATACGCGTTGCCATTGGCATAATAATTAGCGCAATACCCAACCACAAAAAGGCGACCGGTAACCCGCCTTCGCGCGGCAGTTCCGCGATCTGCTCGCGGGTCAGGCTGTCGTTACCTTGTCGCTCTGCCAGACGGGCGATTTTAACAATGAATAACAGCCATAGCACGGCCAGAAGCAGAAGAAAGAAACCATCGCTGCGACTCAATTGCCCGTCATACAGGACCGATGCGGCTAAGATGCTTACCAGCAACATTAGCGGTAATTCACGACGCAGAACATCAGAATGCACGGTAAAAGGATGAATCAGCGCCGACAGGCCTAAAATAAGCAGAATGTTGGTAATGTTAGAGCCGATGGCGGTACCGACGGCTAAATCAAGCTGCCCGTTCATCGATGCGGCAACGGAGACAATTATCTCGGGTAACGATGTACCAATGCTGACCACGGTCATCCCGATGATAATGGGGGGAATACCGAAGTTTCGACATAAAATGGATGCGGCAAATACCAGTCGGTCGGCACCGTAGACCACCAGAAGTAAACCAATTATTAACAGCGCCGTCGCTAAAAGCATCTAAAGTCCTTTCTTCAGGTATACTCGCCGGTCCACTTGAAGGATTTCTGGAAGCCGTCACGAATTCTTAATTTTGACTTTATGCGGCTAAAAAGTAAAACAAATGCCAGCTTTCGCTAACCAGGACAGGTAATAATCTGTAAATATGTTGGGTTCAGGGCTAAATTGAGCGCCAAGCTCTTCGATCAACGAGGCAATAGTAAAGGATGAATCAATGGGTCAGTCTGTGGCGAATCTAATCGATATGCGCGATGTCAGCTTTTCCCGAGGCGACCGCTGCATCTTTGATAATATTTCCCTGACGGTGCCGCGTGGTAAGGTGACGGCGATCATGGGGCCATCAGGCATCGGCAAAACGACGCTGTTGCGTCTGATCGGCGGACAAATCTCCCCCGATAAGGGCGAGATCCTGTTTGACGGCGAAAATGTCCCGGCCATGTCCCGTTCGCGTTTATTTACCGTGCGTAAGCGCATGAGCATGCTATTCCAGTCTGGTGCGCTGTTTACTGATATGAATGTGTTTGACAACGTTGCATACCCGTTGCGCGAGCATACAACACTGCCTGCGCCGCTGCTGAAAAGCACGGTAATGATGAAGCTCGAGGCCGTTGGCCTGCGGGGCGCGGCAAAATTAATGCCTTCTGAATTATCCGGTGGGATGGCGCGTCGTGCCGCGTTAGCACGTGCTATCGCGCTGGAGCCAGACCTTATTATGTTTGATGAGCCGTTCGTCGGCCAGGATCCCATCACCATGGGCGTGCTGGTGAAGCTGATTTCTGAACTGAACAGCGCGCTGGGCGTCACCTGCGTGGTGGTTTCCCATGATGTGCCAGAAGTGCTGAGTATTGCGGATTACGCCTATATTATGGCGGACAAAAAAATAGTGGCCTACGGTAGTGCTCAGGCGCTGCAAGAAAATGCCGATCCGCGTGTGCGTCAGTTCCTCGATGGCATTGCCGATGGACCGGTTCCGTTCCGTTACCCGGCGGGCGACTACCACATCGATTTACTCAAAACAGGGAGTTAAGCCACCCATGTTGTTAAATGCGCTGGCATCACTCGGACATCGGGGAATAAAAACCCTCAGGACGTTCGGGCGAGCCGGATTAATGTTGTTCAATGCAGTTGTCGGCAAGCCGGAGTTTCGCAAACATGCGCCGCTGCTGATACGCCAGCTCTATAATGTCGGTGTCTTATCGATGCTGATCATTATTGTTTCTGGCGTGTTCATCGGCATGGTGCTGGGGTTGCAGGGATACCTGGTGCTGACGACCTACAGTGCGGAAACCAGCCTCGGTATGCTGGTGGCGCTGTCATTGCTACGTGAGCTGGGGCCGGTGGTTGCGGCGCTGTTGTTTGCCGGGCGGGCCGGATCGGCCTTAACCGCAGAGATTGGCCTGATGCGGGCGACCGAGCAGCTTTCCAGCCTGGAAATGATGGCCGTCGACCCACTGCGCCGAGTGATCTCCCCACGTTTTTGGGCCGGTGTGATTTCATTGCCGCTGCTGACGATTATATTTGTCGCGGTGGGGATCTGGGGTGGGTCGTTGGTTGGCGTAAGCTGGAAAGGTATTGATGCAGGCTTTTTCTGGTCGGCTATGCAAAATGCCGTCGACTGGCGTCTGGATCTGGTCAACTGTCTGATTAAGAGCGTGGTGTTTGCCATTACGGTCACATGGATTGCATTGTTCAATGGTTATGATGCTATCCCGACCTCTGCCGGGATTAGCCGGGCAACGACACGCACCGTAGTGCACGCCTCTCTTGCCGTTCTGGGGCTGGATTTTGTGCTGACCGCACTGATGTTTGGGAATTGAGTTCATGCAAACGAAAAAAAATGAAATTTGGGTCGGGTTATTCCTGCTGGTTGCGCTGCTGGCCGCGCTGTTTGTCTGCCTGAAGGCGGCGAACGTCACCTCAATGCGTACTGAACCGACTTATACGATTTATGCGACCTTTGATAATATCGGCGGTCTGAGAGAGCGCTCTCCGGTGCGGATTGGCGGGGTCGTGGTAGGACGCGTATCGGACATCTCGTTAGATCAGAAAACGTACCTGCCGCGCGTGACGCTGGAAATTGAATCGCGTTTTAACCATATTCCTGACACCAGTTCTCTGAGCATCCGTACTTCCGGTCTGTTGGGCGAACAGTATCTGGCATTGAACGTAGGTTTTGAAGATCCTGAGCTGGGAACGTCTATCCTCAAAGATGGCGGTACGATTCAGGACACGAAATCTGCGATGGTGCTGGAAGATATGATTGGTCAGTTCCTTTACAACAGCAACAGTAAAGGTGATGACAATAAGAATTCTGGCGATGCGCCAGCCGCAACTGAAGGCAATAATGAAGCCACTACGCCTGCGGGCGCAACGAAATAATCTCAGGAGAATCGACGTATGTTTAAACGATTGATGATGGTGGCTATGCTGGTGATTGCTCCACTTAGCGCGGCAACCGCAGCGGACCAGACGAACCCGTACAAACTGATGGATGAGGCGGCGCAGAAGACGTTTGACCGTCTGAAGAACGAGCAACCTAAAATCCGTTCCAACCCGGATTACCTGCGTCAGGTGGTCGATCAGGAACTGCTGCCTTACGTGCAGGTTAAGTATGCAGGCGCACTGGTACTGGGCCGCTACTACAAAGATGCGACACCGGCTCAGCGTGACGCCTATTTCGCCGCATTCCGTGAATATCTGAAGCAGGCTTACGGTCAGGCGCTGGCGATGTACCACGGCCAGACCTATCAGATTGCCCCTGAGCAGCCGCTGGGTGATGCGACCATCGTGCCTATCCGCGTAACCATCATCGATCCAAACGGTCGTCCTCCGGTACGTCTGGATTTCCAGTGGCGTAAAAATTCCCAGACGGGTAACTGGCAGGCGTATGACATGATTGCTGAAGGCGTAAGTATGATCACCACCAAACAGAATGAGTGGAGCGACCTGCTGCGTACGAAAGGTATTGATGGCCTGACGGCACAGCTGAAATCTATTTCTCAGCAGAAAATCACGCTGGAAGAGAAAAAATAATGACGCAGTCACTCACCTGGATGCGTGAAGGCGACAAGCTGGTGCTGGTGGGAGAGCTGGATCAGGACGTGTTAAACCCATTATGGGATGCGCGAGTTGAGGCGATGAAAGGGGTATCCTGTATCGACCTGAACCAGATTTCCCGGGTGGATACCGGTGGTCTGGCATTACTGCTGCACCTGATTAATGAGGGCAAGCAGCAGGGGAACAGCGTTTCGCTCGCTGGCGTTAACGATAAAGTGTACACGCTGGCGCAGCTTTACAATTTGCCTGACGACGTTCTTCCGCGTTAATTTTTGTAAGCCGGATAAGGTCTTGTGCCGCCATCCGGTAACTCCTCTGCGGGGGATCTGCCACTAAAGCCTTGTCTGATTTATCAGCGGGGCTTTTTGCTTATTTATGACAGCGCCACTTTGCTCTAAGATGTTGGGCTGTTTTCACTATCTGACGAATGAAGAGCCCATGGAAAATAATGAAATTCAGAGCGTGCTGATGAATGCACTCTCCCTCCAGGAAGTCCACGTTTCTGGCGACGGCAGTCACTTTCAGGTTATTGCCGTGGGTGAGATGTTTGAAGGCATGAGCCGGGTCAAGAAACAGCAATCGGTCTATGGCCCGTTGATGGAGTACATTGCGGACAACCGCATTCATGCCGTGTCGATTAAGGCGTTTACTCCAGCGGAATGGGCGCGCGATCGCAAACTTAACGGTTTTTGAGCTACGGGTGATATGCCGGTAGCGAAGATAAATTCTTAACAGAGAATAGAATAATGGATAAATTTCGTGTTCAGGGGCCAACCAAGCTCCAGGGCGAAGTCACAATTTCAGGCGCTAAAAACGCCGCGCTGCCGATCCTGTTTGCGGCGCTGCTGGCTGAAGAACCTGTAGAGATCCAGAACGTCCCGAAACTGAAGGATGTTGACACCTCAATGAAGCTGCTGAGCCAGTTGGGGGCGAAAGTTGAGCGTAATGGTTCTGTGCACATTGATGCACGTGACGTGAACGTCTTCTGTGCGCCGTACGATCTGGTCAAAACCATGCGTGCATCCATCTGGGCGCTTGGGCCACTGGTTGCCCGCTTTGGCCAGGGCCAGGTTTCACTGCCGGGCGGCTGCACCATCGGCGCGCGTCCGGTTGACCTGCACATTACTGGTCTGGAGCAGTTAGGCGCGACTATTAAGCTTGAAGAAGGCTATGTGAAAGCGTCCGTTGATGGCCGCCTGAAAGGCGCGCATATCGTCATGGACAAAGTGAGCGTCGGCGCGACGGTCACTATCATGTGCGCAGCAACGCTTGCCGAAGGCACTACCATCATCGAAAACGCCGCGCGTGAACCGGAGATCGTGGATACCGCGAACTTCCTGATTGCGCTGGGCGCAAAAATCACAGGCCAGGGTACCGATCGTATTACCATCGAAGGCGTTGAGCGCCTCGGCGGCGGTGTGTATCGCGTTCTGCCTGACCGCATCGAAACCGGTACTTTCCTGGTCGCAGCGGCAATTTCTCGCGGCAAAATTATCTGTCGTAATGCACAACCTGACACGCTGGATGCCGTTCTGGCGAAGCTGCGTGATGCGGGAGCGGATATCGAAGTCGGTGACGACTGGATCAGCCTGGACATGCACGGTAAACGTCCGAAAGCGGTCAATGTGCGCACGGCACCGCACCCGGCGTTCCCTACCGATATGCAGGCCCAGTTCACGTTGCTGAACCTGGTGGCAGAAGGGACGGGTTTCATCACGGAAACCGTGTTTGAGAACCGCTTTATGCACGTGCCTGAGCTGAGCCGTATGGGCGCTCACGCAGAAATCGAAAGCAATACCGTGATTTGCCACGGCGTGGAAACGCTCTCCGGCGCACAGGTTATGGCGACCGATCTGCGCGCATCTGCAAGCCTCGTGCTGGCAGGGTGTATTGCTGAAGGTACGACGGTAGTCGATCGTATTTATCACATCGATCGCGGCTATGAGCGCATCGAAGATAAACTGCGCGCGCTGGGCGCAAACATTGAGCGCGTGAAAGGCGAGTAATCGTCTACGTCTCTTGTAACCCCCAGTTCTGTGAACCGGGGGTTACTACTCATCAGTGTTCATTCAGGATTCTGTTTCTCTTTGCGTCCCCTCATCATCCGCGTTCTGTCGATAAACTCATGTGTTTTTGCATCGTGATAGCGTGACGGCCAAATCACCCACGGGTCGGTTCCCAACGATCGGGCGATAATCAACTCACCTTTTGGCCATGGGCGTGTTAACGCATTGGCCAGCGTTGATGAGCTTAATCCATTTTTACGTGATTCAGCGGCCATTGAGGTCCCTTTCTTGCGCAGCCCGGCGATGATATCGGCCGGATGCCAGTCAATCAGCTTGTTTTCCATAAACTCATCTCTCCTTTGGTTATCGACTTATGGTTCCACGATCGGTTGTGGAGATACTATAACGCCCGGAGAACGAATGTTCTAAAATGTTCATGTAAAGTGTGAGTATATTCAGAATATGCCAAATTTATGCGAAGGTTACTGGAGAGGGGGACGTGTTTATTGGAATTTATAAAAGCATCCCGTGCAGGGCACGGGATGATGAAAGATGCCGCAGGGTATTAACGGTCGCGCTGTACGGCGATATGCGCCAGACCAATCAGCGCTTCTCTCCACGGCGTATCAGGCAGTACCTGCAGCGCAGCGATGGCCTTATCAGCCTCTTCTTCTGCACGTTGGCGAGTCCACTCCAGGGAACCACAGGCGTTCATCGCTTCCAGAACAGGCTCCAGAAGGTGACGGCCATTACCCTGCTCAATAGCCTGGCGGATCATTTGTGCTTGTTCAGGGGTGCCGTGGCGCATGGCATGCAGCAGCGGCAGCGTTGGTTTACCCTCGTTGAGGTCATCACCGACGTTTTTACCCAGTTGCTCGCCATCCGCGTTGTAATCCAGCAAATCGTCAATTAACTGGAAAGCGGTACCGAGATAACGGCCATAATCCTGCAACCCTTTCTCTTGTTCTTCGCTGCAACCAGCCAGAATGCCAGAGCATTGGGCAGCCGCTTCAAACAAACGCGCAGTCTTACTGTAGATAACGCGCATATAGTTTTCTTCAGTGATGTCCGGGTCGTTGACGTTCATCAACTGCAAGACTTCACCTTCGGCGATAACGTTGACCGCTTTCGACATGACTTCCAGCACTTTCAGCGAACCGAGGCTGGTCATCATCTGAAAAGCGCGGGTATAGATAAAATCGCCGACCAGCACGCTGGCCGCATTGCCAAACGCCGCATTCGCTGTGGCTTTTCCGCGGCGCATGTCGGACTCATCCACAACATCGTCGTGCAACAGGGTCGCGGTGTGGATAAACTCGATGAGGGCTGCAATCGTAACGTGCGCATTTTCCTGGTAGCCAACTGCACGCGCGGCGAGTACGGCGATCATTGGGCGAATGCGTTTTCCGCCGCCGCTAACGATGTAGTACCCCAGTTGATTGATCAACTGCACGTCGGAATTGAGCTGTTCAAGGATTGTCGCATTGACCCCCGCCATATCTTGCGCGGTTAACTCATTGATTTTTTCTAAATTCATCGCAAAAGCCGGGCTTCTCGCCCCGATTACCTCACTGTATCGGAAGGTAACGTCGGGTTTAGGGTTATAAATATATGCTGATTGTACTGAAAAAACGCCATAGATAAACGTTACCGTACGTGTTGTGTTTTTTTTCTTCATGTATTGACGTAGCACTTGTCAAAGGCTCGCGTTTTGCGTAATATTCGCGCCCTATTGTGAATATTTATAGCGCACTCTGAATCATCAAAAAGGTGTGCGCGGAAGCGGAGTTTTTTATGTACGCGGTTTTCCAAAGTGGTGGTAAACAACACCGAGTAAGCGAAGGTCAGACCGTTCGCCTGGAAAAGCTGGACATCGCAACTGGCGAATCTGTTGAATTCGCAGAAGTTCTGATGATCGCAAACGGTGAAGAAGTCAAAATCGGCGTTCCTTTCGTTGATGGCGGCGTTATCAAAGCTGAAGTTGTTGCTCACGGTCGTGGCGAGAAAGTTAAAATTGTTAAGTTTCGTCGTCGTAAACACTACCGTAAGCAGCAGGGCCATCGTCAGTGGTTCACTGATGTAAAAATCACTGGCATCAGCGCTTAAGTTAAGGGGAGCAGATTAAATGGCACATAAAAAGGCTGGCGGCTCGACTCGTAACGGTCGCGATTCAGAAGCTAAACGTCTGGGCGTAAAACGCTTCGGCGGTGAAACAGTTCTGGCTGGTAGCATCATCGTTCGTCAACGTGGTACTAAATTCCACGCTGGCTCCAACGTTGGTTGCGGCAAAGACCACACTCTGTTTGCTAAAGCAGACGGTAAAGTGAAATTTGAAGTGAAAGGCCCGAAAAACCGTAAATTCATCAGCATCGTTGCTGAATAAGTTTTTCGCGTCCCGGTAACGGATAAAAGCCCCGCAACACGTTGCGGGGCTTTTTACATTCGACGGCCGGTAAATACGCTCGTCGCGCCGTGATAACCCGGAAACGAGCCCTTGCAGGGAATACGGCATGAAGCAGCAGGCAGGTATTGGTATTCTGTTAGCACTCACAACGGCAGTATGTTGGGGCGCTTTGCCAATAGCGATGAAGCAAGTGCTGGAGGTGATGGAGCCTCCTACCGTGGTGTTCTACCGTTTTTTAATGGCAAGCATTGGCCTTGGCGCTATTCTTGCGGTTAAAAAAAAGCTCCCTCCGTTGCGTATTTTTCGCAAAGCGCGTTGGCTGATCCTGTTGGCTATCGCTACCGGTGGGTTGTTCGGTAACTTCATTCTGTTTAGTTCATCCTTGCAATATTTGAGCCCAACGGCTTCGCAGGTTATCGGTCAGCTGTCACCGGTTGGTATGATGATTGCCAGCGTCTTTATCCTGAAAGAAAAGATGCGCGGTACGCAGGTGATTGGCGCCATTATGCTTCTGAGCGGCCTGGTTCTGTTTTTTAATACCAGTCTGATCGAAATTTTTACCCGACTCACCGATTACACCTGGGGCGTTATCTTTGGTGTTGGTGCGGCGATGGTCTGGGTGAGCTATGGGGTCGCGCAAAAGGTGTTATTGCGCCGCCTGGCATCACCGCAGATCCTGTTTTTACTGTACACTTTATGTACGATTGCGTTGTTGCCGTTGGCTAAACCCGGTGTCATCACGCAGCTCAGTGACTGGCAGCTGGCATGCCTTGTATTCTGCGGCCTGAATACGCTGGTAGGATACGGTGCTCTCGCGGAAGCGATGGCGCGTTGGCAGGCGGCACAGGTGAGCGCCATTATTACGCTCACTCCGCTGTTTACGTTGTTATTTTCAGATTTATTATCACTGGCCTGGCCCGATTTCTTCGCCAGACCGATGCTAAACCTATTAGGTTATCTCGGTGCGTTTATCGTGGTTGCGGGCGCGATGTATTCCGCCATTGGTCATCGAATTTGGGGCGGTTTACGTAAGCATGAAACGGTGGTTTCGCAGCCCCGCTCAGGCGAATGATTTACGGAGAGTAAAATGAAGTTTGTTGATGAAGCATCGATTCTGGTCGTTGCAGGTGATGGCGGTAATGGTTGCGTCAGCTTCCGCCGCGAAAAGTACATCCCAAAAGGCGGTCCGGACGGTGGAGACGGTGGTGATGGTGGTGACGTTTGGCTGGAAGCCGACGAAAACCTGAACACGCTGATCGATTACCGTTTTGAAAAATCATTCCGCGCGGAACGTGGACAGAATGGCGCGAGCCGTGATTGCACCGGCAAGCGTGGTAAAGATGTCACGATTAAAGTGCCTGTAGGTACGCGTGTAATCGATCAGGGCACGGGCGAAACCATGGGCGACATGACCAAACACGGTCAGCGTCTGATGGTCGCTAAAGGCGGCTGGCACGGTCTGGGCAACACCCGTTTCAAATCCTCAGTCAACCGTACTCCGCGTCAGAAAACGATGGGTACACCGGGCGATAAACGCGATCTGATGCTGGAGCTGATGCTGCTGGCGGACGTCGGGATGCTGGGCATGCCAAACGCCGGTAAATCGACGTTTATCCGTGCGGTGTCCGCGGCGAAGCCGAAAGTCGCTGACTATCCGTTCACCACTCTGGTTCCGAGTCTGGGTGTGGTGCGTATGGACAACGAAAAGAGCTTTGTGGTTGCCGACATTCCGGGTCTGATTGAAGGCGCGGCTGAAGGCGCAGGCTTGGGTATCCGCTTCCTGAAACACCTGGAACGCTGCCGCGTACTGCTACACCTCATTGATATCGATCCGATTGACGGTTCCGATCCGGTTGAAAATGCCCGTATCATTATTGGCGAGCTTGAAAAATACAGCCAGGATCTGGCGTCTAAACCGCGTTGGTTAGTGTTCAACAAAATTGATTTGCTGGATAAGGCTGAAGCGGAAGAGAAAGCGAAAGCGATAGCTGAAGCGTTAGGCTGGGAAGGTAAATATTACCTGATCTCCGCCGCCAGCCAGTTGGGCGTGAAGGATCTCTGCTGGGATGTGATGACCTTTATCATCGAGAACCCGATTGTTCAGGCTGAAGAAGCGAAACAGCCAGAGAAAGTCGAGTTCATGTGGGATGATTATCACCGCCAGCAACTCGCTGAAGTCGAAGACGAAGCAGAAGATGACTGGGATGACGATTGGGACGAAGACGACGAAGAAGGCGTTGAGTTCATCTACAAGCGTTAATCACATTAAAAACCCGGCCATGTTGCCGGGGTTTTGTTTCCAGGTTTCAGAAGGCCGGATTAGGTGCGTTAGCGCTGCCATCCGGCAAACATACTCAGTTATTCTGATAAATATCCTTGTATAACCGGCTCTCGAAGCGGACCAGTGGAATACGGCGATTACGCTGATCAGCTGGCTCTACCGCATAACCAGACAGATACTGCACAAATGCCATGCGCTGACCGCTTGCCGTGGTGATGAAGCCTGCCAGGTTATAGACCCCCTGCAGTGAGCCTGTCTTCGCCGATACTTTGCCATCTACGCCAGCCTGATGCAGACCCGCACGGTATTGCAAAGAGCCGTCATGGCCTGCCAGCGGTAGCATGGTGATAAAGTTCAGCTCGTTATCGTGCTGAGCGATATATTGCAGCACCTGCATCATGGTCGCTGGGGCAATCAGGTTATGGCGCGAGAGACCAGAACCGTCGGCAATAATGGTGTTGCCGATATCAATACCCGCTTGCTGACGCAGAATCTGGCGTACGGCATCAGAACCTGCTCTCCAGGTGCCAGGCACGTTAAATCGTGCATGGCCAATCATACGGAAAACGGTATCAGCAATCATGTTGTCCGATTTTTTCAGCATAATCTTAAGCAGGTCGTGCAGCGGCGCCGACTGCTTACTGGCTACTACGGTCCCCGGCTCGTTGACCAGCGTCTGGCGCAGCAGAGTCCCGCTGTAAGTGATACCGGCTTGTTTTAGCTCATCTTTGATAATCGCCCCGGCATAGCTGGCGCCGTCCTGAATAGCGAATGCCAGCGGCAGCGGATCGGCTCGTTGGGGCAGGCATCCGGTCAACGTAAAGCGGTTGAGATCGCCTGGAACCACGTCCAGTTCACAATATTGCGCTTCGGCAGAGCCACGAGCGAGAGTACGCACCTGACTGAACATGGTGACCGGGTAGTAAGATGCCACGCGGATAAAGGCGAGATCGTTAGGTTTTTGCGCGCTATAGAGTGAAACCGAGAAACAGTTACGATCGACAATAGCCGCCGCGGGCGGTGCGCTAAAACACTGCGTCATGTCGTTCCAGGGCCAGCCAGGCGCTTTATCATGGCTGGCGAAAATGGAGGTGTCGATCATGACATTTCCGGCAATTTGCGTCACGCCTGATTTTTTCAGGGTTGCCACCATATTGCGAATATCCTGACGTTTTAGCGTCGGATCGGCACCAAATCGCGCCACTAAGTCACCTTTCAAAACGCCGCCTTCCACGTTGCCTTTAGTCTCAAGCGTGGTGGTAAAACGAAAGTCAGGCCCGAGCTGAATCAATGCCGCCAGCGCGGTGATCACTTTCTGGGTACTGGCCGGCAGCGCCATCTGCTGGCTATGGTAATCAATAGCAGGAGCAGGTGCGCCAACCTTCTGTACCATAAGGGCGAGGTTGGCCCCGGCAGGGAGCTGATTGATATACTCGTCGACGTTCGCAGCCTGAACGCTGAACGCTATACTGGCAGTCAATCCAATGGTAAATCTGGAAAATCGCATAATCTCGCGCTAACAACCTGGAAACAGGCCGTCATACTACGGCGCAACGCCCCAAAAAGTAAACGATGACCCATAGGGAACTCCAGGGTAAAATGATCATCAAATAGAGAATTGTAGCTGACCTGGGACCCTGAGCCCCGGGTCGGTATTTTTTTGCTTCTGACTCTGGCATGGCGTATGCCAGAGTGGGCTTAGCAGCCGGGGTGAGAGCAGCCGCCCCCTACAGGAATGTTCAAGAGGTATAACAAATGCAAGCTATCCCAATGACCTTACGTGGTGCTGAAAAACTGCGCGAAGAACTGGATTTTCTGAAATCGGTGCGCCGTCCTGAAATCATTGCCGCTATCGCAGATGCGCGCGAGCATGGCGACCTGAAAGAAAATGCAGAGTATCACGCGGCGCGCGAACAGCAGGGTTTCTGCGAAGGGCGCATTAAAGATATCGAAGCTAAACTGTCCAACGCGCAGGTTATCGACGTCACAAAAATGCCGAACAATGGTCGCGTAGTTTTCGGCGCGACGGTCACCGTGCTGAATCTCGATAACGACGAAGAGCAGACCTGGCGTATTGTCGGCGATGATGAAGCCGATTTTAAACAGAACCTGATTTCGGTGAACTCGCCTATTGCTCGTGGCCTGATCGGTAAAGAACAGGATGACGTGGTGGTTATTAAAACGCCGGGCGGTGAAGTTGAATATGAAGTAACGAAGGTAGAATACCTGTAATTCGCATCTTGGTTAAGATGTTGATACATTGTAAAGAAAGGAAAAAGGCCGCATAGCGGCCTTTTATCAACGAAGAGAGCGTGGCATTTTGCTCTCCTGCTAGCGGAAAATCCCGCGTTTTACACAAACTTCGTGTGCAACTTTGGGATATTCTTAGCGTGGCAGCGAGATTTTACGTTCTTTAGTCGGGCGATACAGTACCAGCGTTTTACCGATGACCTGTACATTGCAGGCGCCGGTTTCGCGTACGATAGCTTCCACGATCAAGGTTTTAGTATCGCGATCTTCCGAGGCGATTTTCACCTTGATAAGTTCATGGTGCTCTAACGCTTGTTCAATCTCGGCCAGTACCCCTTCGGTCAAACCATTGTTGCCAAGCATAACTACAGGCTTGAGCGCATGTGCCAGACCTTTCAGGTGCTGTTTTTGTTTAGTACTCAGATTCATCGTATATTTTTGCTTACGTTGGGATTGAAAACGGGTCATTCTACCGCCATCTCCCATATATCGCCAAATAGCTGTGTAGAAATTTACACCATTGGTTACGATGAACTGCCCTTTGGGAATGTGAAATGACAGGTAAAAAGCGTTCTGCCAGCTCGAGTCGCTGGCTTCAGGAACACTTTAGCGATAAATATGTTCAGCAGGCGCAGAAAAAGGGGTTACGTTCCCGTGCCTGGTTTAAACTTGATGAAATACAGCAAAGTGACAAAATTTTTAAACCGGGGATGACGATTGTTGATCTCGGTGCTGCACCCGGTGGCTGGTCGCAATATGCGGTTACGCAGATCGGCAACACTGGCCGCATTATCGCTTGCGATCTTTTACCTATGGATCCAATCGTTGGTGTGGACTTCCTTCAGGGCGACTTTCGTGATGAATTAGTCCTGAAAGCGTTACTTGAGCGCGTAGGTGACAGTAAAGTACAAGTTGTCATGTCTGATATGGCGCCAAATATGTGTGGAACACCGGCGGTGGATATTCCCCGGGCCATGTATCTGGTAGAGCTGGCGCTTGGAATGGCTCGTGATGTATTAGCGCCAGGTGGTAGTTTTGTAGTGAAGGTGTTCCAGGGCGAAGGCTTCGATGAGTATCTAAGAGAGATTCGCTCCCTGTTTACGAAGGTCAAAGTTCGTAAGCCGGACTCTTCTCGCGCCCGTTCGCGTGAAGTGTATATTGTAGCGACCGGGCGTAAACCATAACCGGTAGATTTCAAACGAAAGTTTGAAAGAAACTGGATATAGAGTATCCTGACGCTGTTTTTAACACAGTTGTAATATGAGGTTAATCCCTTGAGTGACATGGCGAAAAACCTAATTCTCTGGCTGGTCATTGCCGTTGTGCTGATGTCAGTATTCCAGAGCTTTGGGCCCAGCGAGTCTAATGGCCGTAAGGTTGATTACTCTACCTTCCTGCAAGAGGTCAATCAGGACCAGGTTCGTGAAGCGAAGATCAACGGACGTGAGATTAACGTTACCAAGAAAGATAGTAACCGTTACACGACCTACATTCCGGTTAACGATCCGAAGCTGCTTGATAACCTGCTGACCAAAAACGTCAAGGTTGTTGGTGAACCGCCTGAAGAGCCGAGCCTGCTGGCTTCTATCTTCATTTCCTGGTTCCCAATGCTGCTGCTGATTGGTGTCTGGATCTTCTTCATGCGTCAAATGCAGGGCGGTGGTGGCAAAGGTGCCATGTCGTTCGGTAAGAGCAAAGCGCGCATGCTGACGGAAGATCAGATCAAAACGACTTTTGCGGACGTTGCTGGTTGCGACGAAGCAAAAGAAGAAGTTGCTGAGCTGGTTGAGTATCTGCGCGAGCCGAGCCGTTTCCAGAAGCTGGGCGGTAAAATCCCGAAAGGCGTCCTGATGGTCGGTCCTCCGGGTACGGGTAAAACCCTGCTGGCGAAAGCTATCGCAGGTGAAGCGAAGGTTCCTTTCTTCACCATTTCCGGTTCTGATTTCGTGGAAATGTTCGTGGGTGTCGGTGCATCTCGTGTGCGTGACATGTTCGAACAAGCCAAGAAAGCGGCACCGTGCATCATCTTCATCGATGAAATCGACGCCGTAGGCCGCCAGCGTGGTGCAGGTCTGGGCGGTGGTCACGATGAACGTGAGCAGACACTGAACCAGATGCTGGTTGAGATGGACGGCTTCGAAGGTAACGAAGGCATTATCGTTATCGCGGCAACTAACCGTCCGGACGTTCTTGACCCTGCGCTGCTGCGTCCAGGCCGTTTCGACCGTCAGGTTGTGGTTGGTCTGCCGGATGTCCGCGGTCGTGAACAGATCCTGAAAGTGCATATGCGTCGCGTACCGCTGTCTCCGGATATCGATGCGGCAATCATTGCACGTGGTACGCCTGGCTTCTCCGGTGCAGATCTCGCGAACCTGGTCAACGAAGCGGCGCTGTTTGCAGCTCGTGGCAACAAGCGTGTTGTATCGATGGTTGAATTCGAGAAAGCGAAAGACAAAATCATGATGGGTGCGGAACGTCGCTCCATGGTGATGACGGAAGCGCAGAAAGAATCTACCGCGTATCACGAAGCAGGCCACGCGATTATCGGTCGCCTGGTACCGGAACACGATCCGGTGCACAAAGTGACGATTATCCCGCGCGGTCGTGCGCTGGGTGTGACCTTCTTCCTGCCTGAAGGCGACGCTATCAGCGCCAGCCGTCAGAAACTGGAAAGTCAGATCTCCACGCTGTACGGCGGTCGTCTGGCCGAAGAGATCATCTACGGTGTTGAACATGTTTCTACCGGTGCGTCGAACGACATTAAAGTCGCGACTAACCTGGCGCGTAACATGGTTACTCAGTGGGGCTTCTCCGAGAAACTCGGTCCGTTGCTGTACGCTGAAGAAGAAGGCGAAGTGTTCCTGGGACGTTCTGTGGCGAAAGCTAAACATATGTCCGATGAAACGGCTCGTATTATCGATCAGGAAGTTAAACTGCTGATTGAGCGTAACTATGACCGTGCGCGTCGTCTGCTGAACGAAAACATGGACATTCTGCACTCGATGAAAGATGCGCTCATGAAATATGAGACCATCGATGCGCCGCAGATTGATGATCTGATGGCTCGCCGCGAGGTACGTCCGCCAGCGGGTTGGGAAGAACCGGGTTCTTCTAACAACAACTCTGGCAGCACCGGCAAGCCGAGTGCGCCGCGTCCGGTTGATGAACCGCGTGCGCCGGACTCTGGCTCCATGTCAGAGCAACTGGGCGACAAATAAGTTATCGTTGATGATGACCGTGTTCTAATTTAAAACCCTGGGGCTTGCCCCGGGGTTTTTCTTATTTGTATATTCAAAATGTTATCAGGGATAAAACTATGAAACTCTTTGCTCAGGGGTCTTCACTGGATCTCAGCCATCCGCATGTCATGGGGATTTTGAACGTCACGCCAGATTCCTTTTCCGATGGTGGTGCGCACAACTCTCTGGTTGAGGCGGTAAAACACGCAAACCTGATGATTAACGCCGGGGCGACTATCATTGATGTGGGTGGTGAATCCACGCGTCCAGGTGCGGCCGATGTGAGCGTGGAAGAAGAGTTGCAGCGAGTGATCCCGGTGGTGGAGGCGATTGCTCAGCGTTTTGAAGTGTGGATTTCGGTCGATACTTCAAAAGCAGAAGTGATTCGCGAGTGCGCCAGAGTCGGCGCACATATCATTAATGACATTCGCTCACTCTCGGAGCCAGGGGCACTGGAAGCCGCAGCAGAAACCGGATTACCGGTTTGTCTGATGCATATGCAGGGTCAGCCGAAAACCATGCAGGAAGCACCAAAGTACGAGGATGTTTTTGCTGATGTAAATCGTTACTTTGTTGAACAAATAGCACGCTGCGAGCGGGCTGGAATCACAAAAGATAAATTGTTGCTCGACCCCGGGTTCGGATTCGGTAAAAATCTCACTCACAACTACACATTACTGGCACGTTTGGCTGAGTTTCATCATTTTAATCTGCCATTGCTGGTTGGAATGTCACGAAAATCAATGGTTGGCCAGTTGTTGAATGTGGGGCCATCCGAACGCCTGAGCGGGAGCCTTGCGTGCGCGGTCATTGCGGCAATGCAGGGGGCGCATATCGTTCGTGTCCATGACGTCAAAGAAACCGTAGAAGCGATGCGTGTGGTGGAAGCCACATTGTCTGCAAAGGAAAATAAACGCTATGAGTAATCGTAAATATTTTGGCACCGATGGGATCCGTGGTCGCGTAGGCGACGCCCCAATTACCCCTGACTTTGTGCTCAAACTGGGTTGGGCTGCAGGAAAAGTGCTGGCACGTCATGGTTCACGTAAAATTATTATCGGCAAAGATACGCGTATTTCTGGCTATATGCTGGAGTCCGCACTGGAAGCGGGTCTGGCTGCCGCCGGACTGTCGGCTTCTTTCACGGGCCCAATGCCAACACCCGCCATTGCGTATCTGACGCGCGCCTTCCGTGCTGAAGCCGGGATTGTTATCTCCGCTTCGCACAACCCGTACTATGACAACGGGATTAAATTCTTCTCCATCGATGGGACCAAACTGCCGGATGCGGTTGAAGAAGCTATCGAAGCCGAAATGGAAAAAGCGATCACCTGCGTGGACTCGGCTGACCTGGGTAAAGCTACCCGTATCGTTGATGCTGCTGGTCGTTATATCGAGTTTTGCAAAGGCACCTTCCCGAATGAATTGAGTCTGAGTGAGCTTAAAATTGTGGTGGATTGCGCTAATGGTGCGACGTACCACATTGCGCCAAATGTACTGCGTGAGCTGGGCGCAAACGTGATTGCTATTGGCTGTGAGCCAAACGGTGTGAATATCAATGAAGAAGTCGGCGCTACCGACGTCCGTGCCCTGCAGGCGCGCGTGATGGCGGAAAAAGCCGATCTGGGTATTGCGCTGGATGGTGACGGCGACCGCGTCATTATGGTTGACCACGAAGGCAATAAGGTCGATGGCGATCAGATCATGTACATCATTGCCCGTGAAGCCCTGCGTCAGGGGCAACTGCGCGGTGGTGCGGTAGGCACGCTGATGAGCAATATGGGCCTCGAGCTGGCGCTGAAACAGTTGGGTATTCCGTTTGCCCGTGCGAAAGTCGGCGACCGCTACGTACTGGAAAAAATGCAGGAAAAAGGCTGGCGTATCGGTGCTGAAAACTCAGGCCATGTGATCCTGCTGGACAAAACCACCACCGGTGACGGTATCGTCGCGGGCCTGCAGGTACTGGCGGCGATGGTACGCAACCATATGAGTTTGCACGACCTGTGCAGCGGCATGAAAATGTTCCCGCAACTGCTGGTTAACGTACGTTACACCGCAGGTAGCGGCGATCCGCTGGAACATGAAAACGTGAAAGCGGTGATGGCTGAAGTTGAAGCTGCACTGGGCAATCGCGGACGTGTTCTGCTGCGTAAGTCAGGTACTGAACCGTTAATTCGCGTGATGGTTGAAGGTGAAGATGAAGCGCAGGTGACTGAATTCGCTCACCGTATTGCCGATGCCGTCAAAGCGGTGTAATCACTAAAGACAGTGAAAACCGGAGTCTGGGACTCCGGTTTTTTTTTACTGTACGGGAAGCGACTGTTTATGTCGGCGCTGCCAGAAGTAACCACCGATCATTAATATTACAAGGACTGCCAGCCACGGCAGAACCGCCAGCAAATGCCCTGACCGGGCAAAGGTCAGCGCAATCATCAGTAACCAACCGCCCAGCATCGGAATCGCGGTGCGCTTAACAATATCCACAGGTGAGACGCCTGCAATTCCCGCGATAGCAATGATGACGCCGGCAATGGGGGATAACGTACGACCAATACCCGCCGATATCTGGATAGGCAACATCATGACTGCGATGTCGCTACCGATATGACGGCTGATGTCCGGTACCATTGGGGCGAAGGAGAAAAACGCGGCATTTCCTGAGCCCATTAGCGCTGAAATTGCAAAGGTGATCAGGGTCATCAGCAGGATAATAGAGGCGGCGCTGAGGCCAAATTCACCGGAAAGCGACAGCAGCGCATCGACGGCGCCAATAGCTTTCAGTCCGGCTGAAAAGACTTCACCGGCGATAATCAGCGTGACGACGGTGGCAAAAACGCTGCCCATGCTGTCAAAGACTTTTTGTACGCCTGCCATCACCTCGCACGCCTTACGATGACGGCAATACTCACAAACCAGGGTAATGGCGAGGCTTATCAGTACGGCGGTATCCAGCGTAATTTTGAGCGAACTGAATACTAAATCACTGCACACCAGCATCAACACCAGAGGTAGCATGGGCAGAAAAAGCCAGGCGATCGGTGCTTCAGTTTCATCGGTCGACGTTAATGTCTGCATCTGCTGAGCCACACCGTCACTGCTTTCCCGATGGTCGAAAAAGCGTTGCACAACAATATGTAACAGGGCGATGAACAGAATAACGGGGACGACGATCGGCAACTGATCCTGCACGAAATAGTTCACCACCTCGATGCCTGCGGTTTTGGCGGCGAGAACCGAGTTGCCGGAACCTGGACCAAATTCAACCGCACAGGTACTGGCGATAACGGCGGCAACGGCAGCGCGGCTACAGCCAAGACGGGTCAGCAGCGGGTAGAGCGTCGCCATCAACAGCAGACCCAGCCCGGTGGCGCTGCTGATAAACAGCGACAGGAATTGACCCAGCAACAGCGCCAGCCCCAACAGCAGATACGGTGAGTTCAGGCGTTGCAAAGGGCGAGATGTCACCCGAACCAGCACCTGGCTTGCGCCAATGGCCGACATATATGTAGCGAAACCACCAATCAGCATAATTTGCAGCCCAAGGCCGCCGAGGCGCACGCTCAGGGTATCGCGAATAAACTCGAAGGCATCAAAGGGGCCGAATCCGGTGCTTTTTTTCACCAGGTCACTGAGCGTGGTCATCCCGCTAAAATGCGCGATAAGCAGCAGCACAATCCCGGTCAACAGCAACACTGACTGGGGGTGATATTTTTTGAGGATCAGACGTCCGGCAAAAATGATGGCAATTAGCGCCAGTAATAATGACATTCTTGCCCCCTTACTCGAAGTTGCCAGTAACCAGGCACTCGCCATCCCGCAGCAACGGCTTACCCGCAGCGAACAGATGGGCCAGCGAGAGGTCATCATTGAGTACACAGATATCGGCACGTTCCCCGGCGCAGAGCACGCCGCCGGAAATACCCAGCGAGCGCGCAACGTTTGCCGTCAACATCGCGATCGCTTGTGGCACTGGGATCCCCACATCAATCAGACGAGGAAGAAGATTAAGGTTACCTGCGACCGGTGCCGCGCTTAAGCCTTCCACAATACCCTGGGCGTTAAAGCGCGGAACGCTGCCATTACCATCAGAGCTGATCGTGATGCGATCGGCTGGAACCTGGGCTTCTAAAGCTTGGAGGATTGCCTGCTCCTGAGGCATAAAGCGACTACCGCCAGACGTAACGTCGATATGGCCGCCACGATGAGCGAACGCAATCGCCTGTTCGAACAAGGGCGCTGTTCTCGCAACATGGGTCGGTGAAATGTGGTGAATCGGAATGCCTGCATCACACAGCTCAATAAGCTGTGACATCCCTTCCGGCAGATTCCCAAGATGTACATGCAGTAACCCTTTTTTGCCTGCCAGCAGGGAAGCCACGCGGATATCACTTACTATTCTCAGCAATTCCTGGAAAGAGGGGTAAGAACCACGGTGATCGGCGAGGGCGATTTTGACGCCAAGAATCGCTGGAATAAAGGTCATGTCATCGCGGATGGATCGCGTAATAGTTGGGCTGGGTACCGCGTAGGCTCCCGTATGCATAAATGCGCGTAATCCCTCAAGGTTGAGAGACTGCATTTTGGCGTAGAGGTCTTTGGGCGAACGAGAAATGGCATCGGTACCTAACACGCCGACAACCGTGGTAATACCTGCCTGAATCAGATCGCGTAGCTTGACGGCTGGCGTTCGGCTGGCAAATCCAGCCTCGCCACCGCCACCGGTAAGATGGACATGTTGATCTATTATGCCTGGGATAACCCATTTGCCATGACAATCGATGACCTCGTCGACGCCATCAAACAGGGAAAGATCTTTTTCTACCGCCACAATTCGGTCGGCATGAATGAGCAGGGAGCAGAGGCCTAAATCCTCGGGAGAAAAAACACGGGCATTGGTCAATAAAGTAAACATATCGGTCCTGTCAAACGTCGTGGGTGAGAGTCGGCAGGTGAAAAGGAATATTGTTGTTATGATGCCCACCATAAAGCCATTACTATAACTATGACTATTACCGATTTGGTATTGGAGGATGCGGTTATGGCATGGTGGAGAGTTCAACGTGGATTGTAAGTGGCTGGAAGATTTTCTGGCATTGAGTCAGCATGGAAACTACTCTCAGGCCGCGGCGCAGCGGCATATTACTCAACCCGCACTCAGTCGGCGTATAAAGGCGCTGGAAGAGGTGTTAGGGGTGCCGTTGTTTGACCGGACCACGACCCCCGTTACGCTGACACGCTATGGTGAACGCTTTGAACCCTATGCCCGGCACGTCCTCAGTACACTAACAGAGGCGCGCCACGAGCTATCGGCGATGACGCCAGCAACGGACAATACGCTGGTGATGGTTAGCCTGCATACGCTGTCGGTGAATATCCTGCCGGATATGATCAACTATCTGCGACAGAGTGAACCGCAGTTAAATTTTACGGTTAATGCCAGTATTCAGGGGATAGACAACCACTTTAACGCCTTGATAGATCGGCAAATCGATCTTCTGGTGACCTACGATTTACCGTCTTCGCAGCCGGGGCTGGAGATTGCCGGAGGGTTAAAACGTTCACTATGGCGGTATGAGCGATTTATACCGGTTATTTCTGCGCAGTTGGCTAATGCGCTTAACGATCCGCATGTGCCGATCCCATGGCTATGCTATAGCGACTACACCTTTGTCAGACGCATTATTGAGCCAGTTGAACAACGCGTCCGCCCACGTCTGAAAAAAGTGTTTGAGAGTGGTTTAAGCGAAACGATACGAGAAATGGTGCTGCGGCATATGGGAATGGCATGGTTACCCGAATCGATGGTGGCGGAAGAGTTGGTGAACCAGCAAATTATTCACTGCTGGCCAGAAAACGCTGACCTGATTTGTGAAATCCCCGTTGTGGTATGGGCGAATCTTGACGATCAACGCGCCGTCATGCAGAGATGCTGGGAGAAGTTGCTGCGTTTTTGATTGATATGGCGATTTTTTCCGCAGTTGATACAATGCCAACAAATTGCCCTTGCGAAGGTTATTCGCTTTGGTTAGTATTCACACCCGCTTCAGTGGGAAACAGTAAACATTCCCGCTTTAATGGTCGAAGCATTGTACGCGGCAACTCCGCAAGGAACAGGTTGATTATGCACGAAGCTCTTTTAGTAGTTTTCCTTATTGTGGCAATTGGCCTGGTAGGCTTGATCATGCTGCAGCAAGGCAAAGGCGCTGATATGGGAGCCTCTTTTGGCGCAGGCGCTTCTGGTACTCTGTTTGGTTCAAGTGGTTCTGGTAACTTCATGACCCGCATGACAGCTGTATTGGGAACCTTGTTCTTCATCATCAGTCTGGTGCTGGGTAACATGAACAGCAATAAGACCAATAAAGGAAGTGAGTGGGAAAATCTGAGTGCACCGGCGAAAACCGAGCAAACTCAGCCAGTTGCTCCGGCTCAGCCGACCAGCGATATCCCACGCTAAGTATTCTGTACCGAGGTGGTGGAATTGGTAGACACGCTACCTTGAGGTGGTAGTGCCCTAACGGGCTTGTGGGTTCGAGTCCCATCCTCGGTACCAAATTCCAAAAAAAAGACGCTGCAAAGCGTCTTTTTTTTCGTCTGTTATTTGTGGTAGTTCTGTAGGTCGGATAAGACATTTAGGACGCCATCCGACTATTACAATACCTGATGATGCCAAGCTTATCAGGCCTCAGGGTAACAGAACATCCCTATTTTCTGCGCATAAAAAAGGCCGCTTTCGCGGCCTGAAGATGATGAATATTTACTTCGCCTTGTTTTCCAGATTCTCAACCTGCGGCAGGCCGGTTGTGGAAGAGGCGGTCAGCAGGCCAGACTGCGCATAACCGAACAGCTTCTCGCGGGTATCAGTGATATCCAGATTACGCATGGTCAACTGACCGATACGATCATCCGGAGAGAATACTGAGTCGCCTTTTTCCATCGTCAGACGTTCTGGTTTGTAAGTCAGATTGTCAGACACGGTGTTGAGGATTGAGTAATCATTACCGCGACGCAGTTCCAGCGTCACTTCACCCGTAATCTGGCTGGCAACCCAACGCTGCAGACCGTCACGCAGCATCAGCGCCTGAGAGTCAAACCAGCGGCCCTGATACAACAGACGACCAAGCTGGCGACCGTGCGCGTGATACTGCTCGATGGTGTCTTCGTTGTGAATCCCGGTCAGCAAACGCTCATAGGCGATGTGCAGCAATGCCATCCCCGGAGCTTCGTAGATGCCCCGGCTTTTCGCTTCAATGATACGGTTTTCAATCTGATCGCTCATACCCAGACCGTGACGACCGCCGATGCGGTTGGCTTCCAGCATCATCTCAACGTCGTCGCTGAAGGTTTTACCGTTCAGCGCAACCGGATGACCCTGCTCAAAACGCACGGTGACTTCTTCTGCCGGGATCTTCACGCTCTCATCCCAGAATTTCACGCCCATAATCGGGTTGACGATTTTGACGCTGGAGTTCAGAAATTCGAGGTCTTTTGCTTCGTGGGTCGCCCCGAGCATATTGGAGTCCGTGGAGTACGCTTTCTCAACGGACATCTTGTAGTCGAAACCACAGGCAATCATAAATTCGGACATCTCATGGCGACCGCCGAGTTCATCGATAAAATCGGTATCCAGCCATGGTTTGTAAATCTGCAGTTCGGCGTTGGTCAGCAGACCGTAACGATAGAAACGTTCAATATCGTTACCTTTATAGGTGCTACCGTCACCCCAGATATTTACGCCATCTTCTTTCATGGCCGCAACCAGCATGGTGCCGGTGACAGCACGGCCCAGCGGAGTGGTATTGAAATAGGTCAGTCCGCCGGTGGTGTTGTGGAATGCACCGCACTGAATCGCTGCGATCCCTTCGGCAACCAGCTGCTTACGGCAATCTACCAGGCGAGCATTCTCAGCACCATATTCCATTGCACGGCGAGGAATGGCGTCATAGTCATCCTCATCCGGCTGGCCCAAATTCGCAGTATATGCATATGGGACAGCCCCTTTTTGTCGCATCCACAGCAGTGCTGCACTGGTGTCCAGGCCGCCGGAAAAAGCGATACCAATACGTTGACCTACCGGGAGATGCTTGAGAATCGTCGTCATAAAATAAAACCCTGCTTGATAGACTGGTGAAGAGGTCGGCTTATTATACTAATTGCATTTTTATGCAAAATAAATGAGTTTTCATTTAATCATCTTTTCTGGATGACAGGAAGAGTTTAGTGATAATTTCGTTAAATAACGGCGCGGGTGACACATTTATCTGGTCGAATATTCGCTGGGCAGCATTCATTGATTTGCATAGTCGTAACAAGGTTGACATACCGCATAGTGAATCAATATACTGTGCGCAGATTTTACGTCCCGTCCTCGGTACCAAATCCCAGCAGTATTTGCATTTTTTACCCAAAACGAGTAAAATTTGCCACGTTTCAGGCGCGGGGTGGAGCAGCCTGGTAGCTCGTCGGGCTCATAACCCGAAGGTCGTCGGTTCAAATCCGGCCCCCGCAACCACTTTCCCTTAGAGTTCTTTTTCAAATATACTGTGAAGACTTAGGCCTTCGTAGCTGGATTTGAAAAAAATTCTTTCGGAAGGTTTTCCGAACCGCAGGTGCGGTTATAGGGTTCAGTTATATAAAGCCCCGATTTATCGGGGTTTTTTGTTATCTGACTACAGAATAACTGGGCTTTAGGCCCTTTTTTTATGTCTTGGGGGTGGGCTTGTCCACATTAGAGCAAAAATTAACAGAGATGATTACAGCGCCAGTTGAAGCCCTGGGCTACGAGTTGGTCGGCATCGAATTTATTCGTGGTCGCACATCCACACTGCGCATCTATATTGATAGTGAAGATGGCATCAATGTTGATGATTGTGCTGATGTGAGCCATCAGGTAAGCGCCGTGATGGATGTCGAAGACCCAATCACCGTTGCCTACAACCTGGAAGTCTCCTCTCCGGGTCTCGACCGTCCTCTGTTCACAGCTGAACACTACGTGCGTTTCCTGGGTGAAGAAGTGACGCTGGTTCTTCGTATGGCGGTACAAAACCGTCGTAAATGGCAGGGCGTTATCAAAGCGGTGGATGGTGAGATGATCACGGTCACAGTCGAAGGTAAAGATGAAGTGTTCGCGCTGAGTAATATCCAGAAGGCGAACCTGGTTCCCCACTTTTAACAGTCTGGATTGAGGTGAAAAGCCCGCGATGAACAAAGAAATTTTGGCTGTTGTTGAAGCCGTATCCAACGAAAAAGCGCTGCCACGCGAGAAAATTTTTGAAGCGCTGGAAAGTGCGCTGGCTACAGCAACAAAGAAAAAATATGAGCAAGAGATCGACGTTCGCGTAGAAATCGATCGTAAAAGCGGTGATTTCGATACCTTCCGTCGTTGGGTAATCGTAGAAGAAGTTACTCAGCCGACCAAAGAAATTACGCTGGAAGCGGCACGCTTCGAAGACGAAAGCCTGAACGTGGGCGAATATGTTGAAGATCAGATTGAATCTGTCACCTTTGACCGTATCACCACCCAGACCGCGAAACAGGTTATCGTACAGAAAGTACGTGAAGCCGAACGCGCAATGGTTGTCGATCAGTTCCGCGAACACGAAGGCGAAATCGTCACCGGTGTGGTGAAGAAAGTTAACCGCGACAACATTTCTCTGGATCTGGGCAGCAATGCTGAAGCCGTGATCCTGCGTGAAGACATGCTGCCGCGTGAAAACTTCCGCCCAGGCGACCGTATCCGTGGCGTTCTTTACTCTGTACGCCCGGAAGCGCGCGGTGCCCAGCTGTTCGTAACCCGTTCCAAACCGGAAATGCTGATAGAGCTGTTCCGCATTGAAGTGCCGGAAATTGGCGAAGAAGTGATCGAAATTAAAGCGGCTGCTCGCGATCCGGGTTCACGTGCGAAAATCGCCGTTAAGACCAACGACAAGCGTATTGATCCGGTCGGCGCCTGTGTGGGTATGCGCGGTGCGCGCGTTCAGGCGGTTTCTACTGAACTGGGCGGCGAGCGTATCGATATCGTCCTGTGGGATGATAACCCGGCGCAGTTCGTGATTAACGCAATGGCGCCAGCAGACGTCGCTTCTATCGTGGTGGATGAAGACAAACACACCATGGATATCGCGGTTGAAGCCGGTAACCTGGCTCAGGCGATTGGACGTAATGGTCAGAACGTCCGCCTGGCTTCACAACTGAGCGGTTGGGAACTCAACGTGATGACCGTTGATGACCTGCAGGCGAAGCATCAGGCTGAAGCACATGCAGCCATTGATACCTTCACCAAATATCTCGATATCGATGAAGATTTCGCGACGGTTCTGGTAGAAGAAGGTTTTGCGACGCTGGAAGAACTGGCCTACGTGCCAATGAAAGAGCTGCTGGAAATTGACGGCCTGGATGAACAGACCGTTGAAGCGCTGCGCGAGCGTGCTAAAAACGCACTGACCACTCTGGCACTGGCCCAGGAAGAAAGTCTCGGTGATAACAAACCGGCTGACGATCTGCTGAATCTGGAAGGATTGGATCGTGAGATGGCTTTCAAACTGGCTGCCCGTGGTGTTTGTACGCTGGAAGATCTCGCTGAACAGGGCATTGATGATCTGGCTGATATCGAAGGGTTGACCGACGAAAAAGCCGGTGAGCTGATTATGGCTGCCCGTAATATTTGCTGGTTCGGCGACGAAGCGTAATAAACTGTAGCAGGAAGGAACAGTATGACAGATGTAACCGTAAAAACGCTGGCTGCAGAGATACAGACCTCCGTGGATCGCCTGGTACAGCAATTTGCTGATGCAGGTATCCCGAAGTCTGCTGACGACTCTGTGTCCGCACAAGAGAAACAAACCTTACTGGCGCATCTGAACCGTGAAAACGGCTCAGCGCCCGATAAGTTGACATTGCAGCGTAAAACGCGCAGTACTCTCAATATTCCAGGTACCGGTGGAAAAAGCAAATCGGTACAAATCGAAGTCCGCAAGACACGCACCTTTGTGAAACGCGATCCGCAAGAGGCTGAACGCCTTGCCGCGGAAGAGCAGGCGCAGCGTGAAGCGGAAGAGCAAGCCCGTCGTGAGGCAGAAGAAGCTGCCAAACGCGAGGCGCAACAAAAAGCCGAACGTGAGGCCGCAGAACAAGCTAAGCGTGAAGCCGCTGATAAAGCGAAACGTGAAGCTGCGGAAAAAGACAAAGTGAGCAATCAACAGACCGACGATATGACTAAAACCGCCCAGGCCGAAAAAGCCCGCCGTGAAAATGAAGCCGCAGAACTGAAGCGTAAAGCGGAAGAAGAAGCACGTCGCAAGCTTGAAGAAGAAGCGCGCCGCGTAGCGGAAGAAGCTCGCCGTATGGCGGAAGAAAACGAGAAGAATGGTGTGAATAACGCTGAACCTGTTGAAGATACCAGCGATTATCACGTCACCACCTCTCAGCATGCTCGCCAGGCAGAAGACGAGAACGATCGCGAAGTAGAAGGCGGTCGTGGTCGTACTCGCAGCACGAAAGCAGCGCGTCCGGCGAAGAAAGGTAACAAACACGCTGAATCTAAAGCTGACCGTGAAGAAGCGCGTGCAGCGGTTCGCGGCGGTAAAGGCGGTAAGCAGCGTAAAGGTTCCGCTCTGCAGCAGGGCTTCCAGAAGCCGGCTCAGGCCGTTAACCGTGACGTTGTGATCGGCGAAACCATCACCGTTGGCGATCTGGCGAACAAGATGGCAGTCAAAGGTTCTCAGGTCATCAAAGCGATGATGAAGCTGGGCGCAATGGCGACCATTAACCAGGTCATCGACCAGGAAACCGCACAGCTGGTTGCCGAAGAGATGGGCCACAAAGTTATCCTGCGTCGTGAAAACGAGCTGGAAGAAGCAGTAATGAGCGACCGTGACACCGGCGCTGCGGCAGAACCGCGCGCACCGGTAGTGACCATCATGGGTCACGTTGACCACGGTAAAACGTCTCTGCTGGACTACATTCGCTCCACGAAAGTTGCCTCTGGCGAAGCGGGCGGCATTACTCAGCACATCGGTGCGTACCATGTTGAAACTGACAACGGTATGATCACCTTCCTGGATACCCCGGGTCACGCCGCGTTTACCTCCATGCGTGCTCGCGGTGCTCAGGCAACGGATATCGTTGTTCTGGTTGTTGCAGCAGATGACGGCGTGATGCCGCAGACTATCGAAGCTATCCAGCACGCGAAAGCGGCAGGTGTGCCGGTAGTGGTTGCAGTCAACAAAATCGATAAACCAGAAGCGGATCCAGATCGCGTTAAAAACGAACTGTCCCAGTACGGCATCATGCCGGAAGATTGGGGCGGCGAGAGCCAGTTCGTCCACGTTTCTGCGAAAGCGGGTACCGGTATTGACGAACTGCTGGATGCTATCCTGCTGCAGGCCGAAGTACTGGAACTGAAAGCTGTGCGTAAAGGTATGGCGAGCGGTGCGGTTATCGAATCCTTCCTGGATAAAGGTCGTGGTCCGGTTGCTACCGTGCTGGTACGTGAAGGTACGCTGAACAAAGGCGACATCGTACTGTGTGGTTTCGAATACGGCCGCGTTCGTGCGATGCGTAACGAACTGGGTCAGGAAGTACTGGAAGCGGGTCCGTCTATTCCGGTGGAAATCCTGGGTCTGTCCGGTGTTCCGGCTGCGGGTGACGAAGTTACCGTTGTTCGTGACGAGAAGAAAGCCCGTGAAGTTGCACTGTACCGTCAGGGCAAATTCCGTGAAGTTAAACTGGCTCGTCAGCAGAAATCTAAACTGGAGAACATGTTCGCCAACATGACCGAAGGCGAAGTTCACGAAGTGAACATCGTTCTGAAGGCCGATGTTCAGGGTTCTGTAGAAGCGATTTCCGACTCTTTACTGAAACTGTCTACCGACGAAGTAAAAGTGAAGATTATCGGTTCTGGCGTAGGTGGTATCACCGAAACCGACGCGACCCTGGCTGCGGCATCCAACGCGATTCTGGTTGGCTTCAACGTCCGTGCTGATGCCTCTGCACGTAAAGTTATCGAATCAGAAAGCCTGGATCTGCGTTACTACTCCGTCATCTATCATCTGATCGACGAAGTGAAAGCAGCGATGAGCGGCATGCTGTCTCCGGAACTGAAACAGCAGATCATTGGTCTGGCTGAAGTTCGTGATGTGTTCAAATCACCGAAATTCGGCGCTATCGCAGGCTGTATGGTTACCGAAGGCACGATTAAACGTCACAACCCAATCCGCGTACTGCGCGACAACGTGGTTATCTATGAAGGCGAGCTGGAATCCCTGCGCCGCTTCAAGGATGACGTCAACGAAGTCCGTAACGGCATGGAATGTGGTATCGGCGTTAAGAACTACAACGACGTTCGCGTTGGCGATATGATCGAAGTGTTCGAGATTATCGAGATCAAACGTACCATCGCATAATCTTCGTCGTCTTTTGGGCCGCAACTGCGTTAGCTGCGCTCGATCACCCCGGTCACATAGTTATCTATGCTCCCGGGGATTTACGAGTTTGCCGCCTTGCTGCAACCCAAAATCCTTAGAAGATGATTAAGTGTAGGCTGGGGAAGCGAAGCGCCACCCGGCAAGAAATTTAAAAAGGGGCTTATGGCCCCTTTTTTGTCTTTATTCTGGAGAATTTATTATGGCGAAAGAATTTGGTCGCCCACAGCGTGTCGCGCAGGAGATGCAGAAAGAAATCGCACTCATCCTGCAGCGCGAAATCAAAGACCCGCGTGTTGGTATGATGACCACCGTATCGGGTGTTGAGATGTCCCGTGACCTGGCATACGCTAAAGTGTTCGTGACTTTCCTTAACGATCAGGACGAAGCTGCCGTGAAAAACGGCATTAAGGCACTGCAGGAAGCCTCTGGTTTTATCCGCTCTCTGCTGGGTAAAGCAATGCGTCTGCGTATCGTGCCTGAGCTGACCTTTTTCTACGACAATTCGTTAGTTGAAGGGATGCGCATGTCCAACCTGGTGACCAGCGTGGTGAAACATGACGATGAGCGTCGTGTGAACCCAGCGGACGACAGCAAGGAGGACTGATGAGTCGTCCTCGTCGTCGTGGTCGCGACATTCACGGTGTTCTGCTGCTGGATAAGCCGCAGGGCATGTCCAGCAATGACGTACTGCAAAAAGTAAAGCGCATCTACAATGCCAACCGCGCGGGACATACCGGCGCGTTGGATCCGCTGGCGACAGGCATGCTGCCTATCTGCCTCGGTGAAGCGACTAAGTTTTCCCAGTATTTGCTGGATTCTGACAAACGCTATCGTGTGGTTGCCCGTCTGGGCCAGCGTACCGACACCTCCGATGCCGATGGGCAAATCGTGCAGGAGCGTCCGGTAACCTTCAGCGCAGAGCAGCTTGCCAGCGCGCTGGAGACTTTCCGCGGCGATATCGAGCAGATTCCGTCAATGTATTCGGCACTGAAGTACCAGGGTAAAAAGCTGTACGAATATGCGCGTCAGGGCATTGAAGTGCCGCGTGAAGCGCGCCCGATTACCGTCTATGAGCTGCTGTTTATTCGCCACGAAGGTAACGAGCTGGAGCTGGAAGTTCACTGCTCCAAAGGCACTTATATTCGCACCATCGTTGACGATCTCGGTGAGAAGCTGGGCTGCGGCGCGCACGTAACGTATCTGCGTCGTCTGACGGTCAGCAAGTATCCGGTGGATCGTATGGTTACGCTGGAACATCTGCATGCGCTGGTTGAACAGGCCGAACAGCAGAACATTCCGGCGGCGCAGCTGCTTGATCCTTTGCTGATGCCAATGGACAGTCCTGCATCGGACTACCCTGTTGTTAATTTGCCTTTAACATCCTCGGTTTACTTTAAAAATGGTAACCCGGTACGGACGTCAGGTGCGCCGCTTGAAGGGCTGGTGCGCGTGACGGAAGGCGATGACGGCAAGTTTATCGGCATGGGGGAGATGGACGATGAAGGTCGTGTCGCCCCTCGTCGCCTGGTGGTTGAGTATCCTGCATAGCGCTCTCTGTCTTGCGATAAAAGGGCGCTGCGAGTAGAATACTGCCGCTTAACGTCGCGTAAATTGTTTAACAATCTGCGTGGCGTGTACACAAAATCATTCGAGCTGCATCAAGGCGGCAGGTCTGAGGATCCTCAGGAGCTTACTCAGGTAAGTGACCGAGGTGAGCGGACACAGCCAGCGCAGGGTCAGTTTGAAGAAGGCGTGTATACACTGGGATAGCTGAATTAGAGATCGGCATCCTTTCATTCTTAACACTTTGGAGTTTTAAAATGTCTCTAAGTACTGAAGCTACCGCTAAAATCGTTTCTGAGTTTGGTCGTGATGCAAACGACACCGGTTCTACCGATGTTCAGGTTGCTCTGTTGACTGCACAGATTAACCACCTGCAGGGCCACTTTGCAGAGCACAAAAAAGATCACCACAGCCGTCGTGGTCTGCTGCGCATGGTTTCTCAGCGTCGTAAACTGCTCGACTACCTGAAACGTAAAGATGTTGCACGTTACACCGCGCTGATCGAGCGTCTGGGTCTGCGTCGCTAATTCTTTCGAGTTTCAGAAAGAGGGGGCCTTCATGGCCCCTTTTTTCCAGCAGATGGCAGCAATTCGCTGGAAACTAATGTATTGTTGCTATGAATGATCTTCCGTTGCAGAGGTTCGCGCGGCTAATGAGAGGCTTTACTCATGCTTATGGGTTAGGGTTGTCATTAGTCGCGAGGATGCGCAGAAGATCGGGTATTAACGATGGCGCAAAAATGTGCCGTCAAAAAATAGAGAAAGGATATTAATTTGCTTAATCCGATCGTTCGTAAATTCCAGTACGGTCAGCATACCGTTACGCTGGAAACCGGCATGATGGCGCGTCAGGCGACTGCCGCTGTTATGGTTAGCATGGATGACACTGCGGTATTCGTTACCGTTGTTGGCCAGAAAAAAGCGAAACCAGGCCAGGACTTTTTCCCACTGACCGTTAACTATCAGGAGCGTACCTACGCTGCTGGCCGTATCCCGGGTAGCTTCTTCCGTCGTGAAGGCCGTCCGAGTGAAGGCGAAACTCTGATCGCGCGTCTGATTGACCGCCCGGTTCGCCCGCTGTTCCCGGAAGGCTTCGTTAACGAAGTTCAGGTTATCGCGACCGTTGTTTCCGTTAACCCGCAGGTTAACCCGGATATCGTGGCAATGATTGGTGCATCTGCTGCGTTGACTCTGTCTGGCATCCCATTCAACGGCCCGATCGGTGCTGCACGTGTTGGTTACATCAATGACCAGTACGTACTGAACCCGACTCAGGACGAACTGAAAGAAAGCAAGCTGGACCTGGTTGTTGCTGGTACTGAAGCTGCTGTACTGATGGTTGAATCCGAAGCTGAACTGCTGAGCGAAGACCAGATGCTGGGCGCTGTAGTATTCGGCCACGAACAGCAGCAGGTTGTTATTCAGGCTATCAACGAGCTGGCGAAAGACGCTGGTAAACCGCGTTGGGACTGGCAGCCAGAAGCCGTCAACGAAGCGCTGAACGCACGCGTTGCCGCACTGGCAGAAGCTCGCCTGAGCGATGCTTACCGTATCACCGACAAACAAGAGCGTTACGCTCAGGTTGACGTGATCAAATCTGAAACCATCGCGACTCTGGTGGCTGAAGACGAAACCCTGGACGCTAACGAACTGGGTGAAATCCTGCACGCTATCGAGAAAAATGTTGTTCGCAGCCGCGTACTGGCAGGCGAGCCGCGTATCGATGGTCGTGAAAAAGACATGATCCGTGGTCTGGACGTGCGTACTGGTGTTCTGCCGCGTACCCACGGTTCCGCACTGTTCACCCGTGGCGAAACTCAGGCGCTGGTTACTGCGACCCTGGGCACCACTCGTGATGCGCAGAACCTTGACGAGCTGATGGGCGAGCGTACTGACAACTTCCTGTTCCACTACAACTTCCCTCCGTACTGCGTAGGTGAAACCGGTATGGTCGGTTCTCCGAAGCGTCGTGAGATTGGTCACGGTCGTCTGGCGAAGCGTGGCGTACTGGCAGTGATGCCGGAACTGGATAAATTCCCGTACACCGTACGTGTGGTTTCGGAAATCACCGAATCTAACGGTTCTTCTTCCATGGCTTCCGTATGTGGTGCTTCTCTGGCGCTGATGGACGCAGGCGTGCCGATCAAAGCTGCCGTTGCGGGTATCGCGATGGGTCTGGTGAAAGAAGGCGACAACTTTGTTGTTCTGTCTGACATCCTGGGCGACGAAGACCACCTGGGCGATATGGACTTCAAAGTGGCGGGTTCCCGCGACGGTATCTCTGCACTGCAGATGGATATCAAAATTGAAGGTATCACCAAAGAGATCATGCAGGTTGCTCTGAACCAGGCTAAAGGTGCGCGTCTGCACATCCTGGGTGTGATGGAACAAGCGATCAACGCACCGCGTGGTGACATTTCTCAGTTCGCTCCGCGTATCCACACCATCAAGATCAGCCCGGACAAGATCAAAGACGTTATCGGTAAAGGCGGTTCTGTTATCCGTGCTCTGACCGAAGAAACCGGCACCACCATTGAAATTGAAGATGATGGTACTGTGAAGATTGCTGCGACCGACGGCGAGAAAGCGAAATATGCTATCCGTCGTATCGAAGAGATCACCGCAGAGATCGAAGTAGGCCGTATCTACAATGGTAAAGTGACCCGTATCGTTGACTTTGGCGCATTCGTTGCCATCGGTGGCGGTAAAGAAGGTCTGGTACACATCTCTCAGATCGCTGACAAACGCGTTGAGAAAGTGACCGATTACCTGCAGATGGGCCAGGAAGTACCGGTCAAAGTTCTGGAAGTAGATCGCCAGGGCCGTGTACGTCTGAGCATTAAAGAAGCAACTGAGCAGTCTCAGCCTGCAGGCGAACCGGAAGCTCCGGCAAGCCAGGGCGAGTAAGGTTGCCATTGCCCTCCGTGAAAGCGGAGGGCTTTTAACCCGGCAGGACGCCTTGTTAGCAACCGGGGAACCTGGACGTTCATTCAATCGTTGTCTTCGGGAGTGGGAAATGAAGCCTTTTTTGCGCTGGTGTTTCGTTGCGACAGCACTCACGCTGGCTGGATGCAGTAATTCCGCCTGGCGTAAGAGTGAAGTCCTCGCAGTACCATTGCAACCGACTTTGCAGCAGGAAGTGATTCTGGCACGTATGGAACAAATTCTTGCCAGTCGGGCTTTAACCGATGACGAACGCGCACAGCTTTTATATGAGCGCGGAGTGTTGTATGATAGTCTCGGTCTGAGGGCACTGGCGCGAAATGATTTTTCACAAGCGCTGGCAATCCGACCAGATATGCCTGAAGTATTCAATTACTTAGGTATATATTTAACGCAGGCAGGCAATTTTGATGCTGCCTATGAAGCGTTTGATTCTGTACTTGAGCTTGATCCAACTTACAACTACGCGCACTTAAATCGCGGTATCGCATTGTATTACGGCGGTCGCGACAAGTTAGCGCAAGATGATCTGCTAGCGTTTTATCAAGACGATCCCAATGATCCTTTCCGTAGTCTGTGGCTTTATCTCGCCGAGCAGAAGCTCGATGAGAAGCAGGCTAAAGAAGCGTTAAAGCAACGCTTTGAGAAATCGGATAAAGAGCAATGGGGATGGAACATTGTCGAGTTCTACCTGGGCAACATTAGCGAAGCAACGCTGATGGAACGCCTAAAGGCGGACGCAACGGATAACACCTCGCTCGCTGAGCATCTCAGTGAAACCAACTTCTATTTAGGTAAGTACTACCTAAGTCTGGGGGATTTGGACAACGCTACGGCATTGTTCAAACTGGCGGTGGCTAACAACGTTCATAACTTTGTTGAGCACCGATACGCATTGTTGGAATTATCGCTCCTGGGCCAGGACCAAGATGACCTGGCAGAATCGGACCAGCAATAGCTGACGTACACATCAGCCCGTAATCTTTTTTGATTGCCATCACCTTCACGGGTGAGGGCGTTGTTGTTCGTTAATACACCTACTTTGAGCCGGTTCACACTTTTCAATGAAAATTGCAGATCAATTTCATGATGAGTTATGTAGACTGGCCGCCATTAATTTTGAGGCACACGTACTACATGGCTGAATTCGAAACCACTTTTGCAGATCTGGGCCTGAAGGCTCCTATCCTTGAAGCCCTTACCGATCTGGGTTACGAAAAACCATCTCCAATCCAGGCAGAGTGCATTCCGCATCTGCTGGGCGGCCGCGATGTTCTGGGTATGGCCCAGACGGGTAGCGGCAAAACTGCAGCGTTCTCTTTACCGCTGCTCAACAATCTTGATCCTGAGCTGAAGGCACCTCAGATTCTGGTGCTGGCACCGACCCGCGAACTGGCGGTTCAGGTTGCAGAAGCCATGACGGATTTTTCTAAACACATGCGCGGCGTGAACGTGGTTGCCCTGTACGGCGGCCAGCGTTATGACGTGCAATTACGTGCCCTGCGTCAGGGACCACAGATCGTTGTCGGTACGCCGGGCCGTCTGCTGGATCACCTGAAGCGCGGTACTCTGGACCTCTCCAAACTGAGCGGTCTGGTACTGGACGAAGCTGATGAAATGCTGCGTATGGGCTTCATCGAAGACGTTGAAACCATCATGGCGCAGATCCCGGAAGGTCATCAGACCGCTCTGTTCTCCGCGACTATGCCGGAAGCGATTCGTCGTATTACCCGCCGCTTTATGAAAGAGCCGCAGGAAGTACGCATTCAGTCCAGCGTAACTACCCGTCCTGACATCAGCCAGAGCTACTGGACCGTCTGGGGCATGCGTAAAAATGAAGCGCTGGTGCGTTTCCTGGAAGCAGAAGACTTTGATGCGGCGATTATCTTCGTTCGTACCAAAAATGCGACCCTGGAAGTGGCAGAAGCGCTGGAGCGTAGCGGTTATAGCAGCGCTGCACTGAACGGCGACATGAACCAGTCCCTGCGTGAGCAGACTCTGGAGCGTCTGAAAGATGGCCGTCTGGATATTCTGATTGCTACCGACGTTGCGGCCCGTGGCCTGGACGTTGAGCGTATCAGCCTGGTTGTTAACTACGACATCCCGATGGATTCCGAATCTTACGTTCACCGTATCGGCCGTACTGGTCGTGCGGGCCGTGCGGGTCGTGCGCTGCTGTTCGTTGAGAACCGTGAGCGTCGTCTGCTGCGTAACATCGAACGCACCATGAAGCTGACTATTCCGGAAGTAGAACTGCCGAACGCAGACCTGCTGGGCAAACGCCGTCTGGAAAAATTCGCCGCTAAAGTACAGCAGCAGCTGGAAAGCAGCGATCTGGATCAGTACCGTGCTCTGCTGGCGAAAATGCAGCCGGAAGAAGAACTGGATATCGAAACGCTGGCAGCCGCACTGCTGAAAATGGCTCAGGGCGAACGTCCGCTGATCCTGCCGCCAGATGCGCCGATGCGTCCGAAACGCGAATTCCGCGACCGTGACGATCGTGGTCCGCGTGACCGCAACGATCGTGGCCCGCGTGGTGACCGTAATGACCGTGGTGGTGAAGACCGTCCGCGTCGTGAACGTCGTGACGTTGGCGATATGCAGCTGTACCGCATTGAAGTGGGCCGTGATGACGGTGTTGAAGTCCGTCATATCGTTGGTGCGATTGCTAACGAAGGCGATATCAGCAGCCGTTACATCGGTAACATCAAGCTGTTTGCTTCCCACTCAACCATCGAGCTGCCGAAAGGTATGCCGGGCGACGTGCTGCAGCACTTTACCCGTACTCGCATCCTGAACAAGCCGATGAACATGCAGCTGGTTGGCGATGCAGTTCCGCACACCGGTGGTGAGCGTCGTGGCGGTGGCCGTTTCAGCGGTGAGCGTCGTGAAGGCGGTCGTGGCGAAGGTCGTGGTTTCAGCGGCGAGCGTCGTGAAGGCGGTCGTAGCGAAGGTCGCCGTTTCAGCGGCGAACGTCGTGAAGGCAACCGCGGTCCGCGTCGTGACGATTCTTCTGCTCCGCGTCGTGATGATTCCGCTGGTCGTCGTCGTTTCGGCGGTGATGCGTAATCCATGCGAAATTGCGGTTTAATACCGTAAAGTAAAATATACAGCCCCGATCTCAACAATCGGGGCTTTTTTTATTTCATTTGTACTCGTGTACTGGTACAGTGCAGCACATTGAAATGTAGTCACAATATAAATGACTGGAGAGATGGCTAAATGGCAACACTAACCACCACCCAAACGTCACCTTCGCTGCTTGGCGGCGTGGTGATCATCGGCGGCACCATTATTGGCGCGGGGATGTTTTCTCTGCCAGTGGTCATGTCCGGGGCGTGGTTCTTCTGGTCAATGGCGGCGCTGATCTTCACCTGGTTTTGCATGCTGCACTCCGGGCTGATGATCCTGGAAGCTAACCTCAATTACCGCATTGGTTCCAGCTTTGACACCATCACGAAAGATCTGCTGGGCAAAGGCTGGAACGTTGTGAACGGCATCTCGATTGCTTTCGTTCTCTATATCCTTACCTATGCGTATATCTCGGCGAGTGGTTCGATCCTGCATCACACCTTCTCGGAGATGTCGCTGAACGTTCCGGCGCGTGCGGCGGGTCTTGGTTTTGCGCTGCTGGTGGCGTTCGTGGTGTGGTTAAGCACCAAAGCGGTTAGCCGCATGACGGCGATTGTGCTGGGCGCGAAGGTGATTACTTTTTTCCTGACCTTCGGCAGTCTGCTGGGGCATGTTACGCCCACTACGCTGTTTAACGTGGCGCAGAGCAACGCTTCGTATACGCCGTACCTGCTGATGACGTTACCGTTCTGCCTGGCCTCATTCGGCTATCACGGCAACGTCCCGAGCCTGATGAAGTATTACGGCAAAGATCCGAAGACCATCGTTAAGTGCCTGGTGTACGGCACGCTGCTGGCGCTGGTGCTGTATACCGTATGGTTGCTGGGGACGATGGGTAACATCCCGCGTCCGGAATTTATCGGTATTGCGCAGCAGGGCGGTAACATTGATGTGCTGGTACAGGCGCTGAGCGGCGTGCTGAACAGCCGCAGTCTGGATCTGCTGCTGGTGGTGTTCTCCAACTTTGCGGTGGCGAGTTCATTCCTCGGCGTCACGCTCGGTCTGTTTGACTATTTGGCGGATCTGTTTGGCTTTGATGACTCGGCAATGGGACGTTTTAAAACGGCATTGCTGACGTTTGTCCCGCCGATTGTCGGTGGCCTGCTGTGGCCGAACGGTTTCCTGTACGCCATTGGCTATGCAGGGCTTGCCGCGACCATCTGGGCCGCCATTGTTCCGGCGCTGCTGGCCCGTAAATCTCGCGAACGTTTCGGCAGCCCGAAATTCCGTGTCTGGGGCGGCAAGCCGATGATTGCGCTGATCCTGGTATTCGGTATCGGCAACGCGGTTATCCATATTCTGTCGAGCGTGAATTTGTTGCCTGTGTACCAGTAACCTTTTAGTGCCGGATGGCGGTTGCGCCTTATCCGGCCTATACGGTCTCGTAAGCCCGGTAAGCGAAGCGCCACCGGGCAAAACAACGATTACCCCACCAACTCTTCTTTCACCTGCATCGCCAGGTCAAACGAATGTAGCCGTGCCTGATGATCAAAAATCTGGCCGTTAACCATAATTTCATCGGCCTGGGTTTCACGCAAAATGGCGTCGAGACCGTGTCGCACTTTCGCCTTATCACCAACCAGCGACATGCTCAGAGCCTGTTGTACGCCGTACTGCTCGGAAGCGGACCACAGCTGATGCATATTCTCTACCGGTGGCGGTAGCTGGCCGGTTTCGCCACGACGCAGTTTCACAAACGCCTGCTGCATTGAGGTGAAAAGAAATTCGGCATCGCGATTGCTGTCGGCGGCAATGATATTGATGCACACCATCGCATACGGCTTTGCCAGACGCGCTGAGGGCTTGAACTGGGTGCGATACAGATGCAGCGCCTGATGCAACATATCCGGAGCAAAGTGCGAGGCGAAGGCAAATGGTAGGCCGAGCTGGGCTGCCAGCTGTGCGCTGTACAGACTGGAGCCTAATAACCAGACCGGGATCTGCTCGCCGTAGCCGGGAACCGGGCGTACATGGGGATTTGGATCGCGGGCGTCGAACCAGTCCACCAGTTCAGCTACGTCGCGCGGGAAGTTATCGATATCACCACTCATATGGCGGCGCAACGCGCGCATGGTCGGTTGGTCGCTACCCGGCGCGCGGCCAAGCCCGAGATCGATTCGTCCCGGATACAGCGTATTCAGGGTACCAAACTGCTCGGCGATCACCAGCGGCGAATGGTTGGGCAGCATAACGCCGCCAGAACCAAGATGCAGCGTGGTGGTATTGGCAGCCAGATAGCCAATCAGCACAGAGGTTGCAGCGCTGGCGATGCCGGTCATGTTGTGATGTTCTGCCAGCCAGTAGCGGTGGTAGCTGCGCTTTTCGGCCAGTCGAGCGAGATCAAGCGAGTGTGTGAAGGCCTCTTTTGCCGAAGATCCTTCAGGGATCGGCGCCAGATCCAGCACCGAGAACGGAATAGTTTTGTCAGTCATAACGGCTCACTTTGTTACCGGTTAATCTTTTAATACTGCATTAAAGATTAGCGAATGTTGTTAACAAAGTGAGCTATTAATCACGGCTGTAGTTCAAGACCTGCCAGTCGCTTCCAGTAGCCGTTGCAGTCGCTGTGGGCAGCAAGCGGTAATGGGGTAGTGCCATTTTCATTGGCGCGGAAGGCATCGAGCATAGCGAACGTGTCGCTGCCTGAAGGGGACAGACGCACAATATCAACCAGACCCTGCATCGATGTCAGCTCGTTGCCGAGGTTGTAAACATAGCCGCTCATGGTCTGGATGCCGTTGAGGACAAAGACCTGCTGATTCTCCTGCGACAGCACATCGCGCCCATTCGGGTATTTGATGCAGCAGGTTTCACACTCGTCTTTTGGGCGGTCTTCAGAGCGTGCGGTAAAGCAGCGGGCAGAGTACGCCAGCGGCAGATGCCCGTAGCTCAGCACCTCTACTTCAAACTGATTGCGAATACCCAGCTCTTCACACTGGTTAAGCAGATTGACCAGCCAGTCACGGGACAGTTCTACCGGCATACACCAGCGCACCATGCCCTGCCTGAGCAGCAAACGCAGGGTTACCGCGTTGTAGCAGTTGAGTGCATGCCCGGCGACAAACGGCAGCTTACGCTCGGCACACATGTTTACCACGCCGAGATCGCTGGCTTCCAGCAGGAAGTCGCCGTTTTCGACATAGCGCTTCAGTTCTCCCAGCTCAGAGGAGGCCTGCACCAGCGCCAGCGTTGACAGCACCACCTGTTTACCGCTGCCAGCGAGCGATTTCGCCATATCGATCCAGTCGCCTACTTTGGTGGCGCGGCGTTTACTGCACACCGCTTCGCCAAGATAGATAACGTCGGCCTGGCTGGTGGCGGCCTGCTGATAAAAATCTTCCAGCGTTTCTTTCGGCCAGTACCACAGCACCGGCCCTAAGGAATATTTCATTGCTTCTCTCACTGCCATTTACGGTGATACGCGCCAAGCGTGGTCTGCGTGCCTTCGGACATTGAACCGAGCGTTTCCATCCACGCGGCCTGTGGGGCGTAGTTTTGCGGGTCGGCCATACAGTGGTCGATCGCCTGGCGCCACACTTTCGCCACCTGGCTGACGTAGGCCGGGCTACGCTGACGCCCTTCGATTTTCACCGAGGCAATATTGGCCGCCAGCAGTTCTGGCAGCAGCTCCAGCGTATTCAGGCTGGTGGGTTCTTCCAGCGCATGATAGCGCTCGCCATCAACCAGATAGCGGCCTTTACACAGCGTCGGATAACCGGCGTTTTCTCCGTCCTGATAACGGTCGATCAGCACTTCATTAAGACGGGATTCCAGCCCTTGTTGGGTCTGCTGCCAGCGAACAAAACGGGCAGGGGAGCAAGCGCCAACCGTATTAGGAGACTCGCCCGTCAGATAGGATGAAAGATAGCAGCGGCCTTCCGCCATAATGCACAGACTGCCAAAGGCGAACACTTCCAGGGGAACTGGCGTGACGCGAGCGAGCTGCTTCACCTGGTGAATAGACAGTACGCGCGGCAGCACCACGCGGGCGACATCAAAGTTGCGATGATAGAAATTAATCGCCTCTTCATTGGTTGCGGATGCCTGAACAGAGACATGACGCTCAATATGCGGGTAGCGCTCTGCGGCATACTCAAGCATGGCGAGGTCGGCGAGGATCAGCGCATCCGCACCCAGTTGCGCCGCCATATCTACGGCACGTTGCCAGCGCGCGTAACCATCCGGATGCGCAAAGGTGTTAATCGCGATGTGCAGCTTACGGCGGTGCTGATGGACAAAACTCACCGCTTCCTGCAATTTTTTCTCGGTAAAATTAAGGCCGGCGAAATGACGGGCGTTGGTATCATCTTTCAGCCCGATGTAGACCGCATCAGCGCCGTTCTCGATGGCCGCCTTAAGCGCCGGGAGGTTTCCGGCAGGGCAGAGCAGCTCCATAATTTATCCTGAACGTTGCGCCGTAAAGGGCGCAGAAATGTTAACGAAGAGGGATTTTAGTTAACCTTGCTGAGACAATTTTTGATTTGAGGCAGTTAAAGTCGTATTGGTGATACCAATAAGAGGTAACAATTTCGTAGCGAATTGTTGATTTATGCCGCTATGTCGTTTATTTGATATGGCAAAATAGCAGGATAATTGAAACAGGGAGTAAAGCTCGTGTTGGATAAACTGCGTTCACGCTTAGTACATTTTGGTCCTTCTCTGATGAGTGTACCGGTTAAACTGACGCCCTTTGCGCTGAAGCGCCAGGTTCTGGAGCAGGTCCTGAGCTGGCAGTTTAGTCAGGCGCTGGCCGATGGGGAGCTGGAGTTTCTCGACGGTCGCTGGCTGAGCATTCATGTGCGTGACATTGGCCTTAAATGGTATACCTCTGTTGAGAACGATAAACTTATCGTCAGCCAGAATGCAGAGGCGGATGTGAGTTTTAGCGCGGATGCCAGCGATCTCCTGATGATCGCGGCGCGTAAGCAGGATCCGGATACGCTGTTCTTCCAGCGTCGCCTGGTGATTGAAGGTGATACAGAATTAGGGCTGTATGTTAAAAATCTGATGGACGCCATCGAACTGGATCAGATGCCTAAAGCGTTGCGCGTCATGCTGATGCAGTTGGCGGATTTTGTTGAGGCGGGAATGAAAACGTCGCCAGAAACCAAACAGACTTCGGTAGGTGAGCCATGCTGATTCGAGTTGAAATTCCCATTGATGCCCCAGGTATTGATGCATTGCTGCGTCGTTCATTTGAGAGCGATGCGGAAGCGAAATTAGTGCACGACCTGCGTGAAGACGGTTTCATAACGCTGGGTCTGGTTGCTACCGATGACGAAGGTCAGGTAGTGGGTTACGTCGCGTTCAGCCCTGTCGATGTCCAGGGCGAAGACCTGCAATGGGTCGGCATGGCGCCGCTCGCGGTGGATGAAAACTACCGTGGACAGGGCCTGGCGCGTCAGCTGGTCTATGAAGGACTCGATTCCCTGAACGAGTTTGGTTACGCCGCGGTGGTTACGCTGGGCGATCCGGCGCTGTACAGCCGCTTTGGTTTTGAGCTGGCTGCCCATCATGACCTGCGTTGCCGCTGGCCGGGTACCGAAAGCGCGTTCCAGGTTCATCGCCTGGCGGACGATGCGCTGGAGGGTGTGACGGGCCTTGTGGAATACCACGACTACTTCAATCGTTTTTAAGCGCCGGGGGTTTGCAGGCTGCTCAGTAGTGCCTCAAGCCCTTCGCCTTCAACAAGGCGCTCTTTCTGCCGCTTTGTAAGCTGTTTGACGCGATATTCTAAGCGCAGGGCCAGCGAACGGTCGCCGACCTGAGCCGCAAATGCCAACGTGAGTTCTCCCTTTCCGCGCAGCGCCTTCGCGCCTTTCCCACTTTGATGCTGCTTATAGCGGCGCTGCACATCGGTGGTTATTCCGGTGTATAAGGCGTTGTCCGCAGTACGGATCAGGTACAGATACCAGGGTGTCATTGTCACCATCGACGTGATAATTTTCAGGCCTACAGTATAAAAGAGAACAGAAATGGAAACACTGACTGCGGTGACCCGCTGGCTGGCAAAGCAGCACGTCGTGACCTGGTGTGTACATCATGACGGTGAATTATGGTGCGCCAATGCGTTTTACCTGTTTGATGCGCAGAAGATGGTGTTCTATGTGCTGACCGAAGAAAAAACGCGCCATGCGCAGATGTCCGGGCCGCGCGCGCCGATTGCCGGCACGGTAAATGGTCAGCCCAAAACGGTCGCCCTGATTCGTGGCGTACAGTTTAAAGGGGAAATCCGGCGTCTTGAAGGGCAGGAGAGTGAAGCCGCGCGTAACGCCTACAACCGCCGTTTCCCGGTCGCCAGAATGCTGCCTGCGCCCGTGTGGGAGATTCGACTGGATGAAGTCAAATTCACGGACAACACGCTGGGCTTTGGTAAAAAAAAGCACTGGCAACGTGATCTATAGTTAATAGAGTGATTAAAGAGTCAGGGGAAGATTAGCGATGAGTCAGGTATTAATAACAGGCGCAACGGGGCTGGTAGGCGGAAATTTGCTGCGTATGCTGCTCAATGAACCCCGGGTCAATGCCATCACGGCACCGACGCGTCGACCGCTGGCTGATACGGCTGGCGTCTATAATCCCTATGATCCGCAGTTAACCGATGCGCTGGCGCAGGTCACCGATCCGGTAGATATTGTCTTTTGTTGTCTGGGAACCACTCGGCGAGAAGCGGGTAGTAAAGAAGCGTTTATCCATGCTGACTATACGCTGGTGGTGGACACGGCCCTGACGGGGCGTCGGTTGGGCGCTCAGCATATGCTGGTGGTCAGTTCGATGGGTGCCAATGCCAATTCACCGTTTTTTTATAACCGGGTGAAAGGGGAAATGGAGCAGGCGCTGATCGCGCAAAATTGGCCGCGGCTGACGATTGTTCGGCCTTCAATGTTACTCGGAGAACGGGATAAACAGCGGGCGAATGAGAGGTTTTTAGCGCCGTTATTTCGGCTGCTGCCGGGGAACTGGAAGTCGATTGAGGCGCGTGATGTAGCCCGGGCTATGCTGGCGGAGGCACTGGCGCCTGGACATGAAGGCGTTTCGATCCTGACCTCTTCCGAACTGCGCGAAAGAGCCAAATAAAATGCCGGAGAGGACGCTCTGGCGTCGCCATCCGGCATTTGTAGCTTGTCTTACTTAATAAACGTAAAAGCCGTAGTGACGCGTTTCACGCCGCTTACCCGGCTGGCGATGTCTGCCGCAGCCTTCGCTTCACGTTCAGTTACCAGACCCAACAGGAACACTTCCCCGTTTTCGGTGGTGACTTTCACGTTAGAGGATTTCACCTGATCGCTGGTCAGCAACTGGGAACGTACTTTAGTGGTTATCCAGGTATCGTTAGACGCATCGCCCAGGCCGATTGGCTGACCCTGACGGATCTCGTTAAAGACCTCAGTGGTACCTTCTACGCCCATCGCAATCTGTTTTGCTCGCGCAGACAGTTCGCTATTTGGCGACTGACCGACCAGCAGTACTTTACCCTGATACGCGCTCACGTTGATACGCGCCTCTTTCTTGATCTGGGCATCTTTCGACAACGCGGTATTGACGCGTAATTCCAGGGTTCCGTCATCTACCTGGGTGCCTACACTGCGAGGATCCGTCGCGGCTTTGGTGCCGACAGCAGCAGTTCCGACAACGGCGGCAGCGACACAGCCTTGCAGTAGCAGGGCAGCGATAATCACAGCAAGCGGCGAAAATGCCTTCATGTGTACTCCTTAATCATCCTGGTGAGGGAAAAGCGTGTTATCGATGAGATCGCAAAGGCAGTTGACCGTCAGCATATGCATTTCCTGAACGCGGGCGCTGTGGTGTGAAGGGATACGGATTTCAACATCCTGCGGCCCCAGTAACCCGGCCAGCTCCCCTCCGTCATACCCGGTCAGTGCGACAATTGTCATGTCGCGTGTCACGGCGGCTTCAACGGCTTTTACGATATCGCGGCTATTACCACGCGTAGAGATTGCCAGCAGAACATCACCTGCATGTCCCAGCGCACGGACTTGTTTTGCATAAACTTCGTCGTGCAGGCGATCGTTGGCAATCGCAGTTAAGACCACATTATCAGTATTTAGTGCAATCGCAGGTAAACTTGGGCGCTCTGTTTCAAAACGATTGATCATGCTGGCAGCAAAATGCTGTGCGTTGGCAGCGGACGTCCCATTACCACAACAGAGAATTTTGTTGCCATTGAGCAGGGACTGAACCAGCGTCATGGCTGCACGGGAGATCGCATCCGGAAGTGCTTCAGCCGCAGCTATCTGAGTTTGAATGCTTTCTGTAAAGCAGACTTTAATTCTATCTAACACGCTAATCCTTAAGAACCAGGCTCTGAATCTTCAACTATGAGCGGTCGTTGAACGCGTCCTTAAACCACTCAACATCATTTCCGGTGAAGGCTAACACATCGAACCGGCAATCCACAGTATCAAAACTTCCATTGTGGCGCGCAAGCCACAAGCGGGCAGTCTGTAATAATTTGTGTTGTTTGCTCCGGGTCACACTCGCCGCTGCACCGCCAAACTGGGCTGAGCGCCGATAGCGAACCTCAACAAATACGGTGGTGTTGCCTTCACGCATTATCAGGTCGATTTCGCCGCTACGCTCACGCACGTTGGCGGCGATAAAATGCAGTCCCTTGCTCTGCAGCCAGTCACGCGCGGTGGATTCCCACGCGTCACCGGTCTGTTTACTCGTTAACTGGCGGGGACGACTTGCCCTTGCTGGTATTTGAGCCATGATAACTTCCTGTTAATCACACAATCCTGCGTTGCGGTTAAGGCTCCGGTGTTGCCGTTAATTTCGAAACCCTGCACCTGACGCATTTGCGAGAAGTGGTTGGCAAGCGACCAGGCATCGACGCCCATCGCGTACATACGTGCCAGCGAGTAGTCGTTACGAACCGCGCCCAGCGCCTGCTGCATGAGAGGGGCGTTAGCGCCTGCCAGCATCGGAATTTCGCTGTACTGCAAGCCTTCCATCTCCAGACGGAAATCTGGGCCGGCAGTTCCCTGCGCGCTACGGGAGCTGGCGTACAGCGTGGCACCGCTCTGGCTACCGTTGCGCATGGCGATCATCGGCTTTATAAATGCAATTTCTTCCGGCGTTGCCAGAATATATACGGCATCAACACGACCGCTGCCGCCGGTGATTTGCGCATCGGTAGGTGCTGCCGGGATGGTCAGACCGCCAATCGTCACGCCAGGCTGCGCGGGTACAGAAGAGGCCACCGGGCTGCCCGTCAGGGAGATCCCCGAGCCGCCGTTGACGCCCATTTTCAGCTCAGCGGTGGAGCCGAATTTCTGCTGCAGCACCACGCCGCCACCCAGTTTTTGCCACTCCTGTGCAAAGGCGTTGGCAACGCGATCGCCTAACGAACTCCGCGGGATCAACAACAGCGGCGTCTGTTTTCCTTGATCGCGAATGTGGCGTGCTGCGTCGCGCGCTTCATCTTCTGGCGACAGAGCGAAGTAGCAGACGTTCGGCAGGTTTTTCACCGACTCCGGCTGATTAAGCGCCAGGACGTTTAATGGCGTGTTGCTTTTCATCAGCTCTTCAACATTGTTCTTCAACAGTGGGCCAACCACGATGCTGGCGCCATCCTGCTGAACCTGAGTCAGGATCTGATTCAGCGGCTGTGATGACGTGTCGTAGATTTTCAGCTCCGCGGACGGATTCGCTGGTGCGCTGGCGGTTGTTGGCTGCGCAGGCGCTGTTGGCTGTGGGGCTGTAGCTTCTGGCTGTGCTGGCGTCTCGTTGGTCAGATCGCTTACTGACGCCTGAGCCGGGCTGGCAACACCGTCAGTCGTTTGCGGCTGTTCCGTGGTCGTCGCAGCCGCTGTATCCGCAGCAGGCGCGGCAACAGCAGGGTCCGCTACGGGTTGAGTACCCATATTTTTCGCAGCTTCAAAGCCTTGCTGAATAGTACGGCCAAATACAGCGGCCTGACCGTTCAGCGGCAGCAGCAGAGCAATTTTGCTGGTGGAAGCGGGTTTAAAGCTCTGCACGTTAACCAACTGCGTTGGCAACAGTTTTGCCCCCGGGTTTTGTGGATAACGTTTCTGCCAGTCAGCAATACCGGCTTTCATCATGTCTGGATCGTTACGGTTATCGAACCAGACGCGCTGGAGATCTAACCAGCCTTGCAGCACGTTTTCATCCGCATTGATGACCAGCGTCTGCGCTTGCTCCTGGGTCATGGATGACAGCGCCTGCCAGGTGGCATCCATGTTTTTCTGCTTAGCGTTCGCGGCCAGCAGCGGTTCCTGGGCGATCAGGGCGCGCAGTAGCGTCAGCGATGGACGACCCTGGTTGACGTCGATTTGCGCCTGCCAGTATCTCGCCTGCTGGTTTTGATCAAAATCGGCGGGGGTTAGCTTATCCAGCAGGGCCTGTGCGCCAGCGACATCTTTCTGCGCGAGCTTAATTTCGACAGCCAGCAGTGACTGCTCACGACGCTGGGTATCGCTTAGCTTCTGTGGTAGCTGGTTGAACAGCTCGAAAGCCTGCTGGCTCTTGCCTTCTTTCAGCAGTGCACGAATGGCGAGTAATTGCCAGTTGGTCTTGCTATCATCTGAGCTTTGCTGCATTTGTTGCAGATAAAAGCCGGAATCAGCCTGCGCAGTGCCCTGCATATGGGCTGCACTTTGGTCTGGCGCCTGGGTGCCACAGCCTGCGAAAATCAGTGCAGCCAGAATGACTGGTAGCGCGCGTGCGGCTTTCAAACGAGAAAATGTTGAGGGTACCATACTGTATCCAGTGATATTTTTTTACTCAATGCTCAATATTAAATCGGCAATACGGACGACACAATGAAACAACACGAATCGGCGGATAATTCTCAAGGCCAACTCTTTATTGTACCTACTCCTATAGGAAATTTGGCTGATATTACCCAACGAGCGCTCGAAGTTTTACAAGCCGTTGATTTGATTGCCGCTGAAGACACTCGTCATACAGGACTCTTGTTACAACACTTCGCGATTAACGCGCGTTTGTTCGCTTTACATGATCACAACGAGCAACAAAAGGCCGAAACGCTGGTGGCGAAGCTTAAAGAAGGGCAAAACATTGCGCTGGTTTCCGATGCCGGAACGCCGCTGATTAACGATCCTGGTTACCATCTGGTACGGACCTGTCGCGAAGCAGGGATCCGCGTTGTTCCCCTGCCAGGCCCTTGCGCGGCGATTGCTGCCCTGAGCGCTGCAGGTCTGCCTTCAGACCGCTTTTGCTATGAAGGTTTTCTGCCTGCCAAATCGAAAGGGCGTCGTGATGCGATGAAAGCCATTGAGGCTGAACCGCGTACGCTTATTTTTTATGAATCCACCCACCGTTTGCTGGATAGCCTGGAAGACATGGTTGCCGTCTGGGGCGAATCCCGCTACGTGGTGTTGGCGCGTGAGTTGACCAAAACCTGGGAAACCATTCACGGTGCGCCGGTCGGCGAACTGCTGGCGTGGGTCAAGGAAGATGAAAACCGTCGTAAAGGCGAAATGGTGCTGATTGTCGAAGGACACAAAGCGCAAGAAGACGACCTTCCGGCTGATGCGCTGCGTACGTTGGCCTTATTGCAGGCAGAGCTGCCGCTGAAAAAGGCCGCCGCACTGGCCGCTGAGATCCACGGCGTGAAGAAGAATGCGCTGTATAAGTACGCGCTGGAACAGCAGGGGGAGTAACAGTGAGCACCTACCAACCACCTTTCGTCATCACTCCATTGATCCTCAATCAAGTCATTGAAATTGGGGAGTTGATGGGAAATTGGGCGGCGATGGCTGGTAGGGCATCTCCTCTTTTGCGCAAAGAGAATCGTATTCGTACTATTCAGGCTTCTTTAGCGATTGAGCATAATTCGTTGACTACGGAACAAGTCACCGCTCTGATGGAGGGGAAACGTATTCTGGCTCCGGCTAAAGATATACAGGAAGTCAGAAATGCGATTCTGGCCTATGAAAAAATGTCAGAGTGGAAAAGTGAAAGACTCTCCGATCTTTTACAGGCACATCAAATCCTGATGATGGGGCTTGTCGATAACCCGGGTCAATTGCGATCCGGCAATGTCGGTGTTTACAGGGAGAAACAGCTTATCCATATGGCCCCACCGGCGTCACAAGTTCTTCGATTGATGAATGACCTACTGGGCTGGTTAAAAACGACAGAGCTCCACCCACTGATTGCTGGTGCTATTTTCCATTATGAATTTGAATTCATTCATCCTTTTGCCGACGGCAATGGACGGATGGGCCGGTTGTGGCAGACATTAATCCTCCGTGAGTGGCGATCGGAATTGGCGTGGTTACCAGTAGAGACACTGATCCACTACCAACAGGATCGCTACTACCAGGTGTTAGGGCAGTGCGATCGGCAAAGTAGCTGCACGCCATTTATAGAATTTATCCTTGAAAACATCATCTTTGCTTTGCAAGAGGGATTGGGGAAATCATCAGCCCTGTCGGAAGAAATGTCGGAAGAAATGTCGGAAGAAATGTCGGAAGAAATGTCGCCTGATTTACTGGATATTGAAAAACGCATACTACAAATCTTGTCGAATCAGCCAGGCAGATCCGCCAAAAGTATCGCTGATGAGTGTGAAATCTCAGCCCGAACTGTAGAACGCTATCTGAAAGCGTTGCAGCTAAAAGGCAAACTGCAACGCGTTGGCGCGACGAAAGGGGGGCTATGGAGGGTAATTTAAACGACCAGCAGTTCAACCCCTGTTTTGGCCAGCGCTGATTTATCCTGTTTGCTGATACTGTCGTCGGTTATTACGCAGTTAATCTTCTCCATTGGAAGTACCTGATTAAAACCTCGTCGGTTAAATTTTGTTGCATCCAGTACGGCAATAACCTTATGTGCCGCAGCAGCCATCACGCTACTAATCGAATAGCCTTCGTTGAATGTCGTTATACCATTAGTGGCATCAATCCCGTCGGCGCCAACGAACATCAGGTCTGCGCTTATCCCTTGAAGGGAACGTTCAGCGATAGTGCCATGCATTGAATGAGTTTTGTGACGCACCGTGCCGCCGCAGACGACCAGCGTAATGTCTTTGTTTTCCGATAACGTAAACGCAGCGGGCAGGCTATTGGTAATAACTGTGATATTACTTTTTCGGTTTAGCGCCTCAGCGATCAGTAAGGTCGTGCTTCCGCTATCCAGAATCACGGTCATTCCTTCCTCGACCATTGCCGTTGCAGCCTGAGCGATCCGCTTTTTGGGATCGCTGGCAAGCTGATACCGATCTTCTAATAATACTTCCTGATTGTCACCTTCAGCCAGATGGCTTCCTGGTTTTGCCGCACCGCCATGAAAACGGGTGACCAGACCCTTCTCTTCTAATAACCGCAGGTCGGCGCGAATGGTTACTTCAGAAATACCAAAGGTATTCGAAAGATCCATTACCAGTACGCTACCCTGCGTATTAATCAGGTCGACAATTTTATTCCTTCTCTCAAATGAGTTCATATTGATTTGCCTGATAATTTGACTGCCACTAGTTTAATCGAAGGATTGCGAAAGGTGAACGCTAAATTTCGAAAGTAAATGTGAGCCAGCGCAGGTTGCTGGCTCGTTGGGTCAGGAGAGTTTGAGCAGAATTTTCCCCTGCATCGGCGCGCCATTGAGTGACTTGACTGCGCTGGCAAAGCTGTCGGCATCACCACTGTGGGCAATTAACGGCTCAAGCTGTAAGCGTTTCTCCGTGAGTAAACGGGCAGCGGTTTCCCACTCTTCTCCAGGCCATGGGCTGGAATAGTTCATCCAACTGCCAAGGATGGTTAACTCTTTACGCAATATTTGCCCAAAAACACCTGAAGCTAGCGCCAGATCGTGATGCAGCGTACCGACTAATGCCAGTTGAGCGCGAGGTCCGGCAATTTCGATCGACAGAGTAACAGTTTGTGGGGTTCCCGCAGTCTCCAGGATGAGTTGGTCAAATTGAATGTTCTCCAGACTGGAGTAGATCTCGATCGCACTCATCTCCCGACTGTTAAACACATAGGTTGCCCCCAGTTCTTTTGCTAACGCCAGCTTCTGCGGGTTGATATCAATCGCCGTGATGCTTTTTGCGCCGAGTTCGCGAGCACATTGCATTGCCAGTAAACCGATAGTACCTGCACCAGCGATGATCACGTTTTTGCCTTCGCATCCCTGAGCGAGGTGAAAAGCATGCAGGCCAACGGTAATGGGCTCAATGAATGCGCCATCATCAATCGGCATTTCTGAAGGCAGGCGGAACAGGTTGGCGCGTTTTACCACCACATATTCTGCATTGCCGCCTTCGCTGCGCGATCCGACAAACTGATATTGCTTACACAATGAGAAATATCCACGCTCGCACTGAGGACAGTGGAAGCAGGGGAGCAACGGTACGCAGGCAACGGCATCTCCGGGTTGTAGATCGGTTACGCCCGCGCCGTAAGACTCAACATAGCCACTGAACTCATGCCCAAGTGTGATTGGATAATAGTGAGCGCCATGATTGAAGACTCGGGGAATATCTGAGCCGCAAAGCCCTGAACTGACCACCTTGACCAGTACATCTTCATCAGTTTGCAGTTGTGGTATGGGACGTTCTTCAACGCGTACGTCGCCCTCAGCGTGAATAACCACTGATTTCATAAGTGTCTCCAGAAAAGTGAAGGGGAGCAAATGCTCCCCAGAAATTAAGATGCGGTCTGGCTTTCTGTTATGGCTGCCGCTTTTTCAGCCGCCACGAAATTACGCGCCCGACGCCAGGTCAGCAGTACACCCAACAGGTAAATAGCACCGATAATGATGAAACCCACCACGTTCTGCCAGGTGAAGAGCTGGATTAGCAGCCAGGTGATTGGGGAACCGCCCTGGTCCATTGAAGCCACCATGCCACCGGCTTTCAATGCGCCCGCATTGGCGGCTAGCTGGGTATGTAAACCAATGGTTTGCGTGGCTATCCACAGGGTGATACCCATGATGATGACGCCGGAGATCAGCGTGCGGAAAAGGTTTCCCTGATGAACGGCTACCGCCATGGCGACAAAGAAACCAATGGTCGCGAGATCGCCGAATGGCAGAACCTGGTTTCCTGGTACCAGAACGGCAATCAGAATGGTCAGCGGGATAAAGATAAGACTGGCGGAAACCACTGACGTATGGCCGAGCAGTAGCGCAGGATCCAGGCCAATCAAGAACTCCTGGCCACCAAATTTTGCCTGCAGGCGCTTGCGAGCATGCTTTGCAATGGGAGTGAGTCCATCCATAATCGGTTTAATGACGCGCGGCATGAGCAACATAACGGCAGCTGTTTTAACCGCCAGTTGGAGCACAGCTTTAACGTCATACCCTGCCAGCATGCCGATCACTAACCCCATCACAAAACCGACGGTGACGGGTTCTCCGAAGGGGCCGAAGCGTTTTTGTACATCATCCGCACTGAAATGAATCCGGTTCAGACCTGGGATTTTTTCAATGATCGTATCAACCAGGACCGCTATCGGGCCCAGATATGCCGAGGAACCATGTGGAATGGCGATGCCTTCCAGGCCAAAAAAGTCGCGCGTGTCTTTGGCAAACCAGTCGCCCAGTTTGTAGACGAAGGCGGCATGAACAACCACACCGAGGATGCCCAACCAGTATGAACCGGTCGCCAGATGCAACATGGCGCCGGTAAACGTCATATGCCAGATATTCCAGATGTCGACATTCACCACACGGGTCATGCGGGTAACCAGCATCAGGATATTCACCCCAATGGCGACAGGAATCGCAATTAACGCAATTTGCGAAGCCCAGGTCATCGGTGATGAACCAGGCCAGCCGACATCGATGACGTGCAGGTTAATTTGAAACTGTTCTGCCATTGCTTTTGCGGCAGGTCCAATAGAGTCCAGCATCAGGCCGATTACCAGGCCGATGCCGACAAACCCAATCCCGATATGCAGACCAGATTTGAAACAATCCCCGAGCTTCATTCCCAGCAATTTTGAGAAGATGATGATCACTAACGGCAGCATAACCGTTGGACCTAAATCGAGGATATAACGCATTATTTCGCTAAACATGGCGTTACCCCACGAGGATGGTCAGGATTTTTTGCTGCAATGCTTCGATACCCACGCCTGAGACAAAAGGCATGCCGTGAACCACCGGGATATCGCCAAATGTACGGTCAACGCGAGCCGTGGTACAAATGAGGTCTGCGCCGTCCATATAGGTTTCGATTTCTGTTACACGACACTGAACCAGGTCGAGTTGTATATTGTTGGCTTCACAGAGTTCTTTAATTTCTTCCGCAGCCATTGTTGAAGTTGCTACAGCACCGCCACAGGCCACAATTACTTTACGTTTCATAGGGTATTCCTTTTATTATCAGTTTTTTATCAAATCTGGGCACAGAGCTCAGACTCAAGGATTTTTTCCCGAAAGAGCATTGCCAGTTCTGCATCGGGCGCATTCAGTAATGCTTCAATGGTGTTCGGGTTTTGTAGCTCACTAAACAGACGACGCAGGAGCTTCAGTTGTGCCGTCGGGTTCTCAACGATTAAGGCGATAATTAAAGAGACGGCGATCTCTTCATCATCATCCGCTTGTTGAAAGTTGACCGGTGTATCCGGGCGAATCAGATAGATAGCAGGAGATTTAGCATGGACAGCTTCACAATGTGGAATCGCAACGGCATGACGTTCCAGCGCTATTCCAGTTGGAAAGGTTGCTTCACGCTCAATCAGGGCCTGCGGGTAACTTTCGTGCACGACCCCTTTGGCCAGCATCTCCTCCCCAATATGTGTCAGCGCATGCTGACACGAGCTAAAGTTAATTCCTGTTCGGACAAAAAGTTGGCTCATATATTCTCCTGATTTCAGGCAAGTGCTGGTGCGCAACCAAAGCGATAGGCGCGCAGAACGTCCTGAATTTTGTCGATAATCAGATTGTGTGGCGTCGCGGTTAACGTTCCTTCAGACAGACGCTCAAATTGCACGGGCATAAACTGGCTAATTAGCCCCAGTGGTAAAGCGACGTCATTAAGATTGGTTATTAATTTCTCTACGCTTTGACGAATGCGGGGATGCGGCCAGTAGTAACGAATACGGTCGGAGAGACTGAAGTGAATATCAACCATCGCCTGACTCCAGGTTGGGCGATAGTATTTTTTCCAGTAGTCCGGTTCATTCAACATAACTTCGTCAATCACTTCCAATACCCGGCTTCTTTGCTCCGGAGATACCAGTTCATTTTCCATTTGCGCAAGGGCAAAAATAGCTTCACGCAGAGCGAAGGTGAGTGCTGGACCCACTTTCAAAATCGCATAGTGATCGCGTACCAGCGCACGGTATGCCTGGCGGGTTTGATAATCTGTGGAATGCGCTTCGTAGACCATTGGGGTCTCTTTGATCCAGGCGGAAAGCGCTTTTGCAGCTTGTGGCTGATAGTGAATAATTTGAGTGTGATCGAATTCGACGCCGGGCTGGACCACAATGGCGATTACGCGCGTTAACGCTTCTTCAAGCCCTAATGCACTGAAGGCAACCTGATGGGTTTCCAGTGTCCGGGCGGCATCTTCTTCACGTGTGACATGAACGCTACCGATGGTGGTGGCTTCTCCACCAGGTACGGGAACTTCAGTGCCAATCACGTAAGTCAGTTGGCGTTTCTGTTCTTCGGTTGCTGTTGATTCTGCTGCCTGGCAAAGTATGGCTGCTCGCTGAGCAACAACCATCGGGTCTAGCGGTGTCGGATCGTCAGCGCAGGACATTGAAGCATCAAGATGGATTTTGCTGAATCCTGCGGCGACGTAAGCTTTAATCAAGGCTACGGATTTCTCCATCGCTTCTGCCGCTACTTCATTTTGCCAGCAGTTAGGGCCGAGGTGATCGCCCCCCAGGATCAGTCTTTCTCGAGGGAAGCCAATTTCTTGTGCGATGCCATAGACAAAATCACGGAAATCGGCGGGTTTCATCCCGGTATAGCCACCAAACTGATTAACCTGATTAGACGTTGCTTCGATCAGAACTTTACTGTCCGTATTGAGATCAAAGCGTAATGCGGATTCAATGACCAACGGATGTGCTGAACAAACAGAACAAATACCTAAATGTTCACCTGCTTTATGACGAGAGATTATTTCTTTCACTTCTATCTCCGATATCTTTTGTTTATCTTCATAATATTTTTGGATTGAAGGCAAAGGGTAAAAGCAGCTTTCGTGATCCAGCTTTAAAACAGACCTTTGCCAGAATTCATACAATTCATATTAATCAGTTACTTATAGTTTTCCTTCGCAACCGCAGTCGGCAATGACTTTACGTACCACTTCTTTCATGGCGGCTTTTGCTGGCATCATGTAATGCCGTGGGTCATTCGCATTGGTATTTGTACTCAGATAGGTTTTGAGTGCGCCAGAAAAGGCGATTTTGAGTTCGGTAGCGACGTTGACTTTGCAGATCCCTAAAGAGATGGCACGCTTAATATCATGTGCTGGCAGGCCGGATGCGCCATGTAGAACCAGTGGAATATCAACGGACTGACGAATTTCTGTTAGCCGTTCAAAATCCAGTTTAGGTTCAGTGCTATACAGTCCATGAGCTGTGCCAATCGCGACCGCCAGTGAGTCGATACCGGTTTTTTCCACGAACTCCCGAGCCTGTTCTGGGTGGGTATAAAGCGCATCTTTTCCGTCCACGATTAGGTCATCTTCTTGTCCACCCAACCGTCCGAGCTCAGCTTCAACGCTAACGTCATAGCGGTGGCAGTAATCCGTTACGTGTTTAACTAACGCAATGTTGTCGACAAACGGCAGATGGGAACCATCGATCATGACGGAGCGAATACCTGTAGCGACTTTCTCTTCAATATCGGTGGCGCTTTCATGGTGATCGAGATGGATGGCGAGAGGATGGTTCCAGCATCTTGCCAGTTCACTGGCGATTGCAACGATATTACCGACACCGGCATAGCTAAAAGTGCCAGGCGTGCCGGCGACGATCAACGGAGAGCGTAGTTCGGCTGCTGTTTCCACGACAACCTGTAAGGTCTCCAGGTTGTGAATGTTAAACGCCGGTACGGCATAGCCTTCTCGCTGTGCCTTCTTCAGCATCATTTTGCTTGAGATGATAAACATACTTCCTCCGAAGTCTTTCGATTGCTTTCTTCGAAATAAAGTATAGGGTTTCGTAACGTTTTTTTGTGATTTCGATCTGATAAATGAAAGTTTCGAAAGAAAAGGGAGGGTTGCGAAAGTATATGGCAAAAAAAAAAGCATGCCCGAAGGCATGCTCATGAAGAAAAAATGTGGATAATCAGGTCACTGGCGCCGGGTTAAACACCGCCAGCTGGTTATGCAGTCCCCATTGATCCGAGAAGGTTTTCTTACGCCCACTGGCGACGTCGAGAATAAACTCGAACAGTTTCAGACCCACGTCTTCAATGGTTTCTTCCCCGGTGGCGATGGTGCCTGCGTTGATGTCCATCAGGTCAAACCAACGGTTGGCCAGCTCGGTACGGGTCGCCATTTTTATCACCGGCACGGCCATCAGGCCGTACGGCGTACCGCGACCGGTGGTGAACACCTGCACGGTGATCCCGGAAGCGACCTGCTGCGTACCGCAGACAAAATCACTGGCGGGTGTAGCCGCGTAAATCAGGCCGCGTTTGGTTGGGCGTTGGCCCGGCGACAAGACTTCGACAATCGCGCTCTTGCCAGACTTGGCAATAGAACCCAGCGCTTTTTCCACCACGTTTGCCAGACCGCCTTTCTTGTTGCCAGGAGAAGGGTTGGCGCTGCGATCCGTTTTGCCCATATCAAGGTAGTTATCGTACCAGGCCATCTCTTCAAGCAGGCGTTTACCTACTTCTTCGTTAATCGCACGTGGGGTCAGAAGATGGATGGCATCGCGCACTTCGGTAACCTCAGAGAACATTACGGTGGCGCCGCAGCGTACTAACAGGTCGGAGGCATAACCGACCGCCGGGTTGGCCGTCACGCCTGAAAACGCATCGCTGCCGCCGCACTGCATGCCGACCACCAGTTCTGACGCCGGGCAGGTTTCACGCTGGCGTTGATTGAGTTTTGCCAGATGGCGTTCGGCCACCTGCAAAATATCGGCAACCATCGATTGAAAGCCAACGTGTTTTTCATCCTGCAGGCTGACGATGCTGGCGCTGTCGACCGGAATACTTTTCACGTCGTGCGTGCCTTCCAGCAGGCGCTCTGGCTGCAGTTTTTCGCAGCCGAGTCCAATGACCATCACTTCACCGCCAAAGTTCGGGTTTAGCGCAATATTGTGAATGGTACGAATCGGCACGATGGCGGCTGGGGCATTAATCGCCACGCCGCAGCCGTACAGGTGATTGAGTCCGACCACGCCGTCAACGTTCGGGTATTTGGGCAGCAGATCGCGCTCAATGATTTTCACCACATAATCCACCACGCCCGCCACGCAGTGCACGCTGGTGGAAATACCGAGCAGATTCTTGGTGCCGACACTACCGTCCGCATTGCGATAACCTTCGAAGGTGTAACCCTCAAGAGGCGGCAGCGGCTCTGGCACTTTGGTTGCCAGCGGCAGCGTCTCCAGCGGCGGGGCCTTGGGTAGCTCAACCATTGATTCATCAATCCAACTGCCGCGTGGGATATCGCGAACGGCATAGCCTATCACTTCGCCATAACGCACGATTTCGCCGCGAACAGGAATATCCAAGAGCGCCACTTTATGTCCCTGGGGAATATGTTCAATGAGTTCCAGTCCGTCTGGAAAACGCGTCCCAGCTTTCAGACCATTGTCATTGACAATTATCGCCACATTATCTGTTTCGTGAACTTTAATATAAAACGCCGTTGGCGATTCTTGTCTGATTTCGATGTCGGCCATTGTCCAGTATTCTCCAACAAGGTGGTGATAATAGTGTGGATATTTATATTTTGAATCTAATTATAAGTAATAAAGATTCGGTATCGTGAAATAAGAATGTCAGGAGTTTATCGCCAAGAATGTGATGATGATCACTTAAACTCAGCAAGGCCGCCCCACCAGGGGTAGCAATACGTAAATGTGTGCATTAGCGCCCATGTATGTGTGCATATGCCCAAAACATTATTTTAATAACGCATGTTTAATGAGCGCTTGCACAATGATTAACGTGGCGCTGCTGATTATACTAAATCACGGTTTCATAGCGTCTGATAAATTATTATGCATTCTTATTATCAGTAATTTATCACCAGGAATATCTACCCAATAATAATAAAAATTTAATGTACCCGAGGTAATTAGAATGATTCTGGATACAGTTGTCGAGAAAAAGAAAGGCACGCACACCCGTTACTTAATATTGCTGATAATATTTATCGTTACAGCCGTTAACTATGCGGACCGTGCAACGCTGTCAATTGCCGGCACGGAAGTGGCGAAAGAGTTACAGCTCAGTGCCATCTCAATGGGGTACATTTTCTCCGCTTTCGGCTGGGCTTACCTGTTAATGCAAATCCCCGGCGGCTGGCTGCTGGATAAGTTCGGTTCTAAGAAAGTCTACACCTACAGCCTGTTCTTCTGGTCGCTGTTTACCTTCCTGCAGGGCTTTGTAGACATGTTCCCGCTGGCCTGGGCGGGTATTTCAATGTTCATCATGCGCTTTATGCTGGGCTTCTCGGAAGCGCCGTCCTTCCCGGCGAATGCCCGGATCGTGGCGGCCTGGTTCCCGACGAAAGAGCGCGGTACGGCGTCCGCAATTTTTAACTCCGCACAGTATTTCTCTCTGGCGCTGTTTTCGCCGCTGCTGGGCTGGCTGACCTTCGCCTGGGGCTGGGAACATGTCTTTACCGTGATGGGCGTGATTGGTTTTGTGCTCACCGGGCTGTGGGTAAAGTTTATTCATAACCCAACCGATCACCCGCGTATGTCGCAAGAAGAGCTGAAGTTTATCTCTGAAAACGGCGCGGTCGTGGATATGGACCATAAAAAGCCGGGTGATGTGAAGTCAGGCGGTCCTAAATTGCATTATATCAAGCAGTTGCTCACTAACCGTATGATGCTCGGCGTGTTCTTCGGACAGTATTTTATCAACACAATTACCTGGTTTTTCCTCACCTGGTTCCCGATTTACCTGGTACAGGAAAAAGGCATGTCGATCCTGAAAGTGGGCCTGGTGGCTTCGATCCCTGCGCTGTGCGGATTTGCCGGTGGCGTACTCGGCGGCGTGTTCTCTGATTATCTGATTAAACGTGGCCTCAGCATCACTCTGGCACGTAAGCTGCCGATTGTGCTCGGAATGCTGCTCGCCTCGACCATTATTCTGTGTAACTACACCGATAACACCACCCTGGTGGTGGCGCTGATGGCGCTGGCGTTCTTCGGTAAAGGCTTCGGGGCGCTGGGATGGCCGGTGATTTCCGATACTGCGCCGAAAGAGATTGTCGGTCTGTGCGGTGGGGTATTTAACGTATTTGGCAATGTGGCTTCCATCGTCACCCCGCTGGTGATTGGGTATCTGGTGAGCGAGCTGCACTCATTTAATGCTGCGCTGATGTTTGTAGGGTGCTCGGCGCTGATGGCAATGGTTTGCTACCTGTTTATTGTCGGTGACATTAAACGTATGGAATTGCAGAAATAAACAAAGGTGTAAGCGATGAATAACACGATTTTTCCGAATAAGTTTAAAGCGGCTCTCGCGGCGCAACAGATTCAGATTGGCTGCTGGTCTGCATTAGCCAGCCCAATCAGTACCGAAGTTTTAGGCCTGGCGGGTTTTGACTGGCTGGTGCTGGACGGCGAACACGCGCCGAACGACATATCGACGTTTATCCCGCAATTGATGGCGCTGAAAGGCAGCGCCAGCGCGCCGGTAGTGCGCGTACCGACCAACGAGCCGGTAATTATCAAACGCCTGCTGGATATCGGATTTTACAATTTCCTGATCCCGTTCGTGGAGACGGAAGAAGAGGCGGTGAACGCCGTGGCGTCGACCCGCTATCCGCCGGAAGGTATTCGCGGCGTGTCCGTATCCCATCGCGCCAATATGTTTGGCACCGTACCGGACTACTTTGCGCAGTCGAATAAGAACATCACCATCATCGTGCAGATCGAAAGTCAGCAGGGCGTCGATAACGTTGACGCAATCGCGGCGACAGAAGGCGTCGACGGGGTCTTCGTCGGCCCAAGCGATCTGGCTGCGGCGTTAGGCCACCTCGGCAATGCGTCACACCCTGATGTGCAGAAAGCTATCCAGCACATTTTTGCCCGCGCGAAAGCACACGGCAAACCAAGCGGCATTCTGGCCCCGGTAGAGGCGGATGCGCGTCGTTATCTGGAGTGGGGCGCGACGTTTGTTGCCGTTGGCAGCGATCTTGGCGTGTTCCGTTCAGCCACGCAAAAATTGGCTGATTCTTTTAAGAAATAACCCCCCTCGACAGTAGAGAGAGATAAAGACATGACAATGAAAGTTGGTTTTATTGGCCTCGGTATTATGGGTAAACCAATGAGTAAAAACCTCCTCAAGGCAGGTTACTCGCTGGTGGTTGCTGACCGTAACCCGGAATCCATTGCGGAAGTGATTGCCGCAGGCGCAGAAACCGCCGCCACGGCGAAAGATATTGCCGAGCAGTGCGATGTGATCATCACCATGCTGCCGAATTCTCCGCATGTGAAAGAAGTGGCGCTGGGAGAGGGCGGCATTATTGAAGGGGCGAAACCGGGGACAGTGCTGATCGACATGAGCTCCATCGCGCCGTTAGCCAGCCGTGAAATCAGCGACGCGCTGAAAGCGAAAGGCGTGGATATGCTGGACGCGCCGGTAAGCGGCGGCGAACCGAAAGCCATCGACGGTACTCTGTCGGTGATGGTTGGCGGTGATAAAGCGATTTTTGACAAATATTATGATCTGATGAAAGCGATGGCAGGTTCCGTGGTACATACCGGTGACATCGGCGCGGGTAACGTCACCAAGCTGGCGAATCAGGTGATTGTGGCGCTGAACATTGCGGCGATGTCGGAAGCGCTGACGCTGGCGACCAAAGCGGGCGTAAACCCGGATCTGGTGTATCAGGCGATCCGTGGTGGGCTGGCGGGAAGCACCGTACTGGATGCGAAAGCGCCAATGGTTATGGACAGAAACTTTAAGCCGGGTTTCCGTATCGACCTGCATATTAAAGATCTGGCGAACGCGCTGGATACCTCTCATGGCGTTGGCGCTCAGTTACCGCTGACTGCTGCAGTCATGGAGATGATGCAGGCGCTACGCGCTGATGGGCTGGGCACCGCCGATCATAGCGCACTCGCATGCTACTACGAAAAACTGGCGAAAGTGGAAGTCACTCGCTAACAAGAAGGGCGCGGATGCGCGCCCTGTATTTCTTGCCTTGCGCGGCACTGTCAGGCTACATAACTATGAAAATCGTAATTGCCCCAGACTCTTATAAAGAAAGCCTTTCTGCCACCGAGGTAGCTCAGGCAATAGAAAAAGGATTTCGGGAAATTTTCCCCGATGCGCAATATGTTTCTGTCCCGGTTGCCGATGGCGGTGAAGGAACGGTCGAAGCCATGATTGCCGCTACGCAGGGGAGTGAACATTCGGCGTGGGTGACAGGGCCGCTGGGCGAAAAAGTGAATGCCTGCTGGGGCATGTCTGGAGATGGTAAAACCGCGTTTATCGAAATGGCGGCAGCCAGCGGTCTGGCGTTAGTTCCTCCTGAAAAGCGTAACCCGTTAGTCACCACGTCGCGCGGCACCGGGGAGTTGATTTTGCAGGCGCTGGATAGCGGTGCGCAGAGCATCATTATTGGTATTGGCGGCAGTGCGACCAACGACGGCGGCGCGGGTATGGTGCAGGCGCTGGGGGCGAAACTCTGCGACGCCAACGGGACAGAGATTGGCAACGGTGGTGGAAGCCTGGAGAGTCTGAACACCATCGATATATCGGGCCTGGATCCGCGCTTAAAAACCTGCTCAATTCGCGTGGCCTGCGATGTGACCAATCCACTTACCGGCGATACTGGCGCTTCGCGCATTTTTGGCCCGCAGAAAGGGGCGACGGAAGAACGCATTATCGAACTGGACCGCAATCTGTCTCACTATGCCGACATCATTAAAAAATCGCTGCGGGTTGATGTGAAAGACGTTCCTGGCTCTGGTGCGGCTGGCGGAATGGGCGCCGCATTAATGGCTTTTTTAGGTGCGGAGCTGCGCAGTGGTATTGAGATTGTGACCCAGGCGCTCAATCTGGAAGAGCATATTCATGACTGTACGCTGGTGGTGACCGGAGAAGGGCGGATTGACAGCCAGAGCATTCACGGCAAAGTGCCGGTGGGTGTGGCGAATGTCGCGAAGAAGTACCACAAGCCGGTAATTGGTATTGGCGGCAGCCTGACGCGCGATGTGGAGGTGGTGCATCAATATGGTATCGATGCGGTGTTTAGCGTATTAACCACCATCAGCACGCTGGAAGAGGCCTTTCGTGGGGCATTTGATAATATTTATCGCGCTTCAAGAAACATCGCCGCCACGTTGGCGATAGGAATGCGCAGTGCGGGGTGACAATGCCCCGCAAACCCTCTATACTGCGCGCCGAAGCTGACCAGACAGTCGCCGCTTCGTCGTCGTCCTCTTCGGGGGAGACGGGCGGAGGGGAGGAAAGTCCGGGCTCCATAGGGCAGGGTGCCAGGTAACGCCTGGGGGGGAAACCCACGACCAGTGCAACAGAGAGCAAACCGCCGATGGCCCACGCAAGTGGGATCAGGTAAGGGTGAAAGGGTGCGGTAAGAGCGCACCGCGCGGCTGGTAACAGTCCGTGGCACGGTAAACTCCACCCGGAGCAAGGCCAAATAGGGGTTCACAAGGTACGGCCCGTACTGAACCCGGGTAGGCTGCTTGAGCCAGTGAGCGATTGCTGGCCTAGATGAATGACTGTCCACGACAGAACCCGGCTTATCGGTCAGCTTCACCTCTTTATAAAACCCCGCTTCGGCGGGGTTTTTGCTTTGTAGGCAGACTGTCCACGACGCTATACTCAAAAGAACGCGGCTTATCGGTCAGCTTCACCTCTTTATAAAAACCCCGCTTCGGCGGGGTTTTTGCTTTGTAGGCAGACTGTCCACGACGCTATACTCAAAAGAACGCGGCTTATCGGTCAGCTTCACCTCTTTATAAAAACCCCGCTTCGGCGAGGTTTTTTGCTTTATAGGCAGACTGTCCACGACGCTATGCTCAAAAGAACGCGGCTTATCGGTCAACTTCACTCTTTATAAAAACCCCGCTTCGGCGAGGTTTTTTGCTTTATAGACCGGATAAGACGTTTACACTGCCATCCGGCAGACGTTTTTCCTGTCGTGTTGTAGTTGGTTCACCACGAATCTGGCCTTTATTTCCCATTCATTTCATCGTTATTTGACCTTTATTTACGCGCTAAACTTCTTTTATCTAAGGGAATGTCTCGCGGGATATTTCATTTTTTGTGATGACTAGCACAAAACGCTGCGCGATACGTTTTTATCGAGAATAATCGAACGCAATCGATCGCCATCACAAAATTACTGGCTGATAAATCGTACAAAACTACTGTTAATGCAATGTTGCATTTGATGGTTCTTTGTGTGTTTTGGTTTAAATATTAATAAATGCAATGTTTCTTTACAAACAAATAAGGCTAAAAAACGTGATGCATAACGTTATTTGACCACTATAAACGATAAAATATAATTATATTTGATAAGTTGCTTATTAAATTTAAGCGCTGTTTTGCCTGGTAATTACTCTGTAATTGATTGAAATATAGCCTTTCGTGGTTTTAAGAAATAGCAGGAGAAATGGTGTTGTTATAGCCATAAAAAATCGTTATCCCCCCATCTTTTTTTGATTAAAGTCAGGATAAAGTGAGATCGATATTTCATATCTATATGATTATTAAGTGATTTCAATTTAAATAATAGTCTTACAAAATGTAAGTCAAGGGGATTTGTGAGTGGTAGCACATATCCTCGTTCGCTTAATTTGGTACACTTCCTGCCGTCAACAAAGTAATTAGCGCAGGTCGATATGAATACTATTACACTCCCTAAAACACAGCACTTAGTGGTCTTTCAGGAAGTCATTAGAAGCGGTTCTATCGGCTCAGCTGCAAAAGAATTAGGTTTAACTCAACCGGCTGTCAGCAAAATCATTAATGATGTAGAAGCTTATTTCGGTATTGAGTTAGTCGTACGCAAAAATACTGGTGTGACATTAACTCAGGCAGGTCAGGTTATGCTCTCATGGTCTGAATCTATTACCCGTGAAATGAAGAACATGGTTGATGAGATGAACAGCATGACGAGCAATGCGGTCGTTGATGTGTCGTTTGGCTTTCCTTCACTGATTGCCTTCACCATCATGTCCGGCATGATTAAAAAATTCAAAGAAGTGTTCCCGAAAGCGCAGGTTTCCATGTATGAAGCTCAGCTCTCCTCGTTCTTACCTGCGATTCGTGACGGGCGTCTGGACTTCGCGATCGGTACGCTGAGTGATGAGATGAAACTGCACGATCTGCATGTTGAACCGCTCTTTGAGTCAGACTTCATCCTGGTTGCCAGCAAGTCCCGAACATGCACCGGCATCACCTCGCTGAGCGCGTTGAAAAACGAACAGTGGGTGTTGCCACAAACGAATATGGGGTACTACAGTGAACTTCTAACCACGTTACAAAATAATGGCATCAGCAGTGAAAACATCGTTAAAACAGACTCCGTCGTTACGATTTATAATCTTGTTCTCAATGCTGATTTCTTAACAGTAATTCCCTGCGATATGACCACACCATTTGGCTCAAACCAGTTTATTACTATCCCGGTAGAAGAAACCTTACCCGTCGCGCGTTATGCCGCCGTATGGTCGAAAAATTATCGAATTAAAAAAGCAGCATCTATTTTGGTGGAATTAGCCAAAGAGTATTCATCATATAATTGTCGGAGACGAAGGCAATTAATTGAAATTGATTAAAGATTGAATTTGTTTTAACACGAAATCAACGCCATCTGTCTATTTCTGACAATGGTCACGGCTATCTATTTACTTTAATACCCTAGTAAGAGGTTCTAATGCACATTACATACGATCTCCCAGTTGCAATTGAAGATATCCTCGAAGCGAAAAAAAGACTGGCGGGGAAAATTTATAAAACGGGAATGCCTCGCTCTAACTATTTTAGTGAACGTTGCAAAGGGGAAATTTTCCTCAAGTTTGAAAATATGCAGCGTACCGGTTCATTTAAAATCCGTGGTGCGTTTAACAAGCTCAGTTCATTAACCGAAGCTGAAAGATGTAAGGGCGTGGTGGCTTGCTCTGCAGGTAACCATGCGCAAGGGGTTTCTCTCTCCTGCGCCATGCTCGGAATTGACGGCAAAGTGGTCATGCCGAAAGGCGCGCCGAAGTCTAAAGTTGCTGCAACCTGTGATTATTCCGCAGAGGTTGTGCTGCACGGCGACAATTTCAACGACACCATCGCTAAGGTTAGCGAGATTGTGGAAACTGAAGGCCGTATCTTTATTCCACCATATGATGACCCGAAAGTAATTGCTGGTCAGGGCACTATTGGTCTGGAAATTCTGGAAGATCTGTACGATGTCGATAACGTGATTGTGCCAATTGGCGGTGGCGGACTGATTGCTGGTATTGCAGTGGCAATTAAATCTATTAACCCGACTATTAAAATTATTGGCGTACAGTCTGAAAATGTTCACGGCATGGCGGCTTCTTTCCACGCTGGAGAAATAACCACGCACCGAACGACCGGCACCCTGGCGGATGGTTGTGACGTTTCCCGCCCGGGTACTTTAACGTATGAAATTGTTCGTGAGTTGGTGGATGACATTGTCCTGGTCAGCGAAGATGAAATTCGCAACAGCATGGTGGCATTAATTCAGCGAAATAAAGTTGTGACTGAAGGTGCCGGCGCGCTGGCTTGCGCAGCATTATTAAGCGGGAAATTAGATAGCTATATCCAGAACAGAAAAACAGTCAGCATTATTTCTGGCGGTAATATCGACCTTTCTCGTGTATCTCAAATTACTGGTTTAGTTGACGCTTAATATACTTCGTTGAGGATAGGATATGAGTACTACTGATAGCATTGTATCCAGCCAGACAAAACAGTCGTCCTGGCGCAAATCGGACACCACCTGGACACTGGGTTTATTTGGTACAGCCATCGGCGCCGGGGTGCTGTTCTTCCCTATCCGCGCAGGTTTTGGCGGACTGATCCCCATTCTGATAATGCTGGTGTTAGCATACCCCATCGCCTTCTATTGCCACCGTGCGCTGGCACGCCTGTGTCTTTCCGGTTCTAACCCTTCCGGTAACATCACAGAAACGGTTGAAGAGCACTTTGGTAAAACGGGCGGCGTGGTTATCACGTTCCTCTACTTCTTTGCGATTTGTCCGCTGCTGTGGATTTATGGCGTCACCATTACCAACACCTTTATGACCTTTTGGGAAAACCAGTTGCAGATGCCAGCGTTAAACCGCGGCTTCGTGGCACTGTTCCTGCTGCTGTTGATGGCATTCGTCATCTGGTTTGGTAAGGATCTGATGGTTAAAGTAATGAGCTACCTGGTATGGCCGTTTATTGCCAGCCTGGTGCTGATCTCTCTGTCTCTGATTCCTTACTGGAACTCTGCGGTTATCGATCAGGTTGATCTCAGCAATATCGCTCTGACTGGCCATGACGGCATCCTGGTTACCGTGTGGCTGGGTATTTCCATCATGGTGTTCTCTTTCAACTTCTCACCTATCGTTTCTTCCTTCGTGGTCTCTAAACGTGAAGAGTATGAGAAAGATTACGGTCGCGAATTTACCGAGCAGAAATGTTCAAAAATCATCTCCCGCGCCAGTATGCTGATGGTTGCCGTGGTGATGTTCTTTGCCTTTAGCTGCCTGTTCACGCTCTCTCCGGCAAACATGGCGGATGCGAAAGCGCAGAACATTCCAGTACTGTCTTACCTGGCGAACCACTTCGCTTCACTGTCCGGTTCGAAGTCCACCTTCGCGACCGTTCTGGAGTACGGCGCTTCAATCATCGCCCTGGTTGCTATCTTCAAATCTTTCTTCGGCCACTACCTGGGCACGCTGGAAGGTCTGAACGGTCTGGTGCTGAAGTTTGGTTACAAAGGCGATAAAACTAAGGTTTCCGCTGGCAAACTTAATACCATCAGCATGATCTTCATCATGGGCTCCACCTGGGTTGTGGCTTACGCCAACCCGAACATCCTGGACCTGATTGAAGCAATGGGCGCGCCGATTATTGCCTCTCTGCTCTGCCTGCTGCCGATGTATGCCATCCGTAAAGCGCCGTCACTGGCGAAATACCGTGGGCGTCTGGATAACGTGTTTGTTACCGTGATTGGTCTGCTGACTATCCTGAACATTGTCTACAAACTGTTTTAATCCTTAAGCTCAGGATGAGCGGAGTAGTGAAATGAATGAGTTTCCGGTAGTACTGGTTATTAACTGTGGTTCGTCTTCCATTAAATTCTCAGTGCTGGATGCAGCGAACTGTGAAGTTTTAATGGCGGGAATCGCGGACGGTATTAACTCTGAAAATGCGTTCATAGCAATTAATGGAGGAGAGCCAGCTAAGCTGGCTCACCACAGCTACGAAGACGCATTAAAAGCAATCGCCGTTGAACTGGAAAAACGTAATTTAATGGACAGCGTGGCCTTAATTGGCCACCGCATTGCCCACGGTGGAAATATCTTTACCGAATCAGCAATTATTACTGACGACGTTATCGATAATATTCGCCGGGTATCGCCTTTAGCTCCGTTACATAATTATGCGAACCTCAGTGGGATTGAATCCGCACAGCACCTTTTCCCAGGCGTGCAGCAGGTTGCGGTATTTGATACCAGCTTCCACCAGACGATGGCCCCAGAGGCCTATCTTTACGGTCTACCGTGGAAATATTTTGAGGAGTTAGGCGTTCGTCGTTATGGCTTCCACGGCACGTCGCACCGCTATGTATCTCAGCGAGCGCATGAGCTTCTTGAGCTGCAGAGTGATGACTCCGGTCTGGTTGTGGCTCACCTGGGGAACGGCGCGTCAATCTGCGCGGTGCGTAACGGGCAGAGCGTTGATACCTCAATGGGCATGACGCCGTTGGAAGGGTTGATGATGGGCACACGCAGCGGTGACGTCGATTTCGGCGCCATGGCGTGGATTGCCAGCGAAACCAACCAGACGCTGAGCGACCTTGAGCGCGTTGTGAATAAAGAGTCTGGTTTACTGGGTATTTCCGGTTTGTCCTCTGACTTACGTACGTTAGAAAAAGCCTGGCACGAGGGAAATGAGCGTGCGCAGTTGGCGATTAAAACGTTTGTGCATCGTATCGCGCGCCATATCGCCGGACATGCCGCTTCGCTGCATCGTCTTGATGGGATTATTTTCACCGGTGGAATAGGTGAGAACTCGGTATTAATTCGTCGTCTGGTTATCGAGCATCTCGCCGTTTTAGGGGTGAATATCGACAGCGAGATGAATAGCCTGCCAAATTCCCATGGCGAAAGAATTATCTCTAATAAAGATGCTTGTGTTATTTGTGCGGTTATTCCCACAAATGAAGAGAAAATGATTGCGCGTGATGCCATTGCGTTAGGCAAAATTAATATACCAGTAGAATTTGCATAATTAATTTTCAGCAGAGAGATTATTTTTCATGAAGGTAAATATCGATACCAGCGATATGCTGTATGCCGAAGCCTGGAATGGCTTTAAAGGTACGGACTGGAAAGAAGAAATTAATGTCCGTGATTTTATTCAGCACAACTATACGCCTTATGAAGGGGATGAATCTTTCCTCGCCGAAGCAACGCCAGCGACCACTGCATTGTGGGAAAAAGTCATGGCGGGCATCCGTATTGAAAACTCGACGCACGCGCCGGTTGATTTCGATACCAATATTGCCACCACGATAACCGCACATGATGCGGGTTATATTGAACAAGAACTGGAAAAAATCGTTGGTCTGCAAACGGATAAGCCGCTCAAGCGCGCTCTGCATCCGTTTGGCGGCATCAACATGATCAAAAGCTCTTTTGATGCTTATGGTCGTGAGATGGATGCTGATTTTGAATACCAGTTTACTGAACTGCGTAAAACCCATAACCAGGGCGTATTCGACGCCTACTCTCCGGATATGCTGCGCTGCCGTAAATCCGGCGTGCTGACCGGTCTGCCGGACGGCTATGGCCGTGGTCGTATCATCGGCGACTATCGCCGAGTCGCGCTGTACGGTATCCGCTACCTGGTACGCGAGCGTGAACTGCAGTTTGCCGATCTCCAGTCGAACCTGGAGTGGGGCCAGAATCTTGAAGCCACGATTCGCCTGCGCGAAGAACTGTCTGAGCACCGTCGCGCCCTGCTGCAGATGCAGGAAATGGCAGCGAAGTACGGCTGCGATATCTCCCGCCCGGCGCGTAATGCGCAGGAAGCGGTGCAGTGGGTTTACTTTGCTTACCTGGCTGCGGTGAAATCTCAGAACGGCGGCGCAATGTCGCTGGGCCGTACCGCATCGTTCCTCGATATCTACATTGAGCGCGATTTCAAAGCGGGAATTTTAAACGAGCAGCAGGCGCAGGAGCTGATCGACCACTTCATTATGAAGATCCGTATGGTGCGCTTCCTGCGCACGCCGGAATTCGACACCCTGTTCTCAGGCGACCCTATCTGGGCGACTGAAGTTATCGGCGGCATGGGGCTGGATGGTCGCACGCTGGTGACGAAAAACTCGTTCCGCTACCTGCATACGCTGCACACCATGGGACCGGCGCCTGAGCCGAACCTGACGGTGCTGTGGTCTGAAGCACTGCCGATTGCCTTCAAAAAGTACGCCGCCCAGGTGTCTATCATCACCTCGTCTTTGCAGTATGAAAACGACGATTTGATGCGTGCCGACTTTGACAGCGATGACTATGCCATTGCCTGCTGCGTAAGCCCGATGGTTATCGGCAAACAAATGCAGTTCTTCGGTGCGCGTGCCAACCTCGCCAAAACGTTGCTGTACGCAATCAACGGCGGCGTGGATGAGAAGCTGAAAATTCAGGTTGGGCCGAAAACGGCACCGCTGATGGATGACGTGCTGGATTACGATACGGTGATGGAGAGCCTGGACCACTTTATGGACTGGCTGGCCGTGCAGTACATCAGCGCGCTGAACATCATCCACTATATGCACGACAAGTACAGCTATGAAGCTTCGCTGATGGCGCTGCACGATCGTGATGTCTATCGCACTATGGCTTGTGGTATGGCGGGTCTGTCCGTGGCGGCGGATTCTCTGTCGGCTATCAAATACGCCCGCGTGAAACCGATTCGTGATGAAAACGGTCTGGCTGTCGATTTCGAAATCGAAGGCGACTATCCGCAATACGGCAACAACGACGAGCGAGTAGACAGCATTGCCTGCGACCTGGTCGAACGCTTCATGAAGAAAATTAAAGTGTTGCCAACCTACCGTAACGCGGTGCCGACGCAGTCCATCCTGACCATCACCTCCAACGTGGTGTACGGACAGAAAACCGGTAACACACCGGACGGACGTCGCGCAGGTACGCCGTTTGCACCAGGGGCTAACCCGATGCACGGTCGCGATCGTAAAGGCGCGGTTGCGTCGTTAACCTCGGTGGCCAAACTGCCGTTTACCTATGCCAAAGACGGCATCTCGTACACCTTCTCCATTGTGCCGGCTGCACTGGGCAAAGAAGATGGGGTGCGTAAAACCAACCTGGTTGGTCTGCTGGACGGTTACTTCCACCATGAAGCGCATGTGGAAGGTGGGCAGCATCTGAACGTTAACGTTATGAACCGTGAAATGTTGATGGATGCCATTGAGCACCCGGAAAACTATCCAAACCTGACGATCCGCGTGTCTGGCTATGCGGTGCGCTTCAACGCGTTGACCCGTGAACAGCAGCAGGATGTTATTTCACGTACTTTCACCCAGGCGCTCTGACGCCGGAGGGATTATGAGAAAAGTTATTGCAACCGAATGTGCGCCAGGGGCGATTGGGCCTTACGTACAGGGGGTGGATCTGGGCAGCATGGTGTTGACGTCAGGTCAAATCCCGGTGTGTCCACAGACCGGTGAAGTGGCAGAAAACGTGGCCGATCAGGCACGTCAAAGCCTGGAAAACGTGAAAGCGATCGTCGAGTCCGCAGGTTTGAAAGTGAGCGATATCGTGAAGACTACCGTTTTCGTATCCGACCTGAACGACTTCGCCACCATTAACCAGGTGTACCAGCAGTTCTTTGATGAGCATCAGGCTATCTACCCCACGCGCAGTTGCGTACAGGTCGCCCGCTTACCAAAGGATGTGAAGCTGGAGATTGAAGCCATCGCCGTACGTGGCGACACGCTGTAATCCCTTGCGGGGCGATCTCAGGATCGCCCCAATCCTTAATGAGTGTGAAACCTGGTCTTCACTGAACGGCAATCCGAGGGTGTGGATATGATTAGCGCATTCGATATTTTCAAGATTGGCATTGGACCTTCCAGCTCCCATACCGTGGGGCCAATGAACGCAGGTAAAAGCTTTATCGATTTGTTGGTCAGCAGCGGAGAACTCCGCAGAACCACGCATATTGTGGTCGATCTTTACGGATCGCTTTCCCTGACCGGGAAAGGTCATGCGACAGATGTCGCGATCATGATGGGGCTGGCCGGTAACAGTCCGCAAAACGTTAATATAGACTCAATCGCTGGTTTTACTCAGGAAGTGGCCCGTACCGGACGTTTGCCGGTTGCTGAGGGCACGCATGTTGTCGATTTCTCTCCAGATGAAAATATTCTCTTTCATACCGAAACCCTGCCACGCCATGAAAATGGCATGCGTATCACCGCGTGGAACGGCACCGAGAGGCTATTAAGCAAAACCTATTACTCCGTCGGCGGTGGTTTTATCATTGAAGAGGAGCAATTTGGGCAGGTGCATGATGTTGAAGCACACGTGCCCTACAATTTTCATTCCGCCAGCGAACTGCTGAAACTGTGCGAGCGCAATGGGCTGTCTGTTTCCGGCTTGATGATGCAAAACGAGCTGGCGATGCGCAGCAAAGAGGAAATCGATGCTGGCTTTGCCGCCATTTGGGACGTCATGCACGCCGGGATTGAGCGCGGCATGAACACCGAAGGCGTCCTGCCGGGGCCGCTTAACGTTCCGCGTCGCGCCGTGGCATTACGCCGGTTGCTGGTTTCCAGCGATAATCTGTCCAGCGACCCGATGAACGTTATTGACTGGATCAACATGTTCGCGCTGGCCGTGAGCGAAGAAAACGCCGCCGGGTGCCGGGTTGTGACGGCGCCGACCAACGGTGCATGTGGGATTATTCCCGCCGTATTGGCCTATTACGACAAGTTCCGCCGTCCGGTGAATGCGAACTCCATTGCCCGCTATTTGCTGGCCGCGGGGGCGATAGGCGCGCTGTATAAGATGAACGCCTCTATTTCTGGTGCTGAGGTGGGCTGCCAGGGTGAGATTGGCGTAGCCTGTTCAATGGCGGCTGCCGGTCTGACAGAACTGCTGGGCGGTAGCCCGTCGCAGGTCTGCATTGCAGCGGAAATCGCCATGGAGCATAACCTGGGGCTGACCTGCGATCCGGTAGCCGGACAGGTGCAAATACCGTGCATTGAACGTAATGCGATCAACGCAGTAAAAGCCGTCAACGCCGCGCGCATGGCGCTACGTCGAACGTCAGAACCACGCGTTTCGCTCGATAAAGTGATCGAGACCATGTATGAAACGGGCAAAGATATGAACGACAAATACCGTGAAACCTCACGCGGTGGGTTGGCAATTAAAGTGGTTTGTACCTGATGTGAAAAGACGTGCCTGGTCAGCGCAGCGCTATCCAGCAATAAATTAATCAATATGGCATGATAAAAAAGGTGCACGTTAGTGCGCCTTTTTTGTTGTGATCTGCTTCAAATATAGAAATTCAATTCTTTATATTGAAATAAAAGAGAAAATATTTCTTAACTTTTAGAAATTACAGGGGTTTGTTTGTGAAGTTTTTCTCTGATCCTGCGCGTATGATTTCCTCATTACTCCAATAGCTCACCTGCACCGTAGTACTGCGTATCGCATTGAGGCAGTACGAAAAAAATATAAAAACCTCTACCTACACATTGAGCGGAAAATTATGGAAACGGCAACGAATAACAGCGTAATACTCGACGCATCTGCTCCGGCACGTCGGGCGGGAATGACCGAAAGTGAATGGCGCGAAGCCATTAAATTCGACAGCATGGACACCGGCTGGGTCATTATGAGTATCGGTATGGCAATTGGTGCGGGGATTGTTTTTCTTCCCGTCCAGGTGGGTTTGATGGGGCTGTGGGTGTTTTTGCTCTCCTCTATCATTGGCTACCCAGCCATGTATCTGTTCCAGCGTCTGTTTATTAATACGCTGGCTGAGTCCCCAGAGTGTAAAGACTACCCGAGCGTAATCAGCGGCTATCTGGGTAAGAACTGGGGCATCCTGTTAGGTGCGTTGTATTTTGTGATGCTGGTTATCTGGATGTTCGTCTATTCCACCGCCATCACCAACGATAGCGCCTCCTACCTGCATACTTTTGGCGTTACTGAAGGTTTACTGTCCGACAGCCCGTTCTATGGCCTGGTGCTGATTTGCATCCTGGTGGCTATCTCGTCCCGCGGGGAAAAACTGCTGTTTAAAATCTCCACCGGTATGGTACTGACCAAGCTGCTGGTGGTGGCGGCGCTTGGCGTGTCGATGGTTGGGATGTGGCATTTATATAACGTAGGTTCACTGCCGCCGATGGCGCTGCTGATCAAAAACGCGATTATCACGCTGCCGTTTACCCTGACCTCGATTCTGTTTATTCAGACCTTAAGCCCGATGGTTATCTCCTATCGTTCTCGCAATAAATCCATTGAAGTGGCACGCCATAAAGCCCTGCGAGCCATGAATATTGCGTTCGGTATTCTGTTTGTGACCGTCTTTTTCTACGCCGTTTCCTTCACGCTGGCGATGGGCCATGACGAAGCGGTTAAAGCTTATGAGCAGAACATTTCCGCTCTGGCGATTGCCGCGCAGTTTATCAGCGGCGCGGGTGCTGGCTGGGTGAAAATCGTCAGCGTTATTCTGAACATCTTTGCCGTAATGACCGCTTTCTTCGGCGTTTACTTAGGGTTCCGTGAAGCTACTCAAGGGATCGTGATGAACGTGCTGCGCCGCAAAATGCCAGCCGAGAAAATCAATGAGACCCTGGTTCAGCGCGGCATTATGGTTTTCGCTATCCTGCTGGCGTGGGGAGCCATTGTGCTCAATGCGCCGGTACTGAGCTTCACTTCTATTTGTAGCCCTATCTTCGGCATGGTGGGATGTCTGATCCCGGCCTGGTTGGTCTACAAAGTTCCTGCACTGCACAAATACAAAGGCGCTTCCCTGTATCTGATTATTGTCACGGGCCTGCTGCTGTGCGTTTCTCCGTTCCTGGCATTTTCCTGAGATATCTGAGCAAAGGTTGTTGTTATGTTTGAGACTACATTGAATCCATTATGGGATAGTTTTATCCGCGCGGTGCAGGAAGAAGTTAAGCCTGCGCTGGGCTGCACGGAACCTATCTCTCTGGCTCTGGCGGCAGCGGTCGCCTCCTCTGAGCTGGACGGCGCGGTTGAACGCATTGATGCGTGGGTCTCACCGAACCTGATGAAAAACGGCATGGGCGTTACCGTGCCGGGTACCGGAATGGTTGGGCTGCCTGTCGCGGCGGCACTGGGTGCGCTGGGGGGAAATGCCCACGCCGGTTTAGAGGTACTGAAAGACGCCTCGCCTCAAGCGATTGCCGATGCGAAAGCGATGCTTACCGGCGGGAAGGTCGCGGTGATGCTGCAGGAGCCATGCGAGGACATTCTTTTCTCCCGTGCGAAGGTTTATAGCGCTGAAGGATGGGCGTGCGTGACGATTGTTGGTGGTCATACCAACATTGTGCACATTGAGACCAATAAGGGCGTGGTGTTCACGACAGAACAGAACGCTCAGGAAGAGGAGCAGGAGTCACCGCTGGCGGTATTGTCCCACACGTCGCTGGAAGAGATTCTGGCGTTCGTGAACGCGGTACCGTTTGAGTCAATCCGCTTTATTCTCGATGCGGCGAAACTGAACGGTGCGCTGTCCCAGGAAGGGCTGCGCGGTAACTGGGGCTTGCACATCGGAACCACGCTTGAGAAGCAGTGCGCGCGTGGCCTGCTGGCGAACGATCTCTCTACCTCTATTCTGATCCGCACCAGTGCGGCATCGGATGCGCGAATGGGGGGAGCGACGCTTCCGGCAATGAGCAACTCGGGCTCCGGTAATCAGGGGATTACCGCGACCGTTCCGGTAATGGTGGTGGCTGAGCACTTTGGTGCGGATGAAGAAAAACTGGCGCGTGCGCTGATGTTGTCTCACCTGAGCGCTATCTACATCCATCATCAGCTTCCGCGTTTGTCTGCATTGTGTGCGGCAACCACGGCGGCGATGGGCGCCGCGGCGGGGATGGCGTGGATCGTTGATGGTCGCTACAACACCATCGCGATGGCAATCAGCAGCATGATTGGCGACGTGAGCGGAATGATTTGCGATGGCGCCTCAAACAGCTGCGCGATGAAAGTTTCAACCAGCGCATCTGCGGCGTGGAAAGCGGTGCTGATGGCGCTGGATGATACCGCTGTGACCGGCAATGAAGGGATTGTGGCACATAACGTGGAGCAATCGATCACGAACCTGTGTGCGCTGGCATGTCGCTCGATGCAGGAAACCGACAAGCAGATCATTGAGATCATGGCCAGTAAGGCACATTAATCTGCAGGCCGGATAAGGCGGAATCGCCCCCGGCATAACTCTAAGCCGCCTTTTCAGGCGGCTTCTTCGTCTTCCAGCCGTAGCTCGGCATCCGCCACAATCGCTTCCAGCTCTGTCAGCATTTCTTCATAGCCGAAGGTCACAGTATCTTGTTTTTTCGGCTCAACCTGCGGCTGGCGTTTTTTTGATGATTTCTTGCTCAATAGTCGTACTCCATTGTTTTCCCTGACTATACGGGCAAATCTATCAGCAAAGCGCGCAGCGCGGTATCGGCGACTAACGTTATGTTAGTTTCGTCACGAATAAATGCGCCATCGCCGCAGGTGAGCGCTTCCTTTTCGGCGCCAGATGTCACCGCATGGAATCTGCCGTGGATCGACTGTAAGTAAGCCCGCGGCCCATGTAACTGAAAACTCAGCGATTCACCTTGTTGCAGTTCAACGTGGTGCACCCATACCTGTTGACGCAGATGCAGGCTGCCTTGTTCTCCATCCGGCGAGGCAAGCAACTGATGCTTACCGGCACTCAGCGTGGCTTTCTGTACGCAGGCGTTTTCGCGCTGCGGGCAGGCATCCAGCCAGAGCTGCATTCGGGTTAACGGTTTATCTTTGCTGATATTGTGTTCGCTGTAGCTAATTCCCGGCTGTGTGGCGAGCAGTAAAACTTCTCCTGCCTTGGCCTGGATATGGTTCCCTTCACTGTCGCGGTACTCCGCTTCCCCTTCAAGGATCAGATTGACGATATCTACCTTCGGATAGGTACGTGGCTGGAAAGAGGCTCCCGGTGCCAGAACTTCCTGGTTCAGAACACGCAGCGAGGCATAACCCAGCAGTTTAGGATCAAAATAGTGTCCAAAGGAGAAGGTATAACGGGCCTGCAGCCAGCCGTAGTCTGCTTGCCCGCATTGTTTGGCTGTACGGGTAGTAATCATAGTTCTTGACCTCTCTTTACTTCCTTTTATGTTAAATGGCTAGACGCTGCATTGTTAGCCAGATATTCTGCCCGGTATGTTCAAATTTCCTGAATGAGAACGAGATGGCCAAAGAAAGGGCTTTAACGCTTGAGGCGTTACGCGTCATGGACGCAATAGACCGGCGTGGCAGCTTTGCCGCCGCGGCGGACGAACTGGGGCGCGTTCCTTCCGCGCTCAGCTATACCATGCAGAAGCTGGAGGAAGAGCTGGACGTCGTGCTGTTCGACCGTTCAGGTCATCGCACAAAATTCACCAACGTCGGGCGTATGCTGCTGGAACGTGGGCGTGTACTGTTGGAAGCTGCGGATAAGCTGACCACCGATGCCGAAGCGCTGGCTCGCGGTTGGGAAACGCATCTGACCATCGTCACCGAAGCGCTGGTGCCGACGGCGGCGTTTTTCCCGCTGATCGACAGACTTGCCGGGAAGGCCAATACCCAGCTTTCCGTTATTACCGAAGTTCTGGCCGGGGCGTGGGAGCGTCTGGAGCAGGGGCGGGCGGATATCGTGATTGCGCCGGATATGCATTTTCGCTCATCTTCGGAAATCAACTCGCGCAAGCTGTACTCGCTGATGAACGTATATGTGGCGGCCCCGGATCATCCAATTCATCAGGAGCCGGAACCGTTATCGGAAGTCACCCGCGTGAAGTACCGCGGAATCGCGGTGGCGGACACGGCCCGCGAACGCCCGGTGCTGACGGTTCAACTGCTGGATAAACAGCCGCGTCTGACGGTGAGTTCGATAGAAGATAAACGCCAGGCGCTGTTGGCCGGCCTTGGCGTGGCGACGATGCCATACCCGCTGGTGGAAGAGGACATTGCGGCGGGTCGGTTGCGTGTGGTTAGCCCGGAATCGACAAGCGAAATTGATATTATTATGGCCTGGCGTCGAGACAGCATGGGCGAAGCGAAATCCTGGTGTTTGCGGGAAATTCCCAAGCTGTTTGCGGGTAAATAGCAGGGCTGTTACGCCGGATGCGGTGCAAATGCACCTTATCCGGCCGACAAGATGGTGTATTACATCAGGACAGTTGTTTCGGGTCCGCGCCGAAGCGGTTGCTCCCCTGAGTCCCGTTTTGACAGTTGAAAATGATGATTACCAACCAGCCTACGATCGGGATCAGCAGCACCAGTAGCCACCAGGCCGAGCGGTCGGTGTCATGTAAACGCCGGAACTGCACCGCCCACCACGGGATAAAGACCAGAACCCCATAAATCGTCGTTAATATGCCTTCCCCTCCGGCGCGTTCCCAGCCAAGCATTCTGTCCAGAATGCCCAGCACGAACGTAAAGATGATGTTGACCAGCACAAACATCCAGTATTCTTTACGACGCGCGCGGCCCCCAAAACCAAAGTAGTTCTTTAATACGTTTAAATACCAATCCATTTTTGCCTCGTTCTGTATTCAATTACTTGTTTTTAAAGCAATCAAATTAAGAATAGCCGTGAATGGAATGCTGGTAAATATTTGCAGTATTAATTATTTGGCCCCCAAAGGGGACCCGTGTAAATCAGGCAAAACGGTCATCACGCCCGTGGGGTTCGTTGAGGTCCTGCCACGGTCCGACAGAAATAATGCCGGTCGGGTTAATGGTTTTGTGGCTACGGAAGTAGTGATTGCGGATGTGATCGAAATTAACGGTCTCCGCAATGCCTGGCATCTGGTAGATATCGCGCAGGAAACCGTACAGGTTCAGATAGTCGCTAATCCGGTGTTTGTCGCACTTGAAGTGCGTCACATACACAGGATCAAAGCGCACCAGCGTGGTCCACAGGCGAATATCGGCCTCTGTTAACTGGTCCCCGGTCAGGTAGCGATGTTGCCCAAGGATCTGCTCCAGTCGCGCCAGAGATTGAAAGACTTTTTCTACGGCGTCGTCGTAGGCTTCCTGACTGGTGGCAAATCCGGCTTTATACACGCCGTTATTGACGTTGTCATAAATCCAGCCGTTGAGCTCGTCGATTTTAGTTTGCAGAGCGGGTGGATAGTAATCCCCGGCTTTCGCGCCCAGCGCATCAAACGCAGTGTTAAACATACGGATGATATCTGCAGATTCGTTGCTGACAATGGTGTGGTTCTTTTTGTCCCACAGCACCGGAACGGTCACCCGACCGCTGTAGTGCGGATCGGCGTGTAAATAGAGTTGATAAAGAAATTCGTGCTGATACAGGGTATCGCCGGTTGCCGCCGGGAAGTTATCGTCAAAGGTCCAGCCGTTTTCCAGCATCAGCGGATGCACAACGGAAACGGAAATAAACGGTTCCAGCCCTTTGAGTTTACGCAAGATCAGCGTGCGATGTGCCCACGGACAGGCCAGAGAAACGTAGAGATGATAGCGGTCTTTTTCGGCGGCGAAACCCCCTTCGCCCGTTGGACCTGGTGCGCCATCCGCGGTGAGCCAGTTACGGAAAGCTGATGCAGAGCGTTGAAATTTTCCCCCGGTTGATTTGGTGTCATACCAGGTGTCATGCCATACGCCGTCAATGAGTTGTCCCATGTTTTCGCCTCCTCAGATAGCAAAAGCGAGGAGATGTCTCCTCGCTTTTTGATGCGTTTAGTATAGCTCGCTTACCATTTTTTATTCAGTACACGGTCGATGCTGAATGCGCCCGGACCGGTGATAGCCAGCAGCAGGAAGCCGCCTGCGATGGTCAGGTTTTTCATAAACATCAGAGAGTTCACACCTTCAGCAAAGTTGCTGTGGAAGAGGAACGCCGTCAGCAGCGTGAAGCCCGCGGTGAACAGCGCAGTAGTACGGGTCAGGAAACCAAACAGGATGGCCAGACCGCCGCCAAACTCAAGCAGGATAACCAGCGGTAACATAAATCCTGGGACGCCCATGGCTTCCATGTACTGTTGGGTACCCGCATATCCGGTGATTTTTCCCCAACCTGCGGTAATAAACAGGATTGGCATCAGAATGCGTGCTACCAGTACACCAACATCTTCTAATTTCTTCATCATACTCTCCAGGAAACCACCCAGGCGGCTTATTGTGTTTTTTTGTGCAACGACGTCGCAGAGTGCGTCGTTGCTGTCGATGGAGAGAATCATAAACGCGGCTAATGACAATTGTTAGCAAGGAAAACTGTCAGAAATTTTCAAAAAATTTGAGGTTAGGGGAAGGAGAGGTGATCAGCCGCGCAGTTGCTGTTGTCTGATGGTCGATTTAACCAGACGCCAGATGCTCCACACGCTAAAGCCGCGTTTAGCCCAGCGTACCAGCAGATTCGGGTTACGAATGGTGCGAACCGCCATAATACTGCTTCCGACCAACACCCAGCTACGCAGGTTCAGCAGCGTCTTCCAGCCACGATCGTAAACTTCGGTGGCTTCCAGCCAGTCGCGGCGAGTGGCAGACAGATCCAGCCTTTGCTGCTGGATCTGTCCAAGCAGTTGCGCCTTACGTTGTTGACGTTCGACTTTACTGCTCATTATGCATCATCCTCCAGGGCCTGCCTGTCGTTAGCGAGTTCATTGCGCGTATGGCGTAGCAGCGTTGTTTTACGCGCTTTACTCAGCGTCCATAGCCCGCCGATAAGCGCTAAAAGCAACAGCACAACGGTGGTGGCAATCATGGCGTTCAGGCGATACTGCGGGTCTATGGCCCAGATGATAAGCACCATCAGACTCATCAGACCAAACGCCGCGAACAGCATGGTCAGCCCAAGCATCAGCAGGATCTGGATGAGATTGGCTTTTTCCTCTTCCAGCTCAACGACGGCCAGCCGCAGCCGCGTCTCTACGATCTCAACGAGAATCGTCAGGATCCGCTGTCCAATACCCAGTACGCCTTTGCCTGGACCTTGTGCGTGTTGAGAGTCTGCCATTATTAACGGCGCGACAGCAGTACACCAAGTACCACACCGACTGCAGCGCCAATGCCGACGCCTGTCCATGGGTTTTCGCGTACGTAGTTATCGGCTTTTGCCGCGGCCTCACGGGTCTGTTTGGCAATCACATCGCTGGTTTCGCTCAGACGATGGCGGCTCTCGCGTAACGCATGTTCGGCTTTACTGCGAATTTTACTCATCTCTTCCTTCGACTTATCGCCAGAGGAGCTAAGTACTTCTTCAAGCGTATCCGCAAGAGATTTCAGCTCAGCGCGCAGGTTTTCCGTAGCATTATCTTTCGACATAGTTTTCTCCAGTTGAGTGGCTAGTTACCGTACTTAGTAATCGCGTGTCTCGAGTTCTTTCAGCTCTTGCTGAGCTTCCGCAAGCTTATGTTCGCGCTTGGCTATCTTATCCGCATCGCCTTTTTGCTTCGCCTCGGCCAAATCACGTTGACGCTCGGCTATCTCATTTTTCTGCTCGGCGATTTTTTTCTGATGGTCGGCGCGCAGTTTGCTGTCAGTACAATTTGCCCGAACTTCGCTCAGCGCTTTGTTCAGACCATTGATGCGGTTTTGATTGTTGTGCTTTTCGGCATAGCTTATCTCCCGCTGAATATCCTGTTCTTTTTCCTGACAGAGGGGGGAGGCGTAACTGCCGGCACTGAGAGCGAAAAGACTAATTGCTAAAGCGATGCGGTATTTCATTCTTGAACCTTCCATTGTGATTCGACCTTGTGGCTTTGGCCGATGCTCCAGAATAATAAAGCAATGGGTCATAAACCCAGTTTATTAATCATAGGCGCTAAATGATGAAATCACCAAAGTGAGTGATCTAATTCAGATTCCTGGAGATTAACCAAAACGGTGCGGGGTATCACGTAAGCGGGATAACCACTGTACCGCCTGATTATCATCATCCTGCTGAGCAATAACGAAACCGTGCGGTAACGTTCGGTCCAGCACGACCTTTGCGGCTGCGCTTTGCGCGCTGGAATCAAAGGTGATCAGCAGCGCGTCATTTTGCGGAGTAATGCTTTTAAAGCGAATGCCGTTGGCGTCCAGGTGATGCCAGATAGAGAAGCCATCAGGCATGGTGGCTCCCTGGTTTACAGCACGAATGGCAAGCGTTGACTCCTGCTGGCGGATGACCGACCAGGTCAGGAGCAGCGCGCCGATAAACAGCATAAAAGTAGTCGTCCAGGCCAGTCGTCGGAGTGTTATGCATGATTTCAGCATAATTTACCCTCGGTTCCCGTATTTCTTTTTCCAAAGCACAACCAGGGAACCTGCCAGACCAAACACCAGTAACACCACGGGAAGCAGCATCAGACAAGACATCAGCTGATCTTCATATTTGAGAAACACTGGCGTTTTGCCCAGCAGATAGCCAAGCGTTGTGAGAATCAGAACCCAAAGCAGTCCGCTCATCCAGTTAAAGAACTGAAAGCGCGCATTGTTCAGACCGGACAATCCTGCGATGGTCGGCAGTAATGTTCTGACAAACGCGATAAAGCGACCGACCAACAGGGCAGACAAGCCATGCTTATGGAACAGATGATGTGCGCGCTGATGGTAGTGCGCGGGTAGATGAGACAGCCAGTTTTGAACGGTGCGGGTATTTCCCAGCCATCTCCCCTGGATATAGCTGAGCCAGCAACCCAGGCTGGCCGCGGTGGTGAGCAGCAGTACCGTTTGCGGAAAACCCATCGCGCCTTTAGCGATAAGTACGCCGACCAGTACCAGTAGACTGTCGCCAGGTAAAAAGGCTGCTGGCAGCAGTCCGTTTTCCAGAAACAAAATGGTAAACAGTACGAAATAGAGCATGCCAATCATGGAGGGATTGGCCAGCGTTTCAAAATCCTGAGCCCATAAAGCATTCAGTAATTGAGTCAGTAGTTCCATTCAATATTCCTGGAGAATCGGTTGTCGTCATGCCGGTATTCTGGAGTTTGTAACGCCGCAATTTTATTGGTGTTTTTTACATGGATCGCGGTCTGACACAAATTCACGGCCTGAACTATTCCCTGTAAAGTTGTGAAGTAAGCAAGCTCTCAAACACAAAAATTCAAATAACAACTAATTGTAACAAAGGTCAACGTAGTCCGTTATAGAAATTACGGGTGTTGTCCTGTGATTTTGCTTATCGCAATGGAGGGAGGCGAGAGGATTTACACAGGCTGACACTTTATACCTAATGCTTACCAAGCGTCAGAAACAGGCGCTTTGTCGCGCCTGCATCGTTAAGATTGTTTATTTTGCGCCGTTAGCTGCCGTATCGAGATGAATGACGGGATTATCGGTAAAAAGATAACGGTCTGCGTTGAATTCAAAATCATCGCTGGTTTCGTTAAACAGCATCTGCTTTGTGTTCTCAAGATGCTGCCACATCGCCAGTTTGGCGGCGTGTGGATCTTTGCGAATCAGCGCCCGCAGGATCTGGTCATGGTCGTCGCACCAGTTATCTACCGTACGCAGGTCGATGTGGTCGTGCAGCTTCTTCCAGTAGGGGTTGTGAATACGCTGAGTCCACATTTTTTCAACAATCGCGGCCAGGGCAGAGTTCTGTGTTGCCAGCGCGACCTGCACATGGAACAGGAGATCCCACTCGGAGTCACGAAAGCTTTTTTCGTTACGCGACTTCTCCTGAATTTCCATCAGTTTCATGATGTCCTGTTTGGTCACCTGGGTGGCGGCAAACTCAGCAATATTGCTTTCTATGAGCTGGCGAGCCTGGAGCAGCTCAAACGGACCGTAGCTGGCGAACTCCAGACTTTCATCTGGCGCGACATAGTGTTTGGGTTGGTTTGAAATGACGTGGATCCCCGATCCTTTACGCACTTCAACGTAGCCCTCAACCTCGAGCATGATAATCGCTTCACGAACCACGGTGCGGCTGACATTTTTTTCATCGGCGATAAAGCGCTCGGCGGGGAGTTTGTCACCCACCAGGTAGACACCCTGCTCAATGCGTTCTTTCAGATCAGCGGCAAGTTGTTGGTACAAACGTCGTGGTTCGGTGATTTCCATATGCGCTCCAGGCATGATACGGCAGACTCTATTTGTTATACCACTTTTGCGATTACGGCTCCACTCGCGGCGATAAAAAAGCCGCCAGATGACTGGCGGCTTAGCATTACATAACCTTGTTAAATCGTGTCTGGTTAACTTTGCGCAGCGGGATCGCCAGTTTGCGAAGCTGACTCTACCTCGCTGGCCGATTTGTTCTGCAATACCGTCCAGATGACTAACGCGCCGAGCAGGTCGAATACCGCCAGTACGGCGAACAGCGGGCTGAAGCCGATGGTGTCAGCCAGCGCGCCAACGACCAGCGCAAACAGCGTACTTGCAAGCCATGCGGACATACCGGTCAGACCGTTCGCGGTTGCCACTTCATTACGACCAAATACGTCAGAAGAGAGCGTGATCAGCGCACCGGACAGCGCCTGGTGAGCAAAGCCGCCAACGCACAGCAGGGCGATAGCAATGTACGGGCTGGTGAACAGACCGATCATCCCTGGGCCAATCATCAGCAATGCGCCCATGGTGACGACCATTTTACGGGAAACGATCAGGTTAACGCCGAACCAGCGCTGGAACAGCGGCGGTAAGTAACCCCCTACGATACAACCCAGGTCAGCAAACAGCATCGGCATCCAGGCAAACATCGCAATCTCTTTCAGGTTAAAGCCGTAGACTTTAAACATGAACAGCGGGATCCAGGCGTTGAAGGTACCCCAGGCCGGCTCTGCCAGGAAACGCGGCAGCGCGATGCCCCAGAACTGGCGGTTACGCAGGATCTGACCGAGAGACATTTTCTTGGCGGTGCTGTTTTTATGCTGTGATTCCTGACCATTCAGAATGTAATCACGTTCTTCATCAGACAGTTTTTTCTGGTCGCGTGGGTGTTTGTAAAATACCAACCAGCACATGGCCCAAATGAAGCTCAGGGCACCAGAAATAATGAAGGCCATCTGCCAGCTGTGCATGACGATAGCCCAGACGACCAGCGGCGGAGCAATCATCGCGCCGATAGAGGAACCGACGTTAAAGTAACCCACGGCGATTGAACGTTCTTTTGCCGGGAACCATTCAGAGCTGGCTTTCAGACCCGCAGGGATCATCGCAGCTTCAGCGGCACCGACTGCACCTCGCGCCAGCGCCAGTCCACCCCAGCTACCAGCCAGTGCGGTCGCGCCACAGAAGACGGCCCACAGAACGGCGAACATCGCGTAACCAATTTTTGTGCCGAGCACATCGAGCACATAGCCGGCAACGGGTTGCATTACGGTGTAAGCAGCAGAATACGCTGCGATGATATAGGAATACTGTTGGGTGGAGATGTGTAACTCTTCCATCAGAGTTGGCGCAGCTGCCGCCACAGTGTTACGTGTCAGGTAACCCAGCACGGTGCCAAGCGTCACCAGTGCGATCATGTACCAACGTAACCCTTTAATTTTACGCATGTAAAACCTCATCGTTTTGTTATGTCCGCGAACGAGCGGTCATCTTCCAGTTCAGGGAGGAGGATGTTCTTTTACGAGGGGGTAACCGAAAAAAAGCCGGTACTCCCCGAACTCTGCCATGTCAATATTTGTGCTAATTCGGTTTCCGTACCGGTTAATCCGATGGTGATACATCGGTAATTTGCATTCCGTCGGCTTATGTATCGCGACGGCAAAAAGATAACTTGTCATACAGCTTTAAAAGGTGAGTGCCATCACAAAAGTGTGAATCTTCGTGTGGTCATTATTTCGATTCAGCAAAGCCAGTGCTGGTGCGGCTTGGCGCGAGGTTTACCTCTTTGAGAGTAATTTTTTTGTCGCCATTTGTTGATCTAACTCACGAAAATATCTTCAGTGTATGGAAATTGGTGTGATAACTTTGTCAACATCAAAACATAAGCAATCTGACGCACTCGCTGAGAGGAAGACGATAATGACCCCGTTTATGACTGAAGATTTCCTGTTGGACACCGAATTTGCCCGCCGTCTGTATCATGATTACGCCAAAGACCAGCCAATCTTCGACTACCACTGCCATTTGCCACCGCAACAAATCGCGGAAAACTACCGTTTTAATAACCTGTATGACATCTGGCTGAAGGGTGACCACTACAAGTGGCGTGCGATGCGTACTAACGGCGTCTCTGAGCGCCTGTGTACCGGCGATGCCTCCGATCGCGAGAAGTTTGACGCCTGGGCCGCCACGGTTCCGCACACAATCGGTAACCCGCTGTACCATTGGACCCACCTCGAATTACGTCGCCCGTTTGGTATTACAGGTAAGCTGCTGTCTCCGGCAACGGCTGACGAAATCTGGAACCAGTGCAATGAACTGCTGGCGCAGGACAAATTCTCCGCACGCGGCATCATGCAGCAGATGAACGTGAAAATGGTCGGTACCACCGATGACCCGATCGACTCTCTGGAGCATCACGCGGCCGTTGCTAAAGACGCAAGCTTTGATGTGAAAGTGCTGCCGAGCTGGCGTCCGGATAAAGCCTTTAACATTGAGCAGGCGACTTTTAATGACTATATGGCGAAGCTCGGTGAGGTGTCTGACACGGATATCCGCCGCTTCAGCGACCTGCAAGCTGCGCTGACCAAACGTCTGGATCACTTTGCGGCTCACGGCTGTAAAGTCTCTGACCACGCGCTGGACGTGGTGCTGTTTGCTGAATCTAACGAATCTGAACTGGATAGCATTCTGGCACGCCGCCTGGCGGGTGAAACGCTGAGCGAGCATGAAGTTGCCCAGTTTAAAACCGCGGTGCTGGTGTTCCTCGGTGCGGAATACGCGCGTCGTGAATGGGTACAGCAGTACCACATCGGCGCGCTGCGTAATAACAACCTGCGTCAGTTCAAACTGTTGGGTGCGGATGTTGGCTTCGACTCCATCAACGATCGCCCGATGGCCGAAGAGCTGTCCAAACTGCTGAGCAAGCAGAACGAACAGAACCTGCTGCCGAAAACCATTCTCTACTGCCTGAACCCGCGCGATAACGAAGTGCTGGGCACCATGATCGGCAACTTCCAGGGCGAAGGTATGCCGGGCAAGATGCAGTTCGGTTCCGGCTGGTGGTTCAACGATCAGAAAGACGGTATGGAACGTCAGATGACGCAACTGGCCCAGCTCGGTCTGCTGAGCCGTTTCGTCGGCATGCTGACCGATAGCCGTAGCTTCCTTTCATATACGCGCCATGAATACTTCCGTCGCATCCTGTGCCAGATGATTGGCCGTTGGGTTGCTGCAGGTGAAGCGCCGGCAGATATCCAGCTGTTGGGTGAAATGGTCAGAAATATTTGCTTCAACAATGCGCGTGATTATTTCGCCATTGAACTGAACTAAGGCCTGGGTGAAGGTATGCAATACATCAAGATCCATACGCTGGATAACGTCGCGGTAGCGCTCGCTGATTTGGCTGAAGGAACCGAAGTCACCGTTGATGGGCAAGCGGTAATCCTGCGCCAAGCGGTTTCTCGTGGCCATAAATTCGCTTTATGCGATATTGCGCAAGGCGAAAACGTCATTAAATACGGTTTGCCAATCGGTCATACGTTGGTGGACGTGGCGGCGGGTGAGCATATTCATGCTCACAACACGCGCACGAATCTGAGCGACCTGGACACGTATAGCTACCACCCTGATTTTCAGGCAGAGCTTGTTCAACCCGCCGATCGCGATGTACAGATCTACCGTCGCGCCAACGGCGAGGTCGGCGTGCGCAACGAACTGTGGATCCTGCCGACGGTCGGCTGCGTCAACGCTATGGCGCGTCAGATGCAGAACCGCTTTCTGAAAGAGACCAACGACGCCGAGGGTATCGACGGCGTGCATCTTTTCAGTCACACCTACGGCTGTTCGCAACTGGGTGACGACCACATCAACACCCGTACCATGCTGCAAAATATGGTGCGCCACCCGAATGCGGGTGCGGTGCTGGTGGTCGGCCTGGGCTGTGAAAACAACCAGGTTGATGCCTTCCGCGAAACTTTAGGCGAGTACGATCCTGAGCGTGTTCACTTTATGGTCTGCCAACATCAGGAAGACGAAGTGGAAGCGGGGATTGAACATCTCCATCAGTTGTACAACGTGATGCGTAACGATAAGCGTGAGCCGGGTAAGCTGGGCGAGCTGAAGTTTGGTCTGGAATGCGGCGGCTCTGACGGCCTGTCCGGTATTACCGCCAACCCGATGCTGGGGCGTTTTTCCGACTACGTGATTGCCAACGGCGGCACCACCGTGCTGACTGAAGTACCGGAAATGTTCGGTGCCGAGCAACTGCTGATGGACCACTGCCGTGACGAAGAAACCTTTGGCAAGCTGGTGACCATGGTCAATGACTTTAAGCAGTACTTCATTGCTCACGACCAGCCGATTTACGAGAATCCATCACCGGGCAACAAAGCGGGCGGGATCACCACGCTGGAAGATAAATCTCTGGGCTGCACGCAAAAAGCGGGCTCCAGCCAGGTGGTGGACGTACTGCGCTACGGCGAACGCCTGAAGACACACGGCCTGAACTTACTGAGCGCGCCGGGTAACGATGCGGTTGCTACCAGTGCCCTCGCGGGCGCGGGCTGTCATATGGTGCTGTTCAGCACCGGCCGCGGTACGCCGTACGGCGGTTTTGTGCCGACGGTGAAAATTGCGACCAACAGCGAGCTGGCGGCCAAGAAAAAACACTGGATCGATTTTGACGCCGGACAGCTGATCCACGGTAAAGCGATGCCTCAGCTGCTGAGCGAGTTTGTCGATACGATCGTTGAGTTCGCCAATGGCAAGCAAACCTGCAACGAGCGCAACGATTTCCGGGAACTGGCTATCTTTAAAAGCGGCGTAACATTGTAATTACCCTTCAACTTTCGCGTGACAGCCGCGTTGGCTGCGTCCATTCACCCCGGTCACTTACTCCAGTAAGCTCCCGGGGATGTCTGAACTTACCGCCTTGCGGTAGCACGAAATCTATTGGGTAATCGAAATGGAGTGGATTTTAAAAACGGCGTTTCATAATATGGAGCGCCGTTTGTTTTTGCGTTTCCTCACAAGGATCTCCCATGACCGCGTATTGGCTGGCCCAGGGCGTAGGTGTCATCGCCTTTTTGATCGGCATTACCACCTTTTTCAATCGAGATGAGCGCCGGTTCCGGCTGCAACTTGCCGTCTACAGCGCCACCATTGGCGTGCATTTTTTTCTGATGGGCGCCTGGCCTGCGGGAATGAGTGCAGAGCTAAACACCATCCGCACACTCGTCTCGATGCATACCCGCAAACTGTGGGTAATGACCGTATTTATTATCCTCACCCTGGTTCTCGGGCTGGCGAAATTACAGCATGCGATGGAGCTGTTGCCGATTATCGGCACGCTGGCCAGCACCTGGGCGCTGTTTCGCTGCCAGGGGCTGACCGTGCGCTGCGTAATGTGGTGCGCAACCGCCTGTTGGGTTATCCATAATTTCTGGTTGGGATCGATTGGTGGGACGATGATCGAAGGTAGTTTTCTGGTGATGAACGGCCTGAACATTATTCGCTTCCGGCGGATGCAAAAACGCGGAATTGATCCATTCAAAATTGAAAAAAGCGTACAAGAAGAGAACCCCTCCGTCCGGTGACAGAGGGGCAGAGATTAGCCGCGCAGGGCGTTATTTGCCAGACGTTCGTCTTCAGCCTGGCAGGCCGCAGCGGTAAACAGGACGTCTGTAGAAGAGTTCAGCGCCGTTTCACAGGAATCCTGCAATACGCCGATGATAAAGCCAACGGCAACGACCTGCATGGCGATGTCATTCGGGATACCGAACATATTACATGCCAGTGGGATCAGCAGCAGAGAACCCCCCGCCACGCCCGATGCGCCGCAGGCGCACAGCGAAGCCACCACGCTCAGTAACAGCGCCGTCGGTAAATCGACCGGAATACCCAACGTATTTACCGCCGCCAGCGTCAACACGGTAATGGTGATCGCCGCGCCAGCCATATTGATGGTAGCTCCCAGCGGGATAGACACCGAATAGGTATCACGATCTAGGTTCAGCTTCTCACACAGCGCCATATTCACCGGAATGTTTGCCGCGGAGCTGCGGGTAAAGAAGGCGTACACGCCGCTTTCACGCAGACAGGCCAGCACTAACGGATATGGGTTGCGGCGAATTTTCCAGAATACCAGCAGCGGGTTGACCACCAACGCTACCAGCAGCATACAGCCTACCAGCACGGTCAGCAGATGTGCGTAGCCCCAAAGCGTGGCGAAACCGGTGGTTGCCAGCGTGGAGGAGACCAGGCCGAAGATACCGATCGGCGCGAAACGAATCACCAGCTTCACCATAAAGGTAACAGCGTTGGACATATCGTTGACCAGATTTTTGGTCGTTTCATTACCGTGACGCAGCGCAAAGCCCAGACCGACGGCCCAAACCAGGATGCCGATGTAGTTGGCGTTAAGCAGTGCATCAATTGGGTTAGAAACCATGCTCATTAGCAGGCCACGCATCACTTCAATAATGCCGGACGGCGGTACGATATCGCTGGCGCTGCTGGAAAGATGCAGTGTCGATGGGAAGGCGAAGCTGAAGACAACGGCCGCTAACGCTGCGGAAAATGTTCCGAGCAGGTAGAGGAACAGGATTGGGCGGATATTGGTTTTTTGCCCGTGCTGGTGGTTGGCGATAGAAGCCATTACCAGCATCAGAACCAGAATTGGTGCGACGGCTTTTAACGCGCCGACGAACAGAGTACCCAGTAAACCAACGGCTTCTGCCGCAGGTTTTGACACCAGTGCCAGTAAAATCCCCAGAACCAAACCGATCAAAATTTGTTTAACCAGGCTCCCTTGCGCCAGGCGCGAGAATAGCCCCGATGAACGTTGCGTAGTCATGTAGTAATCCTTTCATTGTGTTGTTGCCCTGCCTTTGTGCGTTCTGTAGACGCATCTTTCAGGATGAGGCAAATGTTTGCATGGCTGAGTATAAGGAAAGAACAGGGTTCTGGAAGCGAAATATCCTGGATTTCGCGTTGAGATCATATTTTATAACTTTGAGTTAACATTATTTTGACATGATAAACAAAAAGCCCGACGCACGCAGTGTGCTGTCGGGCTTTTCAGCTAGCAGATGAAACTTACTGTATTTGTTGCTTTTTATCGTGCTGGTGGTTGACCCAGGCGTTCACAATCAGCGTCACAAACAGAATGCCAAATACCACGCCTAACGAGATAGCGATCGGGATATGGTAGAAATCGACGATCAGCATCTTAATACCGATAAACACCAGAATGACCGACAAACCGTACTTCAGCATGGAGAAACGCTCCGCCACGCCCGCCAGCAGGAAGTACATTGCGCGCAGACCCAAAATAGCAAACAGGTTTGAGGTCAGCACGATGAACGGGTCGGTAGTGACGGCAAAGATAGCCGGAATACTGTCGACGGCGAAAATGACGTCGCTCAGCTCAACCAGAATCAACACCAGCATCAGCGGCGTAACAAACAGCAGGCCGTTTTTACGCACGAAGAATTTTTCATCTTCGATGGTATCGGTCATGCGCAAATGACCGCGCAGCCAGCGTACTAACGGTCTGTCGCCAATACCGGAAGCATCTTCTTTCGCCAGCGCCATCTTCACGCCGGTAAACAGCAGGAATGCACCGAACACGTACAACAGCCACTCAAATTGGGTGATAAGCCAACTGCCGGCGAAGATCATGATCGTACGCAGAACAATGGCTCCCAGCACGCCATACACCAGTACCCGACGCTGCAACGCAGGCGGTACGGAGAAGTAGCTGAACAGCATCAACCAGACAAAGACGTTATCTACTGCCAGCGATTTTTCGATCAAATAGCCGGTAAGGAACGCCAGCGCCTGTGGGTCGGCAACGGCGCGGCCCTGGGTTTGTGCCAGGTACCACCAGAAGACGGCGTTAAACAGTAACGACAGCGTTACCCAAACGATTGACCAGGCCGCAGCCTGCTTCATCGACATCGTATGCGCGCCACGACGACCCTGCAACAGCAGGTCGATGGCCAGCATAATTACCACCACGACAGCGAAGCCACCCCATAACAACGGTGTGCCGACAGTATTCATTGTATTTCCCCATGCATAAAAAAAACGGCCAACGCCGAATGACGTTAGCCGCTGCTTTTTATGCATAGACCTTGCCATTCGGCAAGGTCTCACTTACAACAACAAAGGAATACGATGGCGTATTCCTTTGTTATCGCCCGGCGACCGGATGTGGTTTTTCACACATCGTAATGACGATCAACCGACAACGAAGTTACTCCCCTTTGCGGGTTACAAAATATTACAGGCCATGCATTCAGTCAATGGCCTGCAACATTCGTTTTACATACCTTTACGCTGTCAGCGATGTTACCGCTTCATCTGCCGGGAAAATCACACCGGTCTGGCGGCGAATCTCTGTTTGCAGTTTGGCGGTGATACGGCTGACGGCCAGTGCGGGGTGATCCACTTCGCCGGATTCAACCAAATGAGCAAAAGCCTCTGCCTCATACAGCATAGTATTGATGTGCTGAGGCGTCGTCAGATCCTGGGTTTTCCCCCCGCGAGGAACGAAGCACACTTTCTGACACTCGGAGATATGCTCGATCACCAGCGATCCCTGCTCGCCCTGAATTTCACTGGCTAACACCGAGTCGCTTACTTTTGAGTGCTGGAGTGTGACGCTGAAATCACCGTAATTCATCACCACCACGCCGTGGGCATCTACGCCGCTTTCCAGCAGACTGGCGCTGGCCTGAACGCTTTGCGGCTCACCCCACAGCGCAACCGCTGAGGCCAGGCAGTAAAAACCGATATCCATGATCGAGCCATTTGAGAACGCCGGATTAAACGTGTTCGGATTTTCACCGTCCAGATAGCGCTGGTAACGCGAGGAGTACTGGCAGTAATTAATAAACGCTTTCCTGATTCTTCCGACTTTGGGTAGAGATTGCTGCAACAGCAGGAAGTTAGGCAAGCTGGCGGTCTTAAACGCTTCAAACAGCACGACCTGATTTTCGCGCGCGCAGGCGATAGCGGCTTCGGCTTGCGCCAGGTTTGAGGCCAGCGGCTTTTCGCAAATAACATGCTTTTTGTGCCGCAAAAACAGCTCGGTCTGCGGGAAGTGCAGGGAGTTTGGACTGGCGATGTAGACGGCGTCGATCGCCTCGCTTTGCGCCATCGCTTCCAGTGAGGTAAACAGATGCTCGACGGGGTAATCGTTGGCGAAGGTCTGCGCCTGTTCAAGGCTACGGGAATAGACCGCGGTTAACTTATATTTGCCGGTTTCATGGGCGGCATCGACAAACTGGCGGGTGATCCAGTTTGTGCCAATTACTGCGAAACGTATCATAATGGCCTTCAGGCTGCGAAAAGGGATCCTTTCGTCAATTTAGCATGCTCTGAAGACAAAGCCAGTGCGCGACTACGCAGTTTGCTTTAACGATTGTTGCGTTAACCACAGGCGGGTATCGAACTCCAGTTGATGATACTGAGGCTCCATATGACAGCACAACTGGTAAAACGCTTTGTCGTGCTCTTTTTCTTTCAGATGCGCCAGTTCATGAACGACGATCATGCGTAAAAAAGGTTCAGGGGCATTGCGAAACACGGTGGCAACGCGGATCTCCGCTTTGGCTTTTAGCTTACCGCCCTGCACGCGAGATACGGCGGTATGCAGCCCCAGCGCATTCTTCAGAACATGTATCTTGCTGTCATACATGACTTTATTCAGCGGCGGGGCATTACGCAGGAACTGATTTTTCAGATCCTGAGTATATTGCCAGAGCGCTTTGTCGGTCGCGAAATCATGCGTCCCCGGATAGCGCTTCTCCAGCACTGCGCCCAGACGCTGTTCAGCAATCAGCGTTCTCACCTGAGAAAGTAAATGTTCCGGGTAGCCCTGGAGATAAGTTAGTTGGTTCATCTTTGCCCATGCCAATCATAAAAAGTGTATACTCACGCACCCTTTTCAGGGATACGCCGAAATTTTACCATTCAGGAGGGCCGATGAGCCACATAGACAACGGTTTCCGTTCGCTGTCACTTAAACGTTTCCCGGAAACGGATGACGTTAACCCGCTGCTGGCGTGGGAAGCGGCAGATGAATATCTGCTGCAACAGCTGGACGATACCGAGATTAGCGGCCCGGTGCTAATCCTGAATGATACCTTTGGCGCGCTGGGCTGTGCGCTGGCGCAACATTCGCCGTACAGCATCGGCGATTCTTATCTCAGCGAGCTTGCCACACGCGAGAACCTGCGTCATAACGAAATTGCCGAGTCGAGCGTCAAGTTCCTCGACAGTACGGCTGACTACCCGCAGGCGCCGGGCGTGGTGCTGATTAAGCTGCCAAAAACCATGGCGCTGCTGGAGCAGCAACTGCGCGCGCTGCGCGAAGTGGTAACGCCGCAAACGCGTATCATCGCCGGGGCAAAAGCGCGTGATGTGCATACTTCGACGCTGGAGCTGTTCGAAAAAGTGTTGGGTCCAACCACCACGACGCTGGCGTGGAAAAAAGCCCGTTTAATCAACTGTACGTTCAGCAAACCTGAGCTGGCCGCTGCCTCGCAAACGCTAAGCTGGAAGCTGGAAGGTACCGAATGGACTATCCATAACCACGCCAACGTCTTCTCCCGTACCGGACTGGATATCGGCGCGCGCTTTTTTATCGAGCATCTGCCGGAAAACCTCGAAGGGGAGATTGTTGACCTCGGCTGTGGTAACGGCGTCATCGGTATGACGCTGCTGGCGAAGAACCCGGAAGCCAGCGTGGTATTTGTTGATGAATCGCCGATGGCGGTGGCTTCAAGCCGCTTGAACGTGGAAAGTAACATGCCTGAAGCGCTGGAGCGCTGTGAGTTTATGATCAACAACGCGCTGTCGGGCGTCGAACCGTTCCGCTTTAACGCCGTGCTGTGTAACCCACCGTTCCACCAGAAGCACGCGCTGACGGATAACATTGCCTGGGAGATGTTCCACCACGCTCGCCGCTGCCTGAAAATCAACGGTGAGCTGTACATTGTGGCTAACCGTCACCTTGACTACTTCCACAAGCTGAAGAAGATTTTCGGCAACTGTGTGACCATCGCCACCAATAATAAATTCGTGGTGCTAAAAGCGGTCAAAACCGGTCGCCGCCGCTAATCGTGTGTGCCGGATGGCGGCGTGACCGCCTTATCCGGCCTACGAAATACATACTGTTAAATTTCCAGCGCCAGCATCGTCCCTTGGGCAATAGCGCGTCGGGCATCCAGCTCCATCGCCACATCGCAGCCGCCGATCAGATGCACCGTTTTACCTGCTGCGTGGAGTGGATCAACCAGTTCACGGCGCGGCTCTTGTCCGGCGCAAATCACCACGTTATCCACGTTAAAGATCAACGGTTCGCCGTTCAACACGACGTGTAACCCATCATCATCAATTTTCTGATAGCTAACTGCCGGGATCATTTTCACGCCGCGTGAGAGCAGGGTGGCGCGATGGATCCAGCCCGTCGTTTTTCCTAAACCTTGTCCCGGTTTGCTGGCTTTGCGCTGCAACATCACTATCTGGCGCGGGCTGCGGGATAAGTGCGGGCCTTCCAGGCGTAAGCCGCCAGGCTGTTGCAGGCTGGTGTCGATCCCCCATTCCACGCAGAATTCCGCAATGTTTTGGCTGGTGGGCTCACCGGGCTGGCTCAAATACATGGCGGTATCAAAACCGATCCCGCCGCAGCCAACGATCGCTACGCGTTTGCCCACCGGCATTTTATCGCGCAGGACGTCGAGATAGCTCAGCACTTTAGGATGCGCGATCCCCTCGATCGGTGGCATACGTGGCTCGATCCCGCTGGCGAGGATCACTTCGTCGAAGGGGTACAGATCGCGTGCGCTGACAAAGTGATTCAGCTTCAGCGACACGCCAGTCACATCGATCATCCGGCGGTAGTAGCGCAGGGTTTCATAGAATTCTTCTTTGCCGGGGATCTGCTTAGCGATATTAAACTGCCCGCCAATCTCGCTATGCGCGTCAAACAACGTCACGTGATGACCGCGTGCGGCGGCATTAATGGCGAAGGCGAGGCCTGCAGGACCTGCTCCGACAACCGCCAGATTTTTCGGCACAGTGGCGGCAACGATCGGCATTTTGGTCTCATGGCAGGCGCGCGGATTCACCAGGCAAGAGGTGACTTTGCCGACGAAGATCTGATCCAGGCAGGCCTGGTTACAGCCGATACAGGTATTGATCTCATCCGCTCGTCCGGTTTGCGCTTTTGACAGCAGTTCGGCATCGGCGAGGAACGGACGGGCCATCGACACCATATCGGCATCGCCACGGGCCAGAATGTCATCGGCGACTTGAGGATCGTTAATACGGTTGGTGGTGACCAGTGGGATCGTCACATGCCCTTTCAGCTTACGTGTCACCCAACTAAACGCACCGCGCGGCACCGGGGTGGCGATAGTGGGAATACGCGCCTCATGCCAGCCAATACCGGTGTTAATAATGGTCGCCCCTGCGGCTTCTATCGCCTGCGCCAGCTGGACGGTTTCGTCGAAGGTTCCGCCGTTTTCCACCAGATCGAGCATCGACAGGCGGAAGATAATAATAAAGTCATTTCCGGCACGCTGGCGTACCGCGCGCACCACTTCCACGGCAAAACGCATGCGGTTGGCATACTCGCCACCCCACTCGTCATTGCGCTGATTGGTGCGCAGAGTCAGGAATTCGTTGATGAGATAGCCTTCCGAGCCCATCACTTCGACGCCATCATAGCCCGCTTCCCGCGCCAGTTGAGCGCAGTGGGCAAAATCTTCAATCAACTGCAGTACCTCATCGTGCGTCAGCTCATGCGGCGTAAAGCGGTTGATTGGCGCCTGAATGGCAGAAGGTGCCACCAGATGCGGCTGGTAGCTGTAACGCCCGGTATGCAGGATTTGCAGGGCGATTTTGCCGCCTTCGTCATGCACGGCGTCGGTAATGACGCGATGATGTGCAAGCTGGCTGGTGTCGTTCAGCATCGCGCCGCCTTCCATCCCCACGCCGGAAAGCGCAGGCGCAATACCTCCGCTCACAATTAACGCTACGCCGTGACGGGCGCGTTCGGCGTAGAACGCGGCCAGCCGTTCTGCACCGTCGGGATACTCCTCCAGCCCGGTATGCATTGAACCCATCAGCACGCGGTTTTTAAGCGTGGTGAAGCCTAAATCGAGCGGGGCGAACAGCGACGGATAGCTCATAAAGGTGTCCAGTATGTAAAATTATTGTTATGTGGTCGGATGAGTTAATAATTTAGCCGTCGCCGCGTAAAAGGGAAAAGGGGAATGCCGTGATTGTGATGGGATTCAAAAAATGCCCCTGCGGACGCAAGGGCAAGTGGGTCAGAACGCCAGTCGTTTACCCAGACCGTCAAAGAGGTGCAGGTGCGACTCTTGTACGGTGAGCGTAAGCGGTGTATCCGGCATGAAGCTAAGCTGTTGAAAAGACTTCAGGCACACGGGGTGGCCGGCCAGATCCAACCACACCAGCGTGGAGTCGCCCTGTAATTCACACAGCCGGGTACGCCCTTGCAATGTGAAATCCCCGGTCTGCTGGTACTGCATATGCTCCGGGCGGATGGCGACAAACAGTTTGTCCCCGTCGCTAACGCCTGCGGGCTGACGGGTGAGGCGGAAGACGAGGTTATCGGCGATATGCAGTGCGCCTTCACGCCATACCGCTGGCAGAACATTGATTTTCGGCGTGCCGATAAACTCAGCGACGAACAGGTTTGCCGGGGTGTTATACAGCTCCAGCGGCGTGCCCACCTGCTCAATTTTTCCCTTGTAAAGCACCACGATGCGATCGGCCAGCGTCATCGCCTCCACCTGATCGTGCGTTACATAGATCATGGTGTTTTTCAGGGTGTTATGCAGTTGCTGGATCTCCTGGCGCATCCCGACCCGCAACGCGGCATCCAGGTTAGACAGCGGTTCATCAAACAGAAACAGTTCCGGTTGCTGGACAATAGAACGCCCGATCGCCACACGTTGGCGCTGCCCGCCGGACAGATTCTGCGGCAGCCTGTCCAGCATTTCTTCCAGCTTCAGCATGCTGGCGGCGTGAGCGACCCGCTTATCAATCTCGGCGGCGGGCGTATTGATATTACGTAAACCGAATGACAGATTTTCCCTGACGGTCATATGCGGGTAGAGTGCGTAGGACTGAAACACCATCGACAGGTTGCGTTTGCCCGCCGCAAGCCTGGTGACCTCTTTTCCCCCCATCACCAGTTTACCGCCGTCGGGGATTTCCAGTCCGGCGATGATCCGCAGCAGCGTGGATTTCCCGCATCCGGAAGGGCCAACCAGCACAATGAACTCCCCGGAGGCGATCTCCAGCGACAGATTTTCAATGATGGTGTTCTTGCCCCAGGCTTTATGAATATTGCTTAGGCTTAGCGCGGTCATAACCTCTCCTTGTCAGAATCCCAGGCTGCAATCAGCGTTAAAAGTTCATCGGTTTTGCGCGCCAGCAGTGCCGTATCCGCGCGGGTTTCCACGTTCAGGCGCAGCAGCGGCTCGGTGTTGGAGGCGCGTAAGTTGAAGCGCCAGTCAACGAAGTCGATGCTCAACCCATCGCAATCGTCACGCAGGCCGCCGGCTTGCAGATAGTGAGCGGCGATGGATTGCATGACCGATTGCGGATCGGCCACCGTCAGATTGATTTCGCCGGAAACCGGAAAGCGCACCTGGGCGTGTTCGATATACGCCGACAGCGGACGGCTGTCGCTGCCGATAATTTGCAGCAGCAATACCAGTGGGATCATCCCGCTGTCGCAATAGCCAAAATCGCGGAAGTAGTGGTGGCCGCTCATTTCTCCGCCGTAGACCGCGTCCTCTTCGCGCATCCGCGCTTTGATAAAGGCATGCCCGGTTTTGCTGATGACCGGGATTCCGCCGCAGCGAGTTACAACGTCCAGCGTATTCCACGTCAGGCGCGGGTCCAGAATGATGTGACTGCCTGCGGAGCGTTGCAGGAAGTGCTCGGCGAACAGGCCAACCAGGTAGTAGCTCTCAATAAAGCGGCCACACTCATCAAAGAAGAAGCAGCGATCGAAATCGCCATCCCAGGCGATGCCGAAATCAGCCTGATTTTCGATAACCGCCTGCTGGGTGATGAGGCGGTTTTCCGTCAGCATCGGATTCGGCACGCCTGCCGGGAAATGACCGTCCGGCTGATGGTGCAGGCGAATAAACTCAATCTGAACACCCGCACGGGCTAGTCCGTCGGCGATCGCGTCAAGCGCAGGCCCGACGGTGCCATGTCCGGCGTTGGTCACAATACGTAGCGGGCGAGTCGGCGGATGCTGAAGGAAGCGCAGCAGGCAGGCAATCCAGGCGGGGCGATTATCATAAGGGATGAGGCTGCCACGATGGACAATCGGAGCAAAGTCATTGCGCTCCGCCAGCGCTTTTATCTCCAGCAGGCCGTTGTCGTTACTGATCGGACGCGCCTCTTCGCGCACCAGTTTCATACCATTGTACTGCGCCGGATTATGGCTCGCGGTTATCTGAATGCCGCCGTCGGCACGCAGTTCCCGGGTGGCGAAATAGATCTCTTCGGTGCCTGACAGACCAAGGTCGATAACATCCACGCCGCTGGAAATCAGCCCGTCGGTCACGGCGGATTTTAACGATTCCGAGCTAAGGCGAATGTCGGCGCCGATCACTACCCGGCGCGGATGGCGCCAGGCGGCGTAAGCGCGACCGATGCGAAAGGCGATATCCGGCGTCAGGTTGACGCCAACCTCACCGCGAATGTCGTAGGCTTTAAAACAGGTTAGTTCATCCATAATCTACTCTTCTGTAATTAATGAGTCAGGCTGACTCCCGAATGATGAGCTGGTAAGGCAATTCATAGTGGGTCACCGGTCCTCTGGTGAGCAGCAATTTGACGGCCATTTCCCCTTTCTTTTCCGCGTCTTGCGCGATGGTGGTCAGGCGTATTCCCGCCACCTCAACGGCGAGATTATCGAAACCGGTAACGGCAACCCGCTGCGGAACCGCCAGCTGCTGCCGTTGGCAGTAGTGGATCGCGCCGACGGCGAAGCGATCGGAAAGGCAGATAAGCGCAGTGATCTCCGGATGGGTTTCCAGTAACGCTTTGGCCGCCTGTTCGCCGTGTTCTTCATCGTGTCGGGTTTGATACAGCCAGCACGTATCAAGGGCGAAGCCGCGCTGCTGGAAAACCTCCCGGCAGGCATTCACGCGGGAGAGCATCAGCAGGTTGTCGCCGGTGACGGGGGCGGTCAGATCGCACATTCCCTGCGCCGAGGGCTGTGACGGAAAAGCGATGACGCCGAAATACCGATGACCTTTATCGGCCAGATAGCGGGCAATATCGCGCATGGCGCAGGCGTTATCGATGGAGACGCTGCTGTGGTCGGGAAACTGAAAATCGAGCGTGACCACCGGACGCCCATGAGCCAGCGCGTGCTGGATCATGGCCGCATTGTTATGCGTGGCGTTGAGAATATAGCCATCAACCAGGGTGTTGAGCGGCGTCTGTTGCCGCTTACGCAAAGGGATCAAGACCAGATTGACGTTTTGTTCTTCACACTGGACGGCGATCCCCCGCATCAGCGCAATGTCGTGGGGATCGATAAACACGTAACTCATAGAGTCGTTGAATATCACGCCGATGGTGTCAGATTTGCCGGTACGCAGCGCGCGCGCCAGCTTGTCCGGTCCCTGAAAGCCAAGCTCGCTGGCATATTGCAAAATTCGCTGGCGCAGCTCCGGAGATAATTTTTCCGGATTATTCCATGCGTTCGACACCGTGGTATGGGAAATACCCATAATCTTGGCCAATGATTTTATCGTAATACGTTTCTTATCTTTATTATCATTAACGTTTATTTTCATTTTTAATATATTTGTTGGGTTTATATATTGGCGTGAATTATTTATTTCTATCGTCCATTGTGTTGAACGTTGATGCAAAGTTTAACGTTAAACAAAAATCGTTTTGTGATTTGTTTAACGTTAAACATAAAAAGGGGGTGTTAATTTACGCTCCATTCAATAGCAGGGTAGCGGTAAATCAATACTTATTGAAAGTAAATGGAGAGTTATCGTGAGAGTTGTAAAATTAGCTAAATTAACAGCCTGTGTACTATTCGCATTTTGTATTTCTGGCTGCGGTCCGGATGATAAAAAATCCGCAGAGACAGCAAAAACGCCAATTAAAATGTGGGTGGCACCAAACGAAAATGAAGAAGCCTTCTGGAATACTATGGTTAAAGAATGGAATAAAGACCCGGCGCATACCCCGGTCGAATTTACGCCCATTCCTGCCGCCAGCAGTTCTGAAGAGGCAATAATGAACGCGCTGGCTTCCGGCACGGAACCCGATATTTCCAGTAATATCTTTATCGGTTTTGCCAGCCAGTTGGTGGAAATTGGTCAGCTTGAAGACCTGTCTAAAATGAGTGGTTTTAATGAACTCGTTAATAACCGACAGATGGGCAAAATTATTCCTGCCTGGCAATTAAACGGCGAGCAACACGTTCTGCCAATCTATATTAATCCTATCGTCTGGTGGTGGCGGGGCGATTTACTCAAGCAGTATGGTTTTGACCATGTTCCGACCCGTTATGATGAGCTTTATCAGCTGGCAGAGCGCCGGGCGGCGGATAATAACGGCTATGTTATCCAGATGACCGCCGGGAAAAACTGGTGGGAACGCTGGTTCGATTTTATTCCGCTTTATTATGCGCAAAACGGCGGTAAACCTTACCTCGCAGGTCATCAGGCGACGTTTGCCGATCCTGCCGGACAGGCGGTACTGACCTTTATGGGGAAAGTCTTTAACAGCAAGTGGAGCAGCTACGACTTCACCGCCGCCGACGATCCGTTAGCGACCGGGCAGGTGCTGGCGTCCGCGCGCGGTCCGTGGGATATCGCTCGCTATCACAAGCAGTATCCGGAGATCCTCAAAACGCTGCAAATTGGGCCGATGCTCACCGAGAAAGGCGACGCGCACCCGTATACGTTCGGCGACAGCAAAGGGGTGGTGATCTTCAGTTCCAGCAAGCGCAAAGCGCAGGCGTGGGCGTTTATTCAGTGGGTCTTTAACAACGCCGAGCACGACCGGAGCTGGCTGGAGCTGACCGGTATGCCGCCAGCACGCAGTGATTTAATGAGTAATCCGCTGTTTGTGAATTACTTTGAGAAAAACCCGCTGGAGAAGGCGATCGCTTCTTACGTGGACGTCGCGCTGCCGCCAGCGGCCACTACGCAAACCACGGAGATTCAGCGCAGCATGACGCAGATGCTGGAGCAGGTCATTTTCAACCACGCCGATCCGGCAGCCACCCTCGATAAATCCGCGCAGGAAATTAACACGTTGCTGGCGAAATAAGGGGAAAAAATGGCTGGATATGAATCCCGCACCGGAGGCCTGTTGGCCTCCACGTGGATCGGTTATTCGTTGCTGTTCTGGTTTTATCCGCTGTGCTGGCTGGTCGTACTCAGCGTGACGAACTGGCAATTTATTGGCACGCCGACGTTTAGCGGATTACAGAATATCATTGGCGTGTTTCATGACGCGTTATTCTGGCAATCGATGTGGAACGTGTGCCGTTTTTTAATGTGGTATATCCCGATTGTCTTTCTTGCCTCGCTGCTGTTTGCCGCGGGATTACGAAAAATTAAGTACGGGAAAAGTTTTATTGCCCTGAGCTTTTTACTGGCGAATATCTCTTCGGGGGTGGCCTATTCCATCGTCTTTGCAAAACTGTTCAGCGAATACGGGCCGGTCAATCAATTTTTACAGGCCAGTTTCGGCATCTCTGTGCCCTGGTTTACCAACCCTGACTGCGCCATGTTATCCATTGCGTTAATTGTTACCTGGAAATTCGTCGGTTATTACGGGCTGATTCTCTATTCCGGGATGGTGGCGATCCCCGCGGATATTTACAGCGCGGCGCAACTGGATAAAACCGGGAAGTTTAAGCAAAGTTGGGCGATTACCCTGCCGATGATGAACGCGCAAATCGTGATGGTGGTGGTGCTGGCGATTACCGTGGCGTTCAGCATCTTTACCGAGCCGTATCTTATCACCGGCGGCGGACCGCTCAACAGCACCACCAGTCCGATGGTGGTGATGTATGAAGTGGCGTTCCAGAAAATGAAGCCAACCTGGGCGGCGACCATGTCGATTATCGTTGCGGCATGCAGTTTCCTCGCCATCTGGGTCTTCCGCAAAGTATTCGAAAAACATATCGAGATTGTGTGAATGAAGAAACTGACTCCCTTAACGCTGCTCATTCACGCCGTGATGTTTTTGCTGGCGCTCACCTGGCTCTATCCTTTTATCTGGATGGTGATCTCCTCGCTGAAACCGACGGCGCAAATCTACACGACCGGGCTGTTTTCCGGTCATCTGACGCTGGAGAATTACGCTTTTCTGTTCGATAACAGCAACCGGGCGGACAAACCTTTTTTGCGCACCCTGGTTAACTCGCTGTTCGTGTCGCTCACCATTACCGTCTGCGTCACGCTGACCTCAATGCTGGTGGGATATGCCGTCGCGAAAACCGAGTTTCGCGGCAAAAATGCGTTTCGCAACCTGTTGATTGTGCAGATGGTTTTCCCGGTCTTTATGTTCATCATTCCACAGTTTGTCCTGATGCGTGAACTGGGGCTGATCAACAGCTACGGGGCGATGATCCTGCCGTATGCGATGAGCGCCTGGGGCATTTTTATGGTTTCGCAGAGCTTTAAAGGCACGCCGAATGATTACCTGTACGCCGCAAGGCTCGATCACGCCAGCCTGTGGGGGATCTTGCGGCATGTGATGATGCCGCTGAATAAATCCATTCTGGCGATTGTCGCACTGTTCACCTTTTCCAGCTCATGGGACAACTTCCTCTGGCCGCTGATCGTGATGCGCGAAGTGGACAAAATGCCGTTTTCGGTGCTGCTCGCCACCTTCAGCAAATCCTACGGCATCTACCTGGGACCGGTGCTGGCGGGGTCGGTGGTGCAGATGCTGCCAATCGTTGTCCTGTTTATTCTGTTCAGAAAATACTTCCTCGAAGGCATGTCGTTATCACTGAAATAAGGAACGTGACGGTGAAAAAGCAACCGTGGTGGCAGGCGTGTACCTGTTATCAAATTTATCTGCCTTCGTTTTGCGACGGCAATAACGACGGGCTGGGCGATTTTCCGGGCCTGATTTCCCGGCTGGATTATTTGCAGGCGCTGGGCATCGGCGCGGTGTGGATCACGCCGTTTTATCCCTCTCCGCTGGTGGATAACGGCTACGATATCAGCGATTACTGCGCCGTTGACGCCCGTTTCGGCACTCTCGACGATTTCCGCCGGGTGGTTGACGGCTGCCACGCCAGAGGCATTCGGGTGATTATCGATCTGGTGGTCAATCACGTCTCCTCAGAACATCCCTGGTTTCGCGATGCGTGGAATAATCCGGGCAGCCGCTATCGTGATTATTTCCTTTTTCGCCGCCAGCCGAATAACTGGCGTTCTTTCTTTTCCGGCAGCGCGTGGACCGCTGAGCCAGACACCGGCGAGTTTTATTACCATAAATTCGCGCCCGGCCAGGTGGATCTCAACTGGGCCAACCCGGCGGTGGAACAGGAAATTTACCGGGTAGTGGATTTCTGGGTTACGCAGGGGGTGGACGGTTTTCGCTTTGACGTCATCAACTTTCTTACTACCGACGGCATTGGGCCTGATAACCCGGAAGAGAACGGCGAGCAGCGCCATGAATTTGACATCAATCAGCCGCGACTCCCGGAGACGCTGCAACGGCTGTGTGCCCATGTTCGGGCGCAGGGTGACTATTTCCTGATTGGCGAAATCGGCAGCGAAGACCCTGACGTGCTCAGCCGCTATCAAAGCCCTCAGCTGATGGACGTGGTGTTTAATTTCAATATCGGTAGCCAGAAAAACTTTGATGTTTCCCGTCTTTTCAGCCAGTTAAAAACCACGCTGGCTGCGCAGTCGGGTTTACCGACGCTGTTTTTCTCCAGCCATGATATGTCGCGGATGATCAGCCGCTTTGGCGAAAACGAGCGCGATACCGGGCGGGCGCTGGCGGTGTTGGCGCTCCAGCTAACGGTGAGCGGCGTGCCGTTTATCTTCCAGGGCGAAGAGCTGGGGGTGACCGACTACCGTCCGCAAACGGCAGAGCAGCTTTTTGATATTCAGGGAAAAACCCATTACCGCACCGCCCTTGCCGCAGGCAGCAGCCCACAGCAGGCGCTGGCGCTGGCTATTGAACATTCGCGGGATGGTTCGCGCGCGCCGCTGCCCTGGCGCGACGCCCCCTTTGGCGGATTTTCCTCCGTCGCACCGTGGATGCCCGTCGGCGGCGATATCACCCTGATTAACGCGGAGCGCCAGCAGCAGGATGAGACATCGTTCTGGCATCAGTACCGACAGCTTATCGCCCTGCGCCGCCGCGTTGCGGCGCTGCATCAGGGACAGCAGGACTCGCTCGACCTCACTGACGAATGCGTCTGGTTTACCCGTTCGACGGCGGAGGAGCAGGTCTGGGTCGCCATCAACTTTGGTGCGCCCGTTCGCAATCCGTGGCAGGAGATTGAGGCTGAAGTGCTGTACGGGGAGGACGCGCAATGGATTGGCAAGAATCAATGTTTGATCAAAAGGAGAGTACATGGACAGGCACAATAAAAACCCGTTGATTACCCCGGCTGACGTGACGCCTTCACTGCCCGGCAGGAAGGTCGATTGTGTTTTCAATGCTGGCGTAACGGAGTGTGACGGGGAGATCGTTCTGCTGCTGCGGGTGGCGGAAAGCGTGATCAATTCCGACCCGCAGCAGCGTGTCGTACCGCTGTTGGAAAAAACCGATGCGGGCTGGGTACAGGCCACCGCGAGTTTCGATCGTCGCGATGAACGCTATGATTTCAGCGATCCGCGGGTGATCGTGCTGAAAAGCGATCCGGCGCGGGTGTGGCTGACCTCCATGTCGCATCTGCGCCTGGCGCGCAGCCGCGACGGGGTGAACTTCCGGATTGACAGCCAGCCGTTTATCATCGCCGATACGCAATATGAAGAGTTCGGCTGCGAAGATGCGCGGATCACCCGCATCGATGATATCGCGTACATCAACTACTCGGCGGTGTCGTCGCTGGGGATTTCTACCGCGCTGGCGGTGACCAAAGATTTTGTCACGGTGGAGAAAAAAGGGTTGATCCTCTGCCCGGACAACCGCGACGTCTGCTTTTTCCCGGAAAAGATCGCCGGTAAATATCACGCCCTGACCCGTCCGGCCCCGTGCCACTTCGGTCATCCGGAAATCTGGATCTGCGAGTCGCCGGATATGCTGCACTGGGGCAACCATCGCCACCTGCTGGGACGGTCCGGCGATGCCTGGGACTGCCGTAAATCAGGCGGCGGCGCGCCGGTATTAAAAACCGATCGCGGCTGGCTGGAGATCTACCACGGTGTGGATGCCGATCAGCGCTACTGCCTCGGCGCGCTGCTGCTGGATCTCAACGATCCGACCCAAATTCTGGCGAAATCACCGGTGCCGTTGCTGGAGCCAGATGCGCCCTACGAGCGCGAAGGCTTCTTCGGCAATGTGGTGTTCACCTGTGGGGCGCTGATCCGCGATGAGACGCTGCACGTCTGGTATGGCGCCGCCGATGAGTGTGTGGCGCTGGCGACAATGCCGCTGGACAAACTGTGGCGGCATCTGGGGGTTGAATAAATGCCGCAGAGCGTCCTGGGTTGCTAAACCTCCTTCTGGCAGGGGGGCGATTCACACGTTGCGGCCGCTGGTGGACGAATCTTTGCTACAAATAATGAAAGTACACAACAGAAGAGCAGGGCAATAAATGCCCTGCAAGTCTGTATATTTAATTTCACATTGTATTTCAGGTGAGCAAGAAAACAGACAGCTCTAATCGTTATTGATATTTTAATTAATATCTGACGCGGGAGCCGCCTCAATAGCTTTTTCTTCTTTGGTTAGCCCTTTGATGTATTTACTGTATTTCCACCAGGCAAAACCGAGAAAAATAACAATCCCCCCGACGTTATAGAAAATAATGGTCATGATGTTACCGCCGGTCGGGAAGGTCGAGGCAATAAACCCGATGGTGAAGAGGACAATCAGCATCGATACCACAATAATGCCGGTTTTTTGCGAACCCATACGGAAGTCGCGCGGTAAGTGGTCCAGTTTTGCGCGCAGATTCAGGTAAGCCAGCATAATAAACAGCGGCGGCAGCATCGATGCGGCGGCGGTCATGTTGATGATGGTGTTCATTAAATCCTGCACGGTATTGGAGCCGAGCGTTGGGATAATCATCAGCGGGATAACAATCAGGAACTGAATCCAGGCTGCGCGGGCCGGAACGCCATTTTCATTCAGTTCGACGGTTTTTTTACCGAAAATACCCGCCGGAATTTCAGAGAAGAAAATTTTCACCGGCGTTGCGGTCCACATCAGCAGAGAGCCGAACATCGCAGTAAAGGAGACCAGGCCGACAAAGCGGTTAACGATCAGTTCCGGCAGACCAAAGTATGCCGCCAGACCGTGGAATACCTGTACCGAACCACCGGTAAACTTCAGCTCTTTGCTGCTCACGAAGACGTTGATCAGTACCGAGGAGATGGAATAGAGCACGCCGATAAAAATCCCGGCAATGATAATGACCTTCACGAACGATTTTGACCCGCCCTTGACGTCGTTGACGTACACTGCCACCGACTCCGCACCGCCTGCCGCCATAAAGATCCAGGTGGTGATACCGAGGAAGGCCCAGTTAAAATTCGGGATCATTGCGTCTACGGTGATAGGGTCAGCAGGCTGTACGCCGCCAACCAGCGCAGTACCCGCCAGCAGGATGTAGGACAGCGTCAGCAGCAGCATCAATGTGGAGGTGACCGAAGTAATTGGTCCTAACATTTTTGCGCCGTTGGTCGAAACCCAGGTGGAGAAGGCAAACAGCACCATACTTAATACAGTGGTTGCGAACGGCGTCAGAATGTATTCGTAGCCTAAAAAAGCATATGAGGCGTAGGCGATAACACGGGGTAACAGCGAGGTAAAAAAGAACAGGTTAACGAACCAATAGGTGTAGGCGGTAATAAATGCCCAACGTCCGCCCAGCGAACTTTTCACCCATGCATAGACACCGGCTTCGGAGTTTTTATTCAGCGAAACAAATTCAGCGATGATTAAGCAGAACGGAATAAAGTAGAAGATCGTCGCGAGGAAAAACATCGGTGCGGATGCCAGACCCAGCTCAATATTATTGTTGATAACGTTATTAAAACTATAAACCGCGGCAAAGGTGAGTGAAAGTAAGCCGAACTTGCCGATGGTATTACGTTTGGTATCAGACATAGCACATCTCCGATTCCTGATTATTATAGGGTACTGGCGGCGCAACGTCGGCGCCGCCTGTGTTTTTATTTATTATGAAAATAACCATCTTCGATGGTGACTTTGAGTACGACTTTCTTCACTGAGTTATTACAAATAAAACGATAGGCTTCATGGTTGTCACAAATAACCATTTGTCCTTCGCGCACTTCTACGGTTTTTCCACAGCCTTTCAGATATTCGCGATCGGTTTCATCGCGATAATATTCAACCACCTGGAGATCCTCTTTGGCGGCATACTCTATTTTTTGCTGTCCTTGCAGGTAGTAATGGATCTCAAAATAACGACGATGACCGGTAAACAGCGCATCGGTCGCGGAGTCTGTCTCCACGCGATAGCTCAGGGAATCACCGATAGAGTGGGCGACGCCTGGTTGAATATTATCAATATTTTCAATCGATTCGACGCAGCGCTGCCACTTCTTCCCGGATGCGTAAATTTGTTGGAACTGCGCTAAGTTGTCGATGATCCTCATTTTGTATTCTCGCTGTGCAAATTCGTGGAAAAGAACCCGGTACCAAAGACGCGGCTGGCGGCGGTTTGAGCGCTAGATTCGCTACCGGAAACCGGCAACAACGTGAAGCCGTAGCTGAACGAACGGAACCAGACGCGCCAGGAATCAAGCACCTCGCTTCCCCAGGAGTTGGAACCTAAGCCCAGCACCTGGTGGTCCAGATTCAGGGTGATGTCATCGCTGCGCTGCAGCGCATTACAGTGCTGTGCGGCAAAGATATTTTCTGGCGTATAGCGCCAGGCGCTCAGGTTGACAGGGCGCTGCGGAACCACCAGCAGACCGTTGCCGTGGCGGTTGGTTAGCGTTGCCCAGCGCACGTCCTGACGATTGCCGTTGTTTTGCGGGAACGGATAGTTTTCGAACATCTCATCCACGCTGCTGCGCCAGATATCGATGATGTTGGCCTGCTGGCTATCGGCATAGTTTTCACCGGGACCACGTCCGTAATACGCCACCTGCCCCAAATCGCCGTTGATGCCCATCGTGAAGCCGATGCACGGAATAATGTCCCGGTACTCGCCGTAAGGCTGGCCGGAAAGCTCCACGTTCAACTGACCATCTGCGGCAATCCGCCAGCGGTAGGTACAGCGCATACCGAAATCAAATACCGGCGGGGCGATAATCGTCTGGCTGGTTATCAACAGCGCGTCATCGGTTTGCTCAATGGCAAAATCGCGCAGATGCTCCTGCATAATCTGTAAATGATTTGGTTGCCAAAGGCCTTCGAACTCTTGTTTGTGGTTATCAATGGTTGGTTTGAAGAAATTAATCTTCGGCTCGCGGGTAATCAGCTCCTCACCGTTAACGGTCCAGCTAATGGGCTTACCGTTCAGTTTTGAGAAGGTCAGATGGAAGTTATAACCGCGTATGGTGCAGCTCTGGGGGCTGTCTTCCAGCGTCAGAGGGGTAGCGTTTTTCAGGCTAAACGGTACGGCAGCCGCCGTTCTGGCCTTCAGCGGGAACTGATAAGTCGCGATGTGGTGCCCGGCTTCGCTGTATAACGTGCGGGAATCTTTCGTCACGATGACGTTGAGGAACGCTTCGCGCGCATCCAGCTCCGGCAGTGTGCATTGCACCAGGGTATCGCTGTTAGGAGGGACGTCGCGCAGTTTTATCTGCTGAGCAGAAAGCGTATCTCCCTCGGCGCGAACCTCAATATGCAAGGTGTAGTCGTCAAGCGTGGTAAACCACAGTTTGTTTTCTACCCGTAGCTCGCCGCGAGCCAGATCCTGTGCGCGTACTTTTACTGGCGCAATCACCTGCTTGTACTCTTGCAGACCCGGCCCCGGGGTTTGATCGGAATAAATCAGGCCATCAAGGCAGAAGTTGTAGTTGTTCGGATAGTCGCCGTAGTCGCCGCCATATTTGTACCAGACGTTGCCGTCGTCATCTTTGGCCTGAATCCCGTGATCGCACCACTCCCAGACATAGTGTCCCTGAATGCAGTCATGCTGATAAAAGACGTTCTGATATTCCGTCAGCCCGCCGGGACCGTTGCCCATGGCGTGAGCATATTCGCAGATGATGCGCGGCTTAGGATGTGGATATTCGCCAAACTCATTCATCAGCGGCACACGGGTGTACATGGTGGAGATGATATCCACCACTTCGGCGTCACGATCTTCTTCGTAATGGATCAGACGCGTGTCATCCAGCGCTTTCGCGGCGTGATACATGGCGCGGATGTTACAGCCGTATCCGGATTCGTTGCCGAGCGACCAGATGACGATCGACGGGTGGTTTTTTTGTGCATGGATGTGGCGCACGATGCGCTCAACGTAGACGTTTTCCCACAGCGGATCGTCGGTTATCCGGCTGATATCGCCGATATTGGCGAAGCCGTGAGATTCAACGTCGGTTTCGGCCATCACGAACAAACCGTAGATATCGCACAATTCATAGAAACGCGGATCGTTCGGGTAATGGGCGGTACGCACGGAATTGATGTTGTGCTGCTTCATTAACAGCAGATCTTTTTCAACGCGATCCATGCCAACGGCACGGCCTTTTAGATGATCGTTATCGTGGCGGTTAACGCCATGCAGCATCACGTAGCGGTTATTGATGTAAAACAGACCGTCGCGAACTTTGATATCGCGGAATCCGACCCGCTGTGGCACGACCTCAAGGAGATTGCCGTTGGCATCTTTCAGCGTCATCACCAGATGATAAAGATACGGCGATTCCGCTGACCACTGCTGCGGCGCGCTAACCTTGAAATTAAAAGCGGTGCGGGTGTGTTGATCCACTGCCAGATTGTTAATCACGCCGCTATGCAGCGCCTGCTCACCGTCAAACAAGGTGTATTCGAGCGACGCCATCGCTGGCGTGGAACCCAGGTTTTCCAGCGCAATGTCGCAGGTGAGGATGGCGTCGCGATAGTCATCATCGAACTCGGTGCGAACGGTAAAATCCTGAATATGGGTCGCCTGTTTGCCTACCAGATAGACGTCGCGGAAAATTCCCGCCGACCACCACATGTCCTGGTCTTCAACGTAAGTGGAATCAGCCCATTGCATTACGCGAACGCACAGCAGGTTGTCACCGGTCTTCACCACCGCGCTGATATCAAATTCAGCCGTCAGGCGGCTGCCTTTGCTGAAACCGACGTACTGACCATTCACGTAAACTTCGAAGTAGGTTTCTACGCCATCAAATTTAATCAGCATTTGTTTGCCCTGCCAGCCTTCGCTGAGGGAGAAAATGCGCTGGTAGGCTCCGGTGGGGTTATTGGTCGGAACGTAGGGGACATCAATCGGGAAAGGAAAACCTTCGTCGGTATACTGCAGTTTGCCGTGTCCTTCCATCTGCCACATGCCTGGGACGGTGATGCTGCCCCAGTCATTCATCAACTGCGACGTAAAGATTTCCGGCACCTGCAGCGGATGCTCAAAGAACTGAAAATTCCACTGACCGCTTAGCAACTGAAAGAGGCTGCTGGTTTCGCGGGCAAACGAGCGAGCCTGCGCAACGGAGTCATAAGAGAAAAAATATGCGCGTGGCGCCAGTCGATTTTCGTGGGTGAGCTGAATGTTTTCCCAGCGATTCATAAGGCCTCCCGGTGGAGAAAAATCGGAACCATTCATTGTAATGGTGAGTAAGTGTAATTGATGGTGATTTTAGTAAAAGTTTTACTAAAATATAGCGAGTGAGGTGATTTACTTTAACTGGATCACGAAAATAATGGGGGTGCAGAAAATAATGCATGACAATGCGCGCCCGGCATCAGAAGAAACCGGGCGTGTTTACTGGGGATTTTAGCGGGTGGTGCCGCGCAGTTTCAGCTTGCTGGGAACAAAAACCAGCAGAGGAAGCGCACGCCCGTCGCGGGCTTTCTCAAACAGCAGGTTGACGCCCTGACTGCCCATCATTTCTGAATGGATGCGAACGGTGGAAAGCGGAGGAAAGGTGAAGCGCGCTGTCGGGATATCATTAACGCTAATCAGCGAAATGTCCTGCGGAATGTTCAGGCCACGCTCGTGAATGGCGCGCAGAACGCCAATAGCAATCGAGTCTGAAGCCACAAACAGGGCACCGGGATAGTCGGCTTTCGCCAGCATTTTTTTGGCCAGTTCATACCCTGATGAACTGGAGAAACCGCCGCGATAGATGTCCTGTTCAGAAACGACCTGCTGCAGACGACCGTATTCGACAAACGCGGCTTCACGGATATCTGCCTTGCCGGGTTCGTCTTCACCGCCGATGAAGCCAATGCGAGTGACGCCCTGGGCGATGAAGTAGTCGATGCTCTCTTTACTGATGCGGGCCAGATCGATATCGACGGCGTCATATTCGCTGCCGGGTTCATGGAAATCGATAAAGCAGATGTTGTCGGTAAGCGCTGTTGCCGCATTACGCAAAGCCGGAGAAGGCTTGCCGACAATAAGAATGCCGGTAATGTTTTTGCTCTCCGGCAGCCCACTGTGCTCATAGCAGTTGGTCAGTTCGATCCCCAGCTTCTCACACTGGGTTTCTATTCCGTGACGGATCGCGAGATAGTAAGGATCGTTGATTTCCAAATCCTGCTGGTAGCTGTAGAGCGCCAGAATATGCTGGGGGCCGAGCGCGCTGGTCTGGTTTTTACGAGCACTGCTGGTTTTGTACTCCAGTTTTTCCGCGATCTCCAGAATGCGATGCTTGGTCTCTTCTTTTACATTCAGCGTGGGGTCATCGTTTAAAACCCGGGACACTGTCGCCAGGGACACGCCAGCTTCGATTGCGATGTCTTTAAGTGTTGCCATGTTTGCCTTTTCCCTGAGTTACCTGCGCATTGTAAATGAAGTGCTTATCTATTCATCTGTTTTCAGTAAAAAAAGTACGTTTAATTGACATGCCTGGGGTAAAACTGGGCTTTCAGAGTGTGATGACTACGTCATTTTCCCGCTTTTGAGAACCATGCCAAGAAAATACTTTGCTAGTATTTAGTAAAATTTTACCAAAGGAGAACACAATGGATACCGTCGCATTTGCTGATTTTGCCCGAATGGAAATACGTGTTGGAAAAATCGCACAGGTAAAGCGCCATGACAACGCTGATAAGCTGTATATCGTGCAGGTGGATGTGGGAGAGCGTACGCTGCAAACCGTGACCAGCCTGGTGCCTTATTACAGCGAAGAGGAATTGATGGGGAAAACGGTGGTGGTGCTGTGTAATCTGCAAAAGGCCAAAATGCGCGGGGAAACGTCAGAATGCATGTTGCTGTGCGCTGAGACGGACGATGGCAGCGAAAGCGTGCTGCTGACGCCAGAACGCCTTATGCCTGCGGGTGTGCGGATTGTTTAAGTTGTGCTAATTGCCGGATGGCGGCTACGCTTTTCTCCGACCTACATTTGATCCCGTAAGCCTGAGATGCGCAGCGCCATCCGACCTGTATTACACCTGCTCCACGCTCACCCGTAATGCTGCCAGGGCTTTGCGCGTCGATCGCAATACCAGATCGCATTGCTCGATCGTTAACGTTAACGGCGGTTCGATACGGATCGTCTTTGCATTGTTTAGCGTGCCGGCAACCAGTACCCGCTGGCGGAACATCTCACTGGCAAAGTTGTAGCCGATTTCATTATCGACAAACTCAATTGCCATCAGCATGCCTTTACCGCGTACATCATGCACCAGGTCTGGGTACTCCCGCGCAAGCTGGCGGAAACCATCCAGCAACATATCGCCTTTCTGCTCCGCCTGAGCCGGTAAATTTTGCTCCAGCAGGACGTTAATGGTGGCTAGCGCAGCCGCACAAGCGAGCGGGTTGCCGCCAAACGTGGTGGTATGCAAGAAGGGATTGTCGAACAGAACGGAAAACACCTCTTCGGTGGCAATGGTTGCGCCAATTGGCATCACGCCGCCGCCCAGCGCTTTGGCCAGACACATAATGTCGGGCTGCACGTTTTCGTGCTCGCAGGCGAACATTTTGCCGGTACGACCCATGCCGGTCTGCACTTCATCAAGGATCATCAGCGCGCCAAACTCATCGCAAAGTTTACGCACGGCGGGCAAATACCCTTGCGGTGGCAGGATCACGCCCCCTTCACCCTGGATAGGTTCAAGGATCACGGCTGCGACGTCGTCACCGGTCTTTTTACACTCGCTGAGCATGGTACGCATCGCGTTAATATCGCCAAACGGCACATGGCGGAAACCCGGCAGCAGCGGCATAAAGGGTTTGCGGAAGGTTGATTTAGCCGTGGCGGACAGTGCTCCCAATGATTTGCCGTGGAATGCGCCGCTGGTGGCAATGAACGTAAATTTACCGCGCGGCGATTGATACGCTTTCGCCAGCTTCAGAGCGGCTTCAACCGACTCGGTCCCGCTGTTACAGAAAAAACTGTATTTCAGTTTACCTGGCGCCAGCGCGGCGAGGGTTTTTGCCAGCATGGCCCGCAGAGGGTCAAGTAGCTCCTGGCTGTGCAGAGGTTGTTTCGCGAGTTGATTCTGTACGGCGGAAACCACGACTGGATTACGGTGCCCCACGTTGAAAATTCCAAATCCACCCAGGCAATCGACGAACTCCTGCCCCTGGGTGTCGACAAGCGTATTCAGGCTTCCCGCTTGCCACTCTACGGCTCCGTAATCCCCGCCTGCAGTTACAGATTTTCGATACTCTAAGAACCCCGGATTGACATGCTCCTTGAAGTATTCAATCACCTCTCGGTTTAATGATTTCATTTCCTCATGATCAAGCGTGCGCTTTTCGATGAGATTCAGTGCGTGTGCGCTGCAGGCCAGGGCCGATGCGCTGGAAGGTAACCTGTTCAAAATATGCTCCCGGAGCTCGCGTATCACATGATACTGATTTAAGTATTGCAGTGATTGCGCCATTCCGGCGCACTTAGCAAAAAACGGGATAAACACCAGGAAACATCTCATTCACGCAACATTTAATGCTGATGTTTAACATTTGCTGGCATTTTGCCCAGGTTAAGACCGCGAAAACAGATCGGAAAAGCACTTTTCTGCGCTAAAAGTGAGCAATATTTGCACTGTGACGGTGCGTTGGTAGAAGTGTAGTTGAATAGTTACTGGATGAAAGTATTTTAAATCAATGGATTAGAATGCGTACAGATTTTGAGGTTTAATCGCAAATTGCGATCTAAATCAAATTTAACAACTAAAGATAAAAAAATTATCGCCGAAATAACATAAGCCGAAAGAGTTAACAACCAGATAACCTGCACAGGACGCAATCATGTCTTCTCATCCCTACGTTAGTCAGCAAAATACACCGCTGGATGATGATATCACCCTCATGTCGACCACCGATTTACAAAGCTATATCACCCACGCGAACGATACCTTTGTCCAGGTCAGTGGCTATCAACTGAATGAATTGCTCGATAAGCCGCACAATCTGGTTCGTCATCCGGATATGCCAAAAGCGGCGTTTGCGGATATGTGGTACACCCTGAAACAGGGCGAGCCATGGAGCGGGATTGTGAAAAACCGGCGTAAGAATGGCGATCACTACTGGGTAAGGGCCAATGCGGTGCCGATGGTACGGGAAGGTCGTGTCACCGGATATATGTCGATTCGTACCCGGGCCACTGACGAGGAGATTGCGGCGGTAGAGCCTTTATATAAAGCGCTGAATGAAGGGCGTTGCAACCGACGTATCCATAAAGGACTGGTGGTACGCAAAGGCTGGCTGGGTAAACTCCCGGCGCTGCCGATTCGCTGGCGAGTGCGCAGCGTAATGGCAATTATGTTTATCGTACTGGCGGCCGCATTGCAGCAAATGGGCGCCGAATGGCCGTTACTGCTGATAAGCGCGCTGGTGATGATGCTGGGAACGGCTATTTTCGAATGGCAGATTGTGCGTCCTATTGAGAATGTCGCTCGTCAGGCGCTAAAAGTGGCGACCGGTGAACGAAACAGCGTGTCGCATCTTAACCGCAGTGATGAACTGGGCCTGATGCTGCGAGCGGTTGGGCAACTGGGGCTAATGTGCCGTTGGCTCATCCATGATGTCTCCAGTCAGGTGAGCTGTGTGCGCAGTGACAGCGAAACGCTGGCGAAAGGCAGCGATGATTTAAACAAGCATACGCAGCAGACCGTAGAGAACGTGCAGGAAACGGTGACCACCATGAATCAGATGGCGGCATCGGTGAAGCAAAACTCAGAGACCGCCGCCGCGGCCGACAAGCTCTCCATTGCAGCCAGCAGCGCGGCGACGCACGGCGGCGAGGCGATGGATACCGTCATCAAAACTATGGATGATATCGCCAACAGCACCCAGCGGATCGGCACCATTACCACGCTGATTAACGATATTGCTTTCCAGACTAATATTCTGGCCCTGAACGCCGCTGTTGAAGCCGCACGGGCGGGTGAGCAGGGGAAAGGGTTCGCCGTGGTGGCGGGAGAAGTGCGACATCTTGCCAGCCGCAGCGCCAGTGCAGCCAATGATATCCGCAAGCTGATTGATGCCAGCGCCGATAAGGTGCAGTCCGGATCTGACCAGGTTCACGCCGCAGGGCGCACGATGGATGATATTGTGGCGCAGGTGCAAAACGTGACGCAGTTGATCGCCCAAATCAGTCACTCAACGCTGGAACAGTCAGATGGTCTTTCGAGCCTGACTCGCGCAGTGAATGAATTAAGCAACATTACGCAGAAAAACGCCGAACTGGTTGAAGAGAGCGCCCAGATTTCCGCGATGGTGAAACATCGCGCTGGTCGTCTGGAAGATGCGGTTACGGTGCTGCATTAATATTAACGATAAGGCGGAACGCAGGGCAAACGCGTTCCGCCTGCTCTGTAGATTAATCCAATTGAGTAATATCCAGCGCAGCGCGATCGATAATACCGATGATTTTTTTGATCTGCGCATCGCTGGTATCACCATGATTGACCCGTAGGTCCAGCACGGCTTTGAAGTTCTCCAGCGCGCGTTTCATCTGCGGGTTCTTGCGTAATTCAAAACCCACGCAGCGGGCTTTAATACGTTCGTGGATATGTTCCAGATGCTCACGGTTTTCATCCAGCCACTGCTGGCCCTGGGTTGTGATCGCAATCTGTTTACGCCCGCCTTCCTCGTCGCTGATAGTGATCAGCTCTTGATCCTGCAAGAAATCCAGCGTCGGATAGACGACGCCCGGGCTCGGGGTATAGTTGCCCTGAGTCAGGGTTTCAATCGCTTTAATCAGCTCATAGCCGTGGCTGGCGTCGCGGGTCAGGATATCCAGAATGACCAGGCGTAATTCTCCGTGACCGAAGAAGCGCTGGCGACGACCGCCGCCGCGACCGTGGCGGTGTCCACACCCCTGTTCGTGGTGATGTTCTTTGTTGCAGCCTTCATGGCGATGTTCTTCACCTTTGCAGCAACCTGCATGGTGTTCGTTGTGGCGGCCTTCGTGGTGATGTCCTTCACCCTTGCAGCAGCCTTCGTGTTGGTGCTCTGTATGCTTGCAGCAACCTTCATGATGGTTTTGCATCATCGTCTCCTGATGTATTTTAGATATATCTAATTTATATCTAAATATTGTTTTGGTGCAAGCCTATAAAATATTTTTTGTTTAACGTGATGATTTTTATATTTTTTTAAAGGCGTGCGTTAGCCAGTTCATCAGAAGGCAACTATATCAAAAAAGTGCTTGCAATCTTGCTGATTAGCAATCATTATCATTTAAAAATTAATTTAGATATATCGTATTATCTTTCCGAAGGCGAAAAAATGACAAAAAACACCTCACGCTACCCGCAGCGCGTTCGCAATGAACTGCGTTTTCGGGAACTTACTGTCCTGCGCGTCGAACGTATTAGCGCGGGATTTCAGCGCATTGTACTGGGCGGTGACGCTCTGGATGGTTTTAGCTCACACGGCTTTGACGACCATACCAAGGTCTTTTTCCCTGAACCGGGCAGCCACTTTGTGCCGCCGGTTGTCACCGATGAAGGTATTGTCTGGGCTGACGGCATGCGTCCGATATCCCGTGATTACACGCCGTTGTATGACGAAGCACGCCATGAGCTGGCACTGGATTTCTATATTCATGACGGTGGCGTGGCAAGTACTTGGGCGATGAATGCCCGCGAGGGTGACAAGCTGACGGTAGGTGGACCGCGCGGTTCTTTGGTGGTGCCAGAGGACTATGCGTATCAGGTTTACGTGTGTGATGAATCGGGAATGCCTGCGCTGCGCCGACGCCTGGAGTCGCTCAGCCGTTTAGCGGTACGTCCGAACATCACGGCGCTGGTAAGTGTGCAGGATGCCGCGTACCAGGACTATTTTGCTCATCTCGACGGATTTACTATTCAGTGGTTTATCGGCCATGACGAACAGGCGGTGAATGAACACTTATCGCAGCTAAGCGTACCTGCAGATGATTACTACATCTGGATTACCGGCGAAGGTAAGGTGGTCAAAAACCTGAGTGCTCGCTTTGAAAGCGAGGCGTTCGATCAGCAACTTGTTCGCGCAGCGGCTTACTGGCATCAGCGTCGTTAATCAGTAATTAGATGGCGGCACGCCAAACGCCTGGCGGAATGCGTAGCTAAATGCCGCGGTGCTTGAATACCCTACGTCGAGCGCCACGGCGGTCACGCTTTTATTTTTCTTCAGCATTAATACGGATTCCAGAATACGCATTTTTTGCTTCCAGACGCTGAAAGGCAATCCGGTTTCTTTTTTGAAATGGCGTGAAAAGGTACGGGCAGACATACCCAGATGCTGCGCCCAGTATTCAACCGAATGCTCCAGCGCCGGGGATTCTTGTATTGTTCGGCAAACTTTGGTTAATTCGCGATCCTGCGGCCAGGGTAATACAAAAGCGACTTCCGGAAGCTGCAGAATAATGTCGACCAGGACGCTAACCAGCTTGCCCTCTTTTGACTGGCTATCATAATGGCCCGAAATTAAATTCGTGGCGTAATGAATAAACTCTCTGGCGAAATCACTGATAGCCACCACTTTACATTCATTGATGCTCTCTTCAAGAAAGCTCGGTTTAATATCCAGATTCTCTAAATACACATCATCCAATGCCCAAACCGCATGCTCCGTATTATTCGGGATCCAGATGCCATAATGCGCCGGGATTATCCAGCACTTGCCGGCAACATCAATACGCATACTGCCTTTGCGGGCGAAATGAAACTGCATAAAAGAGTGTGAATGCTGTGGAACATGATGATTGGCTTCCAGGACATAAGAGCGAAAGTAAACATCCTGCGGCAGTTCCGTCATGGAGTTATCCGGGAAGGAGTTCCACTGTTTTTGCACGAGAGTTTCCATAAATAGATCGTCAATGCTCCCGATGGTGTGTCCGCTGCTCGATAGATCTTGTCCGCGGATCATAATACATACACTCTTTTTTCCATAATAATCTTGCGTAAGAATTTTTAGCCCACCTTTGGTAAATACCATGAACTCGCTTTGTTCAGATGCTGTCATCGTCAATGAAACAAATGATAACTGGACCCGAATGGGAAAAGAGCTGCTTTCGCAAGCGGATATCAGGATTAATGGCTCCCGTGCCTGGGACATTCAACTTCATCATGCCGGTTTCTTTAAACGGGTACTGCAACAAGGCTCGTTAGGGCTTGGCGAAAGCTATATGGAAGGCTGGTGGGACTGCGAGCGGCTCGATATTCTGTTCTGCAAAATCCTGAAAGCAAAACTTGACCAGCAGATGCCGGGTAACCTGAAAGATATTTTACGTATTGCCAGCGCACGCCTGTTTAATTTGCAGTCGCGGAGCCGCGCGTGGATTGTCGGCAAAGAACATTATGATATTGGTAACGATCTCTTTGCGCTGATGCTTGATCCGCATATGCAATATTCCTGCGCTTACTGGAAAGATGCGACCACATTAGACGATGCGCAAAATGCTAAATTAAAAATGATCTGTGAGAAGCTACAACTTAAACCGGGTATGCGTTTACTCGATATTGGTTGTGGCTGGGGTGGGCTGGCGGAATATGCGGCGCGTCATTATGGCGTGGCGGTAGAAGGCGTCACCATTTCTAAAGAGCAGCAAAAAATGGCGCAGCAGCGCTGTGAAGGACTGGACGTTAAGATTCTGCTGCAGGATTATCGCGACCTCGATAAACACTACGATCGCATTGTCTCCGTGGGGATGTTTGAACACGTCGGGCCAAAAAACTACGACACCTATTTCAGCATCGCCGACCGTTGTTTAAAACCGGACGGACTGTTCCTGCTACACACCATTGGTAGCAATAAAAAAGGGATGAGCGTCGATCCGTGGATCAATAAATACATTTTCCCGAACGGCTGCTTACCGGCGATCTCCCATATTGCCGAAGCCAGCGAATCGCGGTTTGTGATGGAAGACTGGCATAACTTTGGCAGCGATTACGATAAAACGCTGATGGCGTGGCACGAGCGCTTTAATCAAGCATGGCCGGAGCTGTCATCACGTTATTCCGCCACCTTCAGAAGAATGTTTAACTACTATTTATGCGCCTGCGCCGGGGCTTTCCGCGCCAGAGATATTGAACTTTGGCAGGTGCTGTTTAGTCGCGGCGTAGAGGGCGGGATCCGCGTTTATCGTTAACGTTCTGCCTGATAAGCGAAGCGCCATCAGGCAGTAAATACCTGAGAAGCGCTCCTTGTTACATCTTAGCCCAGCTCACTCTCCGCTAGCGCTTTAAACACCATCGCTACGGCGTGCGCGCCGGGGTCCATGTTTCCGAGCAGGCTTTCGCTGCTCAGATACGATGCGCGACCCGCATTGGCTTTGCTCGACAAACAGGTTCGTTCGGCTCCCGCTTGCGCGGCGTCGAATGCGGCCTGCAGATTTTTCGGCTGTGTGAGCAGCGAAGTCAGGGCCGGTTGCAGCGCATCAATCATCGTGCGATCGCCTTCGTCTGCGCCGCCGTAGAACTTCATCTGCGCCAGCCCCGTATTTAGCGCTTCGACAACGTTAGCGCCCTGTTCCAGTTTCTGCCCGGCGGCGGTAAAGAAGATTGACATCAGCACACCGCTGGAACCGCCCATCACCACGGTCAGACGTTCGCCAATCAGCGCGAACAGCGTGGCAAGGTTATCCAGCGGCAGTTGCTGGCGATGCAGCAGGCTGGCAATTTCACGCGCGCCTGCGGCAAAGGTCGAACCGGTATCGCCATCGCCGACTTTGGCGTCCAGCGCATTCAGATGAGTCTCCAGATCGGAAAGGGTTGCGGTGACCAGCTCCACAATCCCGGCCACCAGGGCGTTTGCCGAAGGCTGGAATTCCACGCGGGCGCTACGCTGAGATGACGCTACGCAGCTGATTTCACGCGGTGGGACCGGCGTCGGCCAGTTGCTGGTTTCCACTTCGGTGAGCAGTGCTTTTTCGATGCTCTCTTCCAGCACGATGGCCGTCAGTGAGAAGCCTTTCATATCCAGCGCAGTGACCAGCGAGGCCGGGCCAATTAGCCAGTCGATACGCGAGTGCAGCGGGCTGCTGGCGAGTTCGCGGGTGATGATGGCCATTTCGGCCACGGAAACGCCGCCAAGATTATTAATCATCACCGCCAGACGACCGGTTTCAGGCAGGGCGGCCAGCAGTTTATCCACCATCAGGTTCACCACTTGCGCACTGTTTTGGGTGTCGATAACCGATGCGCCTGGTTCGCCGTGAATGCCCATACCCAGCTCCGCATGACCCTGATGCTGACGAGGGGGGGCGTCGGTTTCTTGCGGCAGATGACAGCTGGAAAGGGCTACGCCCAGGCTAAAGGTGTTGCTGGCTGCGTACTGCGCTTCACGCAGGACGGTGGCGAGGTTATAGCCGCGTTCGGCAAAATAGCCTGCGACTTTATGCACCAGGATAGTTCCCGCAATGCCACGTGGGTGTTTGTTATCCGGCAGGGAGATGTCGTCGCCGACAATCAGCATTTCAACGTTATAGCCAAGGCGACGCGCCTTCTCGGCGGCGAGACCGAAATTAAGACGGTCACCGGTGTAGTTTTTCACAATCAACAAACAGCCAGCCTCACCGGTCACCGCCTGAATCGCGGTCAGTACAGCATCCACGCTTGGGGAGGCGAAAACGTCGCCGCAGACCGCAGCGGTTAGCATGCCTTTACCGATAAACCCAACGTGCGCGGGTTCGTGTCCCGAACCGCCGCCGGAAATGACCGCTACGTTATTTTTATTAAGGTCACGACGGACCACGATGCGAATGGCCGGATCGCTTTCCAGACGCGCCAGGTTATTCCATGGGCTGGCGATAATCGCCCCGTCGATGACGTCGCTCACGAGATGGGTGCGTTGGTTAAAAAAGAATTGAGACATAACGGCTCCTCGAGGTTGAGTGAAAGACAAACCCCCGAATGTAGGATCATGGTGCGGAGGCAATGAAGATATTCTGGCGAAGTCAGCGTGGAAAAAAACAACGCTAAAATGAGTTTCATTACGGAACGCTGACGCTGTTTTTTGTTCCGAAATGAAACTTAAAAGGCGGGGAATGATCATAATGCGAGCTCGCTCGACTTTTTTATCCTGCGATCAGCGCCGCTCATACGGCGCAGCCAGCCTTTTTTTGCCGGTTTTAATACAACTGCATGAGTAAAAGAGGAACTGAGCTTCGTGTTTGCTGGAGATTTGGGGGTAAATGAACGGATCGGGATCGCAAACCTTATCATTTTTGTGGATAAGCGTTCCAGAATGGAACGTGCGTCGTATTTATCTGTTTCATATCAGAACAAAATGACGAAAGATTTTTTTGTTCACGCCTCGCCATACAGTTATTGCATCGCTCCGGTACCTCCTGTTTTTGCCGACAGCAACAGGCCAAACAGGTTAACGCCAGGGCTCACCATGTAAAAACATGTACTTATTTGAGGATGAAAGGAATGCTAAAAGTTATTCAATCTCCAGCCAAATATCTCCAGGGCCCTGACGCTTCCACCTTATTTGGTCAATACGCTAAAAATCTGGCGGACAGCTTTTTCGTGATTGCGGATGACTTCGTGATGAAGCTGGCGGGAGAGAAGGTACTCAATGGCCTGCACAGCCACGACATTAGCTGCCACGCGGAACGCTTCAACGGTGAATGCAGCCATATTGAAATTAATCGCCTGATTGCCATTTTGAAACAGCACGGTTGCCGCGGCGTGGTTGGGATTGGCGGCGGGAAAACGTTGGATACCGCCAAAGCGATTGGTTACTACCAGAAGCTACCGGTGGTGGTGATCCCGACTATCGCCTCTACCGATGCGCCAACCAGCGCGCTGTCCGTTATCTATACCGAAGCCGGTGAGTTTGAAGAGTATCTGATCTACCCGAAAAACCCGGATATGGTGGTGATGGACACCGCAATCATTGCCAAAGCGCCGGTACGCCTGCTGGTGGCCGGGATGGGCGATGCGCTCTCAACCTGGTTTGAAGCGAAAGCCTGTTATGACGCCAGAGCGACCAGCATGGCGGGCGGACAGTCCACCGTAGCGGCGCTGAGCTTGGCGCGCCTGTGCTATGATACCCTGCTGGCGGAAGGCGAAAAGGCACGCTTTGCCGCGCAGGCTGGCGTGGTGACTGATGCGCTGGAGCGTATTGTCGAAGCGAACACTTACCTCAGCGGCATCGGCTTTGAAAGCAGCGGTCTTGCAGGGGCGCATGCTATCCACAACGGTTTTACGATTCTGGAAGAGTGTCACCATTTGTACCACGGTGAAAAAGTCGCCTTTGGTACGCTGGCGCAGCTGGTGCTGCAAAACAGCCCGATGGAAGAGATCGAAACCGTGCTGAATTTCTGTCAGAAAGTAGGCCTGCCGGTAACGTTAGCGGAAATGGGCGTGAAAGACGACATTGACGGCAAGATCATGGCCGTGGCCAAAGCGACCTGCGCGGAAGGTGAAACCATCCACAATATGCCGTTCCCGGTGACGCCTGAGAGCGTACATGCCGCGATACTGACGGCAGACCTGCTGGGACAGCAGTGGCTGGCGCGTTAATCAGTCGTCGGTAAGTTTTTATCCGGCATCTTCTCCCCCCTCTGACAGTCTCTGCCGGAGGGGTTGTCTATGGTAAAACAGCGGAAAGGGATATGACGACGCACACTCAGGACATTGGGAAGGAAGTCTCTTCGGTCATTGCCCAGTCATGGCATCGTTGCAGCAAGTTTATGCAGCGGGAAACCTGGCAGGCGCCGCATCAGGCGCAGGGCCTGACCTTTGAGTCGATCTGTCGTCGCAAAACGGCGCTGCTGACGATTGCTCAGGCCGCGCTGGAAGATGCCTGGGAGTTTATGGACGGCCGTCCGTGCGCGCTGTTAATTCTGGATGAATCGGCCTGTATTCTCAGCCGTTGCGGCGATCCGCAGACGGTGGAGCAACTGGCGGAGCTCGGTTTTCGCGACGGCAGTTACTGTGCGGAAAGCATTATTGGCAGCTGCGCGTTGTCGCTGGCGACGATGCCGGGGCAACCGACAAAAACCTCTGGCGATCAGCACTTTAAACAGGCGTTGCATCCGTGGTCGTTCTGCTCTACGCCAGTATTCGATAACCATGGTCGACTGTTTGGCTCCATCTCGCTGTGCTGTCTGGTAGAGCATGAGTGCGTTTCTGATTTATCCCTGACGCTGGCGATTGCCAGAGAAGTCGGCAACTCATTGCTGACTGACAGCCTGCTGGCTGAATCCAACCGCCATCTGAACCAGATGTACGGGCTGCTGGAGAGTATGGATGATGGCGTGATGGCCTGGAACGAACAGGGTGTATTGCAGTTCCTCAATGCGCGCGCGGCGCTGCTTTTGCATCTCGACGCGCAGGCCAGCCAGGGGAAGAATATTAACGACCTGCTCAATCTCCCCATGCTGCTGCGTCGGGCGATCAAACATGCCCGCGGCCTGAATCATGTCGAAGTCACCTTTGAAAGCCAGCACCAGTTTGTTGATGCCGTCATCACCCTGAAACCGATTGTTGAAGAGCAGGGCAACAGCTTTATCCTGCTGCTGCATCCGGTGGAGCAAATGCGTCAGTTGATGACCAGCCAGCTCGGCAAGGTGAGCCACACCTTTGAGCAGATGTCGACAGACGATCCAGAAACCCGACGTTTGATCCACTTTGGTCGTCAGGCGGCGAGGGGAAGTTTCCCGATCCTGCTGTGCGGGGAAGAGGGCGTCGGTAAAGAGCTACTGAGTCAGGCCATTCACAATGAAAGCGAACGCGCCAGCGGGCCGTATATCGCCGTGAACTGCCAGCTGTATGCCAACAGCGTACTGGGGCAGGATTTTATGGGCAGTGCGCCCACCGATGATGAAAACGGTCGGCTGAGCCGTCTTGAACTGGCGAACGGCGGCACGCTGTTTCTGGAAAAAATTGAATATCTGGCGCCGGAGTTACAATCCGCGTTGCTGCAGGTGATTAAGCAGGGCGTTTTAACCCGCCTGGATGCCCGGCGGTTGATTCCGGTGGATGTCAAAGTGATCGCTACCACCACGGTTGATCTCGCGAATCTGGTGGAGCAAAACCGCTTTAGCCGTCAGTTGTATTACGCGCTGCACTCTTTTGAGATCGTAATCCCGCCGCTGCGGGCGCGGCGTAACAGTATTCCATCGCTGATTTATACGCGGTTGAATAGCCTGAAAAAACGCTTTTCATCCAGCCTGAAGATCGACGACGACGCATTGGCACAACTGGTGGCCTATTCGTGGCCGGGTAATGATTTTGAGCTGAACAGCATTATTGAAAACATCGCTATCAGCAGTGATAACGGCCATATTCGGCTGAGCAATCTGCCGGATTATCTGTTTGCCGAACGCCCTGGTCTGGAGACGGCATCTTCACTGCTGCCCGCCAGCCTGACCTTTACCGCCATCGAGAAAGAGGCGATTATCCATGCCGCCCGCGTGACCAGTGGGCGTGTTCAGGAGATGTCGCAACTGCTGAATATTGGTCGCACCACCTTGTGGCGTAAGATGAAGCAGTACGACATTGATGCCAGCCAGTTTAAGCGTAAACATCTGGAGTAGTTTCTTCGATTCTGGCCATCGAGAACAGCGCATCCGACAGCCGGTTGATATAACGCCTGGCCTCATCGCGTAACGTCAGCGTTCTGCCCATCGCAATGAGGATCCGCTCCAGCCGACGCGTCAGGGTTCGCGCAACGTGCAGCTGTGCCGATGCCAGATTTTTCCCCGGAATAACAAACTCTTTGAGCGGGCCGCTTTGCGCCATATTGCGGTCAATAAGCTGCTCCAGCGCCTGAATATCCTCTTCGCCAATACGCTGTTTTAAGCGTGTGAGTCCTTTCTGATCGCTGGCGAGTTCCGCCCCCAGTACGAACAGCATCTTCTGCATAGCGTGCAGTTCCTGGCGTAGCTCGGCCTGGCGCGTGCTGGCATAGCAGACGCCAAGCTGGGAAATCAGTTCATCCACCGTGCCGTAGGCCTCAACGCGGATGTCGTCTTTATCGATACGGCTGCCGCCAAACAGCGCGGTCGTGCCGTTATCACCGGTTCGGGTATAGATGCGGTACATTTATTTTATCTCGCTGAAGGGAAGAACTTTAACCAGTTGACCGGCATTGGCGCCGAGCGTGCGGATCTGTGCTGTCCCGGCGCGGGTATGCCCGCAGACCAGCGCCCGATCCTCGGGCAACTGGGCATGGGTTAAGGCAATATCACCGGTGGCGTTGAGACCGAGACCCACGCGCAGCGCCGAACTTTTGGCCGCCAGTTTGCCGAGCGCCAGCGCGCAGTCATGATCGTCGCAACAGATTGCCCGGCAGGGAACGCCTTGCTCTTCCAGCCCCCAACACAGCTCATCAAGCACGCGAGTACCCTGCCAGCGTGAGTGATAAAACAGATGTACGCCCGGTGATGAAAGTGACATTGCGCCCCCTGCGTTATCAGAATGCCTGACGGAAGATCTCGGCAATTTCTTTCTCGTTCCCTTTGCGTGGGTTGGAGAAGGCGTTGCCGTCCTTCAGCGCCATTTCCGCCATATACGGGAAATCGGCTTCTTTGACGCCCAGATCGCGCAGATGCTGCGGAATACCGATGTCGGCGGAGAGGCGGGCAATAGCATGAATGGCCAGCTCGGCGGCATCCATGGTGGAGAGTCCGTCCGTGTTCTCGCCCATAAACTCTGCGATGTCGGCAAATTTTTCCGGGTTAGCGATCAGGTTATAGCGTGCCACGTGCGGCAGCAGTACGGCATTCGCCACGCCGTGCGGCATGTCGTAAAGACCGCCAAGCTGATGCGCCATCGCGTGAACGTAGCCGAGGTTGGCGTTGTTGAAGGCCATACCCGCCAGCAGGGAGGCGTAGGCCATGTTCTCGCGAGCTTTCAGGTTGCTGCCCAGCGCCACGGCCTGGCGCAAGTTACGGGCGATCAGGCGGATCGCCTGGATAGCGGCAGCGTCGGTGACCGGGTTGGCATCTTTGGAAATGTAGGCTTCCACGGCGTGGGTCAGGGCGTCCATCCCGGTAGCCGCAGTCAGTGGGGCTGGCTTGCCGAGCATTAGCAGCGGATCGTTAATGGAGACCGACGGCAGGTTGCGCCAGCTGACAATCACAAACTTCACTTTGGTTTTGGTATTGGTCAGCACGCAGTGGCGGGTGACTTCGCTGGCGGTACCGGCGGTGGTATTCACCGCAACGATCGGCGGCAGCGGGTTGGTCAGGGTTTCAATCCCGGCATAGCTGTAGAGATCCTCTTCGTGAGTCGCGGCGATACCGATGCCTTTACCGCAGTCATGCGGGCTACCGCCGCCAACGGTAACGATGATGTCGCAATGCTCTTTCCGAAAGACCTCCAGGCCGTCGCGCACGTTGGTGTCTTTGGGGTTTGGCTCAACGCCGTCAAAAACCACGACGTCAATACCGGCTTCACGCAGATGTGTGAGGGTTTTATCTACCGCGCCGTCTTTAATCGCCCGCAGACCTTTATCAGTGACCAGCAGCGCTTTTTTACCGCCCAACAGTTTGCAGCGTTCGCCGACCACGGAAATAGCATTGGGGCCAAAGAAGTTCACATTTGGCACCAGGTAATCAAACATACGATAGCTCATAATATACCTTCTTAGATTTAAATTATAATTCAGAGAAACAATTCAATGCGGTTTCTGCTAATAATCTGTCTTGTTCGACGGTACCGCCACTTACACCAACGGCACCGATTACTTTGCCGTTTAATATGACAGGTAAACCGCCGCCAAAAATAACAATTCGTTGTTGATTGGTGAGCTGCAAGCCATATAGAGAGGCACCTGGTTGTACCGCATCAGTAATTTCATGGGTACCCTGTCGCAGGCAGCAGGCGGTATAAGCTTTATTAAGAGAGATATCACAGCTGGTGACAAACGCGTCGTCCATACGTTGCATTAGCAGCGTGTTCCCGCCGTGATCCACCACGGAAAACACCACCGGAACGTTGATTTCAAGCGCTTTAGCCTCGACGGCCTGCGCCATTTTCTTTGCAGCCGCCAGCGTAATGGTGGCGATTTGTTGGCTCTTATTCACAGTCTCTCCTGAAAAGGTTGTAGGGCTGAGGTCACGAAAATATCGCGCAACAGCTATTTTTATCATTGGCTTTATCTTATTTTCTCGCCCCGCGTTATTAAGTCAATAGGGTGGGGATTTCAAAAATATTACGTTCAGTTTCCTGTTGTGGCGTTTGTTGATAATGATCATTTAACCTCGTCACAATTCGCGGTGAATATTCCTGAGCCGCGTTTCAATATGAAACGATGGTTTTTTATTACGTACCAAATTGGAACGAAATTAATTTTATTTTTTTATTGTCCTGCTCATTTAGAGTTCGGCTATTGCTGATGAAAGGCGAATGCCGGGTGTTGTGTCCCCGGCAATACGGCCCGGCGTCCCTATTTTTTATCTTTTGAGTCCATAAACTATGAGAAGATCAAAACGATTCGAAGTGCTTGCCCAGCGGCCTGTAAATCAGGATGGGCTAATTGGCGAATGGCCTGAAGAGGGGCTGATCGCAATGGAAAGCCCTTACGATCCGGCTTCGTCGGTGAAGGTGGAAAATGGTCGTATTGTTGAGCTGGACGGCAAGAGCCGCGCCGAGTTCGACATGATTGACCGGTTCATTGCCGATTACGCGATTAACGTGCCCGAGGCCGAGCGCGCCATGCAGCTCGACGCGCTGGAGATCGCCAGAATGCTGGTGGATATCCACGTCAGTCGGGAAGAGATCATTGCCATTACGACTGCCATCACCCCGGCGAAAGCGGTGGAGGTGATGGCGCAAATGAACGTGGTGGAGATGATGATGGCGCTGCAAAAAATGCGCGCCAGACGCACCCCCTCCAATCAGTGCCACGTGACCAACCTGAAAGATAACCCGGTACAGATTGCTGCCGACGCTGCTGAAGCGGGGATCCGTGGCTTTTCCGAACAGGAAACAACGGTCGGGATCGCCCGCTATGCGCCGTTTAACGCCCTGGCGCTGCTGGTGGGGTCCCAATGCGGTCGCCCCGGCGTGCTGACGCAATGCTCCGTTGAAGAGGCCACGGAGCTGGAACTGGGAATGCGCGGGTTAACCAGCTACGCCGAAACGGTGTCGGTATATGGCACGGAGTCGGTGTTTACCGATGGCGATGATACGCCGTGGTCAAAAGCGTTTCTTGCCTCGGCGTATGCTTCTCGTGGTCTGAAGATGCGCTACACCTCCGGCACCGGTTCGGAAGCGCTGATGGGCTATTCCGAAAGTAAATCGATGCTTTATCTGGAGTCGCGTTGCATTTTTATCACCAAAGGCGCGGGCGTACAGGGGTTACAAAACGGTGCGGTCAGCTGTATCGGCATGACCGGCGCTGTGCCGTCGGGGATTCGCGCGGTGCTGGCGGAAAACCTGATTGCCTCGATGCTCGACCTTGAAGTGGCCTCCGCCAATGACCAGACCTTTTCCCACTCCGATATTCGTCGTACTGCCCGCACCCTGATGCAGATGCTGCCGGGCACCGACTTTATCTTCTCCGGCTATAGCGCGGTACCGAACTACGACAACATGTTTGCCGGGTCGAACTTCGACGCTGAAGACTTCGATGATTACAACATTCTGCAACGCGATCTGATGGTTGATGGGGGCCTGCGTCCGGTCACGGAAGAGGAGACAATCGCCATCCGCAATAAGGCCGCGCGCGCCATTCAGGCGGTGTTCCGCGAACTGGGCCTGCCGCTGATTAGCGATGAAGAGGTGGAGGCCGCCACTTACGCTCACGGCAGCAAAGATATGCCCGCGCGCAATGTGGTGGAAGATTTGGCTGCCGTGGAAGAGATGATGAAACGCAATATCACCGGGCTGGATATCGTCGGCGCGTTGAGTTCCAGCGGCTTCGAAGACATCGCCAGCAATATCCTCAACATGCTGAGGCAGCGTGTTACTGGTGATTACCTGCAAACGTCGGCCATTCTGGATCGTCAGTTCGACGTCGTCAGCGCCGTTAATGACATCAACGACTATCAGGGACCCGGCACCGGCTATCGCATCTCTGCCGAACGTTGGGCGGAAATTAAAAATATTGCGGGCGTGGTTCAGCCCGGCTCGATCGAATAAGGCGGTACACAGTGGAATGCACAACTGAACGTAAGCCGGTTTTCACCTTGCAGGTGAGCGAAGGCGAGGCGGCTAAAGCGGACGAACGCGTGGATGAAGTCGTGATAGGCGTCGGCCCGGCCTTTGATAAGTATCAGCACAAAACATTGATTGATATGCCGCACAAAGCGATTTTGAAAGAACTGGTTGCCGGCATTGAAGAAGAGGGCCTGCATGCTCGGGTGGTGAGGATTCTGCGCACCTCGGATGTTTCATTTATGGCATGGGATGCGGCAAATCTCAGCGGTTCTGGCGTCGGGATTGGTATCCAGTCGAAAGGAACCACGGTGATTCATCAGCGCGATCTGCTGCCTCTGAGCAACCTTGAGCTGTTCTCTCAGGCTCCGCTGCTGACGCTGGAAACCTATCGCCAGATTGGTAAAAACGCCGCGCGCTATGCACGTAAAGAGTCGCCTTCGCCAGTGCCAGTGGTTAATGACCAGATGGTACGCCCCAAATTTATGGCCAAGGCCGCGCTGTTTCATATCAAAGAAACCAAACACGTGGTGCAGGATGCTGCGCCTGTCACGCTGCATATTGCACTCGTAAGGGAATGACCATGAACGACAACATCATGACCGCGCAGGATTATCCATTAGCGACCCGCTGCCCGGAGAAAATCCAGACTCCTACCGGCAAACCGCTAACCGAGATTACCCTTGAGAATGTGCTGGCGGGCCGCGTAGGTCCGCAGGATGTGCGTATTTCTCAGCAAACGCTGGAGTACCAGGCGCAGATTGCCGAACAGATGCAGCGTCACGCCGTGGCGCGTAATTTCCGTCGTGCGGCGGAGCTTATAGCAATCCCGGATGCCCGTATTCTTGAAATTTACAACGCGCTGCGGCCGTTTCGTTCTTCGTTCGCCGAGCTTCAGGCCATTGCCGATGAACTGGAACATACCTGGCATGCCACGGTGAACGCCGGGTTTGTCCGCGAGTCGGCAGAGGTGTATCTGCAGAGAAACAAGCTGCGTAAAGGCAGCCAGTGACGGAGGTTGTATGCCGTTAATTGCAGGGATTGATATCGGCAACGCCACCACCGAAGTGGCGTTGGCGCAGCATGGCCGGTTTATCTCCAGCGGGATTGTCGCTACGACCGGTATGAAAGGCACACGGGACAATATTGCCGGGGTGGTGGCCTCCCTGCAGCAGGCGCTGAATAACACCCCGTGGTCGCTTCAGGATGTGGCGAAAATCTGCATCAACGAGGCGGCACCGGTGATTGGCGATGTGGCGATGGAAACCATCACTGAAACCATCATTACCGAATCAACAATGATTGGGCATAACCCGCAAACGCCCGGCGGCGTTGGCGTGGGAATGGGAACCACCATCGCCGTGGAGAAGCTGGCGGCGTTGAGTGAAGAGCGGTTTACCCAGGGCTGGATCCCGCTGGTCGGTGAGGAGAGGGATTTCCTCGAGGCGGTTTGGTATATCAATGAGGCGCTGGATCGCGGGGTCAACGTGGTGGCGGCGATCCTGAAAAAAGATGATGGCGTGCTGGTGAACAATCGCCTGCGTCGAACAATGCCGGTGGTAGATGAAGTCACCCTGCTGGAGAAGGTGCCGGAAGGTGTGCTGGCGGCGGTGGAAGTGGCGGCCCCAGGACAGGTGGTGCGTGTGCTGTCGAATCCTTACGGCATCGCGACCTTCTTTACCCTGACGCCCGAGGAAACGCAAACCATCGTCCCCATCGCCAGGGCGCTAATTGGCAACCGTTCCGCCGTGGTGCTGAAAACCCCGCAGGGTGATGTGCGCTCAAGGGTGATCCCGGCGGGTAAGATCTTTATCCGCGGCGAAAAGCGTGGCGGTGAAGCCGACGTAGCGCAAGGCGCACAGGCCATTATGCAGGCGATGAGCACCTGTGCGCCCGTGTGCGATATTCGTGGTGAAGCAGGTACGCATGCAGGCGGCATGCTGGAGCGAGTGCGTAAGGTGATGGCCTCGCTGACCGGTCACGACATGAACGCGGTGTATATTCAGGATCTGTTGGCGGTGGATACGTTTATTCCACGCAAGGTGCAGGGCGGTATTGCCGGGGAGTGTTCAATGGAGAACGCCGTTGGCATTGCGGCGATGGTGAAATCCGATCGCTTACAGATGCAGGCCATCGCCAGTGAGCTGAGCGCCCGGTTAAACATCCCGGTTGAAGTCGGCGGCGTGGAGGCCAACATGGCTGTCGCCGGTGCGTTAACAACGCCCGGATGTGCTGCACCGCTGGCGATCCTCGATTTAGGCGCAGGCTCTACCGATGCCGCCATTATCAATAGCGATGGCGTTGTGAAAGCGGTCCATCTGGCTGGCGCGGGGAATATGGTCAGCCTGTTAATTCAAACCGAGCTGGGCTTAAGCGATCCGTTTCTGGCGGAGGAAATTAAAAAATACCCGCTGGCAAAAGTGGAGAGCCTGTTCAGCATTCGCCACGAAAACGGCGCGGTGGAGTTTTTTCGCGAACAGCTCAGTCCGTCAGTGTTTGCCAAAGTCGTTTATCTGAAAAACGGCGAGCTGATCCCAGTAGATAACCAGACCTCGCTGGAAAAAATTCGGTTGGTGCGCCGACAGGCCAAAGAGAAGGTTTTTGTGACCAACTGCCTGCGCGCTTTACGCCAGGTGTCACCCGGCGGCTCTATTCGCGATATGACTTTTGTGGTGCTGGTGGGCGGCTCCTCGCTGGATTTCGAAATCCCGCAGATGATCACCGACGCGCTGGCGCATTACGGCGTGGTTGCCGGGCAGGGCAACATCCGTGGTACCGAAGGGCCGCGTAATGCGGTAGCGACCGGGCTGGTTTTGGCCGGAATAGCGAATTAATCGTGCAGAAAACAGCCGCCGCAAGCGTTTAGCTGCGGGGTAAATCAAATAAAGGTGATGTTCTCTTTGATATCCCGGCGGAGTTGGGTACATAGTATAAATGTGTCTCTCACGTGGTTAATTTTAAGGATAAGAGCATGCCAACAGCAATTGAGAAAGCATTGGATTTTATTGGTGGTATGAACACTTCGGCGTCAGTACCCCATTCAATGGATGAAAGTACCGCTAAGGGAATCTTAAAGTATTTGCATGACTTAGGTGTGCCAGCAAGTCCAGAAGCTGTGATGGCACGGGGTGAGCAGGAGGGATGGAATCCCGAGTTCACGAAAAAAGTGGCCGGATGGGCAGAAAAAGTGGCCTCCGGTAACCGCATCCTTATCAAGAACCCAGAGTATTTTTCAACTTATATGCAGGAGCAGCTCAAAGAGCTAGTTTGAGCTGACTATCGAATCAAACTCTAACGGACGTTTCCATCTCTGGATGGCAACGTCCAGAGGGGGTTGCCTTTCGCATGTTCTCGCCTTATCACGTGAAACACTTTCCGTCCCTGCCTGACTTGTTTTTCTTGTTACTCATTTCACATTTCGGTGCAAACAGGTAGAGCGCTATCAGCCTGGTTCAGTTGATTTGGTCTTAGCGAACAAGCTGGACATTATCGACGTGGCTGAAGTGGATGTTAACCACTTAATTTCATGATAAATATAATAAAAATCCAAAAGGTGAACAGGTGGACACTTTTTTATATAAAGTAATTTTTGTGATTTTTTGAGTATGGATTGTGGGGCGTTAAAAGTTACAGGTAATAAAAACGCGCCTAATAACTTCGGCGCGTTTGTGGTGTATTTCCGCTGTGGCCACCTGTCAGGTGGTCATGTTCGAATTACAAGGTAATACGTTGGCAGAGCCTGGACACGTAAACGTCATGTGTTTTCACCCTGTGATTTTTTCCACTTCCTCTGTCTGGCAGCAGCAATAAACCAGATCGCAAACGTAGTGATGGCTATAGCCAGAAAATACAGAATCAGTGAAAACCCGTCATTCCAGTGCGCTTCCTGTATGAATCCATAGTTTTCCTCATACCACGCCATAAACGCTTCATCAGGGATGAAGTAACAAAGCAGGGTGTAAACCACTGTCAGGGCGAGCAGTTCAGAAAGCCATAAAAAAGCATGTGTGGCCGGTTTCATCAGTACACCTGTATTGTGCCGAACGCTTTTAATTGAGCCGTAACCATAACTGATGGTGTGCTTAATAAAGCCTCAAGTAAGATTGCGTAATCTGCATGGCTGGGTAGCGTAATGCAGCCATCACTAATGCCCGATTTACCCGCGGGATGTAAACGGAAGTTACCCCGCTCAACACCGTCTATGAATGAGATATCATCAGTTTGGCTATCCTGGCGATAAAGCGCAAACCATAGATCGCGATCTGAGCCGCTCTCTAAGCCGTGCACCATATCCCGCCAGCGGGAGTGAAGCCCGCCTCTTTGGCGCGTCACGATGTAGTAAAGACCGGGCGGCAATGGCCCTTTTTTTACTACTGTAATCGAAGCAGGGTTATTCCTGTGTGGCCCTGCATTTCCTGAGTACGCCGGGAAAAAACCCACGCCCGGGCAACTTAATGTTGATAGCTGTCCGCCATTAAGATGGAAGGTGCACCGGATCATCTTTCATTCCACGCATCAGAAAACTGAATGTTGCCATCACAGTATTTCCAGGTAATCCGCTCATACCGCATGGCTACGTTTTCAAGATGATTATGTTTTTCGGTCGCCGGGTTTTTGATATCGAGCATATGCGGCGCGGAGCTGACGATCTTCACGTTCTCAAGCAACATGTTGAAGTATTCAACTTCTTGCCCGGCGTCGTTAATTCTGTACCATTTAAATTCTGCGCTTTTAAGTGTCTGCCCGGTGGCAATAGCCTTGTAAAGATACGGGCTGGAAGAGTCGAACTCTTTTTGAAAGTTAAGGGGGGCATGTTGCCTGGTGCCGGTGAGTTTTCCGGTTCTGCTGTCTGTCGGAATATGCAGACCATGACCAAAAGATAGAATCTCTATGCTTCCCTCTCTATCCTGGACATCAACTGAACCTTTGATATCCGCGCCGCCGTCGTCTTTTAAAAATAAATATGCAGGAATAGCCATTACATAAACGCCTTTTAGTTAATGAGGTGACTAAATCCTATAACCTAAGCCGCTAGTATGTCCAAAATAATGTTATTGTAAGCTGGTAAATAACATATATGTGAATGTGTTATTTGGATTTATATAAAAAATAAATGAAAGGAAAGTATAATGGAGAATATTGAAATCGAGAAACATAAAAAAATTCATAAATGCGATAATTTGGAATTAAAAACACTGGAAGAATATAAGTGGTCTTTAAATTCTGAAGCATTTTTCTTTGTCGATCATCATGGATTTTTATGTGGTTCACTTTCTGGTGAGATGCTGGCCGCCAATCGGGAACAGCTCAATGTAATGATAAAATATTTGAATGGATTGCGCACCGAGATAAACCGATGAAATCATTCAGGGTAATGTAAATTATTTGTTCGATATTGTTTGTTATCTATCGGATATTGATTATCTACATTTTCGGTTATTTTAATAATTATTAACCTGTTTTATTAATTAACGTGGCACTCAGACGTGAGCCGCCACTGATCGCCCGGTTTCCTTTTCCGCTCCTGCGGTTTTCCTTCTCCCGGCGGCGGGTAATCTTCAATTTTTCGGAAGTGGCCCAACGACGCAGACGTGTGTTTGTTGTCGCAAGTGCTCGAGATGATTTCTATCCCGCAGCAGTACTTTTTGAGTTCGACGGCGTGCGCCGGGATATTGCGCCGGGTACTGAGCAAAATATTTTGCCGACGTTACCCGGAGCAGGTAAGTTAAGACGGCACGGAGAAAAGAAAGACGATGCCAAAGATAAACAAACTGCGAATTCGCAAAAAACTACGCAAAACTGCGCAAAAAAACTGCGAATTCGGAGTCGGTAAAACGCGAAAAACTCATCGACGCATACCGTCTGGCGGGTGCAAATGCGAAGGGTTTGCGGCGTTTGTGACCGCAGCCAGCCCCTAAGAATTCCTAAGGTTTTACGAGCCATTAGCTTGCGCCGGGGCAAGCCAGATGTTAAGAAATGTTAAGGTTCAAAGAGCCATTCTCATGCTTAGAAATGCCAGGGTTACACGGGCCATTCGCTGGCAGCGTGACAAACATCAGAAACGCTATTCATCAGATTGCGCGGTGAAAAACTGGGTACGCAAGGTACGCAAAAAGACGTGCCAGCCTTTTTTATATGATGCGGGCGGGCTTATGCGTGGAGTTCGTCCACCAGCTTCACACATCGTCAATGTATGCAAATGTTAACGTTTTGCGAATGGCACTAAGCAAGAAATGCTGTAGATATGGTGGGCGGTCATAAAATAACCATAAATCACCATGGTTACCTTTCTGGAATATCCCCGGCATATCCCCGGAAAAAACAAAAGGGCCGACGATTACTCGCCAGCCCTTGCTGTGTTTGGTGGCCCCTGCTGGACTTGAACCAGCGACCAAGCGATTATGAGTTAGAATGCAACTTCTTACCTGAAAATACTTATCTATAATTTTCAGTAACTTAATTTATATGAAAATACTGTATAAATAACCAGAAATACTCTAAAATACTCCTTTGCGGTATCCTATAGGTATCCTAGAGCAAAACAAGCGATTTTCAGGATACCCCGATCGCTTGGTGTGGAGTGTTTGTGGAAACATTCAAATTTACGAAAACTAAGCTCGAAAACCTCCCACCTGCCGAACGTGGCCAGGTTGAGTACGGCGATACCATCGTTAATGGCCTGCGCATCCGTATTGGCACCAGTGGTGTGAAAAGCTTCTGTATCTCACGTAAGAGAAATGGAAAATTCATCCGGGCCACGCTGGGCCGTTTTCCGGATCTTACTATTGATAATGCCAGGGCAAAGGCACTCGAAATGTTGGGTGACGTAGCGACCACCGGGAAAAATCCTAATGTGGAAAAGCGTGTCAATGAGAAGGCATCTGTCACGCTTGCTGATGCGCTGGATGCCTATATTAAGAACCGTGGCCACCGCCTTAAACCCACAACCGAAAAGCAATATCGCGCTATCTTGCAAAATTACTCCGGCGACTGGATGAAACAGTCCCTCGCTACTATTTCGCGTGATCGTGTTGAGCATCGTCACAAAGCAGTAACTGATGGTTCAGTCTGGTTTGGCGCTGATAAAGAAACGCTCAGGGCAGGGGTAGGAAGCGGTAGCAAAGCTCAGGCTGACCTGTGGGCCAGAGCTCTACGCGCCGTATATCGTTTCGCACATGATCATTATCGTGATGAAGAAGGGAGAACGCTGTTACCTGACCCGCCAACACTGGTGCTGAGTACAAAGCGTCAGTGGCATGGCACGATCAGAAAGACAGAGCGCATCCGCACCCATGACTTTGCTCGTTGGTTAAATGCCGTCGCTGTAGTTCGTGATAAGGCCGAAGAAGGACGAGACGATGTAGCTGCCGCAATATGTGACGCTGTAGAAATGTCGATGTTCACCGGGCTGCGTAAATCTGAAATATTTGAACTAACCTGGAATCGGGTGAATATTGGCGGTCGTTATTTCTGGATAGATACCACCAAGAATGGCGATCCGCTCGAGCTGCCTATCACTGAAACTCTGCTGAATCTGTTCCGGCGCCGACTGAAAATGAAAAACGGAAATGAGGCTTTAGTGTTTCCTGGAGTTAAAGGAGTCATTAAAGAATATCGCCATGTAATTGATCGAATCAGTGCCGCCACCGTCCCAGACCCCAATCCTGATTTGCTCCAGCCAATCCCATTCAAATGGCACGATGCCCGCCGTACTTTCGGTACTGTCGCTGAGCTGGTGGGCGTTGGTAGTTATATCCTCAAGCGACTAATGAACCACCGAACGATGAGAAGTGCAGATGTTACTCAGGGCTATCTTCATTTTGGTGCTGATGAACTACTCGAGCCAGCTATCAGAGTTGAACGGGCTGTTCTTGAATATGCTGGCTTGGTGGAAAGTAAAAGAGGAATAGATGCTCAGTTACTGTCCGTCATGGAAAATTTAAGTGATGAAGATAAACGTAAGCTTTTATTTGATCTGCTGAATTCTAACAATGCTGAGGAAAAATCATGAGCCTGGAAAAATACTTAGATTCTGGACGGCTAAATTTTGTTGATGTTTTCATGCGCACTGCTAGAAATTTTGGAGATCTACAATTTAACTATAAAAGAGACTTAGGTAATGAACTAAAAAAAGATATCAACAGAATATCTCGTGGGCATTTGAAGTCTATTTTACAAAAAATGCGCAAAGATAAACCGTCAAAGGATGATGCTGATTTTGAAGAGCAAACACTGGCCAAGGTGTTTTTTATATTGGAGGCTCATGATTTTACTACATTAGCGAAAGATATGGCTTTAGTTATTGAAAGAAGAAATATAAAAGAGCGCTGTCAGAAAATTATATATAAAGAAATTGCTGAGGGATCAGCATTTAAGCAGCGTAGCATTGCGGCATCTGGCCCACGACACCGCCTATATGATGAAATCGTGGCAATTATGAAATCTACCTGGAAACATAATCCGGCACTTTCAAAAAGAAAAATGATCTCAAAATTATTGATACGTTATGAAGATAAAGTGGATGAAAAAACGCTAAAAGATTGGATAACAAAAGGAAAACTGGCTCCACCAAGACCCAGACAGAACAAAAATTCAGATCTGGTTATCCCACCAGAATATGCCAGCAAAAAAATATTTGAGGGAGGGGGGGAAGTAGCTCCTCACCCCCATAATCACGTACTCACCTTATAGAAAAAAATCAAAAAATTATAGTAGCTCCGTTGCTAACCAGACATACACGGAGCTACTTATGCATTTGGTTGAATCGAATTATTCTAAAAGACTCACTCGTAATGAGGCCGCAGCTCACCTTGGTGTGAACCCACAGACGCTGGCGAATTGGGCGCATACTGGCAAGGTAAAAATTCCCTTTCATAAGGTCGGTCGGAAGGTCATTTACTTCAAGTCTGATCTGGATGCTTATCTGGATTCCACCCGCAGAACGCAGACGGTTTAAGGGGCTGGATATGGCAAATAAAACAAAGGCGGCCATGCCGGGCCGCCAGAGTTACAACATTTTATTGCGTATACAAGGTACCAGGCCCAGCGCTGGTGGTCAAAATCAGGCTTTTGGCTCAATACCTAATTTGCGAAGCTTTTCCCGGCAGGCTTCTTTAACCCAAGAGCTGAACTGTCCCGGGCCAGCTGCTTCGTTGATTTGTCCAAGTAATTCATCTTCAAAGCGTATGTTTTTTGCTGTGCTGCTCGAGCGGTCAAAGTCGCGTTTAGGCTTTTTTTCTTGCATTGGTATATACCGGTCGTGTAGAGTGAATGCTGATGGTATATACCATCAGCTTTTGAAGCAAGTTTTAAAAACAGCGAAGCCCGGAAGTGCGCGAACACTAACCAGGCTTCTGACCAAACCGTTAGTTGAGGTAACAGTTATGGCTGGTAAACAGCATACCCAAACTCACCCCAAATTTACATGGCTATTCCTCGGCATACCGAAGGGGCAGATCTGTACACCTGTGGTTATCCGCATTGCAGCCGACACCGAAGAAGAAGCCCGCGAATGGTACTCCCGATGGGATCTGACCTTTGCCGCAAAGATTCGCTCTGAATGCTCTCTGTACCAGTACGCCAGCGGTGCTTATGAATTGAATGTGATGGGAGGGTTTCATGGATAGTCAAATCCCGATGCTGAATGTCTCATTGCATGTCTCCCCTAATTTTTCCGGTCGTATTTTGCTTTACGTTGAAAACGGCTTAGTTAAAGGAGATACGGTATTACGTCCGGATGAAATTATAGGTACGCCATCACTCTTTGATCACATCCTTGAACGCGCCGGTTATCGCGTAACGCCAGTCAAAAAGGACTAACGCCATGAAAAAGAAAATTAACAGCTTAACTGCTGGTGGCCAGACTCGGCCTGAAATCTTTCCGGGCGACATTTTCAAGGATAATCGGGGTGAACGGGTAACGGTGAAAATGATCACTGATAATCGTATTACATATATTAGGGAGGGGTATTCCGGAGAGTGTGTTTTCCCGGTCGAACGGTTTAAAGGGGAGTTCAGCCCGGTAAAACGACAGACGTTCAGCGAATGGTGCAAGTCGAATAACACAGCAGAAAAAATTCAGTATTTGCGGGCTTTAATTGCTGCTAAGAGAGCGGGCAAATGAAACGAGCTCCGAACTTAAAATTTCTGCCAAAGGAAAAATTTACAGAGGCAATCATTTTTGCCGGGGCTGATGCTTACGCTCATGCAAAGGGATGGGAAGAGGGCCTGGGTAAACAAATTGCCGAAGATACAACGCCCCCTGTCTGGCTGGGGCCAAAGCAACTGGCGGAACTGGATAACCTGCAAATTATTGATAAAGGTCGCCGAAGCGCCCGTGTATATATTGCTGGAGTTATTGAACCGAGACTGATAAACGCCATTGGCGAGAAGCTGGCGCGGGCAGGAGTGCAAGATGCCAAGCTATACAAGGGGATTCCCGACCGCCAGCCAGAGGACTGGCATGATTATCTGGAGAGGATCCGTACGGAAAGTGTTGTTGTCGATCTCCCGGTCACGAAACGCGAACCAGACCATAGCGGAGTCGCACCAGCATTAAATCAGATGGTGGCCAGCCAGCGAGGTGAAGTTTTACTGGCTCATTATGATGGTGATCTGGCAATTCATGCCGACTCGGACACCGTACACCACTATAACGGTGTGGTGTGGATTCCTCTCCCCGATAAAGAGCTGCAGCGTGAAATGGCGCAGATTTACATCGATGCAGAGGTGGCCTATTCGCAGAACGGCATCAAATCGGCAGTGGAAACCATGAAGTTAAGCCTCCCGGTGATGGGCGTAACAGCCAGAAATCTGATTGGGTTTAGTAATGGGGTATTTGATACCCGGACGGGAGAATTCCGCGAGCACTGTAAAACTGACTGGCTGTTAATCTCAAGCGAATTACCCTTCAGTCCACCAGCCGAAGGGGAAACCTTAGCCAGTCACGCGCCTAATTTCTGGAAGTGGCTCCGGCGTTCCGTGGCCAGTAATGACCGTAAAACAGATCGTGTGTTGGCTGCGTTGTTTATGGTGCTGGCGAACAGATACGACTGGCAGTTATTCCTGGAGATAACGGGACCGGGTGGTAGCGGTAAAAGCGTGATGGCGGAGATCTGCACTATGCTGGCGGGTAAGGCTAATACGGTGTCGGCCAGTATGAAGGCTCTGGAGGATGCGAGAGATCGCGCTCTGGTGGTTGGTTACTCGCTGATTATCATGCCGGATATGACCCGTTATGCTGGAGATGGTGCTGGGATTAAGGCTATTACAGGTGGTGATAAGGTTTCCATCGACCCGAAACATAAAGCGCCGTACTCGACACGGATACAGGCGGTGGTGATGGCTGTTAATAACAATGCTATGACCTTTAGTGATCGCAGTGGTGGGATATCGCGCAGACGTGTGATATTCAACTTCACCGAAGTCGTACCGGAGAACGAACGTGATCCGATGCTGGCTGAGAAAATAGAAGGGGAACTGGCGGTAGTTATTCGTCATCTGCTTACACGCTTTGCAGACCAGGACGAAGCCAGGCGGCTATTGTATGAACAGCAGAAATCAGAAGAGGCTTTAGCGATTAAACGTGAAGGTGATTCGCTGGTGGATTTCTGCGGCTACCTGATGGCGTCGGTAGTATGTGACGGTATGTTTATCGGCAACGCTGAGATAGTGCCCTTCAGCCCGCGTAAATACCTGTATCACGCGTATCTGGCGTACATGAGGGCCAATGGTTTGAACAAGCCAGTATCATTGATGCGTTTCGGTACGGATATGCCTGGCGCAATGGCTGAGTATGGTAAGGAGTACCAGAAGCGAAAGACGAAGCGTGGTATCAGGTCAAATGTTACGCTGCACGACGATTCAGACGACTGGTTGCCATTATGTTCAGGTACTGCTGATAATACCTAGGAAGTGCAAAGTTATAGATAAAGTGTTCACCAGTATTCACCTTGTAAAAAAATCTATCTATTACATGGTGTTAAGGGGTGAACACTTATTTATGAAGTATTCACCAAGTATTCACCTGTTCACCTTTTGATTGTTTTTTAGCCTGATAGGTGAAGGGTAGGGTGAACACTAGTGAATACTAAAAAGGAAAGTGTACACCACTTAACAATATGAATTTGTTATAAAAATTCCCAAGGGTGAAGGGGTGAACACTTAAACACATATTTTTTTATTTTTTACAGGGGTGGGGATGCCAATTACTTTTCAGGATATCAAAGAACACTACGAGCTGTATGGCCTCAGAGACATAAGCGAAATGTCGACGGCAGAGTATAAACAGGCTCTCGCCGATGGTGCTTTCTTCTGGATCGATCATCATGATTTTGTTCGAAGTACCTTATCAGAAGAGATACTTGCCACTAATCTTGGACAACTTGATGCGCTCATTCAATATTTGCAGAGCCTTAGGGGAAAAATGCCATCATCATAATTAAATGTGGCATTCGAATAAAACAATCTCTTACAGGTAGTTATCTATCAATACTTTTCAAGTATATCTTTTAATATAGGGTTTAAAGTATATTCGTAACCTTTTTGTGGTTGTTCAAAGATAATAGATTCACTATATTCTTTAAAAATATAATGACTTGGTGTGTAATGTGTTCTTCTATCATGGCCATTCCATGATGTCTTTATAACATCATGTTCTAAAAGTAATTTAAAAAAAGATATTTCTTTTTCTGCCATTGCATTAAATGCTCTTGCTGCAGCATTTTTTTCCAGTTGAGAAATGTTATTTTTGTATCTTTTCTCTAGAATCTCTTTTGCGACGCTTGTTAGCGCTAAACTCTGAGAATGTTCACCTGTAGCAACAACATAGGTTATTTTTTGATTGCATAAAGAAAATATTGTAGCGCCTTTCGCATGGGATGTGTTATTTTTCCCAATTAATTTTTTTATGATATATAGTTGATAAACATCCAGTTCGTTAATGGAAGCATTGACTTTGTCTTGTAGTAATTTATTTTCTCGCTCTTTTTCCTCTTTTTCACGGAGTGCTTGCTCTTTGTTTTTTTGTTTTTCTATTCTTTTAGATATGATTGTATGTATGGTGTTTATGACAGAAAACACTAAGCGAATTGAAGTAATTAAAATTAAACTTTGAGGGATCAATTTAGGCACAGGGTCTAATATGAAATGTTCCGGAGTGGAGAAGAACATGATGGCTAAGCAAGTTAGCAATATTGCGATATTCAACCGAACGTCGGTCATTTTTTGTAAGGATTCCAAAAGCTCTTTATATCCCTGCATTCATGCACCCGTATCAATCTGGAAAAAATTGTAAATTATTTATACCTGATTCTACTCGTTCTTCCCTCTTACTCAAGAGGGGCTTTTCTTTATGTTTTTCATGTATATCTTGAAGAGTGGCCCTCAGACGTGAGCCGCCACTGTCCACCCGGTTCTTCCGGCAGATCCGCGGTTTTCTCTCCGGGTGGACATCCCTTAAAGCGCTGGTTTCACGTCTTAACATTAATTGTTACGGAAACCACTCCATGAAGAAATTACTCGAATTACGCCAGCAAAAAACCGAACTCAAAACGCAGATGCGTACCCTGCTTGAAAAAGCCGACAGTGAAAAACGCACCCTGACCGATGAGGAAGGCACGCAGTTTGATGAACTCTGCACCCGCGCTCAGACACTCGATACTGACATCAGCCGCTATGAAGCTATCGCCAGTGAAGAACGCAACCAGCCAGGCCACCCGGTGAACGATAACGGCGTAAGCAACGACGAACTACGTACCTACATTCTGACCGGGGAAGCCCGCAGCCTGTCCACAGGTATTCCGGAAGATGGCGGCTATACCGTTATTCCCGAACTTAACAAACAGATTATGCAGCAGCTTAACGATGAGTCCGTTATGCGCAAAATCTGCACTGTGAAAAAAATCGGCAGTAACGAGTTTAAACAGCTTGTCTCTGTGGGCGGAGCGGGGGTGAACCACGGCGAGGAAGGAAAAGCCCGTGGTGAGACAACCACGCCGAAACTGGAAGAAGTCAGTATCCGCCTGTTCCCGGTTTACACCTATCCGAAGACCACGCAGGAAATTATCGATTTTTCTGGTGTGGATATCATGGGCTGGCTGTCCTCTGAAATTGGCGATGCTTTCGTCGATACCGAAGAAGCGGATCTGGCATCCGGAGACGGCGTGAAAAAAGCGAAGGGTTTTCTCTCTTACCCACTTAGCCCGGACGGTGACAAAACACGTCCGTTCGGCACAATCCAGAAGGTCACCGTGAGTGTACTTAATGCGGATTTTCTGATTGACCTGAAATTTAAACTTCGTGCGAAGTACCGCAAAAATGCCGTATGGGTGATGAACTCCACCACGGCGGCCTCCGTTCAGAAACTGAAAAACGGTAACGGGGATTACATCTGGCGCGACCGTTTACAGGCAGGTGATCCGGATACGCTGCTGGGCCTCCCGGTTGAATATCTCGAAACCATGCCGGACGACCTGATCGGTGTTGGCGACTTTAAACGTGGCTATTTCATCGTTGACCATGAGACAGGCACCCGCACCCGCCCGGATAACATCACCGAACCGGGCTTTATCAAAATTCATACGGATAAATACCTGGGCGGTGGTGTGGTTGATTCCGGCGCCATCAAGCTGCTCGAAATCTCCGCTTCATCCACCAAATAATTCACAGGGGCTTCGGCCCCTTTCTGGTCTTTATGGAGTCCGTTATGGATACCGTTAATTTTGAAATCCGCACCTCAGAACTCATCGCCAAAGAGCGCAGGCTGGTGGGCTATGCGGTGCGCTGGAACAGCCTGTCAGAAATCATCTGGGACGAATTCCGCGAACAGTTTACGCCGGGGGCATTTTCCGGCTATCTCACCTCCGGTAATGATGTGCGCTGTTTATTTGAACATGACTATACGCAACTGCTGGGGCGTACCAAATCCGGCACGCTGATACTGTCGGAAGATGATACGGGTCTGCGATTTGAACTGACGCCACCCAATACACAGTTAGGTAATGATGTGCTGGAGCTGGTGGAACGGGGCGATATAGAAGGCATGTCGTTTGGATTCCGGGCATTGAAAGAGAACTGGGATATTACCCAGTCGCCTTATCTGCGTACCGTCACCGCTGCTGAACTGCGTGAAATTACGATCACTTCTCTGCCTGCTTACCCGGAGTCCGGCGTGGAAATTGCACACCGCTCGCTTTTTTCCCAGCATCCGGAGTTACGCCGGGTGGGTGATAACCGCCGACGCTGGGCCGAACTGGTGGAGGTCTGATATGTGGAGTCTCTGGCCTTTCAGCCGTAAGGCAGAACAACGCAGCATGGCCATCGATGAATGGCTGGCGATGGCGGGCATACCTAATACCGGATCCGGCGAATATGTATCTGCGGGGACGGCGGAATCTCTGCCGGCTGTCATGAACGCCGTATCGGTCATCAGTGAAGCAGTGGCAACTATGCCCTGTTATCTCTACCGGGTAACGAATGATAAAGGGCGTGAGGCGCGGGAGTGGCTGAGCAATCACCCAGTAGATTTTCTGCTGAACGAGCAGCCGAACGACTGCCAGACGCCTTACCAGTTCAAGCGTACGATGATGCGCCACTGTCTGCTGAACGGTAACGCTTATGCGGTGATCCGCTGGGGCCGTGACGGACAGCCTGAATCACTGCATCCCTATGCACCGGGGGCCGTAGTACCGGAGCGTCTGTCCGGACACCGTTACAAATACACCATTACTGAACCCTTTACCGGAATCACCCGAACTTATCTTCAGGAAGAGATTCTGCATCTGCGTTATGCCACGGACGATGGTTTTCTGGGGCGCTCACCGATAACCATCTGCCGGGAAGCGCTGGGTCTTGGACTGGCCCAGCAGCGCCACGGCGCTAACATCATGAAAGAAGGCATGATGGCGGCGGGCATTGTCAAAGCAAAAGACTGGCTTGACGGCGTGAACGGCAAAAAAGCACTGGATGCACTGGAGCGGTACAAGGGTGCACGAAATGCCGGGAAAACGCCCATTCTTGAAGGAGGAATGGATTACGAAAAATTGGGCATGAGTAATCAGGATGCTGAATGGCTGGCTTCCCGGCGTTTTTCCATTGAAGACATTGCCCGTATGTTTAATGTTTCTCCGATCTTTCTTCAGGAATACAGCAACAGTACCTACAGCAACTTCAGCGAAGCGAGTCGCGCATTTCTCACAATGACCATGCGTCCCTGGCTGGCGAATTTCGAACAACAAATCAAATCCGCTTTGCTGGTGGCCCGTCCTGCATCCGGTACCCGTTACCAGGTTGAGTTCGATTCTGCTGACCTTCTCCGCGCCACACCAACCGAACGCTACGCCACTTACGAACGCGGTATTAAAAACGGGATTATGAATCCGAATGAAGCCCGTGAACGTGAGGGCATGTCGCCACGTGAAGGTGGGGACGAATTCAGCCAGGCCTGGAAACAGGAAGTGAAGATAAGCAATGAAAGTAAGGAAGGTAGTGAATGAGAGCCGGAGGATTAAAACATCGTATAACGCTGCAGCGCTATGAACAAAGTCAGGGGCCATTGGGGGAACCGATAAAACGCTGGGTTGACTACGCCACGATCTGGGCTGAGGTAAAAGGTATCTCTGGCCGGGAGCTTCTGGCTACCGGTTCGTTGTCCTCTGAGGCCACAGTCAGAATATGGATACGCTATCGCAGTGATGTTAAGCAGGGACACAGGGTGAAATATCTTTCACCCGCAGTCAGTGGTGATATTTACGGTATAGAGGCGGCCCTCCCGGATAACAACCGCACAAGTATTGAACTCCTTTGTAAAGGAGGCGTGGCCAATGGCTGAATTAATAACTCTGGAAGAAGTAAAACTGCATTGCCGCATCGACGGGGATGATGAGAACGCCCTGATAAACGGGTATATCGTCGCCGCGCTGGAGATTTGCCAGAAACATATCGGCAGGCGTTTTGATGACGGACTCGAGTTTAATCCTGCGCTGAAGGTCGGGTGTCTGCTACTGGTCGGTCACTGGTATGAGCACCGGGAAATAGCGGCGGAAAAAACGTCCGAGCTTCCCTTTAGCACTTCGTCATTGTGGAACTACTACCGGGAACCAGGAGTGTATTAAATGCCATGGCAACCCTTACGACGCTGTACAGAGCCCGGATGTAATAAACGGGTAAAGTCCGGCAAATGTGATGAACACAAACGGAATGCACAACGGCAGAGTGATAGCCGACGAGGAACACGCACAGAACGCGGTTACTCCAATCGATGGGGAGAATACCGGCTCCTCTTTCTGAAGGCTAATCCACTATGCGCCCACTGCCATAATGCTGGCGTCTATAAGCAGGCGACTATCGTCGATCACATCATACCTATTGAGGGCGAAGGTGATGTGTTGTTCTGGCCAGCCAGTAACCACCAGCCGTTATGTGCTGCCTGTCATGGTCGCAAGACAGCCGCGACGGACCCGCTAACTAAGCAGCAGCGTAAAGCCGGGTTGTTCCGGGAACAGGAAGAAGCAGCGCAGCGCCGCAATGACTGGGTCTATGAGGTTGCTCATGAGTGAACAGGAATACATGAGTCAGCGTGAACGGGGTGGGGGAGGTTTCAGAGACAACCCCCTCCCGACGAGGAACCACCCGCTCCCTCAAATTTTTATGCGCGGTAATTTTTTTGACAGCAGTAAGTTAAGGAAAGAATAAGTTATGGCAAGACCACCCAAACCACCCGCCTATCTTGATGAAATCGCGGGACAGCAGTGGAAGACAAAAGCAAAGCAGATGGCTGAGCGCGGGGATTTAACCCCTGCGGACTGGAACAACCTTGAGCTGTATTGCGTCAATTATTCCATGTACCGGAAAGCCGTTGCAGATATTGCCCTGCGCGGGTTTTCAGTTGAAGGATCTCGTGGGGCCACAACCAGTAATCCGGCGCTGAAAGCCAAATCTGATGCTGAGAAAATTATCATTAAAATGTCGTCGCTGTTGGGTTTTGATCCGGTAAGCCGTCGCCGTAATCCGGTTGAAACGGAAGAGGAGGACGAGCTTGACCGTCTGGGATGAGTACGCAAACGCTGTAAAATTGGGGGAGATCCCGGCCTGTAAACGGCTGAAACAGGCCGTAAACCGGTACTTTTCAGACCTGTATGACCCCCGTTATGTGTTCGATACGGCGACCGTAGAACGGTTTATTGCCTTCTCCCGACTCTGTCCACACGTTAAAGGACCGCTGCGGGGCCAGCCTATCGCGCTGGAACCGTGGCAGCAGTTCGCCTTCGCTAATCTGCTGGGCTTTAAAGTCAGGGAGTCAGGTCGCCGGAAGTACAGCAGCGCTTTTATCGAAGTACCGCGCAAGAATGCCAAATCCACCGTAGCTGCCATGCTGGCTAACTGGTTTCTGATAATGGAGAAGGGCCAGCAGGATATTTACACGGCGGCGGTGAGCCGGGATCAGGCTCGTATCGTGTTCGACGATGCCCGCCAGATGTGCCTGCTGTCAAAACCGCTGAAAAAGCGCGTCAATATTCAGGCGCACAAGATCATTTTCCCGAAGAGCAACAGCCTGTTAAAACCGCTGGCGGCGAAAGCGGCCACCATTGAGGGGACTAATCCCAGCCTGGCGATTGTTGATGAGTACCACCTTCACCCGGATAACGGCGTTTATTCCGCGCTTGAGCTGGGTATGGGCGCACGTCCTGAGGCGATTTTGTTCGCCATCACTACTGCCGGGAGTAACGTCGTTTCCGCCTGTAAACAGCATTATGACTACTGCTGCCAGATTCTGGCCGGGGAAGAGAGCAACGATTCTCTGTTTGTCCTGATCTACGAGCTGGATGACGAAAGCGAGGTTGAACAGCCGGAAATGTGGATCAAGGCTAACCCTAACCTGCATGTGTCCGTCGACGCCGCGAAACTGGAATCCACCATCCAGAAAGCGCGGGGCATACCGTCACAGTGGGTGGAAATGCTGACCAAACGTTTCAATATCTGGTGTCAGGGATCCACGCCGTGGATGGGGGCCGGGGCATGGGATGCCTGCGTACTTGATTATGCTGAAGAAGACCTGGCCGGAATGGAGTGTTACGCCGGGTTTGATCTGTCCTCAACCAGCGATATCACCAGTATAAGTTACGCTTTCCCGTTCGACAGGGAGATTCGACTTCTTACCCGTCATTATCTGCCGGAAGCGCAGCTGCTTAACGTCGCTAACAAAAACCGCGCCATCTACCGCCAGTGGGTGAAAGCGGGCTGGATACGCACCACGCCCGGCGACTGTATCGACTATGACCGCATCCGTGATGATATCCTGCGCGACGCTGAAAAATTCAGTATCCGGCTGGTGGGCTTTGATACGTGGAACGCGACGCATCTGCGTACCCAGCTACAGGGGGCGGGGCTCGATGTGGAGCCTTTCCAGCAAACTTATCTGCGGTTCAGCCCGGTGGCTAAATCTTTTGAGGTGTTTGTTAACCGTAAGGTATTACGCCATCGTGGCGATCCGGTTCTGTCCTGGGCGATGGGTAACGTGGTGATGGAGTCCGACGCTAACGCCAACATAAAGCCTAACAAAAAGAAATCCGGTAACAAGATAGATCCTGCGGTCGCAGCGTTGATGGCGTTCGGTACCTTCCAGGCAGAGCATGAGGATTTTGCTTTTGATATGAGTGATAGCCACAAAGAGCGATTAAATACTTTTCATGGGATTTGATTTTTATCTATGTATTTGTTTTCAGTGTTAATAATTGATGGGAATGGACTCAAAAAATGTGGGCTGCTAATTATATATAAAGATAAAATGGTTTCTGTTGTTTTGTTTAAATTTGCATGCAGTGGAGGCATGTATTTTATGATGCCATGTCCAAAGTTGAATTTAATTACGTGGGATGTGTTTTTCCCCTCTTTTATCAAGATAACGGTTCTTTGCTTATCTTCAACTAAACACAAGTGCTCCATATCGAAAGATATTACTTTGAAAAAACTATTTCCAGGGATTTCAATCGAAGACTCAAAGATCTGTTTTTTGAAAACATATAATTTATTCATCAGTTTATTTATTTCACGGCGCATGTTTATACTGATGCCATTGCCAGTAAATCCGCCTCCTGGAGAAAAAAGCAGAACTCCATTTTTAAGTTTTATAGGTACATTTATATATGCACCGCGTAGTTTTATCCTGTCCTCTTCTGAAATCTCTTTATCATTACCTAAAACACCACGAACGACATAAGCATCAAGTAAGTGAGGCCAGTTCTCATAACAAATTTCTAATAGCTCTGTTTTTGCCCAAAGGTGACAGTTTTCTTTTTTTGAATGCTTATAAACTCCGATGATGTATACATCATTTACATCAACTTTTGCGATTATCTCATAACCAGTTCGAACTATTAGATCTCTATCTTTTCCAGTGCTTTGATACTTTTCGCCTAAATGGAAGTGATGAAAACCAAAGTCTTGAAGAAAAGCATCCAGAAAATTAATATTCTTAATGTGGCGGCTTTGATGTGAGTTCACATTAGCACCCATTTTGAACTTTTTAAGTATTAAGTTAATACCCCGTAAATGCTCTGCAGGGATTTTTATTTTCTGTGGTAAATGTATAGTTCTAGGCCTAGGTTCTACCAACCTAAACATCATATTTGCATAACATTCAAATCCCGATATGTTTAATTTATTAGGGATTTTAAATCCAGCTTTTCGTAATTTTTGTAAGAATATGTCGTTTACGTCTTTCTCTAATGAAAATTGAATGTTTTCCATAAACAATCCTTTTTTATAGATATGCTCATCTTTCTATAGTTCTGAAAGAATAACCTTCTTTTATATTATTTTATTTTTCCATGTCTGTATGAGGAAAACACTCATACTACCTGCTAAGTTTACGGCAAGTAAAGCATGCCTATCAGATGCTTTTGTAGGTTTTCTCCCTGTGCCATGAGCATCTCCTAATCTATTTCTTAATGTGCCAAGGCCATTTACGATGGCAGAACATCCACCAAGAATTTGCTTAAAAATTTGTTCTGTATGTTGCTCTGGTGCAAGATTTAGCTCTTTTGCTACTAATTTGTATAGCTCACTCATATCAGTATTACGATCGTAAGTAACATTTAGATCATCTAATATGTGCTTACAAACAGTTTCTACGAGACTTCTCGCGGCGGTGATTGCGCCTTCAGGATCTCGCAATCTTCGCTCTAAAGCTTTGGCCCAAGCATCGTTAACACCGGCTTCATCATAGCTCTTGAGTCCGTCAGTAATCAAAATATCTGATGGTGAGGCATTTTTATGCTCTAAAAAGTCAAGCAAAGGTTGGAATTCATCCCAAATGATCTTACGCCTAGGGGCGTAACTTTCTGTTTGTTTAATGTATTGCCAGAATTGGCTAAGTGAACGACACGTTCTGACAAATTGAGGAAGATGGTTGGTTAGGCTGGTAGAGTTCAGGAAGTAATGCCGTAATTGCTTATATGCAACCTCATCATCTCCCTTTCCTGTTGCCCGATCCAAAAGGATGTTCTGTAGGGCGAGAGCTCGCTCTAAATCATTTTGTAACGTGTCAAGCAAGCTATCCATGTAGATCACCAAGTCTTGGATTGTCTAAACCCGTAACTGCAGATGCCTTGTAGAATTACTCACCAATACTTTGCGGGGGTATCCTATAGGTATCCTAGAAAACCATAGAATCAAGAACTGCACGTAACTTATTGAAAAGTGGTGGCCCCTGCTGGACTTGAACCAGCGACCAAGCGATTATGAGTCGCCTGCTCTAACCACTGAGCTAAGGGGCCGTGGCGGTGGATTATAAAGTAACTCCGCGTTGCAATCCAGACATAAGCGTACGGATGCTGTTTTTATAAACAATGTATTTTCAGTCCGTTATACTTGTTCCTCTGATGTATTGATGGGAGTAATTATGGTTAAGGACATACTGGCGCCGGGGCTGCGGGTGGTGTTTTGCGGCATCAATCCGGGGTTGTCTTCCGCAGGTACAGGATTCCCCTTTGCACATCCCGCTAATCGCTTCTGGAAGGTCATCCATCAGGCGGGATTTACCGATCGCCAGCTCAAACCCGAAGAGGCACAACACTTGCTGGACTTCCGTTGCGGCGTGACTAAATTTGTCGACAGACCGACGGTGCAAGCCAATGAAGTGAAGCTACAGGAGATGCGTAACGGCGGCCGTAAGCTCATTGAGAAAATAGAGGAGTATCAGCCTGCTGCACTCGCAATCCTTGGGAAGCAGGCATTTGAGCAGGGCCTCAGCCAGCGTGGGGCACAGTGGGGAAAACAAACGCTGACTATTGGCGCGACGAAAATATGGGTTTTGCCGAATCCCAGCGGATTAAGCCGGATTACGCTGGATAAACTGGTGGAGGCGTATCAGGAAGTGAATGACGCCCTGGCCAGGCGGGGACTATAAAGAAAAACGCCACCTTGCGGTGGCGTTTATGCTTATGCGGCGAGATTAATCGTCGAGGAAGCTACGCAGCACTTCAGAGCGGCTCGGGTGGCGCAGTTTACGCAGCGCTTTCGCTTCGATCTGACGGATACGTTCGCGGGTAACGTCGAACTGTTTACCGACTTCTTCCAGCGTGTGGTCGGTATTCATATCGATACCGAAACGCATACGCAGAACTTTTGCTTCACGGGCGGTCAGGCCAGCCAGAACGTCGTGCGTTGCGGCACGCAGGCTCTCGGTGGTAGCAGAATCCAGCGGCAGCTCGAGGGTGGTATCCTCGATGAAATCACCCAGATGCGAATCTTCATCGTCGCCGATCGGCGTTTCCATGGAGATAGGCTCTTTAGCGATCTTCAGCACTTTACGGATCTTGTCTTCCGGCATCAGCATGCGTTCAGCCAGCTCTTCCGGCGTCGGCTCGCGGCCCATCTCTTGCAGCATCTGACGGGAGATACGGTTGAGCTTGTTGATGGTCTCAATCATATGTACCGGGATACGGATGGTACGTGCCTGATCCGCGATCGAGCGGGTGATCGCCTGACGGATCCACCAGGTTGCATAGGTAGAGAACTTGTAACCACGACGGTATTCAAACTTATCAACCGCTTTCATCAGACCGATGTTACCTTCCTGAATCAAATCCAGGAACTGCAGACCACGGTTGGTGTATTTCTTGGCGATAGAGATAACCAGACGCAAGTTCGCTTCAACCATCTCTTTTTTCGCACGGCGGGCTTTCGCTTCACCGATGGACATGCGACGGTTGATGTCTTTAACCTGCTCGATGGTCAGGCCGGTTTCTTCTTCAATCTGCTGCAGTTTCTGCAGTCCGCGGTGAACATCATCTGCCACGTCGTGCAGTTTTTCAGACCACGGTTTGTTCATCGCGATTGCCGCGTTGAACCAGGTTTCGCTGGTTTCGTTGCCAGTGAACAGGGTGATGAAGTTTTTCTTCGGCATTTTGCACTGCTCAACGCAGAGCTTCATGATCAGACGTTCCTGAGTACGCACGCGGTCCATCATGACGCGCATGCTATTTACCAGGTAGTCGAACTGCTTCGGCACCAGGCGGAACTGTTTGAACACTTCAGACAGCTTCTGAATTTCTTCCTGCGCGGCAGCATGGCTGCGGCCTTTCGCTTTGATGGTGTCGCGAGTGATTTCGTACTGAGTACGCAGTTCACCGAATTTTTCACGCGCTAATTCAGGGTCGATGCTGTTGTCGTCATCGCTGCTGTCGTCGTCATCTTCTTCATCTTCGTCTGCATCGTCATCCATCTCTTCCTGAGAGAGCTCAGAACCGACGTGTGTCGCCGTTGGCGCCATGTCTTCTTCCGCGTTCGGATCGACAAAGCCGGTGATCAGATCGGAAAGACGCGCTTCTTCAGCTTCTACACGATCGTATTGCTCAAGCAGGTAGGTGATGGCTTCCGGGTATTCGGCAACGGAGCATTGAACCTGGTTAATCCCGTCTTCGATGCGTTTAGCGATGTCGATTTCGCCTTCACGGGTTAACAGTTCAACGGTACCCATTTCACGCATGTACATGCGGACCGGGTCAGTTGTACGACCGATTTCAGACTCAACGCTGGACAGAACCTGGGCAGCCGCTTCTTCCGCGTCTTCATCGGTGCTGTTGGAGGTTTCAGCAAGCAGCAGATCATCGGCATCAGGTGCTTCTTCCATCACCTGAATACCCATGTCATTGATCATTTGGATGATGTCTTCGATTTGATCTGAATCGACGATATCTTCCGGCAGATGGTCATTGACCTCGGCATAGGTCAGATAGCCTTGCTCCTTACCACGTTGGACAAGTAGCTTCAGCTGTGACTGCGGGTTTTGCTCCATAAGACGGTATCCACACTTAATTCGTTTGATTGGTGTTGGGCGGTAAAACCGCCAACGGCAAAACGAGGGCATACTTATATTTTGCCGCTGCCTCTCCGTGCGGCTGTCGGGGGCTTCCCGAGCGATATTCGGCAGTTAAGCCGTTAAATACTTTTGTCTTTCTGTTATTTCTTGGCCAGTTCCTGATTCAGCGTCCAGAGTTCCCGGCGTTCTTCGCTGCTTAAACCGTGTGTGCGCTCACGAGCTATCAACTCTTCCTGGCGCAGCTCAAGCATCGAATCAAACATATGGTTGAGTGAGTCGGTGAAGGTTTTTTCTGCGATATCTTTATCTGCTATATCGTCCCACATCGACAGTTTTTCAAGGGTCGCAGCATCATTTGTGCCACGATAGTGTTCTAAAAGTTGTCCGGTGGTCAGACCTGGCTGAGCCAGACAAGTGTTGACCAGTTCTCTGAATAAGCCAAGTCCAGGCAGCTTATTGCTATCCAGTGCGCCTAACGGTGGAACCAGCGGGGCGAGCCCCGGGTTCTGTACCAGTAACCCTATAAGTATACGCATGGTCGTACGTTTTAGCTGTGGAACAGGGCGGGAAGCCCCATTTTCTGCCAGTTTTGGCATTAAACGTTCAAGCTGACTGTCATCGAGAATGCCAAGCTTGTTTCCCAACTCCTGTCGCAGATAAATGCGCAACGTTTCGCCTGGTACCTGAGTAATCAGCGGTAATGCCAGCGTGCTGAGCTGTGCGCGTCCGTCCGGGGTACTCAAATCCACCTGCGGCAACAGGCTGTTAAATAAAAACGCTGAGAGTGGCAGCGCCTTCTCCATCCGGGCTTCAAAGGCCTCTTTCCCTTCTTTACGCACCAGCGTATCGGGGTCTTCGCCGTCAGGTAAAAACATAAAGCGTAGCTGGCGTCCGTCTGTCATATAGGGCAGTGCGGTTTCCAGCGCGCGCCATGCTGCGTCGCGTCCGGCACGGTCACCGTCGTAACAGCAAATTACGTTGTTCGTCGCGCGGAACAACAACTGGATGTGATCGGCGGTGGTTGACGTCCCAAGGGATGCCACAGCGTAGTTAATGCCGTATTGCGCCAGCGCCACCACATCCATATAGCCTTCTACCACTAACAGGCGCTGCGGATCGGCGTTATCCTGCTGGGCTTCATAAAGGCCATACAGCTGGCGACCTTTATGGAAAATATCGGTTTCCGGGGAGTTGAGATACTTCGGCAGGGCATCGCCCAGCACGCGTCCACCAAAACCAATGACTCGCCCACGTTTGTCGCGGATGGGGAACATCACCCGTTCGCGGAAGCGATCGTAACTGCGTCCCTGATCGTTGGTGACCAACATTCCCGCATCGACCAGCGATTTACGATTCTCAGCATTGCCGCCAAACCGTTTCAGGACGTTGTCCCAGCCGGGGGGCGCAAAACCAATAGCAAAACGGGTGATCACGTCGCTACTTAATCCTCGCTTTTCCAGGTACTGGCGCGCGGGGGTAGCGGCGGGTTGCATCAAAGACTGTTGATAAAAAGTGTTCAGGCCGTCCATCAATTGATAAAGGCTTTGCCGTTGATGGCGCTCTATCTGACTAGGGCCACTGCCTGCTTCATAGGGCACTTCAAGGTTGTGCATTGCGGCCAGTTCTTCGACGGTTTCCACAAACTCGAGCTTGTCGTAGTTCATGAGAAAGTCGACGGCGTTGCCATGTGCGCCACACCCAAAGCAGTGATAAAACTGTTTCTCACCGTTTACGGTGAAAGAGGGGGTTTTTTCGTTATGGAACGGACAGCACGCGTGATAATTTTTGCCCTGCTTCTTCAGCTTTACCCGCGCGTCGATGAGATCGACAATGTCGGTTCTTGCCAGCAGGTCATTTATAAATACGCGTGGAATTCGTCCAGCCATATGCCCCGTTTATTTTTTTATGACTTATATACACAAAATCATTCAAGATGCTTCAAGACGGCAAGGGAGCGAATCCTCAGGAGCGTACATCAGTACGTGACTGGAGGGAACGACTGCAGCCAACGCAGAGGCAGCTTGAATGATGACGCGTATAAACGAAAACAAGCCGCGCATTCCTTCCGGAAGCACGGCCTTACAACTACAACTCTGTCTGAATTGAGAGCCTTGGCTCTCAATGGATTAGTACAGACGAGTACGGCGTGCGTTTTCGCGAGCCAGTTTCTTCGCGTGACGTTTCACAGCAGAAGCTTTAGCGCGCTTACGTTCAGTAGTCGGTTTTTCATAGAACTCACGACGACGAACTTCCGCCAGAACACCTGCTTTTTCGCATGAACGCTTGAAGCGACGCAGTGCTACGTCGAACGGCTCGTTTTCACGTACTTTAATTACCGGCATGTAACTCTCACCTTTATAAATTCGGTTTGCCGCTGGCATCAACGCCAGCTTATTTCAAAATGGTGCGGAATTTTACTGCAATTGCTGCTGCTTTGTAAAGCACCGACGCGATTTTGAAAGGGACTTTTATAAGGATAAGGAGTATACACGAGCGGAACTCCTGGGGCGAACAAAGTTTTACATCAACCCGCATTGGTCCTACACTGCGCGGTAATAGAGCGAGGTAAAACAAGTCATGCGTGTACTGGGTATTGAAACATCCTGCGATGAAACCGGCATCGCCATTTACGACGATGAAAAAGGTCTTTTAGCCAACCAATTGTATAGTCAGGTGAAATTACACGCTGACTACGGCGGCGTAGTGCCAGAACTGGCCTCGCGCGATCACGTACGTAAAACCGTACCGCTGATCCAGGCCGCGCTGAAAGAAGCGGGACTGACGGCAAAAGAGATTGATGCGGTGGCGTATACCGCAGGTCCTGGTCTGGTTGGCGCGCTGCTGGTCGGCGCAACCGTAGGACGTTCGCTGGCGTTCGCCTGGGGCGTACCGGCAATTCCTGTACACCATATGGAAGGGCATCTGCTGGCGCCGATGCTGGAAGATAATCCCCCTGCTTTCCCGTTCGTTGCGCTGCTGGTTTCCGGCGGTCACACGCAACTGATCAGCGTCACCGGTATTGGGCAGTATGAATTGCTGGGTGAATCGATAGATGATGCCGCTGGTGAAGCGTTCGATAAAACGGCCAAGCTGCTGGGGCTGGATTATCCTGGCGGCCCAATGCTGTCAAAGCTTGCATCGCAAGGCGTTGAAAAACGCTTTGTCTTCCCGCGCCCGATGACCGACCGTCCGGGTCTGGATTTCAGCTTCTCCGGCCTGAAAACCTTCGCCGCGAATACCATTCGTAATAATGAAAATGACGATCAGACGCGTGCAGATATCGCTCGTGCGTTTGAAGATGCTGTGGTTGATACGCTGATGATCAAGTGTAAACGCGCGCTGGATCAAACCGGTTTTAAACGTCTGGTGATGGCGGGGGGCGTGAGCGCTAACCGTACGCTGCGCGCAAAACTGGCCGAGATGATGCAAAAGCGTCGTGGCGAAGTGTTTTACGCGCGTCCGGAATTTTGCACCGATAACGGGGCGATGATCGCCTACGCGGGCATGGTGCGTTTTAAAGCGGGTGCAACGGCGGATCTTGGCGTGACCGTGCGTCCTCGCTGGCCGCTGGCGGAATTACCGGCGGCATAAGCACATAATATTGTAGGCCCGGTAAGCGTAGCGCCACCGGGCAATACTCTACTCCCGCAGCATCCCTTTCTCTTCCAGAAACGCGATAATTTTTTCCAGACCTTCTCCGGATTTTAAATTACTAAACGTCCACGGACGCTCGCCGCGCATGCGTAGGGTATCGCGCTCCATCACCTCCAGCGAGGCGCCCACGTAAGGGGCCAGATCGGTTTTATTGATCACCAGAAAATCAGATTTGGTGATCCCCGGGCCACCCTTACGCGGGATCTTCTCACCTTCGGCAACGTCGATCACATAGATCGTCAGATCCGCTAATTCCGGGCTGAAGGTGGCGCTCAGGTTATCGCCGCCGCTTTCCACAAAAATCAGATCCAGATTGCCGAATTTCTCGCTCAACGCCTCTACGGCGGCCAGATTCATCGACGCATCTTCACGGATAGCGGTATGCGGGCAACCGCCGGTTTCCACGCCGACGATCCTGTCTGGCGCCAGTGCGCCTGCTTCGGTGAGAATGCGCTGATCTTCTTTGGTATAGATATCGTTGGTTACCACCGCCAGTTGATAGCTGCTGCGCATGGATTTGCATAACGCTTCCAGCAGCGCCGTTTTGCCGGAGCCAACCGGGCCGCCAACGCCCACGCGCAGGGGATGCTTGTTGTTACTCATTTTTTCTCCTCAGGAGCGGAATAATCTGGAATATTGGGTTTCATGCCGGGCAGATGCGATGGCCGCCAACGGCGTTGCGGAGCCGAGGCTGGCGTCAGGACACGCCAGCGCCTGTGCCAGACCTTGTGCATACCGGTTGCAGAGCGCAATGATCAAACGCTGGGCCGCCTGCTGCCCAAAAGGGACCAGTTTGACGCCAGCCATCACTGCGCTTTCAATCCAGCTGTAGCCGAGGCTTAACGCCAGCTCGGTCAGGGGGATTTTCCAGCGCACACCCAGCCAGGCCATACCGCAGAGTTGGCTGTCGACAAAGAGCGCACGCCACTCCCGCGAGCAATCTGCTTCCCAGTCGGTGACCAGCCGTGTAAACGCCGCGCCCCGACTGCGTTCTTCATCCCGTAGTTCGCGGGTTTCCCGGCAGGCCAACAGGTAAGCGCTCCAGCGGCGTGCTGCAGCGAGATCGTCCTGCTCGCAGGCGCGATACAGTCTCGCCAGTAGCGGTAGGTCGACGGTAAAGAAGTTCTGCTCCATCTGCTGGATTTGCCAGTCAGAGAAGTCATCGGCGCTTTTCACCCAGCCGATTTCAACCGCCCACTCCAGACCCTGGGACCAGGTAAACGACCCCACCGGGAGAGCGCTGCTGGCGAGCTGCATCAGACGCAGCTGTTGGATGTTATGCATCAGTGCGCATGGGCGTGATGATGCCCGTGTGATTCACTGGCATAAGCGCCTGCTTCCGGTTCAAACGGTAGTTGAGCAAACGTCACCTCCAGGCTGAACTGGCGCAACATGGCGTCCAGCACATGATCGTGATGGTAGCGCAACTCATCCGGCAGAATTTGCAGCGGAACGTGGCGATTGCCGAGGTGATAACAGGCTTTGGCGAGCAGGAAAGGATCGGCGCAGCGCACCACGGAAACTGACTCCGGCGCGGCGATCACTTCGATCACCTCGCTGCCATCTTCGTTGGTCAGCAGGTCACCACTGCGTAACAGCAAACCGCGCGGAAGCATTAGCCCGGCTTCGCGACCGTCGTTCAGCGTCACTCTGGCACGGCTTTTTACTCGAATATCAATGGGTAGCGTGACGCTTGCGGTGACGCGGTGGGCGTGGTCAAGGCGTTGGGTCAGGTAGATCATCGTCACTCCTCAAAACAGGAAATAGCGTTGCGCCATCGGCAAAACGTCTGCCGGTTCGCTGGTGATAAGTTCGCCATCAATGCGCACCTCATAAGTCTGAGCATCGACGGTGATATTGGGTTGCAGGCCGTTGTGGATCATGTCGGCCTTTTTCACCGTCCGACAGCCTTTGACGACGGCGATGGCGCTTTGCAAATTGAGCTGCTGCGGGATGTTTTGCGCGTTAGCGGCCTGCGAAATAAAGGTCAGCCGAGTACGATGCCGCGCCGCGCCAAGTGCGCCGAACATCATGCGGTAATGCACCGGCTGCGGGGTGGGGATCGAGGCGTTGATATCGCCCATCGGCGCACAGGCGATCATCCCGCCCTTTACGATCGTCGCTGGTTTTACGCCAAAAAAGGCTGGGGACCACAGCACCAGATCGGCCAGTTTGCCAGGCTCAACGGAGCCAACTTCGTGGGCGATGCCGTGGGTTAGCGCCGGGTTGATGGTGTATTTGGCGACGTAGCGTTTAACGCGCTGGTTGTCGTTGTCGCCTGTTTCTTCTGCCAGCGGACCACGCTGAACCTTCATGCGATGCGCCACCTGCCAGGTGCGCAGGATCACTTCGCCCACGCGACCCATCGCCTGTGAATCGGACGAGGTCAGGGAAAACGCGCCAATGTCATGCAGCACATCTTCGGCAGCGATCGTTTCCCGGCGAATGCGTGATTCGGCAAAGGCCACGTCTTCGGCGATATCCGGATCGAGGTGGTGGCAAACCATCAGCATGTCGAGATGCTCGTCGATGGTGTTGACGGTATAGGGCAGCGTCGGGTTAGTGGAGGAGGGCAGAATATTCGGATGCGCGCAGGCGGTGATGATATCTGGCGCATGGCCGCCGCCCGCGCCTTCGGTGTGGAAGGTATGAATGGTGCGATCGCCAATCGCCGCCAGCGTATCTTCAACGAAACCCGACTCATTGAGCGTATCGCTGTGCAGCGCCACCTGGATATCCATCTCCTCTGCTACTTCCAGGGAACAGTTGATGGCGGCTGGCGTAGCGCCCCAATCTTCATGGATTTTCAGGCCAATGGCGCCCGCGGTGATTTGCTCGCGCAGGGCGTCAGGATTTGAGCCGTTGCCTTTACCCAGCAAACCGATGTTAACCGGCAAGGCGTCTGCTGCCTGCAGCATGCGCGCGATGTACCACGGACCCGGCGTGCAGGTGGTGGCGTTAGTTCCTGCTGCCGGGCCGGTGCCGCCGCCGATCATCGTCGTTACGCCGGAAACCAGCGCCTCCTGTGCCTGCTGTGGGCAGATCCAGTGAATATGCGTATCCACGCCGCCCGCGGTGACGATCTTGCCTTCCCCGGCGATGACTTCAGTTCCCACGCCGATCGGGATCGTGACGTCGGGCTGAATATCAGGATTACCCGCTTTGCCGATGGCGAAGATCCTGGCGTCCTTGATGCCGATATCCGCTTTCACGATCCCCCAGTGATCGACGATCAGCGCGTTGGTTATCACCAGATCCACACACGCTTGCGCGCGCATTTGTCCCTGGCCCATGCCGTCGCGGATCACTTTCCCGCCGCCGAATTTGACCTCTTCGCCGTAGGTGGTGAAGTCTTTTTCCACCTCAATCCACAGCTCGGTATCCGCCAGGCGTACCTTATCGCCGGTGGTTGGGCCAAACATGTCGGCGTACGCCTGCCGTGAAATTTCACTCATCATTTGCCTCCAGTGCCCCCATCACTTCGCTGCGAAAACCCACGATCCTTTGTGCGCCAGCGACGCGCACCAGTTCGACTTCGCGTTTTTGTCCCGGCTCAAAACGTACCGCCGTGCCCGCAGGAATGTTTAGACGAAAGCCGCGTGCAGCACTCCTGTCAAAGCGCAGCGCCGGGTTCACCTCGGAAAAGTGATAGTGCGATCCCACCTGGATGGGTCTGTCGCCATGATTTTCCACCACGATCGTACAGGTTTCCCGCCCCTGATTGAGCGCGATATTGCCTTTGGCTATCTGATATTCACCTGGGATCATTGCCGCTCCTTAAACGATCGGGTTGTGGATGGTGACCAGCTTTGATCCGTCCGGAAACGTCGCTTCAACCTGAATATCTGGGATCATCTCCGGAACGCCTTCCATCACCTGATCGCGGCGCAGGACGTGACGCCCGTCTTCCATCAGCGAGGCCACGGTTTGACCATCGCGTGCCCCTTCCATGATGAAAGCGCTAATTAGCGCCACCGATTCCGGATAGTTCAGCTTCAGCCCGCGGGCCAGGCGACGTTCTGCCACCAGCGCGGCGGTAAACAGCAACAGCTTGTCTTTTTCTCTGGGGGTCAGTTCCATACGGGGTCTCTTAGGTTTGCCAGATTCGCGGTAGTACGGGCGGTTTGTGTGTCAAAAGCGGGCGCAGAAATTGCCAAATGTCTCGCATAACGCGCTGAACAATCAGGTTGTCGTCGGCAAGAAAGCGGATCGTCAGCAGTGAGTCGTTAAGCGTTGCCCCGGCGTAATCGCCAAGCGGCGTCAGCCGCTCGCGCGTGCCTTCCAGCATGTTTTCAGTGGCCGGATAACACAGCAACGTGCCGACCCACGGATGGTGCGCGACGCCGCTCAGCTCCCCCTTCTGCAACTGCAAGCGCTCTATCAGCAGCGGCTGCCCATTTCGCCACACTTCCAGACGGTTTTGCAGCGAGCCGTGGCTGAAGGACTCCTGCATAACTGGTCGCCCGAGGCACAGCAGATCCCAGGCCAGCAGTCGACTCTCCGACGCGATGTGAAAGACGGACTGGATAGTGGCGTTGGCGCCAGGAAAGAGGATCGTATCCTGGGGGAGCCACTCCAGCGTGGCGTGCGGGGCGAGCGTGAAATGTTGGCGCAGCAACGCCTGCGGCCCACCGCTGCGATAAAACTTTCCCGCGCCGGGCTGGGTGATTAACGCATGGCTGTTTTCGTTGAGAGTTACGGCAATGTGTAGTTCATCCCCGCCGACGATCCCCGCGGGTGGATGAAGCAAATAGAGGTGGCAGACGTCCTCTTCCGGGTAAAACGGGCGCTGAACCGTCAATGGACCATGATGACGCGCCGAGGCGAGCACCGTGTTGTGCCCAGTGCGGGTGAAATGCAGATCCAGTTCGGCCTGCCAGCCCCGTGTGAGTGTCTCGTGCGCAACCGTGTCCAGAGCGTTTCCCTTATCAGCATGAGGGTGTTTGCATACAAAAAAGTATGCCTCAGCACATCGGGAAATCGATCATATGAGAAGCTTATGGATGAAGGGGCGACAATATGCCGCCCCAATGGGGTTTTACAGTAAAACGAGGGGCATCCAGACCAGACCGGTAATCACCAGCAGCACAAGGAAAATCAGGCCAAAAATAGCACCGAGTCGCCAGTAATCCACCGTCGGCAAATAGCCGCTGCCGTAGTAGATAGGGCTAGGACCGGTGGCATACGGGGTCAGAATGCTGCCGAGACCAATGGCTGCGCCGACCATCAGGCAGAAGACCGGAAGTGGAATTTCCGGCATCGCCAGCGCGGCGGCAATCATCATCGGTGCCAGGGCGGAGGTATACGCCGTGGCGCTGGCAAAGAAGTAGCGCAGCAGATAGAACACCACAATGAGCGCCACCATCACCATCATCGGCGAATAGCCGCTCAACCCGTTTGCCAGCAGCTTGCCGAACCAGGTAATAAAACCGGTGTTATTGAGCCCGGTCGCCAGCGTTATCAGCGAGGCCAGCCAGAAAAAGACGTTCCACGCGGCTTTATTACTGACGATGTCATCCCAGCTAATGATGCGCAGTACCAGCATCAACGCCACTACGCTGTATCCGACCATCGCGGCGTCAATGTAATCGCCGCCGAAGATCCACAGCACCAGTGCGCCGACCATCAGCACCAACATCTTTTTCTCGCGTGCGCAGAGCGGTCCCATTGCTTTTAGCTCTGTATCCGCCCAGCGCGGAACCTGATCGCCGGATTTCAGTACCGGTGGATACAACACGTACGCCAGCCAGGGCACAATCAGCACCAGTAAAATACTCAGCGGCAGCATGCCTAAGAACCAGTCGCCCCAGCTCAGCGCCGTGTGGGACGCGCCTTTCATCAGGCCGATTAACAGCAGGTTCGGCGCCATCGCCGTTAAGAAAATGGCGCTGGTGACGCAGTCGGCGACAATGCCCATCCACATAATGTACGAGCCAATGGAGCGAGAACTGGCGCTATTGGGCTGCGAGTTATACAGCGGCGGCAGGTTGCGGATAATCGGGTAGATTATTCCGGCCCCGCGCGCGGAGTTGGACGGCGTGACGGGAGCGAGGATAAGTTCAGAGAACATCACCGCATAGCCAAGAAATAGCGTCCGGTGCCCCATCTTCTTCACCAGCATCAGCGCGATACGTCGACCGAGCCCGGTTTTCTCATAGCCGGTACCAAACATAAAGGCCGCGAAGATAAGCCAGATTACCGAGTTTGAAAAACCAGAGACCGCCCATGACAGCGATTTGGCGGTAAATTTAAAACCGTCCTGCGCGAGTTGCTCCGGGCTGAACAGCAGCCACGGTGAAAGGACGGCGATAATCGAAATGCCAATCATCGCTACCACCGCGCCCGGTACAGGTTCCAGAATAAGGCCCACAATCACACCGGTAAAAACGGCAAAATAGAGCCAGGTGTGGCTCTCAAGACCGTTGGGGACGGGCAGTACAGCAATAATGGCGATGACCACCAGCGGAGCCAGGTATCGCCACCAACCAGCTAAAGGTGCCATTGTTGTATCCCTACGAAAAGGGAGAGGCGCAGCGCCTCTCCGGGAGGGTTATTTGATGTAGTGCACGTGCTCGCAGATTTCATCGACGATAGGATCGCGACGTTCAGCGAACAGCTTTTTGTTTTCGGCGATCAGGTTATTGCCGTGGGTATCGATGGAAACGATCAGCGGGCCGAACTCTTTAACCCGACATACCCACAGGGACTCCGGCATGCCAAGTTCGGTCCAGTGTACCTCTTCGATCTCTTCAACCTGGGTTGCCGCCACGACCGCACAACCTGCCGGGAAGATTACGTGCAGCGCTTTAAACTGTTTGCAGCCTGCTTCCGTTAGCGGTCCCATGCCGCCCTTGCCGACCACCAGTTTGACGCCCGTCTGCTCGATAAAGTCTTTCTCAAACGCTTCCATACGCATGCTGGTGGTTGGGCCAACGGAGACCATCTCCCATTTTTCACCGTTCTTACGTACGATGGGCCCCGCGTGGAAAATGGCTTTGCCGTTCAGGTCATAAGGAATCGGGCGCTTCAGTTCGATCAGGCGGCGGTGACACACGTCACGGCAGGTCACCAGCGTACCGGTCAGGTAGATGACATCGCCAACGCGAATGTCGGCCAGATCTTCGGCTTTGATCGGGGTTGTGAGGATCTTTTTCATAACGCGCTCCGGGTGTGAGACAGGTTTTCGAAGGAGAGGTCAGCATGAACCAACAGCGTGCCGCGACGGTGTGCCCAGCAGCCGGTAGAAACGGCAACGCCGATAGTCGACGGATGGCGTGCGGCGGATTCGATATGCACACCCATCACCGAGCTATTCCCGGTCAACCCTTGCGGGCCAATGCCCAGACGGTTCAGCCCTTCTTCCAGACGCAGTTCCAGTTCGGCCGCTTTTGGATTCGGATGACGTGATCCGATAGGACGTAGCACCGCTTTACGAGAAAGTACGGCGGCGGTTTCCACGGAGGTGGCAATACCTACGCCCACCAGCACCGGCGGGCAAGCGTTGACTGCTAACGTGGAGATATTTTCGAAGACAAATTTCACCACGCCCTCGTAGCCTTCAGAAGGCATTAACACTTTCGAACGTCCCGGCAGCGTACAACCGCCGCCTGCCATGTAGACTTCGATTTCCGCATCGTCGTTATCAGGGATGATGTCCCAGGTGACCCACGGCACACCGGTACCGGTATTTTTGCCGGTATTCACTTCGTCAAAAATCTCGACCGCGTTATGGCGCAGCGGCGCTTTTACCGTGGCGTCTTCAACGGCCTGTTTCAGGATGCTTTGCAGTTCGCCCAGCAGCGGAAAACGGGAGCCGACCTTCACAAAGAACATAATCTCGCCGGTGTCCTGACAGGCCGGACGGTTCAGGTCGATAGCTTTCTGCATGTTGTCAAACATGGTGTGGTAGATGATTTTACCCATCGGCGAAGTTTCGCCTTCACGCAGCTGTTTTAATTTATCTACGACGTCGTCAGGCATGCGGGTAGAAATCATGGCGGTAAAATCGGCGACAATGTTTGTCAGCGTAGTTATCGCATTTTGGTTATTTTGATTGCTCATCTTGTTAACTCCAGTTCTTTTATTTATCTGGAAATAAATTCTCCGCCACAAACTACCACTAAAAATGTGGTTTTATATTATTTGCCACTGTGAATATCCAATTAACAGATCGTGAATGATGTTCAGATAAGCAATAAAAATTGCGCAAAGGCAGGGTTTAATACGCATGAGGGAATTACACTGCGGTTAACAACTTTACGGATATACCGATCATGCTGAACACGTATCCCCTCGCGAAAGACCTGCAGGTCCTGGTTGAAATTGTTCATAGCGGCAGCTTCAGTGCCGCCGCCGCGGCGCTCGGCCAAACGCCCGCGTTTGTGACGAAACGCATTCAGATCCTTGAGTCAACGCTGGGGACGACGCTGCTAAGCCGCTCCGCGCGCGGCGTGACACTCACGGAGAGTGGTCAACGTTGTTATGAACATGCGCAGGCTATTCTTGCGGGCTATCAGCATCTGGTCGATGACGTCACGCAACTCAAAACGCGCCCGGCAGGGATGATTCGTATCGGCTGTAGCTTTGGCTTTGGGCGCAGTTATATTGCACCGGCTATTACCGAACTGATGCATAGCTATCCTGAATTACAGGTGCATTTTGAACTTTATGATCGGCAAATTGATTTGGCGCAGGATAATATCGATTTGGATATTCGTATTAATGACGAGATTCCGGATTATTATATTGCGCATTTGTTAACGAAAAATAGAAGAATATTATGTGCAGCGCCGACGTATTTACAAAAATACGGTGAGCCGACAACGCTGCAGGAATTAAGTCGTCATGATTGCCTGGTCACTAAAGAACGCGATATGACCCACGGGGTGTGGGAGCTGGATAACGGCCAGGAGAAAAAGTCGGTCAAGGTGGCGGGACATCTTTCCTCTAACAGCGGCGAGATTGTGTTGCAGTGGGCGCTACAGGGAAAAGGGATTATGCTGCGTTCCGAATGGGACCTGCAGCCGTTTCTGGCAAGCGGTGAACTGGTGCGCGTGCTGCCGGACTATGCGCAAAGCGCCAATATCTGGGCGGTTTATCAGGAGCCGCTGTATCGCAGCGTGAAGCTTCGGGTGTGCGTGGAGTTTCTGGCGACGTGGTGCCAGCACCGATTAGGCAAACCGGTAGAGGGGTATCACATTCCCCACGCCGGATAAGACGCTGTTGCGTCGCTATCCGACATTAAAATCACTCAGGGTCTCTTTCGCGTTTTTTCTTCAGCTTGGTCCAGATCTTTGGCTCCTGACGACGCCACAGACGCTGAATGTTGTCATGGTGGCGTAACAGAATTAAGCACGACAGCATGGACACCGGGAAAGTGAACTGGGGATTGAACCACCAGACGTAAAAGGGGGCGATCAGCGCGCTGACGATAGCGCCTAGTGATGAATAGCCGCTTAATAAGACGGTCAGCAGCCAGGTTCCGGCCATCACGCCGGTTAAATCCCAACCAATCGGCGCAATTGCGCCAAAGGCGGTGGCAACGCCTTTCCCACCTTTAAAGCCGAAGAAGACCGGCCAAATGTGACCCAGACAGGCGGCGATCGCGATCAATCCCAGCCAGAAGGGGCTAATGCCTAGCGCATAGGCACCCCAGACGGGTAACATACCTTTCAGGACGTCGAAAATCAGCACCGCGACGGCGGCTCCTTTGCCACCGATGCGCAATACGTTTGTCGCGCCCGGATTCCCAGATCCGCTGTCACGCGGGTCCGGTAATCCAGCAAGGCGGCATACCAGAATAGCACTGGAAATTGAGCCACAGAGGTACGCGAAGATAATCATTCCAGGCGCGATTGCACTCATAAGCTGTTCCGTTTTGAAAATGTCGTGTAAAACGCTACTTCTGTGGATAATACGCATATTTCGCCGGAAGTGGTATCCGGGTTAGCCAAAAAGCAGGCAGGTCGTGATGGATATTGTATTTATAGAGCAACTTTCTGTAATCACCACTATTGGTGTTTACGACTGGGAACAAACGATCGAACAACAGTTGGTGTTCGATATCGAAATGGCGTGGGACAACCGTAAATCGGCTAAAAGCGATGATGTGGCTGATTGCCTGAGCTATGCTGATATTGCTCAAACGGTTGTTAATCATGTGGAAGGCGGGCGCTTTGCGCTGGTCGAACGCGTGGCGGAAGAGGTGGCGGATCTGCTGCTGAGCCGTTTTAATTCTCCATGGGTGCGGATCAAACTCAGTAAACCTGGCGCGGTAGCCCGTGCGGCGAACGTCGGGGTTATCATTGAGCGTGGCAATAATCTGAAAGAAAATAATTAAAATAATAATATCTAAACCAAACGGGTATAAAAGGGTCTTTATGTCGGCTCGTTTTCGCCGTGGTTTATCTATCTAGAGGTTCATTAATGAGTGATATGCACTCGCTGCTGGTGGCGGCAATTTTGGGTGTGGTCGAAGGATTGACGGAGTTTTTACCCGTTTCCAGTACCGGCCATATGATTATTGTTGGCCACTTGCTGGGTTTTGAGGGTGACACCGCAAAAACATTTGAAGTGGTTATCCAGTTGGGCTCTATCCTGGCGGTCGTGGTGATGTTCTGGCGACGCCTGTTTGGCCTGATTGGCATTCACTTCGGTAAGGTCCCACATGAAGGCACTGGCAAAGGTCGGCTGACGCTGGGCCATATCCTGTTGGGGATGGTTCCTGCCGTCGTACTGGGACTGATTTTCCACGACATCATCAAATCGCTGTTTAACCCGATCAACGTGATGTATGCGCTGGTGGTAGGGGGCGTGCTGCTGATTGCCGCAGAATGCCTGAAGCCGAAAGAGCCGCGTGCGCCGGGTCTGGATGATATGACCTATCGCCAGGCGTTTATGATTGGCTGTTTCCAGTGTCTGGCGCTGTGGCCGGGTTTTTCTCGCTCCGGGGCGACGATTTCTGGCGGTATGCTGATGGGAGTAAGCCGTTACGCGGCCTCCGAATTCTCCTTCCTGCTGGCCGTGCCGATGATGATGGGCGCAACGGCGCTGGATCTCTACAAAAGCTGGACGTTCCTCAGCGCATCAGATATTCCGATGTTTGCAGTTGGTTTCGTGACGGCGTTTATCGTGGCGTTGGTGGCGATCAAAACCTTCCTACAGCTGATTAAGCGCATCTCGTTTATTCCGTTTGCGATTTACCGCTTTATTGTGGCGGCTGCCGTTTACGTCGTGTTCTTCTGATTTTACTAGCTTGCCGGATAGCGGCGTTAACGCTTATCCGGCAATGCACTGTCTACGCTTTCGGGCAACGTTGTTCTTTCCAGTCGGCCACCGCCGCGATCCGACGCCGGGTCAGTTCCTCGCGAATAGCCTGACCTTTGAATCCCGCCTCAACGACGTCTTTCGTTGGTACCGCCTGCGCAACCTGCCAGGCTTCACGCAACAGCGTGCCTTGCGGATAATCCGCCGCTTCAAAACCGGTTCGCCCACGCACGTCGGCCTCGCTGGTCAGGGCGATTTGCTCCACGCGCTGCGGTTTGCGCCAGGCATCGATGGAATCAAACAGCTTAACGATGGTTTTCGGCTGCAGGATCGGGAAGGTATGAATGAGGTCGTGGAACTCGGCTACCAGTTTGGCTAAATCACGGATGTCATTCGGCACGCGCAGGCGTTGGCACAGTTGCTCGACCAGCTTCACGCCAGCCGGACCGTGACCGTGGTGGCGTGGCCACAGCGCTTTTGGCGTCAATGCCTTGCCAAGATCGTGGCACAGCGTGGCGAAACGCACGTCGACCTCCGGACTTAACATGGCCGCCATCGACAGCGTCATCAGCGTGTGAATACCGGTATCAATTTCCGGGTGCCATTGCGCGGGCGCGGGAACGCCAAACAGAGCATCTACTTCCGGAAACAGGACGTGCAGTGCGCCGCAGTCGCGCAGGACCTGAAAAAATACCTGTGGGTTGCGGGTGGTTAAAGCACCTTCTGTTTCTTTCCACACCCGCTCTGGCGTCAGGTGTTCCAGTTCCCCTGCGGCGTTCATATCGCGCATCAGCGTCATGGTTTCTTCAGCGATACGAAAACCGAGGTGCGCATAGCGGGCAGCAAAGCGCGCCACGCGCAGCACGCGCAATGGATCTTCGCTAAAGGCGGGGGACACATGGCGTAGCAGACGGTTTTCCAGATCGTCGCGTCCGTTATACGGATCGATAATCTCGCCGTCGTCATCGCGGGCCATTGCGTTGATGGTCAGATCGCGACGCTGAAGATCGGCCTCCAGCGTCACATCCGGCGCGGCGTAGCAGGTGAATCCGGTATACCCCGAGCCTGATTTGCGTTCGGTACGCGCCAGCGCATACTCTTCCCGGGTTTGCGGATGCAGAAACACGGGAAAATCGCGCCCTACCTGCTGGTAGCCCGCGTCGAGCATCTCTTGCGGCGTGGCGCCGACAACAACCCAATCTTTATCTTTAATCGGTAGCCCTAATAACGCATCCCGAACAGCACCACCGACCAGATAAATCTTCACGCCACTTTCCTTTTGAAATTATGATCCCTTAATCATATGTCAGTGCGGCGGAGAAGGCGATTCAGTTCATCCAGCGATCTTTGCGTTTACGGCTGGGGATCATGTGTGGCAGAACCAAGCCGAGCAACAAACCAAGACCTAGCACGCCGCCGCCGTACATAAACCACTGCATGATGATGGTGCGCTGTTTGTCATCAAGCTGAAGGTTGGCTGCGCTGACCTTCTTTTGCGCCACGATAAGCTCGTTCCTCAGCTTCTGGTTTTCTTGTTTCAGCCCGTCGATTACGCTGTCGCTTTGCGACACTTTTTGCTGCATATCGGCGGTGCGCTGATTCCACGTGGTGTCGATATTATTGAGCTTATCGGTCAAGGTCTTAACCTGGTTTTCCAGATCGGGAACGCGGGTACGCAGGCTCGGCGTACTGTTCAGCTCTTTCAGTGGGATCCAGGCGGTACGTCCGGTGCTGTCTTTCACCTGGGCGTAGTTAGTGTTGGCATCGGTCTGTAATAGCGTGACTTCCTCGCCGGCGTTAACCGTACCCACGAGGCGATAATTATCTCCCGGACCGCTGCGGACCCAGGTGTTCAGTTCGTCAGAAACATAGCGCTTTTCTTCGGCATGAGAGACTGCAGTGGCGCTAAGTGCGAGTAAAGTTAATCCAATCAGGCGTAATTTTGGCATCAGGCTGTCGTTATTGTCATAGAAAGTGGAACGATAGTAGTGGCATCAGTGTCTCTACGCAAAGCATTCGACATCAATCGGAATCATCTGTGTCCTTTTTGCCACCACTCGAAACTTTTACGCCCGTCAAATTGCTCGTTGCATGGCAATTTGGCGCAAAATACTATCTACTGACCATAAAGAACGAGCTTAGTTCGCAGTCAGTTTTCTCAACTGTGACATAACCCATAAGTACAAGACCATGGCCCAGGAAATCGAATTAAAATTTATCGTCAATAGTGACGCTGTAGATGCGCTACGTGAACGTCTGAATACGCTGGGGGGAGAGCATCATGCGCCCAGCCAGTTGCTGAATATCTACTACGAAACGCCCGATGCGTGGCTGCGTGGTCACGATATGGGGCTGCGTATTCGCGGTGAGAACGGTCATTACGAAATGACCATGAAAATTGCCGGACGAGTGACGGGTGGCCTGCATCAGCGGCCGGAGTTTAACGTTGCGCTGAACGCGCCAGAGTTGGATCTCTCCCTGTTCCCAACGGAAGTCTGGCCTGATGGCAAACTGCCCGCTGAACTTGCCTCTCAGGTACAGCCGCTCTTCAGCACCGATTTTTACCGTGAGAAATGGCACCTTGATATCGACGGTAGCCGCATTGAAATGGCCCTCGATCTCGGGGAAGTGAAAGCGGGCGAGTTGGCTGAACCTATCTGTGAGCTTGAACTGGAGCTGTTAAGCGGCGATACCCGTGCGGTATTGAAGCTGGCAAACCAGCTGGTATCGCAAACCGGTTTACGCCAGGGCAGCCTGAGTAAAGCGGCGCGCGGCTATCATCTGGCTCAGGGGAATGCACCGCGTGAACTCAAACCGACGCGCATTTTGAAGGTTCCGGCAAAAGCAAGTATTGAGCAAGGGCTGGAAGCGGCGCTGGAGCTGGCATTATCACAGTGGCAGTACCATGAAGAGCTGTGGGTGCGCGGCGTCAAAGGGGCGAAAGCCGAGGTGCTGGCTGCGATGGACCTGGTGCGTCACATTCTGATGCTGTTTGGCGGTAATGTGCCACGAAAAGCGAGTGCTCACTTACGTGATTTGCTAACCCAGTCGGAAGCGATCATTGCGTCTGACGTTTCTGCCGTTTCCGCGGTTTACAGCACGCAAACGGCGATGGCCAAGCTGGCGCTGACCGAATGGCTGGTGACCAAAGGGTGGCAGCCGTTCCTTGATGCGAAGGCGCAGGGTAAAATAGCCGACTCCTTTAAGCGTTTCTCAGATACCCATCTCTCGCGCCATGCCGCTGAACTGAAAACAGCTTTTGCTCAGCCGCTGGGCGATCAGTACGCCGATCAACTTCCGCGCCTGACGCGCAATATTGATAGCATGCTGATGCTGGCGGGATACTACGACGAAAAGGTCGCATCGGAATGGATCGCCACCTGGCAGGGTTTACGTCACGCCATTGCGGCCAACCAATACATTGAAATTGAACACTTCCGCAACGAGGCGATAGCTTTGGAACCGTTCTGGCTGCACAGCGGAAAACGATAATCAGGGTGAGGCCGGGATGCCTGATGGCGCTGCGCTTATCAGGCCTACGCGATGGGCGGAAGCGTCATGTAGGCTGGATAAGGCAACATGCCGCTGCCCGGTACTATTCAAAGGATAATCCATAAATGAAGCAGCTCTCTTCACCGTTACAGCATTACTGGCCGACCGTTGTTGAGCGGCTGCCAGCAGCAATATCTGAGTCCTCGCTTAGCATTCAGGCGAAGTCAGTGCTTACATTCAGTGATTTTTTTCGCGACAGCATTATTGCCCATCCCGAATGGCTGGTCGAACTGGAAAGCACGCCACCCGAGGCGGATGAATGGCAACACTATGCTGATTGGTTACAGCAAGCATTGGTCGACGTTAGCGACGAAAACACGCTGATGCGTGAGCTGCGCCTGTTTCGCCGTCGCATCATGGTGCGTATCGCCTGGGCGCAGACGCTGTCGCTGGTGACGGAAGAGAGTATCTTGCAGCAGCTAAGCCATTTGGCTGAAACGCTGATCGTCGCCGCGCGTGACTGGTTATACGCCGCCTGCTGTCGTGAATGGGGTACGCCCTGTAATCCACAAGGTGTTGCGCAACCGCTGCTGATTTTAGGTATGGGGAAACTGGGCGGCGGCGAACTGAATTTTTCCTCTGATATCGATCTGATTTTTGCCTGGCCGGAGCACGGTAGTACGCAGGGCGGACGTCGCGAGCTGGATAACGCGCAGTTCTTTACCCGTATGGGCCAGCGGCTCATCAAAGTGCTGGATCAGCCCACAATGGATGGATTTGTCTATCGGGTAGATATGCGTTTACGCCCGTTTGGCGACAGCGGCCCGCTGGTGCTGAGCTTCTCCGCGCTGGAGGATTATTACCAGGAACAAGGGCGCGACTGGGAACGCTATGCGATGGTCAAGGCCCGCATTATGGGCGATTGCGACGGTACCTACGTCAGTGAGCTTCGCGCTATGCTGCGGCCTTTTGTTTTCCGCCGCTATATTGATTTCAGTGTGATCCAGTCTCTGCGTAACATGAAAGGAATGATTGCCCGCGAAGTGCGCCGCCGTGGTCTGAAAGACAACATTAAGTTGGGCGCGGGCGGTATTCGTGAAATCGAATTTATCGTGCAGGTATTCCAGCTTATTCGCGGTGGGCGCGAGCCGTCATTGCAATCCCGCTCGCTGTTACCCACGCTCAGCGCCATCAATGCGTTGCACCTGCTGTCAGACACCGACGCGGAACAACTGCGTGCAGCCTATCTCTATTTACGTCGTCTGGAGAACCTGCTGCAAAGTATCAATGATGAGCAGACCCAGACGTTGCCAGGCGATGAACTGAACCGCGCGCGGCTGGCGTGGGGGATGAACGTCGATGACTGGCAGCAGCTAACCGATGTGCTGGCCAGTCATATGGACAACGTGCGCCGGGTGTTTAACGAGTTGATTGGCGATGACGAAGCAGAAACCCAGGAAGAGTCGCTCTCAGAACAGTGGCGTGAACTGTGGCAGGACGCATTACAGGAAGATGACACCACGCCGGTGCTGACGCATCTGGCGGATGACGATCGCCGGCGCGTGCTGTCTCTGATTGCCGATTTTCGCAAAGAGCTGGATAAACGCACCATTGGCCCACGCGGACGCCAGGTGCTGGATCACTTAATGCCGCATCTGCTGAGCGATGTCTGTTCGCGTGACGACGCCTCAGTCCCACTGTCGCGCATCACACCGCTGCTGGTAGGCATTGTGACCCGTACGACCTATCTGGAGCTGCTGAGCGAATTCCCCGGAGCGCTTAAGCATCTGATTTCGTTATGTGCCGCTTCGCCGATGATCGCCAGCCAGCTGGCGCGGTATCCGCTGTTGCTCGATGAACTGCTGGATCCGAACACCCTGTATCAACCCACCGCGACGGATGCCTACCGTGATGAACTGCGCCAGTATTTGCTGCGCGTACCGGAAGATGACGAAGAGCAGCAGTTGGAAGCGCTGCGTCAGTTTAAGCAAACGCAGTTGCTGCGCATTGCCGCGGCAGATATCGCTGGTACGCTGCCGGTGATGAAGGTGAGCGACCACTTAACCTGGCTGGCGGAAGCTATTATTGATGCGGTAGTCCAGCAGGCGTGGATGCAGATGGTCGCTCGCTACGGGCAACCCACTCATCTTGACGGGCGCGAGGGGCGCGGTTTTGCCGTCGTCGGGTATGGCAAACTGGGCGGCTGGGAGCTGGGCTACAGTTCGGATCTTGATTTGATCTTCCTGCATGACTGTCCTATGGACGTGATGACGGATGGTGAGCGTGAGATTGACGGGCGACAGTTCTATTTGCGTCTGTCGCAGCGCATTATGCACCTTTTCAGCACCCGCACCTCATCCGGTATTTTGTATGAAGTGGATGCGCGGTTGCGCCCGTCCGGCGCGGCGGGAATGCTGGTGACATCAACCGAGGCTTTCGCTGATTACCAGCGCAACGAAGCCTGGACGTGGGAGCATCAAGCGCTGGTGCGCGCTCGAGTGGTGTACGGCGACCCACGGTTGACCTCTCAGTTTGATGCGATTCGTCGCGATATCATGACCCTCGTCCGCGATGCGAAAACCTTGCAGACCGATGTGCGCGAAATGCGTGAGAAAATGCGGGCCCATTTGGGCAATAAGCATCGCGATCGTTTTGATATCAAAGCGGATGAAGGCGGCATCACCGACATTGAGTTTATTACGCAATACTTGGTGCTGCGCTATGCGCATGAAAAACCGAAGCTGACGCGCTGGTCGGATAACGTGCGCATTCTGGAGTTACTGGCGCAAAACGACATTATGGATGAGCAGGAAGCGCTGGCGCTTACCCGTGCTTATACGACGCTGCGCGATGAACTTCATCATCTTGCATTGCAGGAACTTCCGGGCCATGTGGCGCCGGAGCACTTCGACGCTGAACGTACGCTGGTGCGTGACAGCTGGCAGAAGTGGCTGGTTGCCGAGTGAAGTGTGCTATTATCGCGCGCAAATTTTAAGACCCTCAGAGAATCTCTCAGGAGACAGGAATGAAAGTAACGCTGCCAGAGTTTGAACGTGCAGGAGTCATGGTTGTCGGTGATGTGATGCTAGATCGCTACTGGTACGGTCCTACCAGCCGTATTTCACCTGAAGCGCCGGTTCCGGTGGTGAAGGTTGATACCATTGAAGAACGTCCCGGTGGCGCAGCAAACGTGGCGATGAACATTGCCTCTCTGGGAGCGAATTCGCGTCTGGTCGGCCTGACTGGGATTGACGACGCGGCGCGTGCGCTGAGCAAAACGCTGGCGGATGTGAACGTAAAATGTGACTTCGTTTCTGTGCCAACTCATCCGACGATCACCAAACTGCGTGTGCTTTCCCGCAACCAGCAACTGATTCGCCTGGATTTCGAAGAAGGTTTTGAAGGCGTGGATCCGCAGCCGCTGCATGAGCGTATTAACCAGGCTCTGGGCTCCATTGGCGCTTTGGTGCTCTCCGATTACGCCAAAGGCGCACTGGCAAGCGTGCAGCAGATGATTGCTCTGGCGCGTAAGGCTGGGGTGCCGGTGCTTATCGATCCGAAAGGGACCGATTTTGAACGCTATCGTGGCGCAACGCTGCTGACGCCGAATTTGTCTGAATTTGAAGCGGTGGCCGGTAAGTGCAAAAGCGAAGATGAACTGGTTGAGCGCGGCATGAAAGTGATTGCAGATTTCGACCTTTCCGCGCTGCTGATCACGCGTTCCGAACAGGGTATGACGCTGCTGCAACCGGGCAAATCGCCACTGCATATGCCGACGCAGGCGCAGGAAGTGTATGACGTGACGGGGGCGGGCGATACGGTGATCGGCGTGCTGGCTGCGACGCTGGCGGCGGGGAACACTCTGGAAGAGGCGTGCTATTTTGCTAATGCCGCAGCGGGTGTTGTCGTCGGTAAACTGGGGACTTCCACCGTTTCCCCGATTGAACTGGAAAACGCCGTGCGCGGTCGGGCCGACACTGGCTTTGGCGTGATGAGCGAGTCTGAGCTGAAACAGGCCGTAGCCAGCGCCCGCAAGCGCGGTGAGAAAGTGGTGATGACCAACGGCGTGTTCGACATCCTACATGCGGGCCACGTTTCCTATCTGGCGAATGCGCGCAAGCTGGGCGATCGTCTGATCGTGGCGGTAAACAGCGATGCTTCGACCAAACGTCTGAAAGGCGAAACGCGTCCGGTCAACCCGCTGGAACAGCGCATGATCGTGCTGGGCGCGCTGGAAGCCGTCGACTGGGTGGTCTCTTTTGAAGAAGACACACCACAGCGTCTGATTGCCGGCATCCTGCCGGATCTGCTGGTAAAAGGCGGCGACTATAAGCCGGAAGATATTGCGGGCAGCAAAGAAGTGTGGGCGAACGGCGGAGAAGTGCTGGTGCTGAACTTTGAAGATGGCTGCTCAACGACCAATATCATCAAGAAGATCCAAAAAGACAGCGATAAATAACAAATGCTGGAAACGTATCGAACTTTTGGATTCGATACGTTTCTTGCTATTGATGCTGCTGTTTTCTTCAACCCAGAGTAAAGGAATAAGGGGAGAAGGGCTTTCTCCCCCCCGATTTACTTTTACATGACGTCACAATAAGCGTGCGTCACGCTGACCTTAAATCCGACCCCTCTTAGATTTCGTGGGAAACTGTGAACCAGCGCAGTGCTTTTGCGCACAATATGTACAGAATAACTTCGCATCCAGGGAAATACTGAAATTAGAAAAAGCATATGGCCTTAACAGATATTCAATAACTGGAGGGTATGCTCATGAACAGCAATATGTATTCAATGAACAATTTCGATTTCCTGGCCCGTAGTTTTGCCAGGATGCAAGCTGAGGGCCATCCCGTAGATATCCAGGCGATAACTGGGAATATGGATGAAGAACATCGTAGCTGGTTTTGCAAACGCTATGCGCTGTACTGCCAGCAGGCGACGGAGGCCAGGAAGCTAGAACTGGAACACTAACAGAAAAAACGGGCCTTGCGGCCCGTTGTCGTTTTTACTCTTGCGGATCGACTGACGGGATCGCGGGAGCAGGTTTAACTTCTGCCGTTTTTTCACGCGATTCCAGCTCAGTCAGACGTTGCTCAAGTAGCGCCAGCTTTTCACGGGTACGCAGCAAAACCTGAGTCTGTACATCAAACTCTTCACGGCTTACCAGATCCAGACGGGTCAGCTGTGACTGCAGCGTTTGACGAATTTTCTTCTCGACGTCTTCGCCAAACTCGCGGATCCCTTTCGGCATCGACTCGTGAACCTGACGAGCAATCTGCTCAATTTTTTTCGGGTCAATCATTGTGGTTTCCCTGAACTGGTACGTGTTGTTGCCTATTGTAGTGCGAACTGGCACAGGCATAAACCAGAATTGTGTGAAGCTAAGACGAGCAAAGGCGTTGATGAAGGTAATCAATAGCGTTATAGTTAACCCGCTTATTCTCAGGGCGGGGCGAAATTCCCCACCGGCGGTAAATCAACTCAGGTTGAAAGCCCGCGAGCGCTTTGGGTGCAAACTCAAAGGTCAGCAGATCCGGTGTAATTCCGGGGCCGACGGTTAGAGTCCGGATGGGAGAGAGTAACGATCCAGTCGGGCATGGACCCGCTCACGTTATTTTTTTGCCGCTTAGACGGTACTCCTAAGACTGCCCTGATTCTGGTAACCATAATTTTAGTGAGGTTTTTTTACCATGAATCAGACGCTACTTTCCTCTTTTGGTACGCCTTTCGAACGTGTTGAACTTGCGCTGTCTGCGCTGCGTGAAGGACGCGGTGTGATGGTGCTTGACGACGAAGATCGTGAAAACGAAGGCGATATGATTTTCCCGGCAGAAACCATGACTGTTGAACAGATGGCTCTGACCATCCGTCACGGCAGCGGTATTGTATGCCTGTGCATCACTGAAGACCGACGCAAACAGCTCGATCTGCCAATGATGGTGGAAAATAACACCAGCGCTTACGGTACCGGTTTTACCGTGACCATTGAAGCCGCAGAAGGCGTGACTACCGGCGTTTCCGCTGCGGACCGTGTTACTACGGTGCGTGCGGCAATTCAGGATGGCGCTAAACCTTCCGATCTTAACCGTCCGGGGCACGTTTTCCCGCTGCGTGCTCAGGCAGGTGGCGTGTTGACCCGCGGTGGTCACACTGAAGCAACCATCGACCTGATGACGCTGGCAGGGTTTAAACCGGCAGGCGTGCTGTGCGAACTGACCAATGACGATGGCACCATGGCGCGTGCGCCAGAATGTATCGAATTTGCCGGCAAGCATAATATGGCGGTAGTTACTATCGAAGACCTGGTGGCTTACCGTCAGGCGCATGAGCGCAAAGCCAGCTAATCGCAAATTACCACGTTAGTCGCGGTAAGCATAAAAAACCGAAGCCATCTTCCAGGCTTCGGTTTTTTTGTTTCTTGCTCCGATTATTTGGTTCTCACCCGCTTTAATGCCCATGCGCCGCTCATAATGACGAGCAACAGTAAGCACAAACTAAAGGCCAACAAACAGGCCTGCGCCATGTTCATAAAATGCCAAGGCGGGATCAGATACCAGCCTTCTGACTGCTGGTACAGATCGACAAACCACTTTTGCGTACTGCTGAGCGCCACGCCGTCGGGAACGATGGGAGCGTCATAGCCGCAATCTCCTGTGGGTTTAAACCACTCCGGTGCCCAGTTGGCCAGAGGCAAATTAAAAGGGAATGTCGGATCGGTGGAGCATCCCTGTACGCCAAACAGCGAATCCGGGTCCGGGTTATGTACAGCATAATGAATGCCGTTAAGTTTGATGGAGAACTTAATGCCCAGGATGCTGCCGTAAAATGCCGCGATACAACCGATGAGCTTCAGAACAACATTTTTGGGGTTGATTGCCGCAATCAATCCGCCAAAAACCATCACCAGCATGGCAAAGCGAATGTAGACACATTGTTCGCAGGGGGCCATGTAGAGATAGATTTGGAAGAACGAATGCGCCAGAATAATCAATCCACCCATTGCGCAAGCCATCAACAGCCACAGAAAGCGCTGTTCCTGCCATCTCACCAGGGTATCAACCGGTGTATTACATAAGTCTCGCCACGATCCTTTTATGAAAGCCATAGCCGGGTCCCTGTTTATTTTTTCGCGAGCTCTCTGACAAGCTCAGCCATGGAATCAATAGATTTGATATTTTTGGTGTAGATCAGGTATTTACCATTGACGACGTAAGCCGGAACGCCCTGGATTTTGGCGACATCATATGCTGCTTTCCATTTCTCCAGCGTTTGCTGGACGGCTGGATCCTTCAATGCCGCGTCAAAATCAGCCTGGCTCATGCCCGCTGCATCCAACCCTGTTTTGATGAATGAAGCGGGATCTTTACCCTCTGACCAGCGCTCTTTCTTATCGTGGTAGGCGGCGTAATAAGCGAACTTGGCTTTTTTAAACTGTGATTTGGCGTCAAACAATGAAATACCTGCAGCCATGTCCCTGGCAATCATTACGGCAAAGATTTCGCTGGCCTGTTTACCGTATTCCCCTTTGGTTTCCAGATGAAACGGAGTGAAAGTAACGACATCGGCGACTTTGTCTGACACGGGCCCTGTCACGGCTTTATCATATTTGTAGCAAAATGGGCAGGCGTAACTGAATACTTTGATCAACGTCTTATCGGCGTTGGGAATTGGTTTTTCCAGAACCATATAATCAGTGCCTTCAGTAAACGCTGATGCTGCAAACGGTGAGGCAAGCGCGGCGGTTAATACCACGCTTTTAAATAATGAAGTGATCCATTTAGATGACATAATTAATCCTTAATCTAATGTAATTATTTAAACATTTGGCGTGGATGAACCAGCAATGCACGGTAGTGAGTTTGATTTGGCTTATCGGACAGGACATTAATTTCGACTTTGACTTCTTTTGTTTTGTAGTCAATTTCGTTGATTTTGCCGATGGTTGGCTGTCCAACGTCAAATAAATTAATCGAACCACCAAAGCCAAACATGGTGTCGCGATCTTTTTGATATTCGATAACCGAGGTGATAGGGCTATAAAAATCATAACCGCGCTCTTTTCCGTACTCCCAAATTTGCTGGACGGTCCCTTTTTTCTCGTCAATTTTATATTCTACGAAACGGGAGTATTTCATTGTTGGTAACGCCGGTTGTTCGAGTCCACGGCCATCGCCGTTGTCAAAAATGGTAAGCGTTCCTTTGCTGGAGAGCCATGCGGTGTGTTGAGTGTAGGTAAAATCGAAATCGGTATTCTCGCACTTGCCATTTTCATCACATTTCAGTGCGTTGCCTTTATCATCAACCGGTTTTAACAGCTTGCTTGCCAGCGCCTTATTCCAGCCTTTAGACGGTGCAAGGATCCACTTAACCTGTTTATCGCGACCGATTTTGACAACCCCTTGATGGCGGGAAGAGATAATGATGGCGTCGTCTTTGGCGTCAAAGGCGATGGAGTTAACGTGCGCCCAGTTACGACCCGCACCCACGCCGAGGGCATCACCGTAGGGGGTATCTGGCTCCAGTTTTGCCTGCTGGCCGGCATGAGCGAGGTCCACGTTGACGCATACCGCGCCCGCATCCAACGCACCCAGCAGTGCATCACGCATCGGATCGAGAATTTTTGTCAGATCCCACACGTCAACAACACGACCGGATTTGTCGACTTCAATAATCTGGTCGCGGATAGTTTGTACGTGAATGCCATCTTCCTTACGATAATCACGTTTACCCACGCGAAGCAGTACGGTGCCGTTCACCGTTTCGACGGACTCATGCGATGCGTCGAGGAATCCGCGCGGCAGCTTATGGTCGGCCAGAATCTGGCCCATCATATCGAACTCATACCAGTGCTGGCCCTGTACGGCGGTGAAGGTGCCGCGCGGTGTCTCCCGTATCCCCATCAGGTAACCGCGCTTGTTGATATCCATGTCATGACCGTCATAGAAAGTGTCCTGATCCAGCCACCAACGATATTCGCCTTCCGTATCAACGACAAAGGTAAAGGGTGCGATATCAAAGGGTAATGCGCCACCGGCCGGACCTGCATCCAGGATACCGGCATTTTTATCTTTTTCACCATGCCAGTGGAATTCTGCGCCCTGCGCGGTAAAGGTGTGGGTATTCACCAGATAGAGACGGTCTTCAAAGCCAGGTGCGACCTTAATAACGTTTGTTTGCTGTAAATCGGAAATAGAACGGTTATCCATGTAGTGATTAACGATGGCAGATGTTTGCACCACGTAATCTTCCTTGATGGCCTTGCCATTTTCTTTATATTCAACAGTGACCTTATTAGCGAACTTTTGATAAAGGCCAAAAATAGGAACCCCATCGTAGGTGGCGAGGGATTCTTTGCCGACGGCATAGGTAATTGGGACTCCTTTTTCACCTTTACCATGAACGGTAACTTTAACATCCGAAATAACGTGACTATCTAATTCAACCAGTGCGGTAAGAGGGGCGTTTCCGTATGGGTCAACGATTATCGCACCCAATTTTCCTGCGGGCTGGGCTGGTTGGAAACCAGCGGCAAATGAATTACCTGCGACAAAGCCAAACGTCAGTGCAAGCGTTCCGGCTAGAAGTGTTTTTCGGTACTGTGTAAACATGGATATATCTCCTTATATTATCTTTAGATATAACAGTGCTGAATATATTATGTTTTTACGATGTGAATATAATAAAAAATGGTATTGCCGATGCTACTTTTATGGTGAATATATTAATATTGATGAGGTGTATTATTTTGCAGGCGCTAATTTTTATTATTTTTTGGATGGTATGAGTGCGTTATTTTAAGGGCAATATTTATTATTGCGCAGTGTGATCTTGTCGACATTGTTTTATTTTTTATAACGGTGTTAACTATTTGCATAGCTGCTGGTTTATATGATCGAAATCATATATTTGTTTCTGGAATATGCCACTATAGGAGTATGTCAGAATAAGGTTGTGTAAAATTTTAACGTTAAATGTTTAATGATGTTAAATTTTAAGGGTAAAAGAATGTTTATCGCCTGGTACTGGATTGTATTAATTGCACTCGTTGCAGTTGGTTATTATTGCCATATGAAGCGTTATTGTCGGGCATTTCGGCAAGACCGGGATGCATTACTCGAGGCGCGAAACAAACTCTTTCGTCGTTCTGGCGAAGATAACAGCGCGGTTAAGGAACAGGAATAGTCCTTCACGTTCTGCTATGGATGAGCGGATGCTGTAAATTAGCAGGGTGGCATCCGCCCTCTGAATTAGCCGATCCCCATGGACTGGAGGATGACAAGACTTAACCCCATCACCGACATTCCACAAAGTACCCCATAGCTGGGATTATTATTCGGGTCGATCTCTTTTGCCAACGGCATTAGCTCATCGACGGACAGCGCCACCATAATTCCTGCGACTGCTGCCATTATTGCCGCCATCACCACCGGCGAGATCAGGCTCCCCAGAATTAACCACGCCAGTACGCCACCCAGGATTTCCGCCATGCCCGAGATCCCGGCCCAGAATATCGCCGTCCGTTTGGAGCCCGTGGCTGCATAGACTGGACCCGCAACGGCTAATCCTTCAGGAATATTGTGTAATGCGACGGCAAGGGCAATACCAAAGCCTAGCTCGAGGTTGCTGCTGGCGGTAACAAACGTCGCTATCCCTTCCGGGAAGTTGTGCAGGCTAATGCCGAGCGTTAATAAAATCGCGGTACGTTTAATGGAGCCGGGCAGAGGCCGCGTGGTTTTCTGTACCAGATCCTGAGGGTGCGCGTGCGGCAATAGGCGGTCCAGGCCAAAGTATCCCAGTAAGCCAACGATAAACATTCCGTAGCCCAATACCGGCGACATACCTTCAGCAGCCAGTGCGGCTGGGAGCATCTCCATCAGTGAGATCAGTAACATAATCCCTGCGGCGAAGCCTAACGAAAAGGCGAGCACGCGGTTGGAGGGTTTTTGCCCTAACACGCCGAGAAATGCGCCGATAAACGTGGCGGCGCCTGCCAGTAAAGTCAGAAGTAAAGGTACTGACATCGACAAATAAAACTCCTTATCAATCTGCTGTCCGGGTCGGATCGTCAAAATAACTGATGATCTTCATCATGGTTATCTGAGTTCTTCATCAGCCGAATAAGCGTATTGTGGTGGTATCAAAATGACTCCCTCAGTAAGGATATCATCATGTCTTCAACTCGTATGCCAGCATTGTTTTTGGGTCACGGTAGCCCGATGAATGTTCTGGAAGATAACGTTTATACCCGCGCCTGGCAGCAACTGGGGGAAACGTTGCCGCGCCCGAAAGCTATTGTGGTGGTCTCGGCGCATTGGTTCACTCGTGGCACGGGCGTGACGGCGATGGAAGCGCCTAAAACAATCCACGATTTTGGCGGTTTTCCACAGGCGCTGTATGACACCCATTACCCGGCTCCTGGATCACCGGAACTGGCGCAGCATCTGGTTGACTTGCTGGCCCCGGTGCCCGTTACCTTAGACAAAGAGGCGTGGGGTTTTGACCACGGTTCATGGGGCGTGCTGATCAAGATGTACCCGCATGCGGATATTCCGATGGTGCAGCTGAGCATTGACAGTACCAAACCTGCGGCCTGGCATTTTGAAATTGGCCGCAAGCTGGCGGCACTGCGTGATGAGGGCATTATGCTGGTAGCCAGCGGTAACGTGGTGCATAACCTGCGCACTGCGCGTTGGCACGGTGAGAACACGCCATATCCGTGGGCGACCTCATTCAACGATTATGTTAAAGCAAACCTGACATGGCAGGGACCGGTTGAACAGCACCCGCTGGTGAACTATCTCGATCATGAAGGGGGATCGTTATCGAACCCGACACCGGATCACTATCTGCCGCTGCTGTATGTATTAGGTGCCTGGGATGGCAAAGAGCCGGTGATTATTCCTGTTGACGGGATTGAGATGGGAAGTTTGAGTATGTTGTCGGTGCAGGTCGGATGATAAATGCCCGATGGCGCTGCGCTTATCGAGCCTACAGTTCGTGCTGTAGGCCGGGTAAGACGCAGCTACCACCCGGCACTCTCAGTCATTCGACAAAAATATGCGGATAGAAACGCGAGAGGTCCTGCGTGATCAACGCGCGGTCTTCGCGAATGCCAATGCCAGCTGGTTGATCGTTGATTAGCCAGCTGCCGATCAACATATAGCTGTCGCCAAACTTCGGTAGCTGATGGAACTGCTGCACGATCATACCTTCTTCGCCGTACGGCCCTTCCACTGCTTCGATCGTTTTACCGTTTTCGATAATGGAAACGTTCGCGCCTTCACGCGAGAAGATCGGCTTTACGACGAATTTATCCATCTGAGGATAGTCATCTTCGGCGAAATACGCAGGCAGCAGATTCGGATGATCCGGGAACATTTCCCACAACAGCGGTAATAACGCTTTGTTAGAGATAATGCTCTTCCAGGCTGGTTCCAGCCAGCGAACGCCAGCGTCTTCCAGCTTAGTGGAGAACATTTCGCGCAGCATGAATTCCCACGGATAGAGCTTGAACAGGTTAGCTATGACCTGATCTTGCATATCCGTGAACTGACCCTTTTCACCAAGACCAATATCTTCGACATAGAGGAATTCAGTGGCGATTTCAGCTTCGGCAGCGCAATCCTGCAGATACTGGATCGTTCCGCGATCTTCCACCGTATCGCGACAACAGGTCAGATGTAGCAACTGAAAACCATACTGCTCACGCAGCTCGGCGAAACGCTCGATCAGCTTTTCCTGCAGACTGTTGAATTGATCGCTGCCTTCCGGCAGGTTGCCTGCATTGAGTTGGTCCTCCAGCCAGATCCACTGGAAAAACGCAGCTTCGTACAGAGAGGTTGGCGTATCGGCGTTGTTTTCTAACAGCTTAGGCTCGCCCGTGCCGTCCCACGCCAGATCGAGACGCGAATAGAGCGACGGCTGCTGTGTCAGCCAGGACTGGCGGACAAAGCCCCAGGTATGCTTCGGAATGCGAAACTTGGTCATCAGCTCATCGCTGGCGATGACCCTTTCCACCACTTTGAGACACATTTGATGCAGCTCTGCGGTGACCTCTTCCAGCTTTTCGACCTGAGCAAGCGTGAGCTTATAATACGCATCCTCACACCAGTACGGCTCGCCGTACATAGTGTGAAAGTTGAAACCGTATTCGGTGGCTTTATCGCGCCAGTCCGGGCGCTCAACAATACTGACTCTTTCCATGACGATCAGCCGCCCATTGAACGAGTGGTAGTACCGCTTGCGCTACGCTGCATGGTGCTCTGTTTAGCCACAGATTCGCCAAATCCACCGCGGGTTACGGTAGAGGTGGTAGCCGGTTTCGGCGCCATGGCGGTTTTCGGTACGGTCATGGTGCGACCTGGCGTTGCGGCGCCGTAGTTTTTACCGCCGGCATCCGTATATTTGCCGTATGCCGGGCTGGCCGGATTTTTCGAGCTGAACAGCGGCTGCTGAGCGCCCATACCGCCACCCATCATGCGGCCCATCATATAGCCTGCCATCAGCGGCATCCAGAAGCTGCCGCTGCTTTGATTCTGCGCCTGAGCCTGGCCTTCACCGGTCGGCGCCATGCCCGCTTGTGCAGGTGCCTGTTGGCACTGGCCTTCGCCGAATTCAGCGATACAGTCTTCGCGAGTGGCGTATTTTGGCGCGGTGCGTTCAGCTTCTTTCAGCGCATTGTTAAACGCGGTGGTACATTCGGCGCTTTTACCCGGATTAGCTGCAGAGCAGTCGTCTGCGTTCTGATAAAGCGAAACCGTTTCGTCACTCTTTTCACAGCCCGCGAGCATAAAAACAGCGGTAACTGCCAGAGCGACAGGAGTCAGGTGGCGCGCGCTCCAGCTTTTGCGGAACGAGGCGTGATGTATAGATTTTGTCCGTTTCATTTATGTCTTCCAGGACCCAGTGGTAACTCTGCTCAGAATAGAGGATGACTGGTCGAAATTGAAGCGGGAAGAGGCGAGAATGCGGAAGAAGGGGCGGATCTTTACGTTGCCTTACGTTCAGACGGGGCCGAAGCCCCGTCATCAGCATCAGTTACGGAACGGGTTGTTACCGTTGCTGCTGGTTGAACGTGCAGCCGTTGGTTGAGCCGCAGGCATATTGCCGTTGCTGTTAAAGTCATTCACAGCGGCATCTTGCTGCGGATTTTGCGGCGCTACGTTATCCGGAGACGTCGGGATCGGTTTACCCAGCGTATTGTTCAGCGCCACCAGATCCTGCTCGTTCAGCGTACCGAGCGCAGATTTGACGTTAAGCTGGTTGATAAGATAGGTATAACGCGCATTCGCCAGTTGCTGCTTGGCGTTGTACAGCGTGGTGGTGGCATCCAACACATCCACGATGGTACGGGTACCTACGGAATAGCCTGCTTCCATCGCATCTAAAGAGCTTTGGGCAGAGACAACCGCTTGTTTGTACGCGTTAATGCTACTGATAGAAGCATTAATGTTGTTGAACGAAGAACGCACGGTTTGCACCACGCTGCGGTGCGCGCTTTCCAGTTGTTCGCTCGCACCAACAAAGTTGTACTGCGCTTGTTTCACCTGCGAGTTAACCATCCCGCCCTGGTACAGCGGCAGCGAGAAGTTCAGACCAATTTTGTTCTGGCCCATGTTGCTGTCGTCGTACTGGGAGGTGTTGGTTTTCGACCCGCTGTAGGAGGTGTCAGAAACGCCGGTAGAGGCGGTCAAACCCAGCGTCGGTAAGTGACCATCCTGTGCCAGACGAATCTGTTCACGCGCCAGATCCTGGCTCAAACGCGCCTGCAATAATGAGAGGTTGCGGTTTTCTGCTTCTTTCAGCAGCGCGTTCACCGCCTGCGGTTTGTTGGTTTTAAAGCCATCAACGTTCAGCGAAGCCAGTTCCGGGTAGTAGTTACCGGTCACCTGGCGCAGCTGTTCTACCGCGTTGTCGAGATTGTTACGCGCGGTAACTTCGTTCGCCAGTACGGTATCGTATTGTGAACGGGCGTTCTGTACGTCAGTGATGGCGACCAGGCCCACGTTAAAACGCTGTGTGGTCTGATCTAACTGACGATAGACCGCATCTTTCTGTGCCTGAGTGTAAGACAGCACGTCAATCGCGTTCAGTACGTTAAAATAAGCGGTAGCGGTATTCAGGATCAGCGTTTGCTGATCGGTCTGATACGTTACGTCCTGGATGCCTGCTGATTTTTCTTGCAGCGTCAGGGCACGCCATTTAGACATGTCGAACAGCGTCTGAGTCAATTGTAATGACGCGCTGGTTGCGTTGGAGTTGACGCCATTTGCATCACGGTAGCCATTGCTGTAGGTGTAATCGGCACCTAAACCTAGTTGCGGCAGTAATGGGCTACGCGCTTCGTTAATTTTTTCGAATGCAGCATCGCGATCGGCGGCGGATTTACGCAATTCCGGGTTGCTCAGGCGTGCTTGCTGATAAACCTGCATCAGGTTTTCTGCCTGGCTCAAAGTAGTGAACCCCGACAGGCTCAGGCCGATAAGGATGGGGAGCAATTTCTTCATTTGCATTCCTTGTTGTGAAGCAGTATTTAGCGCTGATCAAATTGTAAAAATATTTGCTGATTCTAGCAGAATCCGCCACTTCAAAAAGTTGGCGTTACGTGCCATACGGCGTTAATTTGCATCAATTTAACACAAGGGCGTTCAAACATCAGTCAAACGACCTTGAAATTCACATTTTAATCACTATTGGTTTCAGGACAGCACAATGCGTAAACCAGACAACTTGCCAATGACTTTCACTAAAAATGATGTAGAAATTATTGCACGAGAAACGCTATACCGCGGTTTTTTTTCACTGGATCTTTATCGGTTCCGCCATCGCCTGTTTAACGGCGGTATGAGCGGTGAGGTAAAGCGCGAAATTTTTGAGCGCGGACACGCGGCAGTCTTGCTACCCTTTGACCCTGAACGGGACGAAGTGGTTCTGGTCGAGCAGATCCGTATCGCAGCGTTTGATACCAGCGAAAGCCCGTGGCTCCTGGAAATGGTGGCCGGAATGATTGAAGAGGGCGAAACCGTTGAGGATGTGGCTCGTCGTGAAGCGATGGAAGAGGCCGGACTGGAAGTTAAACGTACCAAGCCCGTTCTGAGCTATCTGGCAAGCCCTGGCGGCACCAGTGAGCGCCTGTCTATTTTAGTTGGCGAAGTGGACGCCACGACCGCGAGCGGGATCCACGGTCTGGCTGATGAAAACGAAGATATTCGTGTTCATGTGGTGAGCCGGGAGCAGGCTTATCAATGGGTTGAAGAGGGGAAAATCGACAACGCGGCTTCTGTCATCGCCTTGCAATGGTTACAGCTGCACTATCAAGAGTTAAAAACTGAGTGGAAAAAATGAAGCGTTACACACCTGACTTCCCTGAAATGATGCGCCTGTGCGAAACCAACTATTCGCAATTGCGCCGCCTGCTGCCACGTAATGATGCAGCCGGTGAAACAGTGAGCTATCAGGTCGCAAACGCACAATATCGGTTAACGATCGTTGAATCGACCCGATACACTACGCTTGTCGCGATCGAACAAACGGCACCCGCGGTCACTTACTGGAGCCTGCCGTCATTGACAGTCCGCCTGTATCATGACGCGAGGGTGGCCGAAGTGTGTTCGAGTCAGCAGATCTTTCGCTTCAAAGCGCGGTATGATTATCCAAATAAAAAGTTGCATCAACGCGACGAAAAGCATCAAATTAATCAGTTTCTGGCCGACTGGTTACGGTACTGTTTAGCACATGGAGCGATGGCGATTCCGGTTTATTAGCGTCGTGAAACCTAAGGACACCATTTGGAAAGCCTGTTAACCCTTCCTTTGGCTGGTGAGGCCAGAGTCAGGATCTTACAAATTACAGACACTCACCTGTTTGCCGAAAAGCATGAAACGCTGCTGGGTGTAAACACCTGGGACAGCTATCAATCCGTACTGGATGCAATACATGCAGAGTCGCCTGAATACGATCTGATCGTCGCGACTGGTGATTTGGCGCAGGACCAATCCGCTGCGGCCTATCAGCATTTTGCTGAGGGCATCGCAAGCTTTCGTGCGCCCTGCGTTTGGCTACCGGGCAATCACGATTTTCAGCCGGCAATGTACAGCGCGCTACAGGACGCGGGGATCTCACCCGCTAAACGCGTCTTTATTGGTGAACAGTGGCAAGTCCTGTTGCTGGACAGCCAGGTGTTCGGCGTTCCCCACGGTGAATTAAGCGAATTTCAGCTCGAATGGCTGGAACGTAAACTTGCCGATGCGCCTGAGCGCAATACTTTGCTGCTTCTGCATCATCATCCTCTGCCAGCAGGTTGTAGCTGGCTCGATCAGCATAGCCTGCGTAATGCCGCAGAGCTGGATAACGTGCTGGTGAATTATCCTCGTGCCAAGTATTTGTTGTGTGGGCATATTCATCAGGAACTGGATTTGGACTGGAACGGACGCCGCCTGCTGGCGACGCCGTCGACCTGTGTGCAGTTTAAGCCACACTGTTCCAACTTCACGTTAGATACCATCAGCCCAGGCTGGCGGACGCTGGAGCTTTTTGCTGACGGGACGTTGCAGACGCAGGTACGCCGTCTGCAGGGTAATCGGTTCCACCCTGATACCGCTTCAGAAGGCTACTGATGTCTACGCTTCTTTATCTTCACGGATTTAATAGTTCTCCTCGTTCGGCGAAGGCATGTTTGCTGAAAAACTGGCTGGCGGAGCATCATCCGCACGTTGAGATGATCGTACCCCAGTTGCCACCGTATCCGGCCCAGGCCGCAGAGATGCTGGAATCGATCATTCTCGAACATGGCGGAGAGTCGCTGGGAATTGTCGGTTCCTCGTTGGGAGGCTATTACGCCACCTGGCTGTCGCAATGTTTTATGCTGCCCGCGGTGGTGGTGAACCCTGCTGTCCGACCTTATGAACTGCTGGTCGACTATCTCGGTCAAAACGAGAACCCCTACACGGGGCAGCAATATGTGCTAGAGTCACGCCATATTTACGATCTTAAAGTCATGCAGATTGACCCGCTGGAAGCGCCGGATTTGATCTGGCTGCTTCAACAAACGGGCGATGAAGTGTTGGACTACCGCCAGGCGGTGGCGTATTACGCCTCCTGCCGCCAGACAGTTATTGAGGGCGGAAACCACGCATTCACGGGCTTCGAAGATTATTTCAACCCGATTGTCGATTTCCTTGGACTGCACAGTTTCTGACGATCAATTCGAATTGCTTATTTAAACCATGACGCAAACTTATAACGCTGATGCCATTGAGGTACTCACTGGGCTTGAGCCGGTACGCCGTCGCCCGGGGATGTACACCGATACAACCCGTCCGAACCATCTTGGACAGGAAGTGATTGATAACAGTGTGGATGAAGCACTGGCGGGCCACGCAAAACGCGTGGACGTGATTTTACATGCCGACCAGTCTCTGGAAGTTATTGATGATGGCCGCGGCATGCCGGTAGACATTCACCCTGAAGAGGGCGTTCCGGCGGTAGAGCTGATCCTCTGTCGTCTGCACGCAGGCGGTAAGTTCTCCAACAAAAACTATCAGTTCTCTGGTGGTTTACATGGGGTAGGGATCTCCGTGGTCAACGCCCTGTCGAAGCGTGTGGAAGTGAACGTGCGCCGCGACGGGCAGGTGTACAACATCGCGTTTGAGAACGGCGATAAGGTGCAAGATTTACAGGTTGTCGGTACCTGCGGTAAACGCAATACCGGAACCAGCGTGCACTTCTGGCCGGATGAAAGCTTCTTTGACAGCCCGCGTTTTTCCGTTTCGCGCTTAACGCACGTACTGAAAGCCAAAGCGGTGCTGTGCCCAGGCGTTGAGATCACCTTTAAGGACGAGGTCAATAACAGTGAACAGCGCTGGTGCTACCAGGATGGCCTGAATGACTATCTGAGCGAAGCGGTGAATGGCCTGCCGACGCTGCCGGAAAAACCGTTTATCGGTAATTTCAGCGGTGAAACAGAAACCGTGGACTGGGCGCTGCTCTGGCTGCCGGAAGGCGGCGAGCTGCTGACTGAAAGCTATGTGAACCTGATCCCAACCATGCAGGGCGGTACGCACGTTAACGGCCTGCGTCAGGGTCTGCTGGATGCAATGCGCGAGTTCTGTGAATACCGCAATATTCTGCCGCGCGGCGTGAAGCTGTCGGCGGAAGATATCTGGGATCGCTGTGCTTACGTGCTGTCAGTAAAAATGCAGGATCCGCAGTTTGCCGGACAAACCAAAGAGCGCCTCTCTTCGCGGCAGTGCGCGGCATTCGTCTCTGGCGTGGTGAAAGATGCTTTCAGCCTGTGGCTGAACCAGAACGTGCAATCAGCCGAACTGCTGGCTGAGATGGCGATTTCCAGCGCCCAGCGTCGTCTGCGTGCGGCGAAAAAAGTGGTGCGTAAGAAGTTGACCAGCGGTCCGGCGTTGCCGGGGAAACTGGCGGACTGTACCGCACAGGATCTTAATCGCACCGAACTGTTCCTCGTCGAAGGTGACTCGGCGGGCGGATCGGCGAAACAGGCGCGCGATCGTGAATATCAGGCGATCATGCCGCTGAAAGGTAAGATCCTCAACACCTGGGAAGTCTCTTCCGATGAAGTGTTGGCTTCGCAGGAAGTTCACGATATTTCGGTGGCGATCGGTATCGATCCGGACAGTGATGATCTGAGCCAGCTGCGCTACGGTAAGATCTGTATTCTGGCGGATGCGGACTCCGATGGTTTGCATATCGCCACGCTGCTGTGCGCGCTGTTTGTGAAACACTTCCGTACGCTGGTGAAACACGGTCACGTCTATGTGGCGCTGCCGCCGTTATACCGTATCGACCTCGGTAAAGAGGTGTATTACGCGCTGACGGAAGAAGAGAAAGCGGGCGTGCTGGAGCAGTTAAAACGCAAGAAAGGCAAGCCGAACGTGCAGCGCTTTAAAGGTCTGGGTGAAATGAACCCGATGCAGCTGCGTGAAACCACGCTGGATCCGAACACCCGCCGCCTGGTGCAGCTCATCATCGATGACGAAGACGATCAGCGTACCAACGCAATGATGGATATGCTGCTGGCCAAGAAGCGTTCTGAAGATCGCCGTAACTGGTTGCAGGAGAAAGGCGACCTGGCGGATCTCGAAGGGTAATTGACCGTGAATGCCTGGTGACGCTGGGCTTACCACGCCTGAGGATTGCAATATAAGCCGGATACGTCTGTTTATGGCGTTATCCGGCAAATCGACAATCTTAAATGCCAGACTCCAGAATACGAATACTCATGTCCAGCACGTCGCCTTTCACGGCTTCGCTATAGGCTTTCATATGCGGTGTCTGCAAATGCGCTTCAAGATGCGCAATGCTTTCCCACTGTTCAACCATCACGATTGAGTCCGGGGCTGTGGTCTGAAAACTGACGCCAGCAGCATGATCGACCATCGGCGCGTAGCCGTGGCAGCCTTCTTCTTTCAATACGGTTGGAACGATTTTAGCGAATTGATCCAGTACCGCCTGGCGGTGATGTTGACCTGGACGTGTACGGATTTCTGCAATAACGGTAAGCATGGTTAACTCCTTCTAATTCCAGGTTACCAGTTAACCAAAAATTACGTTCAGATGCTTGCGATATTCTGCGATATAACGCGGGACGTCCGGCATTTTAATCACGTCATTGGTGATAAAGGTCGGCAGCGCTTCCATTCCCAGGAACTGGTTTGCTTTATGGAACGGGAGATAAACGCCATCAACGCCAACGCCATGGAAGAACTGATCTTTTTCAGTAAAAGCTTCCATCGGTGCGTTCCAGGTCAGTGACAGCATGTATTTTTTGCCCTGAATCAGCCCACCGGAGCCGTATTTTTTAGACGCATCTGAACGCGTGCGACCATCGCTGGCGTACAGCGTACCGTGACCTTCGGTAAACACGTCATCAATGTATTTTTTCACGGTCCACGGCGCACCCATCCACCAGCCAGGCATTTGCCAGATAACCACATCGGCCCAGACGAAGTTCTGTACTTCATCAGAAATGTCATAGTCGCTGTCGGCGCGCACGATTTTAACATCATGCCCGAGGTCGCGCAGAAGGCCATCCGCGACCTCGGTCAGGGTGTCGTTTAACTGACCGTTGGAGTGGGCGAATTTTTTCGCACCATTGATAATCAGAATGTTGCTCATTTTGTGTCCTCAGGGAAATACGTTTGAAGACGATTTTACCCCTACCAGCGACGCGGTGAAATTAGCAAAATGTGCAAAGTCTTTTGCTATTTGAGCAATAATAACGCAATTACCAACTGACCTTCGCTTCAAAGCCACCTTGCGGAGCGTTGCCAAACGAGGCTGACATTCCATGCAATATTGCGATACGGCGGACGATCGATAGGCCAAGACCGCTGCCGGTCACGCTTTGTCCCGGTGGACGATAAAAGCGTTCCCCGATGTGCGTCAGGACCTCTGGCGCAACGCCAGGACCATTATCCTTGACGCTAAAATTACGGGCGTTGAGCGTCACTTCCACAATGCTACCCCGCGGGCTGTAACGGATCGCATTATCCAGCAGATTTCGTACCATCAGGCTCAGTAACAGCGGCTGTCCTGTGCGCATGATGTTATGCGCGTTAATCTGCAAACGCACGTCGATGTGCGCCTGCTGGGCTGGATGGTAGATATCCATCACCGCGGATTGCAAAAGCTCCTCCAGCGAGATTTCCGCCACATCCTGAAGATTGTCGAGGGAGTCGAGGCGTGAAAGCGTCAGTAACTGATCGACCAGCCTGGTGGCGCGTTCAATTCCCGCATGCAACTGTACCAGCGCTTTTTCCCGCGTTTGCGGGTCGTCGTCTGACAGTTGCACCACTTCTGTTTGTACTTTCAGCGCGGTCAACGGGCTGCGCAGCTCGTGGGCAGCATCAGAAGTGAAGCGCCGTTCGCGGACCATCATGGAATGGGTGCGGGTAAACAACTGATTGAGCGATTCAACCAACGGGCGCACTTCGCTTGGCACACCTTTCGGGTCGAGCGGCTCCTCCGATTCCGGTGAGCGCCAGCGCAGAGCCTGCGCCAGTTTTTTCAGCGGCCTGAGTTCACGGCTAATCATGACCACCAGGATTAGCAACATCAGCGGCAGCGCAATCAACCACGGTGTTAACTGGGCGGTGACGATCGACAGCGCCATATCCTCTCGATACTCCCACTCCTGGCCTACCACAATGCGGTATTTGCCGTCAGCGGAATTCAGCCACAGAAAACGCCATGCGTCGTTGTCCCCCTTGAGTTGGCCATCGGTAAAGCCTTCGTGGGTGTAGCTGTAGGGAATATCCTGGCCGTTGTCGCCATCGTGCAATACCATTTTGCCGTCGATGGTGAAGATGGCAAACGTCAGCGCGTCGTCATCAATATGGCCGTGCTTGAGCTTCTTCGGCGTGCGAGCCATATTGCTTGAGGTGGTGACGTCGCTGATATCCAGCGTACTGAGCCGCTTGGCGAACAGCATCAGTTGGGTATCAAACAGCTCATCGACATTGTCGGTGGTCTGCTTCCAGGCTACAAAGCTGGAAACGGCCCAGGTTGCTGATGCCAGAATCAGAAAAATAAGCGTTAGCCTGACGCGCAGGCTGAGGCGTTGTGTGAGTTTCATGCGTCACCCAGGGTGTAGCCAATGCCATGCACGGTACGGATAAAGTCGCTGCCGAGCTTACGGCGTAAGTGATGGACGTGTACTTCAATCGCATTGCTGGAGACGTTTTCGTCCCAGGTATACAGTTTTTCTTGAATCAGTTTGCGGGGCAGGACGCGACCCTTATTGCGCATCAGCAGCTCCAGTAGAGCGAACTCTTTGGGTTTGAGAGACAAAGGCTCATCTGCCGACGTGGCAACCAGCGCGCCGGGATCAAGCGTCACCTGGCCATGGCGCAATATGTTGCTCGCCTGGCCGCTGGCACGGCGCACCAGCGCCTCCAGCCTGGCGGCAACTTCGATCAGCGCAAAGGGTTTGCACAGATAGTCATCCGCGCCGAGACGCAGACCCTCAACGCGTTCCGCCAGCGCGTCGCGAGCGGTCAGAATCAGCACTGGCTCCTGCTTCCCGTTGGCTCGCCATTCGCGCAAGATCTCCCGTCCGTCGATGCCTGGCAGCGTCAGGTCGAGGATCACCGCATCATAAGGGGCGCTGTAGAGCGCTTCTTTCCCCTGGCGACCCTCGGTAAACCAGTCGATGCTGAAACCCATTTTACTCAGACCTGTTTTCAGGCCGTCGCCGATCAACGTGTCATCTTCGATCAGTAAAATACGCATATGTTCTTCCCTGCAGCCGCTCTCATTAGCGTCAGTAAACCTTGTGACTACAGCCTCTGTACAGCAAAAAAAGTATCTTTTTTTGCCTTAAGAACTTGTTAAGGATTAACTTATTTAATAGTCGTAAACCAAAATGAAAGGGAGACATGACGATGAAAAAATTAGCTGCAATGGTTGCTGTAATGGCACTGTGTTCCGCACCTGTTCTGGCAGCGCAGCAGGGCGGTTTCTCTGGACCGACAACCACCACGCAAAGCCAAAATGGCGGATTTGTCGGCCCGAATGGTAGCAGCGCGACGGTAGAAAGCGCCAAATCACTGCGTGATGACACTTGGGTTACCCTGCGCGGGAACATCGTTGAGCGTATTTCCGACGACCTGTATGTGTTTAAAGATGCGACTGGCACGGTGAATGTGGATATCGACCACAAGCGCTGGAACGGCGTAACCGTCACACCGCAGGATGTGGTTGAAATCCAGGGTGAAGTGGATAAAGACTGGAACTCCGTTGAAATCGACGTGAAACAGATTACCAAAGTTGCCAAATAATCCCCATCAGGGCCGCACTCGTGGCCCTTTTCTTTGTGACTCAACACGCCAGATAGGGTAGTATCTGCGGCAATATTGCCCTTCAATAGAGGGGTACAAAGTTGAGGAACCACGATTAATGAGCGATATGGCAGAGCGCCTGGCGCTGCATGAATTCACGGAAACCGCCTATCTGAACTACTCCATGTACGTCATCATGGACAGGGCGTTGCCGTTTATTGGCGATGGTTTGAAACCCGTTCAGCGTCGCATCGTGTACGCGATGTCCGAACTGGGGCTGAATGCCAGCGCCAAATTTAAAAAATCCGCCCGTACCGTCGGTGACGTACTGGGTAAATACCACCCACACGGCGACAGCGCTTGTTATGAAGCGATGGTACTGATGGCGCAGCCGTTCTCTTACCGTTATCCGTTGGTCGACGGGCAGGGGAACTGGGGGGCGCCGGACGATCCGAAATCCTTCGCGGCGATGCGTTATACCGAATCCCGCCTGTCTAAATATGCGGAAGTTCTGCTGGGTGAACTTGGCCAGGGAACGTCGGACTGGGTGCCAAACTTCGACGGCACCATGCAGGAGCCGAAGATGCTGCCTGCGCGTCTGCCAAATATTCTGTTGAACGGCACGACCGGTATTGCCGTTGGTATGGCGACGGACATTCCGCCACACAACCTGCGTGAAGTGGCGAAAGCGGCGATTACCCTGATTGAGCAGCCGAAAACGACGCTGGATCAGTTGCTGGACATCGTGCAGGGGCCGGACTACCCGACCGAAGCGGAGATCATTACCTCGCGGGCGGAGATTCGTAAGATTTACGAAAACGGGCGCGGCTCCGTACGTATGCGCGCGGTATGGACGAAAGAAGACGGCGCGGTGGTGATTTCCGCACTGCCGCATCAGGTTTCCGGGGCAAAAGTGCTGGAGCAGATCGCCGCTCAAATGCGCAATAAAAAGCTGCCGATGGTAGACGACCTGCGCGACGAATCGGATCACGAAAACCCGACCCGTCTGGTGATTGTCCCGCGCTCCAATCGTGTGGATATGGAGCAGGTGATGAACCATCTGTTTGCCACCACCGATCTGGAAAAAAGCTACCGCATCAATCTGAATATGATCGGTCTTGATGGTCGTCCGGCGGTGAAAAATCTGCTGGAGATCCTCACCGAATGGCTGGCGTTTCGCCGCGATACCGTACGTCGTCGCCTGAACTATCGTCTGGAAAAAGTGCTTAAACGCCTGCATATCCTTGAAGGTTTGCTGGTGGCGTTCCTCAACATTGACGAAGTGATCGAAATTATTCGTCATGAGGATGAACCTAAGCCCGAGCTGATGTCGCGGTTTGGCATTTCTGAAACCCAGGCTGAAGCCATTCTTGAGCTGAAATTGCGCCACCTTGCCAAACTCGAAGAGATGAAAATCCGCGGCGAGCAGGATGAGCTGGCGAAAGAGCGCGATCAGCTGCAAGGCATTCTGGCTTCCGAGCGTAAAATGAGTAACCTGCTGAAGAAAGAGCTGCAGGCTGATGCCGAGGCCTATGGCGACGAACGCCGCTCTCCGCTGCAGGAACGTGAAGAAGCGAAGGCGATGAGCGAGCACGACATGCTGCCGTCAGAGCCAGTGACCATTGTGCTGTCCCAGAGTGGTTGGGTGCGTAGCGCGAAAGGCCACGACATTGATGCGCCGGGATTAAGCTATAAAGCGGGCGACAGCTTTAAGTCTGCGGTGAAGGGTAAGAGCAACCAGCCAGTGGTGTTCGTGGACTCGACCGGACGCAGCTACGCCATCGACCCGATTACGCTGCCGTCGGCGCGTGGACAGGGTGAACCGCTGACCGGGAAACTCACGCTGCCGCCGGGCGCGACGGTTGAGCACATGCTGATGGAAGGCGACGATCAGAAACTGCTGATGGCATCCGATGCGGGTTACGGTTTTGTCTGCACCTTCAACGACCTGGTAGCTCGTAACCGTGCTGGTAAGGCATTGATTACGCTGCCAGAAAATTCGCGCGTTATGCCGCCGGTTGTGATTGAAGATGAAACCGATATGCTGCTGGCAATCACCCAAGCCGGTCGCATGTTGATGTTCCCGGTAAGCGATTTGCCGCAATTGTCAAAAGGCAAAGGGAACAAGATTATCAATATCCCTTCAGCGGAAGCGGCGAAAGGTGAAGATGGCCTGGCGCAGCTCTACGTGTTGCCGCCACAAAGCACGCTGACTATCCACGTCGGTAAGCGCAAAATTAAACTGCGTCCTGAAGAGTTGCAGAAAGTGACCGGCGAGCGTGGCCGTCGCGGTACGCTAATGCGTGGTCTGCAGCGTATCGATCGCATTGACATTGACTCGCCTCGACGCGCCAGTCACGGCGACAGCGAAGAATAACGCTACCGTCCGGCTCTCCCTGTTTTAGCCCGGGGAGAGCCAAGGTTAAAAATTCCCGTGAAACCGTTGTTTATTCGTGCGTTGCGATTAACAATACGCTTTTCCAGAGAGCCGCCCTTAACAAAGCCCTAACCTGATACTGCGTGATGAATCAGGTGACGTAAAATGCCAGGCTCTTAGGCCTCAGAGGTTGTTATGCTATATATTTTTCGTTTAATCATTACTGTTATTTACTGCGTTCTGGTCTGTATTTTCGGTTGCATATACTGTTTGTTCAGCCCACGAAATCCAAAACACGTCGCAACATTCGGTCATATGTTTGGCCGCCTGGCTCCCCTTTATGGCCTGAAGGTTGAGTGCCGCATGCCGGCAGACGCGCAGAACTATGGTAATGCTATCTATATTTGTAATCATCAGAACAACTATGACATGGTTACCGCTGCGAATATCGTTCAGCCGCCGACGGTGACAGTCGGCAAAAAAAGCCTGTTGTGGATCCCATTCTTCGGGCTGCTGTACTGGTTAACCGGCAACCTGCTGATTGACAGAAACAACCGTACCAAAGCGCACAGCACCATTGCGGCGGTGGTGAATCATTTCAAAAAACGTCGTATTTCTATCTGGATGTTCCCGGAAGGAACGCGCAGCCGTGGTCGCGGTCTGCTGCCGTTTAAAACCGGCGCGTTTCATGCGGCGATTGCGGCGGGTGTCCCGGTTATTCCGGTGTGCGTTTCAACCACCTCGAATAAGATAAAACTCAACCGACTCAATAATGGTCTGGCGATTGTAGAGATGTTGCCGCCGATAGATATTAGCCACTTTGGGAAAGATCAGGTTCGTGAACTGGCAGCGCATTGCCGTACGCTGATGGAACAAAAAATCGCAGAACTCGATAAAGAAGTTGCTGAGCGGGAAGCCGCCGGTAAGGTTTAATCCGCGCAATTCGGGTTTGTTACAGGAAAAGATTTCCTGCGTGTTAATCGCCAGTTTTTCATGGAGTTTATATGTCATTCAGTCGGCGTCAGTTCATTCAGGCATCGGGGATCGCACTGTGTGCAGGTGCTGTTCCGCTGAAGGCTAATGCTGCCGGTCAGCAACAACCGTTACCCGTACCTCCGCTGCTGGAGTCCCGTCGGGGGCAGCCGTTATTTATGACGCTGCAACGCGCCCACTGGTCCTTCACGCAAGGCACGCGCGCACCTGTCTGGGGGATTAACGGTCGCTACCTGGGACCGACGATCCGCGTCTGGAAAGGGGATGACGTCAAGCTTATCTACAGCAACCGTCTGACTGAAAATGTCTCGATGACTGTCGCTGGATTACAGGTGCCAGGCCCGCTGATGGGCGGCCCGGCGCGCATGATGTCCCCTAATGCAGACTGGGCACCAGTGCTGCCGATTCGCCAGAATGCCGCTACGCTGTGGTATCACGCCAATACGCCAAATCGTACTGCCCAGCAGGTTTATAACGGTCTTGCCGGGATGTGGTTGATTGAAGATGAAGTGAGTAAATCACTGTCTATTCCCAACCACTACGGCGTGGATGATTTTCCGATCATTATCCAGGACAAGCGTCTGGACAACTTTGGTACGCCGGAATATAGCGAACCCGGCAGCGGTGGTTTTGTCGGTGATACCCTGCTGGTCAACGGGGCGCAAAGCCCGTATGTCGAAGTCTCTCGCGGCTGGGTGCGTTTGCGTTTGCTGAACGCTTCAAACTCACGTCGTTACCAGTTGCAAATGAGCGATGGCCGCGCGCTGCATGTAATTTCCAGCGATCAGGGCTTTTTACCTGCGCCCGTTTCGGTGAAGCAGCTCTCGCTGGCGCCTGGCGAGCGCCGTGAGATCCTGGTGGATATGACTAACGGAAATGAGGTCTCTATCACCTGTGGTGAGGCGGCCAGCATTGTCGACAGGATCCGCGGATTCTTTGAGCCTTCCAGTATTCTCATCTCCACGCTGGTATTGACGCTGCGCCCGACCGGTCTCCTGCCGCTGGTGACCGACAGTCTGCCAATGCGCCTGCTGCCAACGGAAATCCTCAGTGGTTCACCGATTCGCAGCCGTGATATCAGTCTGGATGACGATCCCGGCATCAACGGTCAGCTGTGGGACGTCAACCGCATGGATATTACCGCTCAGCAGGGCTCCTGGGAGCGCTGGACGGTACGAGCGGATATGCCTCAGTCTTTCCATATCGAAGGCGTCTCGTTCCTGATCCGTAATGTGAATGGCGCAATGCCGTTCCCGGAAGACCGGGGCTGGAAAGATACCGTCTGGGTCGACGGCCAGGTTGAATTACTGGTCTACTACGGACAACCTTCCTGGGCTCATTTCCCGTTCTACTTTAACAGTCAGACGCTGGAAATGGCGGATCGTGGCTCGATCGGACAGATGTTGGTGAACCCGGCGCCGTAATGCGCCGGAGTTTCCGTTACGCCCGCCAGAACATGCGCGAGAACAGGATCAGAATGGGGTAAATCTCCAGACGCCCCATGATCATGGCCGCGCACATCAGAAGTTTTGCCTCCTCGTTTAAGGTGCCAAACGTCGTTGCGGTGATGCCAAATCCCAGCCCCATGTTATTGATGCAGGCGGCAACGGTGGCGAATGAGGAGAAGAGATCGTAGCCCATCAGATTGAGCGCCCAGATAAAAAAGCTGGTAAATAAAACGTAGAGAAAGAAAAAGCTCCATACCGAACGCACTACTCGGTCGCTTACCACGTTATTGCCCACTTTGATATTCAGCAGGGCGCGAGGATGCGCGAGCTGATGTAACTCCTGACGACATTGCTTGAACATAATCAAAAAACGCAGCACCTTAATCCCCCCGCAGGTCGAGCCGACACAACCGCCGAAGAAACTGGCGCTGAGCAGCATGAATATCGTGTGCGAAGGCCACTGCGCATAATCCGCCGTCGACAGGCCATTATCTGTCAGCATCGAACTGACCAGAAAAAAGGCATGCACCAGGCTGTCCGTTATCCCGTACATACCCGCCCGCCAGACCTGCCAGGTGGCGATCAAGGTGACAACCAGCGCAATAAGCAGAAAGAAACGCAGCTCGGCATTACGACGAAAGGGCTTAAAGGTACGTTTCACAATAGCTACGTACCAGAGGGTGAAGTTAAACGCAGACAGCAGTGAAAACAGTCCGGCGACTAACTCAATAGCGTGGCTGTTATAAAAGCCGATGCTCTCGCTACGGGTGGAAAATCCGCCGAGAGAGACCGTCGACAGCCCGTGGCATAAGGCATCGAAAAACGACATCCCGGCAACCCAGTAGGCCAGAGTACAAATAAGGCCGAGAATGACGTAGGTCAGCCACAGCGTACGTGCGGTATCAGCAAGCCTTGGCGTGAGGCGTTCTTCTTTAAAGGGACCTGGCATTTCAGACTGATACAGCTTCATACCACCAATACCCAGCAGGGGTAATACCGCTACGGCAAGGACAATAACCCCCAGACCGCCAATAAAATTGAGCTGAGCCCGATAGTACAGATACGATTTCGGCAAGGCGCTGACGTCGTCAATCACCGTAGCGCCAGTGGTGGTTATCCCGGAAACCCCTTCGAACAGGGCATCGGCAAAGGAGAGATTTAAGCCATCGTCCATCCACATCGGCATGGCGCTGATAAACGAAAACAGCAGCCAGAACAGGACGATAATGACAAAGCCATCCCGGGTTCGTAGTTGAATACCTGCATGTTTGGTTGCCAGCCACGCTCCACCGCCGAGGGTAAAGAACGTCATAAATGTGCTGAAAAAGGCGAAAAAGCTCCGCTCTTTATTTAACAGAGCAATGGTCATCGGCGGCAGCATGGAGAAGCTGTAGAGAAGAACCAGAAATCCGCACAGGTGAACAACTACCCGTAACTGGGAAATATGCAGTGAATCGTTGAGTCGCAATGAAAAATCCCCCGCCGAAAAAGAGTTATCTCAGCTGGCCGGCATGGTGTTAATTATGAATGATAAAAATGGGCGTCGTAAAATTTAACAATTTAAATCACTTTCTACTTGTCTGACTCAGACTCCACTTCATTTCTTGCCGACATACAGCGTATAATCCCCGGCCTTTGATTATTTTTTTACCATTTTTGGAAGCACTATGAGCGCAATATCCCTGATCCAGCCGGACAGAGACCTTTTCTCCTGGCCGCAGTACTGGGCTGCCTGTTTTGGCCCGGCACCATTTTTGCCGATGTCACGCGACGAAATGGACCAACTTGGCTGGGATAGCTGCGACATCATTCTGGTTACCGGCGATGCATACGTCGATCATCCCAGCTTTGGCATGGCAATTTGCGGCCGTATGCTGGAAGCGCAGGGCTTTCGTGTTGGGATTATCGCCCAGCCGGAGTGGAACAACAAAGACGATTTTATGCGTTTGGGTAAACCGAACCTGTTCTTTGGTGTAACCGCAGGCAACATGGATTCGATGATCAACCGTTATACCGCCGATCGCCGACTGCGCCATGACGATGCTTATACGCCAGACAACGTGGCGGGCAAACGCCCGGACCGCGCGACGCTGGTCTATACCCAGCGCTGTAAGGAAGCATGGAAAGATGTGCCGGTTATTCTCGGCGGTATTGAGGCCAGCCTGCGCCGTACCGCGCACTACGACTACTGGTCTGATACCGTTCGTCGCTCCGTGCTGGTGGATTCAAAAGCCGACATGCTGATGTTCGGTAACGGCGAACGTCCGCTGGTGGAAGTGGCGCATCGTCTGGCGATGGGTGAAACTATCGATCAGATCCGCGACGTGCGTAACACCGCGATTATGGTTAAAGAAGCGCTGCCGGGCTGGAGTGGGGTGGATTCCACGCGTCTCGACACGCCGGGCAAAATTGACCCGATCCCGCATCCATACGGCGAGGATTTGCCGTGTGCCGACAACAAACCTGTCGCACCGAAAAAGCAGGAAGCGAAAGCGGTAACCGTACAGCCGCCGCGCCCGAAACCGTGGGAAAAAACCTACGTGCTGCTGCCGTCCTTCGAAAAAGTGAAGGGCGATAAAGTGCTGTATGCACATGCGTCGCGTATCCTGCACCACGAAACCAACCCAGGCTGTGCGCGCGCGCTGATGCAAAAGCATGGCGATCGCTACATCTGGATCAACCCGCCAGCCATTCCGCTCTCTACCGAAGAAATGGACAGCGTCTTTGCGCTGCCGTACAAGCGCGTGCCGCATCCGGCGTATGGCGACAGCCGCATTCCGGCCTACGAGATGATCCGTTTCTCGATCAACATTATGCGTGGCTGTTTTGGCGGCTGCTCGTTCTGTTCGATCACCGAGCACGAAGGCCGCATCATCCAGAGCCGCTCTGAAGACTCGATCATCAATGAAATCGAAGCTATTCGCGACACCGTTCCGGGCTTTACCGGCGTGATTTCCGATCTCGGCGGCCCAACGGCGAACATGTATATGCTGCGCTGTAAGTCACCGCGTGCGGAGCAAACCTGCCGTCGTTTGTCATGCGTCTACCCGGATATTTGTCCGCATATGGATACCAACCACGAGCCGACGATTAACCTCTATCGCCGTGCGCGTGATTTGAAAGGCATTAAAAAGATCCTTATCGCTTCAGGTGTGCGCTATGACATCGCGGTTGAAGATCCGCGCTATATCAAAGAGCTGGCGACCCACCACGTGGGCGGCTATCTGAAGATTGCGCCAGAGCATACTGAAGAAGGCCCGCTGTCGAAGATGATGAAGCCGGGGATGGGCAGCTACGATCGCTTTAAGGAATTGTTCGACACCTACTCTAAACAGGCCGGTAAAGAGCAGTACCTGATCCCGTACTTTATTTCTGCGCATCCTGGGACGCGTGACGAGGATATGGTGAATCTGGCGCTGTGGCTGAAGCAACGTCGTTTCCGTCTGGATCAGGTGCAGAACTTCTATCCATCACCATTGGCGAACTCCACAACCATGTATTACACCGGGAAAAACCCGCTGGGTAAAATTGGTTACAAGAGTGAAGACGTGGTGGTGCCGAAAGGTGATAAACAGCGTCGTCTGCATAAAGCGCTGCTGCGTTACCATGATCCAGCCAACTGGCCGTTAATCCGCCAGGCGCTGGAAGATATGGGGAAAAAGCATCTGATCGGTGGTCGTCGCGAATGTCTGGTTCCGGCGCCTACGCTGGAAGAGATGCGCGAAGCGCGTCGCCAGAACCGTCATACCCGTCCGGCGTTGACCAAGCACACGCCTGTGGCGCATCAGCGCCAGACGCCTGCCGCGAACAAAAAACGTGGGAAAGTAGCAGGGCGCTAATCTGTCTTGCCCGGGAGTGAAATGTTTACCGGGCCTGAAAGACCGTCGGCCGGATAAGGTGCCATCTGGCAGAAGTGCTCAGTAATTATGCCTCACGAATTCTGGCCGCTAATGCGGCCAGTTTTGCATCATCCGCCCGTTCATGATCGTGTGACGACAGATATCCTTCATATTGCTCGAAAAATTGGTTCTGCTGCGATTCAATCGGCTTCCAGTGGGGCAGATCGCATGGGACTCAATTAGCTGTGCACGTGGTCTACGCCGAAATTCAAATCAGTAAAGGCCCGACGAGAGGTCGGGCAGGAGAGAAGGGGTTAACCGCCGAACTGGTCCGGGTCTGGTCCCAGACGTTTGCCCTGATCGAGCTTTGCGATTTCGCCTAATTCATCTTTATCCAGGCGGAAGTCCCAGACGTTAAAGTTTTCTGCGATACGCGCAGGGGTGACTGATTTCGGAATAACCACCAGGCCGCTATCCAGATGCCAGCGGATGACAATCTGCGCCGGTGATTTGCCATATTTCTCTGCGAGATCGCGAATGATCTTTTGATCAAAGACGTCTTTGCCGCCCTGCGCCAGTGGGCTCCAGGATTCGGTCTGGATTTTATGCGTTGCGTTCCAGGCGTGCAGTTGGCGCTGTTGCATAAGCGGATGAAGTTCTATCTGGTTAATCACCGGTGGTACGCCGGTTTCATCCATCAGTCGCTGGAGATGATTGATCTGAAAGTTACACACGCCGATGCTCTTAATCAGCCCTTCTTTTTGCAGATCGATCATGCTTTCCCACGCTTCAACGTAGTGGTCGATCGCCGGCACTGGCCAGTGCATCAGATAAAGATCGAGGTAATCGAGCTGGAGTTTCTCCATGCTTTCGAGCAAGGCTTCCCGAGGGCGTTTCTGGTCATCATTCCACAGCTTGGTGGTGATGAATAACTCTTCCCGCGGTACGCCCGCATCGCGTATTGCTTTGCCGACACCTTCTTCGTTTTTGTACGCTGCAGCGGTATCAATTGAGCGATACCCCACTTCCAGCGCTTTATGAATGGCGGTGATGACCTCTTCGTTACTTGCCTTCCAGACCCCCAGGCCCAGCTGCGGCATGACGTTACCATCCTGTAGTTTAATAATGGTTGGACCGGTCATAATTCCTCCCCTGAATTGAGTTTACCGAGGCAAGCCCCGGTAAGTTAGGTGTGACTTAAGTCTGGCCTATCCTCGTCATACTTCAAGCTGCATATGCGTTGGCTTTATTACGCGGCCCATCCATGAGCCTCGCCCTTTCAGGTCCGCTGCAAGCAGTGTTCAAATCTGCTCCCGGCAGGTTTGTCGTTTCACCCCCAGTCACTGACTTATGTAAGCTCCTAGGGATTCTCTCCTTTGCCGCCTTTATGCAACTCGAAATATTTAGAATATAAATACCCAAAAATGAAAGGCGGAGGTGAAAAAACCTTAGCGGGCAGCTTCGTAAATCCGACGGCTGACCTCGAGCGTAATGTCCTGATGTTCGCCCAGTTTTGTACCGCCGTGCGCTTGCAGTTTTTCCAGTAGCGCTGGGATGGAGCTACCGTCCAGGCCGTAGTCAGACAGACGAGTCGGTACGCCCATTTGTTCGAAGAAAGCGCGGGTTGCGGCAATAGCGGCGTCGATGCGTTGGTCATCGGAACCTTCAGTGATATTCCAGATACGCTCTGCGTATTGCAACAGTTTGGCACGTTTGGTATCGCGTTTTTCATTCCACAGCGCTGGTAGAACGATAGCCAATGTTTGAGCATGATCCAGACCGTGCATTGCGGTCAGTTCGTGGCCCAGCATATGCGTTGCCCAGTCTTGTGGTACGCCTGCGCCAATCAGACCGTTCAGCGCCTGGGTTGCCGCCCACATAACGTTCGCACGCACGTTGTAATTTTCCGGCTCCTGCAATGCTTTCGGGCCTTCTTCTACCAGCGTAAGCAGAATACCTTCAGCAAAGCGATCCTGAATTTTCCCGTCTACCGGATAAGTCACATACTGCTCAACGGTATGTACGAAGGCATCTACGACGCCGTTCGCAACCTGACGCGGCGGCAGGGTATAGGTGTAAACCGGATCCAGCACGGCAAATACCGGCTGCACAAATGGGGTCATAAAGGCCAGCTTATCGCCGGTGGTTTTACGCGAAATGACCGCGCCGGAGTTAGATTCAGAGCCGGTTGCTGGCAGGGTTAATACGGAGCCCATCGGGATAGCGCTTGTTACGTCGTTGCCGTGGGTTTCCAGAATGCGCCATGGATCGATGCCGTCAGCGTATTGTGCCGCAGCCGCGATGAATTTCGTGCCATCCAGCACCGAACCGCCGCCTACCGCCAGCAGGAACGTCACTTTCTCATCACGCACGATTTTTACCGCGTTCATCAGCGTTTCATAAGACGGGTTCGGCTCAATACCGCCAAACTCCAGCACGTCCAGGCCTTTCAGCGCATCCTGAACCTGTGCCAGGACACCGGTTTTTTTCACGCTACCGCCGCCATAGGTAACCAATACGCGAGCATCCTGAGGGATTTGATCGCGCAGCTCAGCAATCGCACCTTTACCAAACAGAATGCGGGTTGGGGTATGGAGATTAAAGTTGTTCATTGCTCGTTCCCTTATGTGGGTAAAAAAAGAGGGCAGGAGAGTGTCTGCCGGATGATGAACATTGTGGTCGTCAGCCGCGCTGCTCTCAATGCTCATTTCTGCCGATGTCTTGCCCATTTCTACAGACTGCTGGAGAAAACGGATAAATCTGCGCATTATGTCAGGGTTGCAAACCGATGATGAAATGGTGCTCTATGAACCGTGATGAGATCTGCCTCCTGCTGACAGATAAAATTAAGCAGCTGAAAAACAATGAAAATAAACTCAGCGAACTGCTGCCAGATGTCCGCCTGCTGCACGGCACTGAGCCGGCAGCGCGTACACCGGTAATGTATCAGCCAGGAATCATATTTCTCTTTTCGGGACATAAAATTGGTTATATCAATGAACGTGTATTTCGTTATGACGCCAACGAATACCTGTTGCTAACCGTACCGTTACCCTTTGAATGTGAAACGTATGCAACGCCGGAGGTTCCCCTGGCCGGTATCTACCTGAATGTCGATATTCTGCAATTGCAGGAGCTGTTGATGGACATTGGGGAAGATGAGCTGTTCCAGCCCGCCATGGCGGCCAGCGGGATCAACTCCGCGACGCTTTCTGACGAAATACTGTGCGCCGCTGAGCGCCTGCTGGATGTGATGGAGCGACCGCTGGATGCGCGTATTCTGGGGAAACAGATTATTCGCGAGATCCTCTACCATGTGCTGACCGGGCCGCGCGGCGGCGCATTACTGGCGCTGGTCAGTCGCCAGACGCATTTCAGTTTGATAAGCCGTGTGCTAAAGCGCATTGAAACCAAATACACCGAAAATCTCAATGTCGAACAGCTGGCGGCAGAAGCGAACATGAGCGTGTCGGCGTTTCATCATAATTTTAAAGCGGTGACCAGCACGTCGCCGCTGCAATACCTGAAGAGCTATCGTCTGCATAAAGCACGGATGATGATGATCCACGACGGGATGAAGGCCAGTGCGGCTGCCATGCGCGTCGGCTATGAGAGCGCATCGCAATTCAGTCGGGAATTCAAACGTTTCTTTGGCGTAACGCCGGGGGAGGATGCGGCCAGAATTCGAATGATGCAGGGGAGTTAAACTTGCTCAGCGCTGGCCTGATAAGCGAAACGTCATCAGGCGAAAATGCCGGGGGAACCCCGGCCTACGGTTAATACTCAGGCGCTACAGTATTTTTTTTTAATCACGACAAACAGGGTTCCCAACAGACCCGCGGTTAACAGGGCAATCGGCAGGATCATTAAAAAGGTCATCACCTGATCTTCATGGCGTTTGACGAACGGGATCATGCTCAGCGCATAGCCAAAGCCGGTGACGACGGTGACCCACAGCAGACCGCTCAGCCAGTTAAAAAACTGGAACCGACGGTTTGGCAGGCCCGAAATTCCCGCCATTGTTGGCAGCAAGGTACGAACGAATGCCAGGAAACGCCCCGCCAGCAGTGCCATCAGCCCGTGTTGGTCAAACATGCAGGTAGCGCGCTGATGATATTTATCAGGTAATTGCGCCAGCCAGCCTTTTACCGTCCGCGTGTTGCCCAGCCAGCGTCCCTGAATGTAGCTCAGCCAGCAACCCAGACTGGCTGCGGCAGTCAGAATAGCTATGGTAGGTATAAAACTCATCACGTCCTGAGCGATCAGCGCCCCTGCCAGCAATAACAGGCTGTCTCCGGGTAAAAAGGAGGCAGGCAGCAGGCCATTTTCTAAAAACAGTGTGGCGAACATTACGAAGTACACCACGCTCACAACGTGCGGATCCGCCAACGCGGCAAAATCGTGTTGCCAAAGCGCGGAGACAATATCTTGAATGACTACCATGGACTTTCCTGTGGAACAGCGTTTATGTGTGGATTGTACTCCTGAATTGTCCGGGATGCCTTGATCCCGGACGCAACAATTGCAGACTTTTCCACCAGAAGTGTCTGCATATATGTCCATCTATGGCAATTTTACTCGATTCGGGCAAATCCTGCGGCCAAATCGGCAATCAGATCGTCAACATTCTCTAAACCGATATGCAAACGGATGAGCGTTCCACTGAAGTCCACCTCGCCTTGGGGACGGATTGCCGCAATATGTTCCGGCTGATTAGCGAGAATCAGCGACTCAAAACCGCCCCAGGAGTAGGCCATGCTGAACAGGCTGAAGTGGTCCAGATACGCGGCCAGCTCTTCATGATTTAGTTTCTTATTCAATACAAATGAGAACAGTCCGCTGCTGCCGGTGAAATCACGCTTCCAGAATTCGTGGCCTTTACTGCCGGGCAGCGCGGGGTGGTTCACGCGGGCGACCTGCGGATGGCTGGCCAGCCACTCGGCGACCTTTAAGCTGCTTTCATGATGTTGGCGCAGGCGAACGCTTAGCGTACGCAGTCCGCGGCTGGTCATATAGGCGGTATCGGCGTCCAGCATTTGCCCCATCAGATAGGTATTTTCGCGCAGTTGATCCCAGCAACGGGCATTAGCTACCGCAGTGCCGACCATGGCGTCGGAATGGCCAATCAGATATTTGGTGCCAGCCTGAATAGAAATATCGATGCCAAAATCCAGCGCTTTGAACAGCACCCCGGCAGCCCAGGTGTTATCAATTATGATGATCGCATCCGGCGCGACGCTTCTGACGGCGGCAACAATAGCAGGAACATCATGTACTTCCATGGTGACAGAGCCGGGAGATTCCAGAAATACGACTTTAGTGTTCGGCTGTATGTGCTTCACAATATCGGCACCAACCAGCGGATCGAACCATCCGGTGGACACGCCGAGTTTGCCGAGAATTTTGGTGCAGAAATCCTGGCTGGGTTCATAGGCGGTGTTGGTCATCAGCACATGATCCCCTTGTTCCACAAAGGCGAGGATGGTGTTGGCAACGGCCGCCGCGCCGCAGGGGAACAACGCGCAACCCGCGCCGCCTTCCAGTTCACACATTGCCTCCTGCAGGGAAAAATGCGTCAGGGTTCCGCGACGTCCATAGAAAAGCGCACCGTTAGCACGGTTGTGCGTAGCCTGCTTTTTGGCCTCTACGGTGTCAAACACTAGCGAAGAAGCGCGCTGGATCACGCTATTTACCGCGCCCAGCGTGTACTTTTTACTGCGTCCTGCGTGAACGAGTTTGGTTTCAAGTTGCTTATCTGCCATGTCGTCTTACCTGTTTTTATACGTCTGGATGTCTAAACTACCATGAATCAAAGATGACGCATCCTGCAGAACGGTCATACAGTAGAAAATAATCTCAAAATGCTTCTGGTGACTTTTTTACTGCGTAAGCGCAAGGAAAAGAAACCAAAGGTGCGGCAATATGTAAATAGTAATGAGAACGACTATCAATTCGACGTCGTTTTGATATCATTACGCTCAGATTTTGTGATTTGCGTCCTGGAGATACAGAGTGGGTAATAATTTGATGCAGACGGATCTTTCCGTCTGGGGTATGTATCAGCACGCCGATATCGTGGTTAAGTGCGTGATGATTGGGCTGATTTTGGCATCAGTGGTCACCTGGGCTATCTTCTTTAGTAAGAGCCTTGAGTTCTTTACTCAGAAACGCCGCCTTAAGCGTGAACAGCAACTGCTGGCGGACGCCCGCTCTTTAGACCAGGCAAATGAGATTGCTGCAGGATTTGATGGCAAAAGCCTGGGCGCACAGTTGATTTACGAAGCGCAGAACGAACTGGAATTGTCAGAAGGCAGCGACGACAACGAAGGTATTAAAGAGCGTACCGGCTTTCGTCTGGAGCGTCGTGTGGCGGCGGTAGGTCGTCATATGGGACGTGGTAACGGCTACCTGGCCACCATCGGGGCTATCTCTCCATTTGTGGGTCTGTTCGGTACCGTATGGGGCATCATGAATAGCTTCATCGGGATTGCACAAACCCAAACGACCAACCTGGCCGTTGTTGCGCCGGGTATCGCAGAAGCACTGTTAGCGACGGCGATCGGTCTGGTCGCGGCAATTCCTGCGGTCGTTATCTACAACATTTTCGCACGTCAGATTGGCAGCTATAAAGCGATGCTGGGCGATGTCGCGGCACAGGTACTGTTGCTGCAAAGTCGCGATCTGGACCTGAACGCTAGCGCTTCTGCCCATCCGGTACGTGCAGCGCAGAAATTACGTGTAGGATAATGTTCCATGGCAATGAGCTTTAATGAAAACCTGGACGATAACGGTGAAATGCATGAAATCAACGTGACGCCGTTTATCGATGTTATGTTGGTTTTATTGATCATCTTTATGGTGGCCGCACCGTTGGCAACGGTGGATGTGAAGGTGAATCTCCCGGCTTCCACCAGCACGCCGCAGCCGCGTCCGGAAAAACCGGTTTACCTGTCTGTTAAAGCCGATAAGAGTATGTTTATTGGCAACAATCAGGTGACGGATGACACCATGATTAGCGAATTAAATACGCTGACCGATGGGAAGAAAGACACCACGATTTTCTTCCGTGCGGATAAAACCGTCGATTATGAAACCATGATGAAAGTTATGGATACGCTGCATCAGGCGGGTTTCCTGAAGATTGGTCTGGTCGGTGAAGAGACCGTGAAAGCGAAGTAATCCTGATTGCCGGGTAATGGTTGTTGCCTTACCCGGCCTTCCTCTCCTGATTTAACTCTCCCCAGACGCCCTTATCTGTCCTCATCCAGTGCGACTGCCGTTATCCTGGTGGGTTCGTAGTTCCCTTCAGACAGTTTACGCGTCAGGCGTAAGGTGGCTGTTTCTCGCTTGAGTATATGCTGGTATGTGCTCTCCAGCCGGGCCATGATTTTGTCCCGTAGTTCTGGTTGCTGCTCCATAATGGCTTCAATCGCGGCGCCATAGATCTCTTCTTTAGCCTGTAGCGCATAAATTTCGCGACGATTTTGCCATTTCAGCCGCACCAGCGCGGCGGGAATAGAGACCATCTCCTGGGCAACGCTTTCCAACGTCGCATTTTTATTGGCAATCAATACGGCCAAATTTTGCTTTAAGACAAACTCATCGCTTTTATGGTCATCTAAAGCCAAATAAACATTATTATCCTCAACATCTTTCATTTTATTTCTCTTCCAGAGAATAAAAAATAGGATCGCTGGTCTCACGCGTAATTAAATTAAGCCAAATTTTATTGCCCTGTTCATTTACGCTGGCTGTTTTTGTCGATAAAATTTTACTTAATTCTTGAGCGTTAATGTCGCCTTCCGCTTGTAGTGAATTGAGCAGGCGAGTGAAGGACTCAATTTTTGCGGCACGAAACAGGCGCTCTTTTAAATGGCGATCGCACTCTTCAAATAACATATTGCGCGCCTGGCCGTTAGCTGTAGAGCTAATCAAAATATCGGGTTCATAATCACTTAATGTTCTCTTTCCCTGAGTCAAATTTTCACTATTATCTGCGGGACGGGTATTAGTAGATGAGCTGGATAAGTGAAAACGCGAGGGAACAAGATGCTCGGGAAGCATGTTGAAATATCCTTTGATGCCAATGATATGTTGTTCTAAATAAACCAGGCTGCGTTGACAATAGCATGGCGTAATTTTAAAATCAAAAAAAATGGAGCCAGTATATGAACAGTATATTTTATTCTGTTATTACCCTGCTATTGCTTACCTGTGGGGTACTTTTGTTGATGCGCAGTGCAAATAAAAACCGATATGCAGAAAATGGGCACTCTGAAAACCAGCCGGAAATACTGAGTAAAGAAGAGGGGGAAGATCATTTTTCGGTACTGATGAATTCGATTACCCCAGTATGGTATTGGCGCGTTAATCACGAATATATCGATTTTATCCACTCAACGATCAAGCGGATGACAATGGTGGAGCTAAATGAGACGCCAGGGCTATTTGATGCACAGCGGCGTTGTAGCGATCTCAACTCTGCGGTGTATAAATATTACGACAATATAAAAAAGCGCTGTCTGAGCGGTGAGAAAGTCCCGCATGCCGATCTGGATGTGCTTAACTTACGCCAGTGCTTCAGGGAGTTCAGTCTGGAGGCTTATCCTGCGCTTGTCGCGCTGGTGTGGCCGGAATTTCAACGTCCAGAGATCAAAGCGGAAGAGGTGTGAAGGGATTGGCTGGCCCTGTTACGTGCCGGGGAGGCTAACGCCGCTTCCCGGCACAGAGTTACAAACGGCTATTTGTCAGATGAGGCCTGCCACAGGTTCAGCTTACCATCCGCGACATGTTTATCGATCTGCGCCAGTTCTTCGGCGCTGAACGTCAGGTTAGACAACGCCTGAACGTTCTCCTCCAGTTGCTCCGGTCGGCTGGCGCCAATTAATACCGACGTCACCCGGTTGTCTTTCAGCAGCCAGCTTAAGGCCATTTGCGCCATCGACTGTCCGCGCTGTTGCGCCATCTCATTGAGCAAACGCAGGCTGTTAAGGTTTTCTTCCGTCAGCATATTTTCCGTCAGCCCACGAACTTTTTTCCCTTCACGCTGCATGCGTGAACCTTCCGGAATGCCGTTGAGGTATTTCCCCGTCAGCAGCCCCTGGGCCAGCGGCGTAAATGCGATGCAGCCCATGCCGTTGGATTCCAGCGTATCCAACAGACCACTGCTGTCTACCCAACGGTTAAGCAGGTTGTAAGAAGGCTGGTGGATCAGCAGCGGAATTTTCCATTCCCGCATCAGCTCGGCCATTTTCTGCGTACGCTCCGGGGAATAGGATGAGATGCCGACATACAGCGCTTTACCGCTTTGCACCGCATGGGCCAGCGCTGAGGCGGTCTCTTCCATTGGCGTATTTTCGTCAACGCGGTGCGAGTAGAAGATATCGACATAGTCGAGGCCCATGCGTTTCAGGCTCTGGTCGAGGCTGGCGAGCAGGTATTTGCGCGAACCGCCAGAACCGTATGGCCCTGGCCACATGTCATAGCCTGCCTTGGTGGAGATGATCAGTTCATCACGATAGTGTGCAAAATCCTCGCGCAATAATCGGCCAAAATTCTCTTCTGCGCTGCCCGGAGGCGGCCCGTAGTTATTGGCTAAATCAAAATGCGTGATGCCTAAATCAAATGCTTTACGCAGCAGAGCGCGCTGTGAATCCAGCGCCTGAACGTGCCCAAAACTGTGCCACAAACCCAGCGATAGCGCGGGTAAACGTAAACCGCTGCGCCCGCAGTAGCGATAGAGCATCTGCTCGTAACGTTCAGGATTGGCAAACCAGTCCATGAGATCTCCTTAGTGCAGGTGAATTTCGAAACAACGTTTCTATTCTAGCGGGTTCATGATGAATATCCCGTTCACCAGGTCACACTGGAATGAAAAACTGGGCAAAAACAGACCACTGTGCTTTGCTTAAAAAAACATCGATCTGGAGTGCTGCCATGCCGCGTCTAACTGCCAAAGACTTTCCGCAAGAATTGCTCGACTACTATGACTATTACGCTCATGGCAAAATAACGAAACGCGAGTTTCTCAAACTTGCTGCGAAATATGCAGTCGGTGGTATGACGGCGCTGGCATTATTCAATGTGTTGAAACCCAATTATGCCCTCGCAACGCAGGTGGAGTTCACCGATCCTGATATCCTGGCGGAATACATGACTTATCCTTCACCTGAAGGGCATGGTGATGTGCGTGGGTATCTGGTTAAACCTGCGAAAGCGACGGGGAAAGTTCCGGCGGTAGTGGTGGTGCATGAGAATCGTGGGCTGAATCCGTATATTGAGGATGTGGCACGGCGGGTGGCGAAGGCGGGCTATATTGCACTCGCGCCTGATGGATTAAGTTCAGTAGGGGGCTATCCTGGCAATGATGATAAAGGTCGGGAGTTGCAGCAGCAGGTTGACCCCGTAAAGCTGATGAACGACTTCTTTGCCGCCATTGAATTTATGCAGCGTTATTCAGGCGCGACGGGAAAGGTGGGTATCACCGGATTTTGCTACGGTGGCGGCGTATCGAATGCCGCAGCCGTTGCTTTTCCTGAACTGGCCTGCGCAGTGCCTTTTTATGGGCGTCAGGTTCCTGCATCAGATGTCCCTAAAATAAAAGCGCCTTTATTACTGCACTATGCGCAATTAGATACCCGAATTAATGAGGGATGGCCTGCCTATGAAGCGGCGCTCAAAGCCAATAAGAAAGTCTATGAGGCATATATCTATCCCGGCGTTAATCATGGTTTTCATAATGACTCGACACCGCGTTATGATAATGCTACCGCTGATTTGGCCTGGGAGCGTACTCTTGCATGGTTTAACAAATATTTACGATAGAAAACAAGGGATTATTTAATGCTTCAGGTTAATTATCTGAATAATAATGCTAGCTAATTTCATTAGCATTCATGTTGATATAGTGTAAATAATATTGGATGCACTTAAGAAAGTAAAAAAATAAAGAATGCATTATATCTTCTCTGTTGCCTGCCGATAACAAGGATAAGTATCGCCTGATGGCGAATTCCTCATCAACGGCAAGGAAATTATTATGCGTTTGCTGAAAAACTTCACTATTCGTATTGTCATGTTGGCAATACTGGGACTTTTTTGCCTGCTCTGGTCGGGCGTGGGTTTATTCAGTCTTCATTCTTTATCAAAAATATCTGAAGGCAATGATATTGACCGTCATCTTGTCCATCAGATGACGGTGCTCAGTCAGGGGAACGATCAGTATTTTCGCTTCGTAACGCGCTTAAGTCGCGCCATGGATGTCAAAATGAGCGGCGGAACGCCTGATTTTGCACCAGCGCAGCAGTCCCTGGAGAATATGAGCAAAAAACTCCAGGAGATGAAAACGTTGTCTCCGGGGCCTATGGATCCGGACGTTGCCGCGGCGGTACTGACGAAGTGGCAGGCGCTGTTGGATAACGGGGTGATTCCGCAAATGCAACTGGCGCAGCAGGGCACGCTTACGGCCTTTGCGGAGCATGCCAGCACCGTTACGCCAGCGCTGAGCCGTGAATTTGGCGCCAGTGCCGAACGTTTTAACGCCACGGCAGGTAAGCGGCTTGATACCACGCGCGTCATGGTTGATGGCAAAACGTCTATCATCCGGACGCTAATTATTACCGCCGTGATCCTCGGTATTGCTCTCCTGTTCTTCACAGATCGTTACCTCGTCGCCATGATGGTGAAACCCCTGGGACGTATCCGCCAGCAGTTCCAGCAGATTGCTCAGGGCGATCTCAGCCATCCAATCGAAGATTTTGGCCGTAACTGCGTGGGCCAACTGGTGCCGTTATTGTGCGCGATGCAGGACAGCCTGCGCGAAGCCGTCAGTACAATTCGCTCAGGTAGTGACAACATCTGGCGAGGGGCTACGGAAATTTCCACCGGCAATAACGATCTCTCATCGCGTACTGAGGAGCAGGCTGCGGCGCTGGAAGAGACCGCTGCCAGCATGGAGCAACTGACCGCAACGGTAAAACTGAACGCCGAAAATGCGCGTGAAGCCAGCCAGCTTGCCGATACGGCGACAGAGACGGCAGGTAAAGGGAGCAGCCTGGTTTCAGAAGTGGTTGAGACGATGGACGGCATTGCCGCCAGCTCTAAACAGATCGCGGAAATTACGTCTGTTATTAATAGTATTGCCTTCCAGACCAATATTCTGGCGCTGAACGCGGCAGTTGAAGCTGCCAGAGCAGGTGAGCAGGGGCGTGGTTTTGCCGTTGTTGCCGGTGAGGTGCGTAACCTTGCCAGCCGTAGCGCCGGGGCGGCGAAAGAGATTGAGACGCTGATTGGCGAATCGTCGCGTCGCGTCGATCAGGGCGCTCGACTGGTTAAAGAGACGGGATTAACCATGGAGGCGATTCTGCGCGGAGCCACCGAAGTGACCGTTATCATGAAGCAAATTGCTTCTGCCTCAGAAGAACAGAATAAGGGCATCTCGCAGGTGAGCGTGGCGATCACGCAGATGGACAGCGTAACGCAACAGAACGCCGCGCTGGTAGAGCAAGTTTCCGCCGCGGCTGTGGCGCTTGAACGGCAAACGGAAGAGCTGCAACGCTCGGTACAACAGTTCCGCCTTTCAGCAAACGATGTGCAGTACGCCGCCGCCAGTACCGCTTCCCCTTCAGCAGACAGCAAAACGTCTGCAGCCGCTAAAAAGGATGAATGGGTGTCCTTTTAAGCGGACATAAAAAAGTACGTGATACCTCTGGTCTTTGCTTAAAAAATCGCTATATAATTTATTATATAGCGATTGGAGGTTATGCATGGACAACCATTTTGGAAAAGGCTTGATGGCCGGATTAAACGCGTCAAGTGCGGATAGCGCACGCACGGCGGCCAATTTTTGTGCTGATTATAAACGCGGTTTTGTGCTGGGATTTTCTCATCGAATGTTTGAAAAAACGGGCGATCGACAGCTCAGCGCGTGGGAAGCGGGGATCCTCACGCGTCGCTATGGGCTGGATAAAGAGATGGTTATGGATTTCTTTAAAGAGAACCAGTCCAGTACAACAATTCGTTTTTTCATGGCTGGCTATCGTCTCGAAGCTTGATCCGAAAGGGGTATTATCTTGCTTTAATTAATTACACTATTGACCTACGCCTTCGTTTTGTTGCTCCGCCGAAGTATTATAATGCACATAACCATATAAAAAGTGTGGTAAATGGCGCGCCGATCGCAATATGCAACATGCGAAAGGTGCAAAATAAAAGCCAGGTCTTCGCAACGGAATAACTATAAAATGACTGGAGATAACTCTCTCATCAATTCGAACGGCATCAATCGCCGTGATTTCATGAAGCTTTGTGCAGCACTGGCCGCTACCATGGGGCTCAGTAGCAAAGCCGCCGCAGAAATGGCCGAATCAGTTTCTCGTCCTCAGCGTCCACCGGTTATCTGGATTGGTGCGCAGGAGTGTACGGGTTGTACTGAATCGCTACTTCGCGCGACACACCCTACAGTGGAAAACCTCGTTCTGGAGACAATCTCTCTGGAATACCATGAGGTACTCTCTGCCGCCTTCGGCCACCAGGTCGAAGAGAATAAACATAACGCTCTGGAGAAGTACAAAGGGCAATATGTTTTGGTTGTAGATGGTTCTATCCCACTGAAAGACAATGGTATTTACTGCATGGTTGCCGGTGAGCCGATCGTAGATCACATCCGCCGGGCCGCAGAAGGCGCTGCCGCTATCATTGCCATCGGCTCTTGTGCCGCGTGGGGTGGTGTTGCTGCTGCTGGCGTTAACCCAACGGGGGCCGTCGGCTTGCAGGAAGTTCTGCCAGGCAAAACCATCATCAACATCCCCGGCTGTCCTCCGAACCCGCACAACTTCCTTGCAACGGTCGCGCATATCATCACTTACGGTAAGCCGCCGAAGCTGGATACCAAAAACCGTCCGACATTTGCCTATGGTCGTTTGATTCACGAACACTGCGAACGTCGCCCGCACTTCGATGCAGGTCGTTTTGCTAAAGAGTTTGGCGATGAAGGTCACCGTGAAGGATGGTGCCTCTACCATCTGGGCTGTAAAGGACCAGAAACCTACGGCAACTGCTCAACGCTGCAATTCTGCGATGTTGGCGGCGTGTGGCCGGTGGCAATCGGTCACCCTTGCTACGGCTGTAACGAAGAAGGTGTCGGTTTCCATAAAGGTATTCACCAGCTTGCTCATGTGGAAAACCAAACACCGCGTTCCGAGAAACCTGACGTCAATATGAAAGAAGGCGGCAATATTTCTGCCGGGGCGATTGGGCTGCTTGGTGGCGTAGTAGGACTGGTTGCCGGTGTCAGCGTGATGGCGGTTCGTGAACTGGGGCGTCAGCAGAAGAAAGATAACGCTGACTCACGGGGAGAATAACCGTGAACAGACGTAACTTTATTAAAGCAGCCTCCAGCGGGGCATTGCTGTTGGGCGCTGCGCCGTCCATCAGCCATGCGGCTGCAGAAAACCGTCCGCCGATCCCTGGTTCTCTTGGGATGCTCTATGACTCGACGCTGTGCATAGGCTGCCAGGCCTGTGTCACCAAGTGTCAGGATATCAACTTCCCGGCGCGTAACCCGGAAGGCGAGCAGACCTGGTCGAACAACGACAAACTGTCACCGTATACCAATAACATCATCCAGGTGTGGCGTAGCGGAACAGGCGTCAACAAAGACCAGGAAGAAAACGGCTACGCATACATTAAGAAGCAGTGCATGCACTGTGTCGATCCGAACTGCGTCTCCGTTTGCCCGGTCTCCGCGCTGAAGAAAGATCCGAAAACTGGCATCGTCCACTATGACAAAGATGTCTGCACGGGCTGTCGTTACTGCATGGTCGCCTGCCCGTACAATGTGCCTAAGTATGACTACAACAACCCGTTTGGTGCGCTTCACAAATGTGAACTGTGTAACCAGAAAGGTGTTGAGCGTCTGGACAAAGGCGGTTTACCGGGTTGTGTTGAAGTGTGCCCTGCCGGTGCGGTGATTTTTGGTACGCGTGAAGAGCTGATGGCTGAGGCGAAAAAACGTCTCGCGCTGAAGCCTGGCAGCGAATACCACTATCCGCGTCAGACGGTGAAAGCAGGCGATACCTATCTGCATACGGTACCGAAGTATTACCCCCATCTGTACGGCGAGAAAGAGGGGGGGGGTACACAGGTTATGGTACTGACGGGCGTTCCTTACGAGGATTTGGATCTGCCGAAACTGGATGATCTTTCAACCGGTGCGCGTTCCGAACATGTTCAACATTCCTTGTACAAGGGCATGATATTACCCCTGGCTGCGCTGGCGGGCTTAACCGTGCTGGTTCGTCGTAACACGAAAAACGACCATCACGATGGAGGAGACGATCATGAGTCATGATCCTAAACCGCTGGGCGGAAAAATAATCAGCAAACCGGTCATTATTTTTGGGCCGCTTATCGTCCTGTGTATGCTCCTGATCGTGAAACGTCTGGTCTTCGGATTGGGCTCAGTCTCCGATCTGAACGGCGGTTTCCCATGGGGTGTATGGATCGCGTTTGACCTGCTGATTGGTACCGGCTTCGCGTGCGGTGGCTGGGCGCTGGCGTGGGCGGTGTATGTTTTCAACAGAGGACAATACCATCCACTGGTACGTCCGGCGCTGTTGGCGAGCCTGTTTGGCTACTCGCTGGGTGGTCTGTCGATCACCATTGACGTCGGTCGTTACTGGAACCTGCCGTATTTCTACATTCCGGGCCACTTCAACGTGAACTCGGTACTGTTCGAAACGGCGGTCTGTATGACCATCTATATCGGCATCATGGCGCTGGAATTTGCTCCGGCTCTGTTTGAACGTCTGGGGTGGAAAGTTTCTCTCAAACGTTTGAACAAAGTGATGTTCTTTATTATTGCCCTTGGCGCGCTGCTGCCAACTATGCACCAGTCTTCAATGGGTTCATTGATGATTTCTGCGGGCTATAAGGTGCATCCGCTATGGCAAGCTTATGAAATGTTGCCGCTTTTCTCCGTATTAACCGCTTTTATTATGGGCTTCTCGATCGTCATCTTTGAAGGCTCGTTGGTACAAGCCGGGCTGAAAGGTAATGGTCCGGACGAGAAAAGTTTGTTCATCAAGCTGACGAATACCATCAGTGTGCTGTTGGCGATTTTCGTGGTTCTGCGCTTTGGCGAACTGATCTATCGCGACAAGCTGTCCTATGCGTTCTCAGGCGATCTTTACTCCCTGATGTTCTGGATTGAAGTCGTGCTGATGGTCTTCCCGCTGGTGGTGCTGCGCGTCACTAAGCTGCGTAACGACTCACGCATGCTGTATCTGTCTGCGCTGAGCGCATTGCTGGGTTGTGCGACATGGCGTCTGTCCTATTCGCTGGTGGCGTTCAATCCTGGTGGTGGCTACCACTACTTCCCGACCTGGGAAGAACTGTTGATTTCTATTGGTTTTGTGGCTATTGAGATTTGTGCATACATCGTACTCATTCGTCTACTGCCGATACTTCCTCCTTTAAAACAAAACGATCAAAATCGTCATGAGGCGAGCAAAGCATGAGCCAGAGAATTACTATTGATCCGGTAACCCGTATTGAGGGTCATTTACGCATCGACTGCGAAATCGAAAATGGCGTGGTATCTAAAGCATGGGCTTCCGGTACCATGTGGCGCGGCATGGAAGAGATCGTGAAAAACCGCGATCCGCGCGATGCCTGGATGATTGTGCAGCGTATCTGTGGCGTTTGTACTACCACTCACGCTATCTCTTCCGTTCGTGCAGCAGAAAGCGCGCTGAATATTGATGTTCCGGTGAACGCACAGTATATCCGTAACATCATTCTGGCCGCGCACACCACGCATGATCACATTGTTCACTTCTATCAGCTCTCTGCGCTGGACTGGGTGGATATCACCTCTGCACTGAAAGCAGACCCAGCGAAAGCGTCTGCCATGCTGAACGGCGTGTCCTCCTGGCACCTGAACAGCGCAGAAGAGTTCACTAAGGTTCAGAACAAGATCAAAGACCTTGTTGCCAGCGGTCAGTTAGGCATTTTTGCCAACGGTTGCTGGGGTCACCCGGCAATGCAGTTGCCGCCAGAAGTGAACCTGATTGCGGTCGCTCACTACCTGCAGGCGCTGGAATGCCAGCGTGATGCTAACCGTGTTGTGGCGCTGTTGGGCGGTAAAACGCCGCACATTCAGAACCTGGCGGTAGGCGGGGTTGCTAACCCAATTAACCTCGACGGCCTTGGTGTGCTGAACCTTGAGCGCCTGATGTATATCAAGTCCTTTATCGATAAGCTGAGCGACTTCGTTGAGCAGGTTTACAAGGTTGATACCGCAGTTATTGCTGCGTTCTACCCTGAGTGGCTGGAACGTGGTCAAGGTGCAGTTAACTATCTGAGCGCACCGGAATTCCCGACTGACGGTAAAAACGGCAGCTTCCTGTTCCCGGGTGGTTACATCACCAATGAAGATCTGTCGACCTATCGTCCGATCACCTCTCACTCCGATGAGTACCTGATCAAAGGGATTCAGGAGAGTGCGAAACACGCGTGGTACAAAGACGAAGCGCCGCAGGCTCCGTGGGAAGGCACAACGGTTCCTGATTACACCGGTTGGTCAGATGACGGCAAGTACTCCTGGGTTAAAGCACCGACCTTCTACGGTAAAACGGTTGAAGTGGGTCCGTTGGCCAACATGCTGTGTAAACTGGCGGCCAAACGCGAGTCTACCCATGCCAAGCTGAATGAAATCATCGCGATTTACACCAAGCTGACCGGTAAAACTATCGAAGTGTCACAGCTGCACTCTACGTTGGGCCGTATTATTGGCCGTACCGTTCACTGCTGTGAACTGCAGAACGTTCTGCAGGATCAGTACAATGCGCTGATTGTGAACATCGGCAAAGGCGACCACACTACCTTCGTGAAACCGGATATCCCGGCAACGGGTGAATTTAAAGGTGTCGGTTTCCTCGAAGCGCCGCGCGGTATGCTGTCTCACTGGATGGTGATCAAAGATGGCATTATCAGCAACTACCAGGCGGTAGTACCGTCAACCTGGAACTCTGGCCCACGTAACTTTAATGATGAAGTGGGACCGTATGAGCGCTCGCTGGTAGGTACGCCGATTGCCGATCCAAACAAACCGCTGGAAGTGGTTCGTACCATTCACTCCTTCGACCCTTGTATGTCATGTGCGGTGCATGTGGTGGACGTTGATGGGAACGAAGTGGTCTCAGTTAAGGTTCTGTAATGCGGATATTAGTCTTAGGGGTCGGCAATATTTTGCTGACCGACGAAGCCATCGGGGTACGTATCGTTGAGGCATTAGAACAACGGTACGTCCTGCCAGACTTTGTTGATGTTCTGGACGGTGGTACGGCTGGGATGGAGCTTCTCGGTGATATGGCGAACAGAGATCATCTGATCATTGCTGACGCCATTGTGTCGAAGAAAAACACGCCAGGAACGATGATGGTCCTGCGGGATGAAGAGATCCCGGCGCTGTTTACCAACAAAATCTCACCGCACCAGCTTGGTCTGGCCGACGTATTGTCGGCCCTGCGTTTCACCGGCGAGTTTCCGAAAAAGCTGACGTTAGTCGGTGTTATTCCGGAATCGCTGGAGCCGCATATCGGACTAACGCCAACGGTTGAAGCGATGATTGAACCTGCGCTTGAGCAGGTTCTTGCCGCGCTTCGCGAATCAGGTGTTGAAGCGATCCCGCGGGAGGCGGCTCATGTCTGAGGAGTTTGTCGGTTTTCAGACGGCCCCGAAGATGCAAATTCAGGCAGCGTTTGAAGAGGTTGCCCGGCGTTCAATGCACGATCTCTCTTTCCTGCATCCGAACATGCCAGTATATGTCTCTGAATTTACGTTGTTTGAAGGACAGTGGACGGGGTGTGTTATCACGCCCTGGATGCTCAGCGCACTGATTTTCCCCGGACCGGACCAGATCTGGCCGGTGCGTAAAGTCAGCGAAAAAATCGGACTGCGTCTGCCGTATGGCGAGATGACCTTTACCGTTGGTGAACTGGAGGGCGTATCGCAATACCTTTCCTGCTCACTGATGTCGCCGCTTTCGCACAGTATGTCGGCGCAAGAAGGCATGCGTCTGACTGACGATTGCGCGCGAATGCTGTTATCGCTGCCGGTTAGCGATCCGAATGCGCCGCAGCTAAATCGCCGCGCGTTGCTGCTGGGTCGTCGGAACTGCGAAAATGCATGAGCTGTCCCTTTGTCAGAGCGCGGTTGAGATTGTTCAACAGCAGGCAGAGCAGCACGGTGTCAAACGTGTAACCGGTGTTTGGCTGGAAATCGGGGCGCTCTCCTGCGTTGAAGAGAGCGCCGTTCGTTTCAGTTTCGACATCGTCTGTCAGGGGACGCTGGCTCAGGGTTGTGAGCTGCATATTGATTACAAGCCAGCCCAGGCATGGTGCTGGGATTGCAGTCAGGTTGTGGAAATCACCCAGCATGATGCGCAGTGTCCACAATGTCAGGGCGATCGCCTGCGGGTTGATGCTGGCGATTCACTGAAAGTGAAAAGTATTGAAGTCGAATAACCCATAGGTTGCTATGGGGCGGAGTCAGATATGTGTATTGGAGTCCCTGGTCAGGTTCTGGCCGTTGGTGAAGATATTCACCAGCTTGCGCAGGTTGAAGTGTGCGGCATCAAACGTGATGTCAATATTGCCCTGATTTGTGAAGGTGATACAGCTGAGCTGGTCGGGCAATGGGTGCTGGTGCACGTAGGGTTCGCCATGAGCATCATTGATGAAGATGAAGCTAAAGCCACGTTAGACGCACTTCGCCGCATGGAGTACGACGTCACCAGCGCGTGACAAATCCTGAATGAAATTGCCGGATAGCGGTTGCTATCCGGCAATTTATTTTAGTTCTGGCGCTTATCTTCGGTTTGGGTATCGAAGTCGCTGGCATCATGGCGTTCATGAAGCTGCTCGTTCAGCGGTCCGTTAGTGCGGTTTACAATACGACCACGCTTAACCGCCGGACGCGCTGCAATCTCTTTTGCCCAGCGTTGTACGTGCTTGTAGCTTCCTGCGTCAAGGAACTCTGCTGCGTCGTAGACGTTGCCCAGAACCACATTGCCAAACCATGGCCAGACCGCCATATCGGCAATGGTGTATTCATCTCCGGCCACAAACTGATGTTGCGCCAATTGTTTATCCAGCACGTCGAGTAAGCGCTTGGCTTCCATGGTGAAGCGATTGATAGCGTACTCAATTTTTACCGGAGCATAGTTATAGAAGTGGCCAAAGCCTCCGCCGAGGAACGGTGCTGCGCCTTGTAACCAGAACAACCAGTTCAGCGTTTCGGTGCGTTTTGCCAAATCCTGCGGCAGGAAATAACCATATTTTTCCGCCAGATAGAGCAGGATTGCGCCAGATTCGAATACGCGAACCGGTGGGTTTTGCGAGTGATCGCGTAGCGCCGGGATCTTCGAGTTCGGATTCACCTCAACAAAGCCGCTGGAAAACTGATCGCCATCGCCAATGCGGATAATCCAGGCATCGTATTCCGCGCCCTTCACCCCCTGCGCCAGCAACTCCTCCAGCATGATCGTCACTTTCTGCCCGTTTGGCGTACCCAGCGAATAGAGCTGCAGCGGATGTTTGCCAACCGGCAGCGTTTTCTCGTGGGTGGCTCCGGAAACCGGGCGGTTGATATTGGCGAATGCGCCCCCGTTCGATTTTTCCCACGTCCAGACTTTCGCGGGCTGATAGGTATTGTCTGACATATTGACCTGCCTTCTGAGTGGTTGTGTTGATGCAGTGTAGCAGTTAGGTAGAACTCAATTTAACAGATTGGAACTTTATGTCGCTTTGTGCTGAAAGGGGAAGATAAATCTAACCCGTTCATTGTACCCGCTCCGTACTCCATGAAGAGGAAATCAATGTTGGACGGAAATTGCTACCGTATTCGCCATTAAAAATTGGCGGTGAATAAGCAGTAATAATGAAAAATGGTGTTCCAGGAGTAAGCGGTTATCAGGGCCCGGCGGGTGGGTGGGGCGCGGTAAAAGCCGTCACTGCTTCGGTGTTTTCGCAAAAGGCTGTCGCCCGCGACATTATCGCGATGTTCAAAATGAACCAGGTGAAAGGGTTCGACTGTCCGGGCTGTGCGTGGCCGGACCCAGGGCACCGTGCGCCAATGGAGCTGTGCGAAAATGGCGTTAAGGCGGTCTCCTGGGAGACAACCAGTAAAAAAGCGTCACCGGAATTTTTCAGCCGTCACCCGGTTTCCACACTCTGGCACTACAGCGATTATGAGCTGGAAAATATCGGTCGTTTGACGCATCCGATGAAATACGATGCAGCATCAGATACCTGGCAGGCGGTGGATTGGGATATCGCCTTCCAGGAGATAGGCGAGCGTCTGCGCAGCTATGATTCACCCCAGCAGGTTGAGTTTTACACCTCCGGCAGAACGTCAAATGAAGCGGCGTTCCTGTATCAGCTTTTTGCCCGCGAATATGGCAGCAGCAACTTTCCTGATTGCTCAAACATGTGCCACGGACCGACCAGCGCAGGGCTAACGCCGGCCATTGGCCTCGGAAAAGGGACCGTTGAACTTGACGATTTTGACCATTGCGATCTGGTGATTTGTATCGGGCATAACCCTGGCACTAATCATCCACGTATGCTGACCACCTTACGCGACGTTGCCAAACGCGGGGCTAAAATTATCTCTATCAATCCGCTGAACGAAAGGGGGCTTGAGCGCTTTAGTTTCCCGCAAAGCCCGAAAGAGATGTTCACCGGTCAGTCGACGCAGCTAAGCAACGACTACTACCAGGTAAAAATGGGCGGTGACGCCTCGCTGCTCAAAGGCATCATGAAGGCGCTGATCGAAATGGATGAAGCGCGGATCTTACTGGATCAGCAACCGACGCTCGATCATGCGTTTATCGATGAGCATACTGCTGGATATGCAGCGCTGTATGATGACTTACGTCAGCATAACTGGGCGGAGCTGGAACAGGACTCGGGCCTGACGCGCAGTCAGATGGAGGACCTGGCACACAGCTACAGTAAATCTCGTGCCACTATTATTTGTTATGGTCTGGGCATCACCCAGCATAAAAACGGTACTGAGAACGTCCAGCAACTGGTAAACCTGCTGCTGCTGAAAGGCAATATGGGTAAGCCGGGGGCGGGGATCTGCCCGTTGCGCGGTCATTCTAACGTGCAGGGCGACCGTTCCGTGGGGATCAACGAAGCGGCATCCGAAGACTTCCTGCAACGCCTTGAGACGCATTTTTCTATCCGTGTGCCGCGTACACATGGCCGCTCCAGCGTGGAGAGTATTCGGGCCATCGAACGGGGAGAGGCAAAAGCGCTCATTTGCATGGGTGGCAATCTGGCGGTGGCGATGCCGCAGCCGCAGCGTACCTTTGCGGCGATGAAAAATTTGGATCTGCAGGTCCATGTTGCGACCAAGCTGAACAGATCGCATTTGCTGCTGGCAAAGCATAATTATCTGCTGCCTGCATTAGGTCGAACGGAGCGCGACATTCAGGCGACGGGGATCCAGTCGGTGACCGTCGAAGACTCGATGTCGATGGTCCACGCTTCCTGCGGCGCGCTGAAGCCAGCTTCCCGCTGGTTAAAATCGGAGCCCGCGATTGTGGCGGGCATGGCACACGCTACTCTGCCGCTTTCGCCGATCAACTGGGAAGCGTTAACCGGGGACTACGCGCTGATCCGTGACGCCATTGAAGCCGTGATCCCGGCGTTCCACGATTACAATGCCCGTATTGCCGAGCCGGGCGGATTTCGTATGGATACGCCCGCTTCGCGCCGTGAATGGCGAACGGCGAATGGTAAAGCCAACTTTATCGTCAGCCATCAGCGGGCGGTAGAGCGAGAAAATCAGCCTGCCGATGCACTGGTTCTGGCGACGCTGCGCAGCCACGATCAATACAACACCACTATTTATGGTATGAACGATCGCTACCGTGGTATTACCGGTCGTCGGGATGTGGTGTTTTTAAGCGCTGAAGAAGCGGCGACTCGCGATCTGAGCCAGGGAGATGTGGTCAACGTTCAGGCGCTGGACGACCGCGGCCAGCCCTGTGCGGATCGCATTATGTGCGGCTTGACGGTGGTGATTTACAACATGGCGGTGGGCTCAATAGGCGCTTATCTGCCAGAAGCGAATGTCCTGCTTTCGCTGGATGCGGTGGACACACAAAGTTTGACTCCGGCGTATAAAAGCGCACCGGTCACCCTGACAAAAGCGTAGTTCCTGCTGTGAATTTTTCGCCTCTGAGCGCCAGCCGCTGCGTTGAGGTGTATGATGATGTTGACCTCTGTCCGGTTAGTGTCGCAGAGCAGGCAATCAGAGCGAAAAATTCACGCCAACCTGCTCAGGCTGTATTGTTTTGAGGTAAGGTGCATGAGCAAAGGAACGACCAGTCAGGATGCCCCATTCGGGACATTATTGGGCTACGCCCCAGGCGGCGTAGCAATCTACTCTTCAGATTACAGCTCCCTCGACCCACGGGACTACGACGATGATGCGGCATTTCGCAGCTATATCGACGACGAATACATGGGCCACAAATGGCAGTGCGTAGAGTTCGCACGCCGCTTTCTCTTCCTTAATTATGGCGTGGTCTTCACCGATGTAGGCATGGCCTGGGAGATCTTTTCCTTACGCTTTCTGCGCGAAGTGGTGAATGACAATATCCTGCCGTTACAGGCATTTCCGAATGGTTCACCCCGCGCGCCGGTAGCCGGTGCTCTGCTTATCTGGCAAAAAGGCGGTGAGTTTAACGATACCGGCCATGTGGCGGTCGTCACCCAGTTGCTGGAAAACAAAATCCGTATTGCCGAACAGAACGTGCTCCATACGCCGTTGCCTCCCGGACAGCAGTGGACCCGCGAACTGGAGATGGTGGTTGAAAACGGTTGTTACACCTTGCGTGATACCTTTGACGACACCACCATCCTTGGCTGGATGATCCAGACCGATGATACCCGTGACAGCCTGCCGCAGCCGGAGATCGCCAACGACTCGTTGAGAATTGGCGGCGCGCGACTGGAAGATAACGGGCAGTTTGACGGTAAATGGCTTGATGAACAGGATCCGCTGCAGAAAGCCTACGTGCTGGCGAACGGCCACGTTATTAATCAGGATCCGCATCAGTACTTCACCATTACCGAGAGTGCAGAGCAGGAGCTGATCAAAGCCACCAACGAGCTGCACCTGATGTATCTGCACGCGACCGACAAAGTGCTGAAAGATGACAACCTGCTGGCGCTGTTCGATATCCCGAAAATCCTCTGGCCGCGTCTGCGCCTTTCCTGGCAGCGTCGTCGGCATCATATGATTACAGGACGTATGGATTTCTGTATGGATGAACGCGGACTGAAGGTGTATGAGTACAACGCCGATTCCGCATCGTGCCATACCGAAGCTGGTTTGATCCTCGAAAGATGGGCCGAGCAGGGCTATACAGGACAGGGACACAACCCAGCTGAAGGATTGATCAACGAACTGGCGGGGGCCTGGAAGCACAGCCGCGCGCGTCCTTTTGTCCACATCATGCAGGATAAAGATATAGAGGAAAACTACCACGCTCAGTTTATGCAGCAGGCGCTACGTCAGGCCGGGTTTGACAGTAAAATTCTGCGTGGCCTCGATGAGCTACGTTGGGATGACGCCGGTCAGCTGATTGACGGGGACGGTCGTCTGGTGAACTGCGTCTGGAAAACCTGGGCGTGGGAAACCGCAATTGAGCAGGTGCGAGAGGTCAGTGAAACGGAGTACGCTGCGGTACCAATTCGTACCGGGCATACGAATCAGGAAGTGCGTTTAATCGACGTGTTGCTGCGCCCGGAAGTGCTGGTCTTTGAACCTCTGTGGACGGTGATCCCTGGTAATAAAGCGATTCTGCCGATCCTGTGGCAACTGTTCCCACACCACCGCTATCTGCTTGATACTGATTTCACTGTTAATGAAGAGCTGGCGCAAACCGGTTATGCAGTGAAACCTATTGCAGGACGTTGTGGCAGCAACATCGATCTGGTGAGCCATCAGGAAGAGTTACTGGATAAAACCAGCGGTAAGTTTGCCGAGCAGAAGAACATTTATCAGCAGCTTTGGTGTCTGCCAAAAATTGCCGGTAAATATATTCAGGTTTGTACCTTCACCGTAGGCGGTAACTATGGGGGGACCTGCCTGCGCGGCGATGAGTCGCTGGTGATTAAAAAAGAGAGCGATATCGAGCCGCTGATTGTAGTGAAGGAAGAGTAATCTTTTTGCGTGTTCTTGATTGAAATGCGAAAAGCCGGAGTATATCTCCTAATGCTTGTCAGTTTAGCTTTTGATGGAAACCGTAATGCATAGCGTTGCGGTTTCTTTTTCACTGCCCGGGGATAATGTTTCACTCTTCCCACGGGCAGGAAAAAACTCTCCGCCATATCCAGTATCTCATTATGTAGTGGCACACTGCCCATCACTGCACCCTGATGCCATAGACGCGTCCTCGGAAACAGACAACGACTCATTCAATAACGCCCCGATTTCTGCTCCCAGCGCGAGGTCGTCTACCTGACCAAAATATTGCTGGCGTAGGTATCCCTGCTGATCAATTAACGTCAACGTAGGTGTACCGCGCATAGCGTAGGACAGCATGGTCTGGGGGACATCATTGTCAGGAGACGGCATATCCACCCCGACGGGGAAAGGGATGCGGTATTCTGATAGAAAGGTTTCCAGTGCCTGTGCGGTCATTACCTCATGATGCTCAAAAACCGTATGTAGGCCAATAACGGCCACTTTATCCGGTGGAAAAGTGGCATACACACGTGAAACCTGCGGCAGTCCATGGGAAACACAGCCAGGACACAGCATCTGAAATGATTCCATTACCACGACCTTGCCGCGTAATGATTCCAGGGTTATCGGCTGTGACGTATTAAACCAGCGTTCAATTGTCAATGCTGGTGCTCGCGGATGACGAATGATATTCATGTTAACTCCAGAACCCGCACTGTGGTGCGGGTTAATTTCCGTTACTGGTTTACTTTCCCCGGCAGCGTCAGCTTGCCAGAGGCCACTTTAAATACATCCTCGACGCAAAGTAGCGGCGCATGAACGGAGGCATTAACTCGTAGCCCGGCAGTTACGCCATCAAACTGGCTGGCAGTGACCACGCCAATATTATCGAACGGAACTTTCACTTCTACAGTTTCACCTGTCAGCGTAGGATTCCAGCCCGGACTGTCCAACAGTACCGGCAAGCCAGGCCAGGTTTTTGGCAGCCGGGGTTTTTGTCCCTCAGGAATATCAACTACGGCCAGTGCGCCAGGCCCGCAGACCTCGTTAGGCTTCAGCACCACCCAGTGGGTATGCCACAGATCGCCATCATTGTTGCGGTTACCATCGCCATTTTCATCATACAGCGGCGTATCATCCAGATCAGGATGGGATGTTACCGCCAGCGCCAGGATACCGGCCTTATGTTCAAATCCCACTTCATACGGATCGATCGTTGTCGGCCAGACATAAGAGAAAATTTCCGTTCCCGCCAGCTTACCTGTTACTGCAGGCTTACTTTTACCTGCCTTGCCGGAAACTGCCATATGGAAGGTGGCAACATTCCCTTCGGTAGTGACTTTAGTGTGCACAATATCAAACTCAGCCAATACAGCCTTGTCGGTGCTGGTTTTAATACCGCCCTGATGAGGCTCATTGCCATGTGCACCGGCAGAGGTGGCTACAGCCATTGCTAATACAATCGCAATACGTTTCATTTTTATCCTTAAAGCAGATCTTTAATAAACGCACCAAAGTTGATGTGAAGCGGGATACCGCCATCCAGTACCAGGGCTGGAACAGATTGCACACCAGCTTCGATGGCCTCATTCAGTCGCGTTTTATCATTTCCGAGATGAACGATTTCTACCGTGTATTGAGCGGGATCGAGTGCCAGTGCGATTTGGTGTTCTGCATCTACGCATACCGGGCAACCTGCATGAAAGAAAACGGCTGTTTTACTCATGATGACTTTCCTTGTGTAATATCAAATGGTATCGAATCGATACCATTTGATATTACACACACACTGAAAATATTGTCAATATGGTTTTGAATCGATACTATTGATGACAGTACAACCCTATCGTTAGAAAGTCTGGACGTTTGTTTATCCAGCACGTATCCCGGCAAGCAGAGGCAGGTTACTGTGACACTCTTTGATATTCTTGAACGCCTGGTGAGCCTGCAAATGGGCAGCTTTTATCGCCATCCGCAACTGAAAGGACTCCCCACAACATGGGTTCAGATTCTTTTCTATTTAACGCGATGCAATGGTTATTCCAATACGCCCGCTGCAACAACGGAATACCTCGGGCTGACTAAAGGCACGGTATCGCAGTCCCTGAATAAACTAGAGCGTGAAGGTTGGATTAGAAGAGAAAATGACGGCAAGGATAAACGGGTTGTCCATCTGGTTCTGACATCCAAAGCGAGTGAAGTGATGCATAGCATCATGCAGGAGACACTGCAGGAGTCGTGGGATTCATTAGCTTTTTCTGAGGAACAGCTGAAAACAGTTTTTCTGGCCCATCTGCGGAGTATGCAGAAAAATCAGGGGGCCAGAATGTTTGGTGAGTGCCGTTTTTGCCGGTTTCATCAGTCGATAAATGGGCATCCCTGGTGTGGTCTAACAGAAGAGCCAATTCCCATGGAAAGCACCACATTAATTTGTCGTGAATTTGAGGAACCGGAAAATAGTTGCAGCGTTAGCGATCAGAACGAGAGAAAGGGCTAGATACTGGCTTTTGAACGGGTAAAGTGCGGACATAAAAAAATCCATAAAATGGTATGCACATTCTCTGGATTTTGTAGTGGAACACTGAATTTGGCCACCTGAATAGAGGTGATATGCTCACTCTGCCACGTGTTCGGGGTTCATCGCAGCAGTTAACCCCCCTGAAAAACCAGACGGCAGACGGGCTGTATTACGCGGTCAGGTTCTGGCGTTGCATAACATCAACCATGGTTTTGCTGGCGCAAGAAGTATCGTGACTATGGCAACGCTGAGAGGCTTCCGGATGAGGGTAGGCTGATTGCACCGATTAAATTTCTTGTGACTGGGGATTTGTCATCGTGTATGGCGGTTTCCCAGGCCCGTACACTCCTGGCCGTCATGCTGAAGCCTGACAGGAGCGCCATACAGCCCTGACATTAAATGAAACGCTCTCTTTCGGGACATAAAACCGATTATGTTCCTGATGCTTTCCTTATGGCTATTGCAGTGTTTCCCACATGAAGCAAGGCTATGACTTACTGCCCCCTTTTATTTCTTTCTGATCTCAAACCATTTCCTTGAAAGCACATTGGTGTTTTTAACTTTCTTATATTGATGTAGATCAATTCAAGATCGCTTTATTAATAATTATCCGTTCATTTTAACTGCTGCGACATAAATGTTTGTTTTGTGTGCTGGTAATAGTCCATTTTACTGACATCTCAGCACTATTCACTATTAACATTTAGAGGAAAATTCCTAAGAATTTACTTAAAATAGATTAAAGATCGGTAAATTTGATCTATTGTCGATCATTGTTCTATTATCACATGTAAAGAACTTTCGTTTGAAAGATGCACGCAGTGATAAACCGAGGAATGATGAGATGGCTGATAGTTTCCAGAATGAAGTGCCAAAGGCACGTATTAATCTAAAGCTTGACCTGCATACAGGGGGAGCCAGCAAGAAAACTGAGCTCCCTCTGAAATTACTAGTGGCGGGCGACTTCAGTAATGGTCAGGAATCTGTACCACTGTCTGAGCGCAAAAAAGTTAACTTGAACAAAAATAATTTCGACTCAGTTCTTTCCGAATATTCCCCAAAAGTCAATCTGACCGTTAAAAACACGCTCGCCAGTGATGGTAGCGAAGACAATATCAGTCTGACATTCCAGAGCATGAAAGATTTCACCCCGGAGCAGGTTTCCAGACAGATCCCTCAGCTGAAGGCAATGCTTTCCATGCGTAACCTGCTTCGCGATTTAAAAGCGAACCTGCTGGACAATCAGGCTTTCCGAAAGGAGCTGGAAAAAATTCTGCTCGACCCGGCGTTAAGCGCAGAACTCCGCTCAGAGCTGTCTGCTCTGGCACCTAAACAGCCATAACGGTCACGATGATTTAACGGATTAAAAAGGAAGATGCTGATGTCTGTAAAAAATGAGAATGCGACTGGTGGCGAAAGCGTGGTGCTGGAACGTCCTGCTGCGGGCGGGGTTTATGCGTCCCTGTTTGAAAAAATCAACCTGAACCCGGTCTCTGAGCTGAGTGCGCTGGATATCTGGCAGGACGCGCAGGCGATGTCGGATGCGACTGCAGATGAACGTTTAACGGCGGGGATGCAGGTATTTCTCGAATGCCTGACGAAAGCGGGCTCAAAAGTTGAAAAACTCGATAAAAACCTTATTGACCACCATATCGCAGAGCTGGACTACCAGATTAGCCGTCAGCTGGATGCGGTAATGCATAGCGAAGAATTCCAGGCTGTGGAGAGCCTGTGGCGCGGCGTGAAATCCCTGGTCGACAAAACTGATTTCCGTCAGAACGTGAAGGTTGAACTGCTGGATATGTCCAAAGAAGACCTGCGTCAGGACTTCGAAGACAGCCCGGAAATCATCCAGAGTGGACTGTATAAACATACATACATTGATGAGTATGACACCCCGGGCGGTGAACCGATTGCCGCGCTGATTTCCGCTTACGAGTTTGATGCGTCTGCGCAGGATGTTGCCCTGCTGCGCAATATTTCAAAAGTGTCTGCTGCAGCGCATATGCCGTTTATCGGCTCTGCTGGCCCGAAATTCTTCCTCAAGGATTCAATGGAGGAAGTGGCGGCCATCAAAGATATTGGTAACTACTTTGACCGTGCAGAGTACATCAAGTGGAAATCCTTCCGCGAGACGGACGATGCCCGCTATATCGGTCTGGTGATGCCGCGTGTACTGGGTCGTCTGCCTTATGGTCCGGACACCGTGCCAGTGCGCAGCTTCAACTATGTGGAAGAAGTGAAAGGCCCGGATCACGACAAATACCTGTGGACTAACGCCTCGTTTGCTTTTGCGTCTAACATGGTTCGCAGCTTCATCAACAACGGCTGGTGTGTGCAAATCCGTGGCCCGCAGGCCGGTGGTGCCGTGCAGGATCTGCCTATTCATCTGTACGATCTGGGCACCGGCAATCAGGTCAAGATCCCGTCAGAAGTGATGATCCCGGAAACCCGCGAATTTGAATTCGCCAATCTGGGCTTCATTCCGCTGTCCTACTATAAAAATAGAGATTATTCCTGCTTCTTCAGCGCTAACTCCACCCAGAAGCCGGCACTGTATGACACCGCGGATGCCACGGCTAACAGCCGTATCAACGCCCGTCTGCCGTACATCTTCCTGCTGTCGCGTATTGCGCACTACCTGAAGCTTATCCAGCGCGAAAACATCGGCACCACCAAAGACCGTCGTCTGCTGGAGCTTGAGCTCAACACCTGGGTGCGCAGTCTGGTGACTGAAATGACCGATCCAGGCGACGAGCTGCAGGCCTCTCACCCGCTGCGTGATGCAAAAGTGGTGGTGGAAGACATCGAAGACAACCCGGGCTTCTTCCGCGTGAAGCTGTACGCCGTACCGCACTTCCAGGTCGAAGGGATGGACGTCAACCTGTCACTGGTTTCCCAGATGCCGAAAGCCAAGTCATAAGCTAAGGCAGGAAGCCAATGAAAACGGAACAACCGTTATGGGGCAGGGGCGTTATGGTATCTCCCCAGCACTTCCAGCAACAGGCCGCATACGCGGCCTGGTCTGCGGAATGCATTGCCCGACTGGGCCTCTCCCATCCCTGGGGGATGATTGATGCCACTTTCGAACCGGATGCACTGAAACTGGGCCGCCTGCAGGCCCGTCATCTGCACATCCGTTTCCCCGACGGCACGCTTATCGACACGGATAATGCCGACTCCCTGCCGCCGGTGCTGGCGCTTGAGGGCGAATCACAGGAAGTGGCGGTGGTTCTGGCGCTTCCGCTACTGCGGGCAAATGGCGGCAACTGTCTTAAACCCGATGAGGTGGCCGAGCGCCCTGTGCGTTATCGCCAGCGCTGGCGGGATGTCCGTAACGCCTTTGGGGACGATACCCGTCAGATTGCGGTGATGCAGCCCGAGCTGACGTTGCGTTTCGCCCATCAGAACAACAGTGATTACCTGACCTGTCCGGTCGCCCGTCTACAGCAGGATTCACAGGGGAGCTGGGCACTCGATGAAACCTTTCTTCCGCCACTGCTGGCTCTGCAGGGCAGCCGCTGGCTGGTGACCCAGCTGGAACAGCTGATGATGCAACTGCGTGCCCGTCTGAGTCGCCTGATGGACATGCGTCGTGAAAGTAACGAGCGCATGGCCGATTTTGCCGTGGCTGACGTGTCTCTGTTCTGGTTGCTCAATGCCCTGAACAGCGCAGAACCCGTGCTCGGACAGTTTCAGCGACACCCGCAAAGTCCGCCGGAGCGTCTGTATCCGGAGCTGGCAAGGCTCGCGGGCAGTCTGCTGACCTTCTCGCTGGAACACCAGGTGAGTGCTATTCCTGTCTGGCAGCATGAGCAACTGAATAACGTCTTCCCGCCGCTCTTTGACCTGCTGGGCGACCTGCTGGAAGCCAGCCTGCCGTCGCGGGTGGTAGCGATCGAGCTTGAGCATGATGCCCGGCTTCACTTCTGGCAGGCCCGTCTGCATGACCCACGCCTGCGCGAAGGGGCGGATTACTACCTCTCCGTGCGTTCACCGATACCGGTGGCACAGCTGCAGGAACAGTTCCCGCGCCAGTGCAAGGTCGGCAGTCCGGATCATGTCAGGAGTATCGTCAATTCATCACGGGTAGGTGTGCCCCTGATGCCCCTGCGTCATGTGCCAGCCGCCATCCCACTGCGTCTGGAAAACCAGTATTTCAGCCTCGATGTCTCTCATCCTCTGGCCAGCGAAATGCTTCAGGGCGGCACCTGTATGTTTTACGTTCCGGGCATGCTCGGCGAGCTTGAACTTGAACTCTTTGCGGTACTGAGAACATGAGTGAGTCCAAACGCAGCGCTGCTGCGTCCATTGATATTGATGCCCTGCTGCAGGACACCTGGCTGCAGGTGATCAGCCTGCGTCACGGTCCGAAGTTTCAGGATGGAGAAGGGCGCACGTTGTGGGAGCGCTGCATTGCTGATGTCGAACGCGTGCAGCGTGAGCTGAAAGCGAGCGAACTCGATGAAGCCAGCTGTCAGCATATTCTCACTGCACAGTGTGCGCTGCTTGATGAAGCCGTCAAAGGTCGCGGTGTGGAGGATGATGCCTGCCTGCAGTGGTATGACATTCCTCTGCAGGGGCACTTCCTTGGCACCATGGATGCCGGTGATACGCTGTGCGATCGGATGCGCGATGTGCTGCGTGAACCGGCGCCCGACCACGCTGTTGTGACCTGCTTCCAGCGGGTCATGATGCTGGGGTTTCTCGGCAGTTTCCGCTCGCTGAACGATCCGGAGCGCCAGAAACTCGTCAACGCGCTCAGTGAACATGTCACGCCGTTCAGCTATCCGCAGGCTCACCCGATACTGGCAGAAAGCCGTACCGGACGAGGAATGGGTGGTTGGCTGGCGTCATGGCCCGTGCGTATCGGCCTGAGCGTGATGGTAGTCGCCGCACTCTGGTGGGGACTGGATCACTGGTTGGATCAGACGCTGCTGACCCTGCTACCGGGAGCCGTGAAATGAGTCCTGAACAACAGCGCGGGCTTGCGTTATGGGCCGCCCTGCTGAGTGCAGTGGTCTGCCTGGGTTTCCTGCCGGTGTCCCGACTGGTTTCTGTGCTTGTTCTGTTGGCGATGCTGGGGCTTATCCTGGCGTTCTGGTATGTCGCCAGTCGTCGTGTGGAGCATGACGTCACCCTGCGTCTGGATGACCTCCCGGAAGCCACTTATCGTCAGCCCGTGGTGTTGGTCTGTGGCGATCTGCCGCTGGCATGTATGCAGCAGTCACCGGTGCTCACTGTCACGCAGGGATGCTGGATCCGCGTGGAGGATCATCAGGATCTGGAGCAGGCAGCCCGCCAGGTACTGTGGTTGCGACCTGACTGGGGTCGCCAGCTGTCGGTGATGGTCAGCGTCTGTCCACAGAAACACGCCGACAGCGAGCGCCTTACCAGTCGTCTGCTGGCCCTGCGCTGGCAAATCAGCCAGTTGCGTAAAGAAACCGGGCATTCCGTGCCGCTGGTTCTGAATGGTCAGGTTGGCAGTGCGATGACGAATGATCTGCTCTGGCAGGCGGCTATCCCGGGGGAAGGGGTGAGGGTCTGGCGTGAATCTTCAGCGCCGAGTTCAATCGCTACATGGGTTACCACCGGTGGGTCGCCTGCGATGCAGCAACAGGTGCTGATGAACAGCCTGATGAGCTGGTTCCATCAGCACGTCAAAGCTGTCTTTATGGATGAGAACCCCGACGTTCCTGTCATTGCGCCTGTCGCGGTGCTGTGGGGAATGGGACCGATCCTTGCCGGAAGTCTGGCCACATCTGCCTGGACTGCGTGGCTTTCCCGTCACACTGCGATGCAGCAGGTAGCGGGCTGGCAGCCGGTAGGAACGGACAGTACGGTTATCTCCCCCTTCCCGGATTTTATCCTGCCACTGCTGCCCGAAGGGCGAGGCCTGACGCCGCGTGGGCGAGCCTTTCGTTGTGCGCTCGGGATTTTCACGCTGGCGGCCATTGCTGCGCTGCTCAGTAGTGGCTGGAACAATCGCCAGCTGCTGCAGCGTGTGAGCTTCGATATTGCCCGCTATGACCGTATCCCGATGCATGATTTCGGACCCAAAGCCGATGCCGTTGCTGTCCTGCGTGACGATGCGGCAGAGCTGAATGACCAGGCTCGTAATGGCGTACCGATGCGGATGGGGCTCGGTCTGTATCAGGGGGAGCGTCTGCGAATGCCTGTGCTGGATGCGATCCGTTCCTGGGTGCCTCCACCACCGCCGCCTGAACCACAGCCGAAATCCAAACCGGTACCGAAAATTGTCCGCCTCGACAGCATGTCGCTGTTCGATTCCGGTAAATCCGACCTCAAGCCGGGCTCCACCAAAATGCTGGTGACCTCCCTGGTTGGCATCAAAGCTAAACCGGGCTGGCTGATTGTGGTGTCAGGTCATACCGACAACACCGGCAATCCAAAACTGAACCAGACGCTTTCACTTCAGCGTGCCGAAGCGGTACGCAACTGGATGCGTGACACCGGCGATGTGCCGGAAAGCTGTTTTGCGGTGCAGGGCTATGGCGAAAGCCGCCCGATCGCAACGAACGACACCCCGGAAGGGCGCGCACTTAACCGTCGTGTCGAAATCAGTCTGGTACCGCAGGCCGATGCCTGTCAGATACCGGGCAATCCCCAGGCGTCATCGGATGATGGCGCAGATAAAACTGTAATGGAGTAAATCACATGGCAATTCCTGTTTATCTTTGGCTGAAAGACGACGGCGGCGCGGACATTAAAGGTTCTGTGGACGTTCAGGATCGTGAAGGCAGCATCGAAGTTGTCGCTCAGGAGCATAACCTGTACATCCCGACCGATAACAACACCGGCAAGCTGACCGGTACCCGTATCCACACCCCGTTCCTGTTCACCAAGGAAATCGACTCGTCCAGCCCGTATCTGTACAAGGCGGTGACTACCGGTCAGACCCTCAAGTCTGCGGAATTCAGGTGGTACAAAATCAACGACGCGGGCCAGGAAGTGGAGTACTTCAACACCAAACTGGAAAACGTGAAAGTGGTGAAAGTGAATCCTGAAATGTATGACATCAAGGATCCTTCTAAAGAGAAGCACAACCACCTTGAGCGCATTGAACTGCGCTACGAAAAAATCACCTGGACCTACAAAGACGGCAACATCATTCATTCCGATTCCTGGAACGAACGCGCCACCGCGTAAGTCACGAGCGGGCAGAGCTTCTCTGTCCGCTTTTCTTTTTGCTGAGCGTCTGCCTGTGTGGGCGTTGAGCAAAAAAAACACAAGCCGCCAGCCCGACCGCATGCGCTTTGGTCCCCTGAACGGGAAACAGCGAAGGGCGGTAGCGTGCCCGGAAGCCATCAAGAGAGAGAAAAATGGAAAATCCAGCCATCCTGTTACGTCGTCTGAATCCGTACTGTGCCCGCGCGATGGAAGGGGCTGCCTCGCTCTGCCAGACCCGTGCCCATGCGGAAATTCTGCCTGAGCACTGGCTGCTGAAACTGCTGGAGCAGGGCGAGGGCGACCTGACGGTGCTGGCGCGCCGTTATGAGTGGGATATGGATGCACTGTGGCAGGATTTGCTGGCGTGGCTCGACAATCTGTCGCGTTCGGTGCGCAGCCGTCCACAGCTATCTGACAACATTCAGAGCCTGCTGCAGGAGGCCTGGCTACTGGCCTCCCTCGCTGGCGAAGAACACATCCGCAGCGTGCATCTGCTGATGGCGCTGACGGAGAACCAGCGACTTGCTCACTGTGATGGTCTGTGGCCTTTGCTGACCCTGGGGCAGAGCCAACTGGAACGCCTGCGCCCGCTGCTCGACGCGCAGTCCGATGAACGCCCAGAAGTACAGCAGGAAGCCGAACTGGCACAGAGCCATGGCGGAGAAGTGGAGTTCGTCGGGCGTCCTGTCGGCGCGGAGGTAAAAGAGGGGGAACTGACCCCGGCGCTGCAGAACGCGCTGGATAAATTCACCCTCGACGTCACCGCCAAAGCAAAAGAGGGCAGGATTGACCCGGTATTTGGTCGTGATACCGAAATCCGCCAGATGGTGGATATTCTTTCCCGTCGTCGTAAGAACAACCCGATTCTGGTCGGCGAGCCGGGCGTCGGCAAAACCGCGCTGGTGGAAGGCCTGGCGCTACGAATCTCTGAGGGTAACGTGCCGGAATCGCTCAAGCCGGTGGCGCTGCGCACGCTCGACCTCGGCCTGCTGCAGGCAGGGGCTGGCGTGAAAGGTGAATTCGAACAGCGCCTGAAAAACGTGATTGATGCAGTGCAGCATTCGCCCGTACCCATTCTGCTGTTTATCGATGAAGCACACACCATTATCGGTGCAGGGAATTCAGCCGGTGGCGCGGATGCGGCCAACCTGCTGAAACCGGCGCTGGCGCGCGGTGAACTGCGCACCATCGCCGCCACCACCTGGTCTGAATACAAACAATATTTTGAACGTGATGCGGCTCTTGAGCGCCGCTTCCAGATGGTGAAAGTCGACGAGCCGGATGACGATACGGCCTGCCTGATGCTGCGTGGTCTGAAATCACGCTATGCCGAACACCATGGCGTGCATATTACTGACGATGCGGTACGCGCCGCCGTCACGCTGTCCCGCCGTTATCTGACGGGCCGCCAGTTGCCGGACAAGGCCGTCGATTTACTCGATACGGCCAGCGCCCGCGTGCGCATGAGCCTCGACACCGTGCCGGAGCCGCTGACCCGTATTCGCGCGCTGATGACCTCGCTGGACATAGAGAAGCAGGCGCTGCTGGAAGATATCGCAGTCGGTAATCAGAGCCACGGCGAACGCCTGACCGCCATTGAGCAGGAAGAGAAGGACCTTATCGCTGAACTTGACGAACTGGAAGCCCGGTACGGCGAGGAGCTGAAACTCACCGAACAACTGCTGGAAAGCCGCCAGGACATCTCCCGTCAGAGTGAGACGCACGCGCTGCAACAGGCGCTGAAGGGCATACAGCACAGCAACCCGCTGCTGTCGGTGGATGTGGACGTCCGCACCGTCGCCAATGTGATTGCCGACTGGACCGGTGTGCCGCTCTCTTCCCTGATGAAAGACGAGCAGACTGAGCTGCTGACCCTGGAAAATGAAATCAGCAAACGCGTGGTGGGTCAGGACGTGGCACTCAACGCTATCGCCCAGCGCTTGCGCGCGGCGAAGACCGGGCTGACGTCAGAGAATGGTCCGCAGGGTGTGTTCCTGCTGGTCGGTCCAAGTGGCGTCGGCAAAACTGAAACCGCGCTGGCGCTGGCGGATGTGCTGTACGGTGGCGAGAAGTCACTCATCACCATCAACCTGTCCGAGTACCAGGAGCCGCATACGGTGTCCCAGTTGAAAGGCTCGCCGCCGGGCTACGTCGGCTACGGTCAGGGCGGCATTCTGACCGAAGCGGTGCGCAAGCGTCCGTACAGCGTGGTGCTGCTCGATGAAGTGGAAAAGGCGCACCGCGACGTGATGAACCTGTTCTACCAGGTCTTCGACCGTGGCTTTATGCGCGACGGCGAAGGGCGCGAAATCGACTTCCGCAACACGGTTATTCTGATGACCTCGAACCTCGGCAGCGACCACATCATGCAACTGCTGGACGAACAGCCGGATGCCAGCGAAGGTGACCTGCACGAACTGCTGCGCCCGATATTGCGTGACCACTTCCAGCCGGCGCTGTTGGCCCGTTTCCAGACGGTGATTTACCGCCCGCTGAATGAGGCCGCCATGCGCACCATCGTGGAAATGAAGCTGTCACAGGTCAGCAAGCGCTTACATCGTCACTACGGCCTGATCACGCAGATTGATGAGAGCCTGTATGACGCACTCACTGCCGCCTGCCTGCTGCCGGATACCGGGGCGCGTAACGTCGACAGCCTGCTCAATCAACAAATTCTGCCGGTGCTGAGCCAGCAACTGCTGACCCACATGGCCGCGAAGCAAAAACCATGCTCCCTGGCGCTCGGCTGGAGCGACGAAGACGGTATCTCACTGGACTTCAACCGGAGTGAAGGAGAGAACGTATGAGCAGTAATCCCCCGATCAGATTCAGCCACAACCATCACCAGCTGGCGGTGAAGGGCTGTGCAGCAGAGCTCGATGTGCTGGCGTTTGAAGGCGATGAAGCCCTGAGCACGCCGTTCAGCTACCGGATTGAGTTCACAAGCTCTGACCATGCCATCAGCAAAGAAATGATGCTGATGAAAGCGGCCTCCCTGACGCTGCAGGCCCCGGTTGACCAGGGTTACGGCATTAAGCTGCAGCAGCCGGTGCGGGTGATTCAGGGCGTGGTCAGCGGCTTTGAACGCCTCAGCACCTCAAAGGATGAAACCCATTACGCTCTGACGCTCCGGCCACGCCTGGCGCTGCTCGACCGTTCGCACCAGAACGCCATCTACCAGGACATGTCCGTTCCGCAGATTGTGGAAAAAATCCTGCGCGAGCGCCACACCATGCGCGGTCAGGATTTTCTGTTCTCGCTGACAAAAGAGTATCCGCGCCGCGAACAGGTGATGCAGTACGGTGAGGATGACCTGCACTTTATCACCCGCCTGCTGGGTGAAGTCGGCATCTGGTTCCGCTTCACCACCGACACCCGGCTCAACATCGACGTCGTGGAGTTTTACGACGGTCAGCAGGGGTATGAGAAAGGCCTGATCCTGCCGTCAGTCCCGCCGTCAGGACAGCACTCGGAAGGCGTGGACTCGGTGTGGGGGATGGAGAGCCATCACAATGTAGTGCAGAAGCAGGTCAGCACCCGTGATTACAACTACCGCCAGGCCACGGATGACATGAATACCCTGGTCGATGCGACCCGCGGGGATGCCACCACCTACGGTGATGCCTATCACTACGCTGATAACTATCTGACACCAGGTAGTACCTACGACCGCAATCCGGCCCCGGAGTCAGGGGCGTTTTATGCCCGCATTCGTCATGAGCGCTACCTGAATGGTCAGACGCAGACCCGCGCCATCACCAGCTGCCCGACCCTCTCTCCTGGGCAGGTGCTGAAAGTCACCGGCGGGTACGAAGTGGCAGAGGTGTTTGCTCAGGGCGTGGTCGTCACAGCGATGCACAGCCATGCGCGCCGTGATGAAGACTTCGGCGTCAGGTTCGACGGTATCCCGGACAGCACTGATTTTAGTTTCCGCCCTGAGCCTGGCTCACGCCCGGTGATGGCCGGCACATTGCCGGCACGTGTCACGAGCACCACCGAGAACGATACCTACGGCCATATCGATAAAGATGGCCGCTATCGCGTCAACATGCTGTTTGACCGTGATAACTGGGAAACTGGATTCGAGAGCCTGTGGGTACGGCAGTCCCGCCCTTATGCGGGTGATACCTACGGCCTGCACCTGCCGCTGCTGGCGGGCACCGAAGTGGCGATTGGCTTCGAGGACGGTAACCCGGACAGACCGTATATCTCCGGCGTACTGCACGACTCGGCGCACAGCGACCACGTCACCATCCGCAACTACAAACGTAACGTGCTGCGCACACCGGCGAACAACAAAATCCGCCTCGATGATGAGCGCGGGAAAGAGCATATCAAGGTCAGCACCGAGTACGGCGGCAAGAGTCAGCTGAATCTCGGACATTTAGTGGATGCTGAGAAGCAGAAGCGCGGTGAAGGTTTTGAGCTCAGAACCGACAGCTGGGGAGCCATCCGGGCACAGAAAGGGCTGTTTATCAGTGCGGACGGGCAGGCGAAAGCGCAGGGGCAGGTTCTTGATATGGAGCCTGCGCTCACGCGGCTTTCAGCAGCATTAGTGGAGATGGAATCTCTTGCGGCCAGCGCACAACAGGCTCAGGCGCTGGCAGCGGATATCGGCCGCCAGCAAAAACTCCTGAAGCAAAAAATCGAGCAGTTGCATGAAGAGGTCATACTGGGCAGTGCGCCGAAAGGCATGGCGCTGGTGAGTGGCGAAGATTTGCAGGTATCAGCCAGTGACAATCTGACGCTGACGGCAGGTAAGCAACTGGATGTCGGAGCACAGAAAGATTTCACGCTGGCTGCGGGTAAACAACTCAGCCTGTACAGCCGTGAAGGTGCAAAATTGTTTAGCTCGCATAACGATATTGATATTCAGGCTCAGGGGGGAAATATCACCACGTGGTCGACACAGGACACGCATATTTCGAGTGGCAGGAAACTGGTCGTGACGGCGCAGGATGAACTGACGCTGATATGCGGGGGTGGATATATCAAAATTAAGGGTGGGAATGTTGAGATTGGCGGGCCAGGTAAGCTGCTTATCAAAAACACCGGTATCAAAAAAGCGGGTTCTGGCAGTCTGCAGGGGGTAATGAAGTCGTTTGAGCCCTCAACATTTGATGAGAAGTTTGTTGTCAGAAATGCGCTAACAAAAGAACCGATACCTGGTAAGGCGTACAAAATCACTATGCCAGATGGTTCTGTCGTTTCCGGTGTTACAGATTCGTCGGGCGCGACGTCGCTGAACTCATCTGATGTTATCGACAATATGCTCATTACCCTGGTTAAGGCGCAATAATATGAAATGGAATCAGTCAGACAGAAAAGTACTCACAATTATAGCCATTACTGGTGTGCTCCTGTATGCCATTTATAAAGGACTTCAGTTTTTAGCTGGTGTATCAATGGGGGCCAGTTTTGGGGTCGGTCTGGGAGGAATGAGCGGTTCTCAACAGGTAGAAGAGTCACGAAAAGTTGAAACGGATGCGCCGACTCAAATTATTTATCGCATAGATAAAAATCGATATCTGACACTGGAAAACTACATATCTTGTGATAAGGGGGGGCAGGTTTATTATAATGATACTGAAAGGGAAATAAAAACCCAACTGGGATGGGATACAGATTTTTATGATTTCTCATATCGTCGTGGTAATAATGTTGCGGCTTATCAGGGAACCATTATTAATGGTGCAGATAATGGTTATCTCGCATTCCCCGGTGCATCAACCAGGCAATATTGTGGTAGCGGAAGGTCAGAAAGAGGTTGTCCTGTGTTTTTCTTCTTTTCAGCAGATCATGGAAAAACCTTTATCTATAAAATTATAGCTGAGGAGTACAACACCCCTGA
>NZ_JAOWDA010000026.1:0-248400 GCF_030336725.1 Citrobacter sp. Cb031
CGGTAGTTCAGTTGGTTAGAATACCTGCCTGTCACGCAGGGGGTCGCGGGTTCGAGTCCCGTCCGTTCCGCCACTTATTAAGAGCCCTGAGCTAACGCTCAGGGCTTTTTCTTTTCCAGCGAATTAATTATTGCTGAATCCGCAAAAATCCTCTGCATTTTTCACTCTTTTTCGGTAAAGAACTGATGGTCATAATCCTCTCAGTTAACGAACATAGTGATTAAAAAGAGGAATTCTATGACTATCCCTGCATTCGGTTTAGGTACGTTTCGCCTGAAAGACGACGTGGTTATCGCTTCTGTCAAAACGGCGCTTGAGCTGGGCTACTGTGCTGTCGACACTGCGCAAATCTATGAAAATGAAGCGGCTGTTGGTCAGGCGATTGCCGAAAGTGGCGTACCGCGTAACGAGTTGTACATCACCACCAAGATCTGGATTGAAAATCTCAGCAAAGACAAACTGATCCCAAGTCTGAAAGAAAGTCTGAAGAAACTGCGTACGGATTATGTCGATCTGACGCTGATCCACTGGCCATCTCCGGGCGATGCGGTATCCGTTGAAGAATTTATGCAGGCGCTGCTTGAAGCGAAAGAGCAGGGGCTGACTCGCGAAATTGGTATCTCAAACTTCACTATTCCGCTGATGGAAAAAGCCATTGCTACAGTCGGTGCAGACAATATCGCGACCAACCAGATTGAGCTGTCTCCGTATCTGCAGAGTCGTAAGGTGGTTGACTGGGCTAAAGCGCACGGTATCCACATCACCTCTTACATGACGCTGGCTTACGGTAAGGCGCTAAAAGATGAAGTGATTGCACGCATTGCCGCTAAACATAACGCGACCCCAGCGCAGGTTATTCTGGCATGGGCAATGGATGAAGGTTACTCCGTGATCCCTTCATCTACCAAGCGTGAAAACCTTGCAAGCAACCTGCTGGCGCTGGACCTGCATCTGGATACTGAAGATAAAAAAGCGATCGCGGCACTGGACTGCAACGATCGTCTGGTCAGCCCGGAAGGCCTGGCCCCTGATTGGGATTAATTGCCCGACCCTCTGTACCTTTAACCCTCTTTCACAGCTCCTTCGGGAGCTGTTCTTATATATTCACTTAAAAAGTCTATAAATGCCCGAATGCGTGTACTGACCGCACGATCGCTGTAGTAAACGGCGCTGAAAGGCATTTCTACCGGCAGACGTTTATCGGCCAGCAGCTCCACCAGTTCTCCCCGCGCGATCTCTTTATCAATCATATAATCTGAAAGACATGCGATACCATTGCCGCTCAGACAAAGCTGTTTTAACGTTTCCCCGCTGTTGGAAGAAAGCCCACATTCGACCTCATGGAGCTGTCCGTCGCTACGGGCAATCGGCCAGGTATTGAGTGAAACGGGTTCGGAAAACCCCAGACACAGATGCTGCTTTAACTGTTCGACGGTCTCGGGCTTGCCAAAACGGGCAATATAGTCCGGTGAGGCAATAATCTTACGATAGCTGGTAAACAACGGACGCGCACGCAGGCTCGAGTCAGTCAGCGTACCTGCTCGTATCGCGACATCCACTTTTCGTTCAATAAGATTGATGAACGTTTCTGAGGAGACAAGAGACAATGTCATCTCAGGATATCGCTCACGGAACGGTCTGATTAGCGGCATCAGGAAATGCAGCATCACCGGCGTTGCCGCGTCGATACGCAGCAGGCCGCGCGGGGTATTGCGTGACTCCATGATTTCCGTTTCTGCTGCTGCCATCTCTTGCAGTATCTGCTGCACACGCCTGAAGTAGCGTTCTCCTTCTTCAGTCAGGCTTAGCTGTCGGGTAGTTCGATTAAGCAGACTCACACCCAATTTCATCTCCAGCTTTTTTACTGCCCGACTGACCGCGGAATTAGCCTGACCGAGTTGTTCTGCCGCCCGGCTGAAGCTGCCGCTTTCCACAACGGCCACAAAAATCGCAAGTTCTTCAGAGGTTGCTTTCATTTTTGCACCTGACGCAAAATTATATTGAGATTTTGAATATTTTTGTTATTAAAACATCCCGGCATACTGCGTGTCATCTGATTACTGATGTTACGGAGTTATTTATGCCTCTCGCATTATTTGCACTAACAATAAGTGCCTTCGCTATTGGCACGACTGAGTTTGTGATTGTTGGCCTGGTGCCGACCATCGCTCAACAACTGGCAATCTCGTTACCTTCAGCCGGGATGCTGGTTTCAATCTATGCGCTGGGTGTGGCGATTGGCGCACCAGTGCTGACCGCTCTGACCGGAAGCCTGCCACGTAAAAAGTTGCTTGTCGCGCTGATGGTCCTGTTTACGGCGGGGAATTTACTGGCATGGCAGGCACCCGGGTATATGACACTTATTGTCGCCCGTCTGCTGACAGGGCTGGCTCACGGCGTATTCTTCTCGATTGGTTCCACTATCGCGACAAGTCTGGTACCAAAAGAAAAAGCGGCTTCCGCTATCGCTATTATGTTCGGTGGCTTAACGGTGGCGCTGGTCACGGGCGTGCCGCTGGGTACGTTTATCGGCCAGCACTTTGGCTGGCGTGAGACTTTCCTGGCAGTATCAATGTTAGGCGTGATTGCGCTGATTAGTAGCCAACTGCTGATCCCGGCTAACATTCCTGGCCGAGCGGCCGCCAGCATTCGCGACCAGGTGAAAGTGCTGACTCATCCTCGTTTGTTGCTGATTTACGCCGTTACGGCATTGGGCTACGGTGGTGTGTTCACGGCTTTCACCTTCCTGGCACCGATGATGCAGGATCTGGCGGGCTTCTCCCCGGCAGCGGTGAGCTGGATCTTACTGGGTTACGGCGTATCAGTCGCTATCGGCAATATCTGGGGCGGTAAGCTGGCGGATAAGCATGGTGCGGTTCCTGCATTGAAATTCATTTTCGCCGCGCTGTTTGTTCTGCTGATGGTCTTCCAACTGACGGCTTCCACGCAGTACGCCGCGCTGGCTACCATTCTGGTGATGGGGATCTTTGCCTTCGGTAACGTACCAGGGTTGCAGGTCTACGTGGTACAGAAAGCGGAACAATTTACGCCCAATGCTGTTGATGTGGCGTCAGGGCTGAACATTGCAGCGTTTAACATTGGTATTGCACTGGGTTCCGTGATTGGCGGACAAACGGTCGAGCATTATGGGTTGGCGCAGACACCATGGATTGGCGCACTTATTGTTCTGGTGGCTTTCCTGCTGATGGGGCTGAGCGGCCGTCTTGATAAGTCCACACGCGTTGCTCTGGGGTAAATCATTGATGTAAGCGCCTACTTACAAAACAAACTGCAATTGTTCGTTGAAAGTGAGTGCTAAAATCCCTATAACAGAAGAACCAATCCGGCTGCGGACTGGTTGACGTTACAGAGGTTTGAAAGTCTAAAGTGCGAAAAAACACCTATGCCATGCGTTATGTTGCCGGACAACCCGCCGAGCGGATTTTACCGCCGGGCTCGTTTGCGCATATTGGCCAGGCATTACCCGCAGGCGTACCGTTGAGCAGTGAAGATCGCATTCGCGTGCTGGTATGGAATATTTTTAAACAGCAGCGAGCAGAATGGCAGTCGGTGCTGAAGAATTTTGGTAAAGACGCGCATCTGGTGTTATTGCAGGAAGCGCAAACCACACCAGAACTGGTGCAGTTTGCGACCACTAACTATCTCGCTGCCGACCAGGTTCCCGCCTTTGTGCTGCCTCAGCACCCCTCTGGCGTTATGACACTCTCCTCCGCCCATCCTGTTTACTGCTGCCCATTGCGCGAGCGTGAGCCTATTTTACGGCTGGCGAAATCGGCGCTGGTGACGGTGTACCCGTTGCCTGACACTCGGTTGTTAATGGTGGTGAATATCCACGCGGTTAACTTTAGCCTTGGCGTTGATGTCTATAGTAAGCAGTTACTTCCCATTGGCGATCAGATTGCTCATCACAGCGGTCCGGTGATTATGGCCGGCGATTTTAATGCCTGGAGCCGTCGACGGATGAATGCGCTGTACCGCTTTGCGCGTGAAATGTCGCTGCGCCAGGTGCGCTTTACCGACGATCAGCGCCGCCGCGCGTTTGGTCGTCCTCTCGATTTTGTGTTCTATCGCGGTCTGAACGTGAGTGAGGCCTCTGTGCTGGTCACCCGCGCCTCCGACCACAACCCGCTACTCGTTGAATTCAGTCCCGGCAAACCTGAACAATAACGGTGTGTCAGGTCTGCCGTAGGGCAGGCCTGTGATGGTTGCCCTTCATATTTCACAACAACCGAAGGACAACACAATGACAACACGCTCTCATCATGACAACGTCGAAAAACAGTTTGGCTCTCAGGCTAATGCCTACTTAACCAGTGCGGTGCACGCCTCTGGTCGTGACTTGCAACGTCTGGGGGAAAGGTTGCTGGCATTTCCGCAGGCCCGTGTGTTGGATATGGGATGCGGAGCGGGGCACGCCAGCTTTGTGGCCGCGCAATACGTAAAGCAGGTAGTGGCATATGATTTATCGTCGCAGATGCTTGACGTGGTCACTGAAGCGGCAAAGGACAGAGGTCTGGAGAATATCGCCACACGGCAGGGTTATGCTGAAAGCCTGCCGTTTGAAGATAACGTATTTGACGTGGTGATTAGCCGCTATTCCGCGCATCACTGGCATGATGTCGGGCGTGCGTTGCGAGAAGTGAACCGCGTTCTGAAGCCCGGCGGCGTGCTGATTGTGATGGATGTGATGTCGCCAGGCCATCCTGTACGTGACATCTGGTTGCAAACTGTGGAGGCGTTACGCGATACCTCGCACGTACGCAACTATTCCAGCGGAGAATGGCTGTCGTTAATTAATGACGCCAATCTGATTGCCGATACCTTGTTAACCGATCGTCTGCCGCTGGAGTTCAGTTCGTGGGTGGCGCGGATGCGCACGCCTGCAGCATTGAGCGACGCGATCCGTGTATACCAACAAAGTGCTTCTGCGGAAGTGAAAGCCTATTTTGCGTTACAGGAAGATGGCTCGTTTACCAGCGACACGATAATGGTTGAAGCACATAAAGCGGGATAAATAAAAAAGGCACTGGGGGGAAACCAGTGCCTTCATTTCTACAATGCTATCAGGAGTCCGGCATACCGCTGTTTTTCACAAACAACGTTAGCTGATCGCCTGGCTGCAGATTGTTCGTATCGCTGTTCCAGCGCATCACATCCTTGATGTTAACCCCGTGGCGTTTGGCAATGCTCGAGAGCGAGTCGCCTTTACGCACACGATAGGTGATGCTATCGCTGTTGTTCGCCAGTCGCTGTGCGCTAGTACCAGCGCCCACCGTCAGATTTTGGCCTACTTTCAGCGATGACCCGCGCAGATTATTCCACTGCTTAAGGTCATTGGTGCTCACGCCAAGACGTGAAGCGACGCCAGAAAGCGTATCGCCAGAGCGAACTTTGTAGCTACGGCTGTTCAGCGGTGTGTTATCCGCAACCAACGTTGACTGCACGGCTGCAATTTCGCCTGAGGCCAGAGACTCACGCAGCTTCTCTGCATGCTTCTTTGGCACCATCACATATTGCGGACCACTGGCACCCAACGTGGAGCCTTTCACGCCTGCATTGAAGGTTTTCAGCTTGCTGACGGAAATACCTGCCATATCGGCAACCTGAGCCATTTCAACCGGGCTACTCAGGCGAACACGTGCCAACGCGCGGCTTTCGTCTGTTGTTGGCAGACGCACGCCATAGCGTTTGCTGTTTTTGAGTATATCGCTCAATGCCAGCATTTTTGGCACATATAGCTTCGTTTCCTGAGGCAATGGCAACGACCAGAAGTCAGTGGGTTTACCACGGGCTTTGTTCGTTTTAATTGCCTTCATGACACGACCTTCACCGCTATTATAAGCAGCAACGGTCAGCAGCCAGTCGCCATCAAACATTTTGTTCAGACGCTGCATCATGTCCAGTGCGGCGGTGGTGGAAGCCACAACGTCGCGACGTGCATCATAATTGCGGGTCTGTTTTAAACCATAATTGCGCCCCGTGCTCGGAATGATCTGCCAAATACCTGCGGCATTGGCGCCAGACGTTGCGTGAGGATCAAAAGCGCTCTCCACTATGGGTAGTAGTACCAGTTCCATTGGCATGTTACGTTTCTTAACCTGCCCGGCTATCCAGTACATATACGGCTCTGCCCGTAAAGTTACATCGTGGAGATAGCTCTTATTGCGTAAATACTTCTGTTTCTGTTCGCGAATCCGGTTGTTTTCCGGAATTCCCATCTTTAGCTCGTCACCAATGAAAGCCCACAAATCTTGATCAGCAGCGATAGATGTTCCGTCGTCCATCCATCGCGCCTGACTTGTAAACTTTCCTGCTTCCCCTTGACCAGCTGCAGAAAGGCTCTGTGCGTGTTGTTGGACGTTACCAGTATTCTGGCACCCAACAAGCAGGACAGAGGCGAGTAATATCGCTTTTGCCTTCATGTGTGTGTCAATAGTTGCTTAAAAGACGACCGATCATAACGGCGAAGTTTTCAAAAGGCAACCCGCAATTGTCAGAACGTATCTTTCTTTGACCTTAACCAGGCAAAACGCTCTTCAGGTTGTTGCAATATTGTTTTTTTATTTATTTCATTAATTAAATCAATATCTTCTGTTCTTAAAAAAAGATTATTTCGTCGCTCATTTTTCAGAATTACGGGCAGTGTCATTTGTTTTTTTACGCGTAACTCATTAACTTTACGATAATATTCATTTATGAACGGATCGTGCGGAAGAATGCTTAAGGCAAACTTCATGTTTGCTAATGTGTACTCATGTGCGCAACAAATCAATGTATCGTCAGGAAGTGCGTTTAGTTTTTTAAGTGATTGATACATTTGAGATGCTGTGCCTTCAAAAAGCCGACCGCAGCCACCGGAGAAGAGCGTGTCGCCGCAAAACAGGTAAGGGTGGCTAAAGTAACAGATATGTCCTAAAGTGTGACCCGGCGTAGCAATTACCGTAAATTCATGCCCCAAAACGAGTGCAATATCGCCATCTTCGACTATATGCGTCGTTCCCTTATCTTGCGTTTCAGCCGGTCCGTATACCGCTATTTGTGGGAAATGTTGCAGAAGTTCTTTCACGCCGCCCACGTGATCCTGATGATGATGTGTCAGCAGAATGGCCTCGGGAACCCAGTTATGTTCTGCAATAGCTTTCAGAACAGGTTCTGCTTCACCCGGGTCCACAATCAGACAATGTTTGTCATTATTCGACAGGACCCAGATGTAATTGTCCTGAAATGCAGGAATACTGTTAAGATTCATAGATTACCTCTCAATGCGTAACGGAAGGTTGTGATGAAACCGGCAAGGATCCCTCAAACTGTCGTAGCGCCCGTTAGTTGGGATGATTTGCCCTGGGGCGAACACTATCGTCAGGCGCTGGAGCATCAGCTTAACCCGTGGTTCGCAAAAATGTACGGATTTCATCTGCTTAAGATTGGCAATTTAAGCGCAGAAATCAATTCTGAAGCGTGCGCGGTTTCTCATCAGGTAAATGTTTCTTTGCAAGGCGCTCCCATGCAGGTGACTGCCGATCCTTTACATCTGCCCTTTGCCGATAAGTCCGTGGATGTTTGTTTGTTGGCTCATACGCTGCCGTGGTGTTCCGATCCACATCGCTTATTGCATGAAGCCGATCGCGTGCTTATTGATGACGGTTGGTTGATTCTGAGCGGCTTTAACCCGGTAAGTCTGATGGGATTGCGTAAACTGGTGCCCGTATTGCGTAAAACATCGCCCTACAACAGCCGGATGTTTACCCTCATGCGGCAGTTGGACTGGCTCTCATTGTTGAATTTTGAAGTACTGCACTATAGCCGTTTTCATGTCCTGCCCTGGAACAAGAAGGGCGGGAAAATGTTAAGCGCCCATATCCCTGCGCTGGGCTGTTTGCAACTGGTGGTTGCGCGTAAGCGAACCATTCCGCTTACGCTCAACCCGATGAAACAAAATAAAAGCAAAACGCCTATCCGCCAGGCCGTTGGCGCAACCCGGCAATACCGTAAACCAGACGTTTAAGCCTCAGCCTGATACCCAATATCATCCTGAGTGGGACGCATTGCAGCAGCGTGCGCAAGCTCATCACAGCGTTCGTTTTCCGGATGGCCCGCATGGCCTTTAACCCATTCCCATTTGATTTGATGCGGCCCCAGCGCGGTATCCAGACGTTTCCACAGATCGACGTTCTTCACTGGTTTTTTATCTGCTGTTTTCCAGCCGCGCTTCTTCCAGTTGTGGATCCACTGCGTAATGCCCTGGCGCACATACTGGCTGTCCGTGCTGAGTATCACTTCACACTGTTCTTTCAGGGCTTCCAGCGCAACGATTGCCGCCATCAGCTCCATGCGATTATTGGTGGTGAGGTTGTAGCCTTCGCTAAAGGTTTTTTCGCGCCCGCGATAGCGTAAAATCGCCCCATAACCACCTGGCCCTGGATTTCCCAGGCAAGAACCATCGGTGAAAATCTCTACCTGTTTAAGCATCTCTGGTAGACTTCCTGTTTTAGCAAATCGAAATCAAACGATAAGTCTGACATAAATGACCGTTATGAGCACTGGAATTACACGACAGATCGTCCTCGATACCGAAACCACCGGTATGAACCAGATTGGCGCCCACTACGAAGGCCACAAGATCATTGAGATCGGTGCGGTTGAAGTGGTGAACCGCCGCCTGACCGGGAATAACTTCCACGTTTACCTGAAACCGGATCGGCTGGTGGACCCGGAAGCGTTTGGTGTACACGGAATCGCAGACGAATTCCTGCTTGATAAACCTACGTTTGCCGATGTGGCCGATGAGTTTCTCGACTACATCCGCGGTGCGGAGCTGGTCATCCATAACGCATCGTTTGATATCGGGTTTATGGATTACGAATTCGCTAAGCTCAGGCGGGATATTCCGAAGACAAACGAATTCTGCAAAATTACCGATAGCCTGGCGCTGGCGAGGAAAATGTTTCCTGGCAAGCGCAACAGCCTTGATGCGTTATGCTCACGCTATGAAATAGACAACAGTAAGCGAACCCTGCACGGCGCATTGCTCGATGCCCAGATTCTGGCCGACGTTTATCTGATGATGACCGGTGGGCAGACCACGATGGCGTTCTCAATGGAAGGTGACAGCCAGCAGCAGAATGACACGGGGATCCAGCGTATTGTGCGACAGTCCAGCAAACTACGCGTTGTTTTCGCCACTGATGAAGAGTTAGCGGCCCATGAGTCGCGCCTTGACCTGGTGCAGAAGAAAGGCGGAAGTTGCCTCTGGCGGGCATAGTTTGTACGTTTTCCGTATGGAAATGACCATTCGGGTGATTTTTGCAGCAAACGATTAAAAAACGTGAGAAAAAGCGTTGACGAGGCGTGAGGCAATCCGTAATATTCGCTTCGTTCCCAAGCGGAACACAACGCGGAGTGGTAGTTCAGTTGGTTAGAATACCTGCCTGTCACGCAGGGGGTCGCGGGTTCGAGTCCCGTCCATTCCGCCACTATTCAGAAAGCCTGAATCAGAAATGATTCAGGCTTTCGTCGTTTTGGCCCGCCAACAATAATAATCTCCTCATCACACTTTATCGACCACGTCCGTGCTATCGGGCAGGCAACACATCAGGTCATCCTTAACCCGACGCATATCCAGGGGCAGATCAACCTGCGAAGTGATTCATCACGCAGGCGAAGCGGGGGGAAAAGTTATCGCCGATAAGCACCGTTTCTTCATTCAAGTGCTTTAGCATATACAGCTTGTCGGCACGTTCGTAAGCGTCGAAGAAGAGATAATCGACAGCATCCGTTGCTTCATCATCGGGAGATTTTTCACGTCCGTTGGGAGTGAGCATGAAAACACCGGCGGTATGGCCGAGTGGTCGGGCATAGCGAAAGAACAGTTTTCGGTTCACAGCAAACTCGCCATCATCACTTTTGAGTTTCCCTTGTACTGACAATGAAAGGTGTCCGGAGTTGTAGCTGGTAATCAGCATTATTCCATGGAGTACCTTTTTTGTATCCTGGATGTCGAGTATCGACGTGAATTCCGAGGAGCAGGAAAAACTGATTTCTTGTTTTTTCGCATTCCCGGCGATAATAAAAAAAGCGATAGCCGCCAGCCCAAAAATGGCAATCACGACTGACCATAGTAAAGGAGAGTGATCGCTTTCTTGCTTCATATCATTCCTCATGATGGCGATACTGGCTGATGCAATGGTAATAGCCGAGGTTCAGCCCGCATTCAGCGGCAAACGACCACTCAACCAGATTATGGTTGCTCGCCCAGGTATTGAGATACAGATCTTTTGGGTACGAACAGTCGGGGTTAATGCCCACGGACTTGAAAATATCCAGCGCTTTCTTTTCGGTTATGGTGTCGGTGAGGGCGTTTCCTAATATATGTACACGGCATTGTTCATAGTCGATAGTCCGCAGGATAGTCGCGTCCGTCATGGCGATTTCATTGGGAATCCATGTTAACCACGCTGTCGCCAGCACGGCGATACCAGTAATTAACGCGGTTATCGCCACAGGCCAACGGCTTTGTTTCTTTTTGTTGAGCGTCGATGCAACATTGGCAATTCTGGCGGGAGCTTGCGCTTCTTCCAGTTGCTGAATATTGATATTAGCGTCGCCCATCCGAAATCCCATCCGCGGAATTGTGACGATGAGCTCTGCAGGATGACCCGTAGACGTTATTGCTTTGCGCAGAAATGAAATGTGCTGATTGAGATTCGCATCCGTCGCTCTGGCGCCATTATGCTGAAAAACATTCAGCAGAATTTCATCACGCGAGGATATCTCTTTACCATTTTGCAACAAATAGAGCAGTAATTGTGTTGCCACATTATTCAATGTGGCCATTTCACCAGATGCCAGGTCTTTTAGGGTATTTTTATGTGGTCTGAAAACTAAGCCATCACCAATAATTACGGATTTAATTTTGTTTATTGGTATATGAGAAATCACTGATGTCTCCTTTAAAGCAGGATATCTCGCATTCGAGTGGGTGAAGCAATAGCATAACATAATTCATTTATAAAAAATGGTTGTACCATAGATCGCTTTATTAATATTTATATAACAATATTTTAATATCTCTTATAGAATCCTCTTTTCTCCTTCCTCTCTTTCACTATCTTATTGTCATTACTCGCTTTTGATATCCAATTTCATTTTTACAAAAATTTCATAAATACATTTTGCCTGTTGTTCTGGCTAAATAAAAAAATAGTTGATAGATAAAAACTCTATAAAAATGCTGAATGATAGATATTAACACTGGTTAAGTCGTGATTTTTGGCGGTTTTTTAGGTAGACGATCGCTGTGCAGACAGTGTTACAACATGATTCCCTGAGTTTGATTAATACCGGATTTTTGCATTGTGTCATTTTCCCGTCGACTTAATATAAGCCCCGAAACAGCGTAAACAACTGTGGACGGTATTTCGGATGGAATACCAATGAAGTTCAAAATACGGGGCGGCTTGAGATGGATTGTTTGCAAGGATATGCGCTACCGCCACCTGCAGATCAGGATTCCCGGACATATATTATCTGCGGAAATAGATCTTCGGAATAACTAAAAAACAGATATAAGGTTAAGTAGTAATATGAAAATGAAAAACGTGGCTGTGGCCTGTGCGCTGATGGCGGGAATGACTTTTACTGCCTCTTCTGCTTTTGCTGCAAAAAATGTCGAACCGACTAACGGTAAAATTCACTTCACCGGTTCTCTGGTTAATTCCGCATGTGGTCTGGCACCAGAATCCAGCCCGGTACAGGTTAATTTTGGTGAGATCCCAACTTCTCAGTTAAAAGACAACCAACGTGCTGGCGTTAAGCATGCCAAAATCGTTCTGCAGGGCTGTGATACGACCGTCGCGAAAACGGCCACTGTGACCTATACCCCGGCAACGATTGATACAGACAACAACGCACTAGCTGCGTTCACCTCTGGTACTGCAAAGGGCGCGGGCATCGGTATGATTGACAGTGGCAACCAGGACGTGGAATGGGGCCAAGCCGCTTCTCAGGTCAACATTACCGATGGTGAAACCGACATTGATTTCGTCGCTTACCTGCAGGCAAACAACGCATCTGCAGCGGTAACCCCAGGTGATTTCGAATCTACCGTTAATTTCCAGATCGACTACCAGTAACGATCTGCAGCAGGCGCATTAACGCGCCTGCTTAACCCTTCCTGCGAATAACTGAAAGGAAATGCGGTGATGCCTGGATGGCGAATTTTACTGCTTTTTATCTTCATATCGCCTGCATGGGTTTTGGCTGACACCAATCGTCTTGTCAGTACGCCCGGCAAAATGCGCATGCGCGGAAATATTATTGAGGCTGCCTGTTATGTCGATCCACGCGACCGGTCGCTACTGGTTGAATTTGATGATCTCTCAGCCAGAGATATTTCCGGAAAACCAGAGAAAGTATCAGCGCATGATTTCAGCATTCATTTGTTGGGATGTTCATTAGGGGATTCTCAACATCCCGGGAATCTGTTTCAACGCGCCAATATTACCTTTTCTGGCGCACCGGATAGTGACAATCCTGATTATCTAAGCGTGCAATCGGAAACTGAAAATTTAGCGATAGAAATATATGACAGCAACGGACAGCAAATTCATCTGGGTGAGCCATCACCGGACTATGTGCTTAATCCAGGGAAAAACACGCTCAATTTTACGGCTTATTTGATCTCCCGCGACGGAAGAATGACATCTGGCGAATTTACTGCGGTCACGCATTTTGTTGTGAATTATCTCTGAGCTGCACTGCAATTCGGGTATCTGAAGGTTTGCGAACGAAAATGATCACGCTGAAAACAGATAAAAAACGTCTGGCGCTTTTTATTGCTCTGGTCTGTGCCTCTTCATGGGCTGAAGCGGATGAGGCCATTGAATTTAATACCGACGTACTGGATGCCAGCGACAGGCACAATGTCGATTTGCAGCGTTTTTCCGAAGGCAACTTTGTGACTCCCGGAGAATATCTGCTGGATGTTCGTATTAACAGCCAGGAGATTCCACAGCAGTCGATCCGTTATATCGTCGATCCTGCCAACCCGCATAAATCCATGGCATGTCTGACCCCGCAACAACTCGAATTACTGGCGCTCAAAGAAGAAGCGCTGGCCTATATTCATCCGATTAGCGCGACCTGCTATGACATTTCCCGCCTGCCGGGTGTGGCGTTGAATAATAGCGCAGGCGTACTGGACATTATCGTGCCCCAGGCGTGGATGAAATATACCGATCCAGACTGGACGCCACCGGAACGCTGGGATAACGGCGTCGCAGGGCTGATTTTTGACTACAGCGTCTCGGGCCAGGCCACACATTATGAACAGGGCGGCGATCGTTATCGCTCTCTGTCTGGCTATGGGCAGACAGGTTTTAACCTCGGCGCGTGGCGATTTCGTGGCCAGTATCAGGCCAATTACGCTTCGGATGATAATCGCGGCCGTATCGACTGGGATCAGATCTATGCCTATCGACCGTTGCCGATGCAGGCTGCAAAACTGACGGTCGGCGAAATCTACCTGAATTCCCAGGTTTTTGATTCGGTGCGTTTCACCGGGGCTAACCTCGCCAGCGACGAGCGTATGTTACCACCGAATTTGCAGGGCTACGCGCCTGAAGTGCACGGCATCGCCCGCAGCAATGCGAAGGTTACCGTCAGTCAGCAGGGCCGTGTTATCTATCAAACCACCGTTCCTGCAGGGCCATTTAATATTCAGGATCTGCACGGTTCGGTACGCGGCACGCTGGATGTTCGCGTCGAGGAGCAGGATGGCAGCGTACATACTTTTCAGGTCAATACGGCCGATATTCCTTATCTGACGCGCCCAGGCTATGTGCGCTACAACGCCGCGGTCGGGAAGCCATCGCGTTATAACCACGACGTTCAGGGGCCTGCGTTTTATAGCGGTGATTTTTCATGGGGGGTCAGCAATGCATGGTCGCTGTACGGCGGCGCGCTGCTCACTGGCGATCGCTATAACGCCTGGTCGATGGGGATTGGGCGGGACTTGAGCTGGCTGGGGGCGCTGTCGGCTGATGCGACGCAATCCGTGAGTCGGGTAAAGCATCAGGCTGAACAAAAAGGCATGTCTTTTAAGCTCAGCTACGCCAAAACTTTTGATGAGTACAACAGCGCCATCACCTTTGCCGGTTACCGCTTCTCACAGCGTAACTTCCGCACTTTCTCGCAGTTTCTCGACGAGCAGTATGAAAATAACAACAGTGCCGGCAACGAAAAAGAGATGTACACCATCACCGGCAACAAAACCTTCTTTGCTGACGACCCACTATTAGCGACCACGCTGTACCTGACCTATACCCACCAGAACTATTGGGATCGCGGTTCCCAGGATCGTTACGGATTATCGATGGGGCACAGCTTTTCATTTGCTGGCATCCAGGGGATCAGCGCCAACGTTGCGGCTTACCGCTCTGAGTATCAGGGCAAACGAGACGACAGTCTTTCGCTTTCAATCTCGGTGCCATGGAGCGATGGCCGCTCTATGGATTACGAATTGCAGAACAGCGGCAACCAGACCAGCCAGATGGTTTCGTATTCCGATAACCGCGACCGTAACAATCCGTGGCGTTTGCGCACAGGGGTTTCCGGTGAAGGGCGTACGGCGTTTGATGGCTATTACAAGCACCGCAGCATGATGGCGGAACTGGAATCTAACGTCAGCTGGCAGCAATCACGTTATTTCTCCGTGGGCGGCACGATGCGCGGCGGCTTTACCGCGACGCGTCACGGTGCGGCGCTGCACAACAGCCAGGCGTCGATGAATACCGCCAGGGTGATGGTTGATACCGACGGGGTGGCGAACGTGCCGCTGAACGGCGAACAGGCGCACTCAAACCGCTTCGGTATTGCCGTCGTACCGGACGTCGTTAGCTATCACAGCTTTGATACCCGTATCGATGTGGACGCAATGGACGAGGACATTTCCGCGACTAAAGCCATCGTGACCAACACCCTGACGGAAGGTGCGATTGGCTACCAGCATTTTGCCGTGGCGCAGGGGCAAAAAATGATGGCGCTGCTACGCCTGAAGGATGGTTCGGTACCGCCGTTTGGCGCCGAAGTGTTTAACGCTAACGGCGTTAGCGTCGCCATGGTAATGGAAAACGGTATGGCCTGGATTGCGGGTGTGAATCCGGCTGAGCGTCTTTCCGTTGCCTGGGCTGGCCGTGCGCAGTGCCACTTACAGGTGCCACAACAAATCAACCCGGAAGGTAACGTGCTGTTGCCTTGTGAATAATTTCAATAACCTGAATGAATTTTGTCATGAATAATCAAGCTTTTTACTCCGTGCAGCGTTGGCTTAAACCCGTGGCCTGTGGCCTGCTTTTGATTGCAGAGATCAACACCTCATGGGCGGGTATTGCGCTCGACCGTACCCGCATGATCATCACTGGTGATGCGCGCTCAGTCAGTGCGAACTTAACCAATACCAGCCCGAGCATTCCGTTTCTGGCTCAGTCGTGGGTGGAAGATGCCAACGGAACAAAAATTACCTCGCCGCTGATGGTCTTACCGCCGCTGCAACGAATTAACGGCGGGCAAAAGGGAATTGCCCGCGTGACGAAAACCAGCGGGATCAACGCCCTGCCGCAGGATCGCGAGAGCTTGTTCTACCTGAACGTACGTGAAATTCCGCCTAAACCGGATAAGCCGAACGTGCTGCAACTGGCGATGCAGTCGCGCATCAAATTGTTCTACCGTCCGGCCGCCATTGTGCCGGAAACGCCGGGCGCAGTGTGGCAAAACCAACTGGTCTTTCACAAGCAGGGCCAGCGCTGGAGTGTGGATAACCCAACGCCTTACTTCGTCACCTTAATCGGCTTAAGCCGCAAGCCAGAAGCGCAGGGAGGCGGCATATTGACCGACTTCCCCGGCGTTATGGTCTCACCAAAATCCTCTCTCGATTTCAGCGTCACGGACGGCAGCGTCAGCCAGTTCAGCATGATGTACGTGAACGATTTTGGCGGTCATCCCGAACTGAAATTCAGCTGCACAGGCAATGTATGTAAAGCATTGCCGATGGAGCAACAGCCCCGGTAACAGGAATCGTAAATGAAAAAGATGCTTTGCGCCCTGCTGATGGCGGGCATGGCCTGGCAGGTTCAGGCCACCAGCGGCCGCCAGGATATGAGCAACGTGTCCGGTGAGTATGGCAACGTCCGCTTTCACGGCCGGGTCTACGTGTCGCCGTGCGTGCTGGATATGGCCTCACGCGATCAGACCATCAATCTTGGTGATATTTCCGCCAGTCGGTTTCGCCAGGGCGGCGATCGCAGCGAACCGGTGTTGGTCACGCTGTACCTGAACGGCTGCTTAAAGGGCTCTGGTCATACCCTGAGGGATTTCCCCGGGCAGACCAGCGAAATGCCTGAGCTGGCGCACAGCACGGTGGAACGTGGCGTTTCGATGACGCTGATGGCCGAAGGCGCGCCGGAAAACAGTGACCTGGGGCGTATTCGTGGTGATGTGCGCGGCGCGGGCATTCGGCTACTGACCGAGCGTAATCAGCTGATCCATCTGAACCAACCGCAACGTATGTGGATCCTCAAACCAGGCGATAACGCCATTCACTTTCTGGCCACGCTGGAATCTTTTGGGCCAGAGGTGACTGCCGGAGAATTTAACGGCCTGGTGAGACTTAAGCTGGAGTATCTATGAGCGTATTACGCAAAGCGCTGTTGTGGGTTGCCCTGGCTGGCTGTCCACTGGCCGGGCAGGCATTTACACAGGGGGAAGGTGAGCCGGAGGGCGGGTCGCCGCATCAGTACGATATCGAATTGAGCTCGCTGGATGTCAGTAAAAACCACGTGGGTGGCAGAACGGATCCGTTTACCTGGAATCTGGGCAGTTGGTATGTGGTGAATTTCTATTGCGAGCAGGCTGACATCTCCCGGTCGCCGATTTACTACACCACCACGACTACGATGCCGCCTTCAAATCAGGGGGCGAACCGTTTTCGGCTAAATGAGTATCTGGATGTGGAAGTGCAGGTGTGGGTTGCCGGGGGCTATAAACAGTATGTTCAGGCGCCTTTTACCAACGTTTCAAACCGCAACAGCAATAACACTTGCAAAAAGCGCAAGGGCTACACGCGCGCCACTAACGTTGAAAGTGGTTCAAAAGGGAAAGTGACGTTTATTGTCACTAAACCCATTATCAACGGCATCAATATCACTTCCCAATCGCTGGTGGAGGTAGCCGGGCGCATGGGGAGCGCGGGACCTACGCCCACTACGGCGATTTCCCGTGTGGTGATTAAATCCGGGCTGATTACCGTACCGGACAAATGCACCTTCAACCGGGGAGACAAAATCAGTATTGAGTTTGGCGATCTGCCAGGATCCGCTGCCCGGCTCAATGGCACTAACTACAGCAAGTCGATCCCCATTCATGTTGTTTGTGAAGGCGGCAGCTTCGATCAGGGCGCGCTGAACATTAATCTTGGCGTACAAACTACCACGGCGTCAGGCACGGCGGGGTTCAACGATCATCTCCTCGGCACGCTGAGCGGCGGACAAAAGCGCGACGATCTCGGCATTATGCTTAAAGACGAGAGCGGTGGCACCGTCGTGCCCAATCAATTCTATAACGTGAAAGGTTTTTACCAGAATCAGGGCGACTGGAATCTTACCGCTGCACCGGTGGCAAAGCCGGGCGCGGGAAGCGTTAAGGAAGGTGAGTTTGAAGCCTCTGCCACCGTTGTTGCGCAGTTTCAGTAGGGGGATGCCATGAGATTTTCGGCGTTATTCGCGATCGGTGTGTTACTGCTTGGCGGCATGGCGCAGGCCGACACCAAACTGGTCGGCGGCGATATGTATTTTCACGGCACTATCAGAGCGCTGGCCTGCAGCCTGGCACCTGGAGGCGACAAAATCGAGGTCGATTTCGGGCAAATCGCAACGCAGGATCTCTATCTTTCGGGGCGCAGTAAGCCGGAAAAATTCAGCATTCAGCTACGCGACTGCAACCCAGAGGTTTTTCGCGGGATCTCGGTCACTTTCAGTGGTAGTGAGGATGCTGAGCTTGCCGATCATCTGGCGCTGGATAGCAGTGAACAGGGCGGCGCGACAGGGATCGGTATTGGGATGAGCGAAGAGGACGGCACGGCAATCCGCCTTGATGAGAGTACGTCAGTCAAAGAGATAACTGCAGGCTCGATGACGCTAAATTTTTGGGCGTGGGTCGCAGCAGAGCCGTCGGCGATAAAAAATCAGTCTCTCGAATACGGTCCGTTCAGCGCCAGCGGAACCTGGACACTGAACTACCAGTAGCATGATGAACGCACTGAATCGTATTGCCCCGCTGCCTGCGCAGAAATTATTGCTCGTTATTAGTCTGTTTTTCTGGTGTGGGGTAATGCATCTCTACTGGCCGAATAACGGCGGCAGCGGTCTGTCGTTGCCGCTTAATATTACGAGCTGGATTTATGCCGTTGTGCTGGCTGCAAGCGCATCAGTGCTGGTGCCTCGTCAACACTGGCGCATCACTGTCCCCGCCACGGTTTTTTCGATGGGGGCGCTCATCCTGACGCTGCTTTGTCTGCTGACGCCTGGCGTCTGGCAGTTCGAGGCGCACCTGGTCGCAGGGGCGCTGCTGGGAGGCGTGCTCGTCTATCTGGTGACATTGCAGATTCCGCTTGCGGCAAACACCCTGACGGTACTGCTGACCCTGCTATGGGGCGCGTGCGTCATCGAATGTCTGGCGTTTTTGTATCAGTACTGGCATTTGCCGGGTGTTGATTACTGGGAGTTTGCCTGGCGACGCGGTACGCGGCCCTACGGTATTTTTCAGCAGGTCAATCTGATGGCCAGCTTCACTGCATCTGGTGTGCTGCTGTCAGCCCCGCTCTTTTTACGGCTACGCGACAGATATCGAATTGTCATCGGGGTTGCTCTGGTGATGATGGGCTTTGTGCTGCATGAATCCCAGTCGCAAACCGGCTATGTGTCTGTGGTGGTAGGTGAAGTCTTGCTGCTGGTGGTTTTCCCGGCGCAACGCCGTATGTTGTTGCTACTTCTGCTGCCGCTGGCGTTAGGCATGGTGGCGGGCACGCTCGCTCGCCATTTTTTGTCCGTTGCTACAGTCGATCACCTGACCACTTCCCAGGTGCGCTGGACGGTGCTTAAAACGTCACTGGCATTATTTGCCGAACGCCCGTGGACGGGGTGGGGCGTGGGCAGTTTTGCCGCCGTGTTTCTCGAACGCGCGGGGCCGTTGGGGCTGAGCAGCATCTCGCATCCGCACAATGAGCTGGTGCTGTGGCTGGTGGAGGGCGGCCTGGTTGGACTGGCGGGGGCGCTGTGCTTTATTACGGGAGGCTTCTGGCTGTGGATGCACGGAAATCGCTGGCGTCGCGCTTGTCTGGTGGCGGCGCTGCCGGTGGTTATTCATATGTTGACGGAATACCCCGTCAGGCAGTCAACACCACATTGGTTACTGCTGATCCTGCTGCTTCGTTGTGCAGATAGCCCGCTAAAAGTGGCTCGCCTGACGCTTACGTCGACGTTGCTGATTCGTGCGCTGGCATTGATCTCGTTTTTAACCTTCACGCCATTGTTGCTTCTCTCACTGCACACGCAACAGCAGTTGACGCTGGCGGAGCGACAGTCAGCGCAGTGGCGTCTGGCCGAGTCGCTCCCGGTAGGAGGCTGGCTCCTTGCCCCTCGCTACCGGTTTGATGTTCAGATGGGGTATCTGCAACGGTATCAGCGTACCCGGGACGCTCGCTGGCTGGAAGCGGTTCGCCGCTGGGCGCCTGACTATGTGCGTGTTCACCCAGACCCGAATGTCTCCTTCACGCAAATCTTGCTGGCGTTACAGCAGCGCGACCTACCTGAGGCGCATCGTCTGGCGACGCGCTTTTACCTGACATACCCGAACGATCGCCGTATCCCGTGGCTGCGGGATGTACGACGTCCTTTCAATCAAAAAATGGAATGATATGAACAGATTCAGCGAACAGACCCGCCCTGGGCCAGAGCTTCCCCGCAACGCCGAGCTGCTGCGGATCACCGGGATCCGTTTGCAGCGCATCCATTTTTTTGATGATGCATCGCTGGATGTCTGTGAGGTGTTAAGTCAGGTACGCACGCCGCTACCGCTCGATCTTTTTTTCAAGCACCTTTCCATCACCGCAAAACAGCAGCTATTTCTGTGGCAAATGCGGCAGGTACTGGCACTCTCAGGAAGTTATTCGCTGAATTTATCCGTCAGGATGCTGACCTGTCTGTCGTGGATTGCGCAGCTCGCCCGGCAGGCGCATCAGGGGCGGATTGTTATCGAAATACAGGATCCTGGCACCATGATGCGACTGGAAAAGGCAGAACAGCAGGCCGTATGCATTGCCGTTAAAACCCTGGTGCGTCACGGGTTTCGCGTGTGGCTGGATGATGTTTCGCCTGAGCTATTTTTTGTCTGGCGACTGTCTGGCATCCGTTTCGATGCCATCAAAATTGAAAGCGGAATGTTTCATCAGTTCAGGACGTCGGATTGGCAGTTAAGGGTACTGGTCAATCAATTTCGCGGGCTGGGAGAACGGGTTGTGATCGAGGGGGTGGAAACGCCGCAGGATTACGCCATTTGCCGTATGAGCGGCGCAGATGCTGTGCAGGGATTTTTGTTCGAGCAGGAAGTATTACCGAAAGGCCTGAATCATTGCTGATTCAGGCCATGGTCATTATTCGCTCAGCGTCTGTGCGATATCTTTTTGCACCTGCTGGCGCTGTTCTGGGGTCAGTACTTTGTTCAGGTCGAAATAGTATTTCACGCGGTAATAACGCGCCTGCTGTTCGATATTGCTGAAGGCGGAAAGCTGTTTTTTGACGGCGGCTTCATCCCATTTCCCGGACTTGATGACGTCAATCAACGCGCCGTCTTTAACATCCTTCACCGATATCTGGCTAACGTTGGTTTCAAGCTGCTGGTGCAGCTTTTTAATCTGCGCAACCTGGTCAGTGCTCAGTTTAAGGTGCTGAACTACCGGGTCCTGAGCTGGTGCGGGTACATTGGATACGTTTGCTGCAAGCGTGCTAAAAGAAGCGCCAGCCACGGTTGCCGCCAGCAAAGTCATGCGTACGAAGTTCTTCATTTCGGGATCCTGATAAGGGAATTATTAACATTGTCTGTCACTCGCTGGTGACGAGTGATTATCCTTTGCAGAATACGATGCCCGAAGCACGTCGCCACGCGAATTTGTTTTGCGGTTGGTTACGGAGTGAAACAATCCCGCTACGGAAAACGTTGTGCAGCGGGAAGAAGGCGATATCTATAGCGTGAACGGGTCAGCGTCCTGCCAGGCGGGGAATTTCTCGCGGTACTCGCGCAGCGCCGAGAGTGACAGTTCAGCGTCAATGCGCGTAGCCTGATGTGGCTCGGCGGTGGCAATAATCTCCCCCTGCGGATTAATCACCCGGCTGTCACCGCGATAATGATGGCCGTTACCGTCAGTACCCACGCGGTTACATCCTGCTACATAAGCCTGGTTCTCAATTGCCCGCGCGGTGAGCAGAACCTGCCAGTGTAGCGAACGCGGCGCCGGCCAGTTGGCGACATACAATGCCAGGTCGTAATCGTTGCGGTTGCGCGACCATACCGGAAAACGCAAGTCATAACAGACCAACGGCAGAATGCGCCAGCCGCGCCATTCAAAAATAACCCGCGCGTCCCCCGCCTGATAATGTTGATGTTCATCCGCCATGCGGAACAGGTGGCGCTTGTCATAGAAATGGACATTACCTTCGGGTTCGACCAGCAAAAAGCGGTTTACCGGGCCACGTTCAGACAGGAGAGCGGCGCTGCCTGCTATAAGGGCGTTCGTCTGTTGCGCCTTAGTGCGCATCCAACTGACAACCTCTTCCTGCGGCAGCGATTTGCTTGCCGCTTCCATGGCAAATCCGCTGGTAAACATTTCAGGTAACACAATGACATCACGTCCGGTGACGGTTTCCAGTTGGCGGTCGAAATGGCGCAGGTTGGCCGGGCCATCCATCCAGATCAGCGGTTGTTGCAGCAGAGTAATTTTCAAACCGGGCACGATCGAGGCTCCTCATTGAACAACATTTTGACACTGTAGCATGAGCTCTAACTGAAATGTGGCAATAAAAAGCCCCGCATTAAGCGGGGCTAAACGTTGTGCGTGTGTCGTTACGCGGCTTCGACTTTACGCACCTTCTCTGGCAGCTTTACCGGCTGAGTCGCCAGCGCCTCGGGTTCAAAGTCATCCACGTTGATGCTACGCAGACGACTCGCTTCGGCTTTCACCAGAATTGCGGCTTCGTCTTTATCAATCAGCCCTTTAGCCAGCGCATTGTGCGCCAGTTCATCCAGGCGGGTAAACGGCAGGTTTTTACCCAGCTCTTTGCAGATCCGCTGGTGGATAGGGTCGGCTGCAATCACATCCAGCAAAGCCTCTTCCAGCAAACCTACCGGGTTATGCTCGCTCGGCGTCAGGTATTGACCGCGGCCAAGGCGAGAACGAGTGGCGCTCGGAACCTGCAGAATCTTCGCGACTTTATGATCCAGCTTGTCAGACGGTGCATGGTAGTGGCGACCGGTAGGGAAGATAACCACATTCAGCAAGCCCGCGACCAGTCGGTTCGGGAAGTTTTTCAGCAGGTCGTCCATCGCCTGTTCCGCTTTGTACAACGCATCCTGAACACCCCAGTGAACCAACGGCAGGTCTGCTTCATTACGGCCTTCATCGTCATAACGCTTCAGTACCGCAGAGGCCAGATACAGCTGACTTAATACATCGCCCAGACGCGCGGAGATACGTTCACGGCGCTTCAGGCTACCGCCCAGTACGGCCATGGAGACATCCGAAAGCAGTGCCAGGTTAGCGCTCAGACGGTTCAGATGCTGGTAGTAACGTTTGGTCGCATCGCCGGTTGGCGTGCTGCTGGTTAAGCCGCGCGTCAGGCCCAACCAGAAGCTGCGCACTTTGTTACTGCCGACGTGGCCGATGTGTTTGAACAGCAGCTTGTCGAACGCATTCACATCGTTACTCTGTGCCGCAGCCATCTCTTCCAGAACGTACGGATGGCAGCGAATTGCCCCCTGACCGAAGATCATCATGCTCCGGGTCAGAATGTTGGCACCTTCTACGGTAATGGCGATAGGCGCGCCCTGATAAGCACGGGCGAGGAAGTTGCTTTCGCCAAGCATAATGCCTTTACCGCCAGTAATATCCATTGCATCGATGATTGACTGCTGTCCACGGTGGGTACAGTGATACTTCACGATGGCCGACAGCACCGCCGGTTTTTCACCCAGCATAATACCGTAGGTAATCAGCGACGCCGCTGCATCCATCACGTACGCGTTACCCGCAATACGTGCCAACGGCTCTTCAATACCTTCCATCTTACCGATAGAGATTTTGAACTGGCGACGAATGTGCGCATACGCGCCGGTTGCCATTGCGACCGATTTCACGCCGCCCGTCGAGTTAGACGGCAGAGTAATACCGCGTCCCACGGACAGACATTCCACCAGCATGCGCCAGCCCTGACCGGCCATTTTTGGGCCACCGATGATGTAATCAATCGGCACAAAGACATCTTTACCCAGCGTCGGACCGTTCTGGAACGGCACGTTCAGCGGGAAGTGTCGACGCCCAATTTGTACGCCTGGCGTTGACGTTGGGATCAGCGCACAGGTAATGCCAAGATCTTCTTCACCACCCAGCAGTTTTTCCGGGTCGGAGAGTTTAAATGCCAGACCCAGTACGGTAGCGATAGGCGCCAGCGTGATATAACGCTTATTCCAGGTCAGGCGCATACCCAGCACCTGCTGGCCCTGCCAGTCGCCCATACAAACCACGCCGGTATCAGGGATCGCGCCTGCGTCGGAACCCGCTTCCGGGCTGGTCAGAGCAAAGCAGGGGATCTCCTGACCACGAGCCAGACGCGGCAGGTAATGATTCTTCTGCTCTTCGGTGCCGTAATGCTGCAGCAGTTCGCCAGGGCCTAAGGAGTTAGGTACGCCAACGGTGATCGCCAGGATCCCGGAAACGCCGGAGAGTTTCTGCAGAACGCGAGCCTGAGCATACGCGGAGAATTCCAGCCCGCCGTACTCTTTCTTAATGATCATCGCGAAGAAGCGGTGCTCTTTCAGATACGCCCACAGTTCCGGCGGCAGATCCGCGAGTTCATGGGTGATCTGGAAGTCGTTCGCCATGCGGCAGGCTTCTTCCACCGGGCCGTCAATAAACGCTTGTTCTTCAGCTGTCAGATGCGGCTGAGGATAGTTATGCAGTTTTTTCCAGTCTGGCTTGCCCTGGAACAGGTCGCCTTCCCACCAGGTTGTACCGGCATCAATCGCCTCTTTCTCAGTGCGCGACATCGGTGGCATGACTTTACGGAAACCGCGGAACACTGGCGCAGAGATCATGGATTTGCGCATTGGCGTAAAGTTAAACGGTACGAGGAGAATGGCCAGAGGAACCAGCAGCCAGATTGACCACAGGCCAACCACGCCAAGCGCAGCTGTCCAGGCGAGCAAAATTAAGCTGCTGAGGAATAAGCTCACGCGGTGATAAAACAGAACGCTGAGCAGAACAACCGTAGCGATAATACTCAAAATCATCATAACGAAAAGCTCCCTTGCTTGTAGGAGGTCTGACCACTTGTGATGATATGGTTGTAGTGGATGTAAATTCTTTTAGCAATGTGTTTACAAAATAATTACAACAAAGCTCACATTGTTGCTGTTTTAACCGGCACAAAAAATCAAAAGCCGCAGCCATTCCTGTGGCTTGTACTTCTCGCTGGTAGCGCTATCCGGTACACTGCATCTTGTCATTTACATTCATGCTGAAGGATATCCTCATGTACCAGGATCTTATTCGTAACGAACTGAGCGAAGCGGCGGAAACGCTGGCTAATTTTCTTAAAGATGACGCCAATATTCACGCCATTCAGCGCGCGGCGGTCCTGTTGGCAGACAGCTTTAAAGCTGGCGGTAAGGTACTTTCTTGCGGTAACGGCGGTTCCCATTGCGACGCGATGCACTTCGCCGAAGAGCTGACCGGACGTTATCGCGAAAACCGCCCAGGCTACCCGGCGATCGCTATCTCTGATGTCAGCCATATCTCCTGCGTCAGCAACGATTTCGGTTACGATTATGTCTTCTCCCGCTACGTTGAAGCCGTGGGTCGCGAAGGCGATGTCCTGTTAGGCATCTCTACTTCGGGTAACTCCGGTAACGTGATTAAAGCGATTGCCGCAGCGCGTGAGAAAGGGATGAAAGTCATCACTCTGACTGGTAAAGATGGCGGCAAAATGGCGGGCAGTGCGGATATCGAAATTCGCGTGCCGCACTTTGGCTATGCTGACCGCATTCAGGAAATTCATATCAAAGTGATCCATATCCTGATCCAGTTGATCGAAAAAGAGATGGTGAAGTAAGAAGGCTATTTTATTTGCCATTTTGAATCCGGGCAGTGCCCGAAATCCTCACGTACTACGTGTACGCTCCGGTTTCTGCGCGCTGTCCGAATCTAAACTGGCTGCAACAATTACGCCTTCCCGCTTAAAGGCGTTTGTGGAGGTGATGTATGTGCGAACTGCTCGGGATGAGCGCCAATGTGCCAACCGATATCTGCTTTAGCTTCACCGGGCTGGTTCAGCGCGGCGGAGGTACCGGGCCGCACAAAGACGGCTGGGGTATTACGTTTTATGAAGGTAAGGGCTGCCGTACGTTTAAAGATCCGCAACCCAGCTTTAATTCGCCTATCGCCAAACTGGTACAAGACTATCCCATCAAATCCTGTTCCGTGATTGCCCATATTCGTCAGGCGAATCGTGGCGAAGTGGCATTGGAAAACACCCATCCATTTACGCGTGAACTGTGGGGACGTAACTGGACGTACGCTCATAACGGACAGCTCAGCGGCTATAAATCGCTGGAAACCGGTAATTTCCGCCCGGTCGGGGAAACCGACAGCGAAAAAGCTTTCTGCTGGCTGCTCCACAAGCTGACTGAACGGTATCCGCGTACGCCTGGCAATATGACGGCAGTGTTTAAATATATCGCTATGCTGGCAGGAGAATTGCGTGAGAAGGGCGTCTTCAACATGCTGTTGTCTGACGGGCGTTATGTGATGGCTTTCTGCTCGACCAACCTGTTTTGGATCACCCGTCGTGCGCCGTTTGGCGTGGCGACACTGCTGGATCAGGATGTGGAAATCGATTTTAGCTCAGAGACCACACCCAATGATGTGGTCACCGTGATTGCCACTCAGCCGCTAACCGGCAATGAAACCTGGCAAAAGATTATGCCAGGCGAGTGGGCGTTATTTTGTCTCGGGGAGCGTATAGTTTGATGCCAGCTGCGGCTGAACCACTTCGTGACTCAACGGCTTGCTGATAACGTAACGGCCATCGACGACGGAAACGGTCGGTGGCTTACGCGTTTGTTCAAAGTAATCGTAGCCAGGCTTTAGCTGCGCCCAGAATTCTTTGTAATACGAGAACTTATGGCGCTGCATGTTGGCATCGGTCATGCGGAATGGATAAATGCTAACCTGCACGCTGGACTGCCCAAACACCAGTGCGCCGGTGACAAACTGGAAAATCTCATCAATGCCGTTGTCGGTCATTGCGTAGCAGCCGACGGAAACGCAGGCGCCGTGGATCATCAGGTATTTACCTTCATAACCGTGTGCGCGGTCGTAGGCGTTAGGGAAACCAATGTTAATCGCTTTATAAAAGCGGCTATCCGGTTTCAGCTGTCCGCGCTGTACGCTGTAAAACCCTTCCGGGCTTTTGAAATCGCCCTGACGCTGTTTCGGACCTAAGCCGCCGGAATAATTGCAGATCTTATAGCTGTCGAGCAATTGATACTGTTCGCCCATCTTGACGTACAGATCCAGCGTTCGCTCTTCTTTGAAGATCTGGATATAGACGGGGGAGCCCATTAATTGCTGCTTATATTCTTTGCTGACAGGCGTAGTCGGGCTGCTGCTGCTCAGCAAACCGGCAAATGAAACGCACGGCAATAAAAGCATCGCAAGAAAAAATGCGATTTTACGCATACTGCTTATTCCTTGATAAAACGATTACACACGCCAGGACGGCAAAAAGAGTTCCCAAATCGGATAAATCTGGATCTGGAGCGCTCACATTATCACCCAGAGAGTTTTTCGCAAGTCTCTCGTGCGGCGTTTACACTTTAGATTTTCTTTATACGGAAAATTGTGCTTAAAGGCAGTCAGACACTGACGTATTTTGCGGGTTAGCGCACGTCATTAAGTCTTCTGAGTGCAGAATTCCTAATATATTGAATTTAAAAAATTAATAATTTAATAATCGAATATTAAAATGGAATGCCCGGCAATAGCGGTAGACTGCGGCGAACGTGTTTGATTAGGTAGTGTTGTTTTCATGTCTTTTGCCTCTGCGCCCCGACGCTTTTTGCCGGGTCTGCTGTCTTTGTGTGTTGTGTTGTCCTCGCCGTCTGTCGCCAAAGTTCAGCCCCTCTTATCTGACGCCCATTTAAGCTATGCGGCGCAATTACGCATGCGTAACCGCGCCCGGCTGCTGAAGCAGTACCACGCGCAGGTAAAAAAGCAGGAAAGTTATGTGGTGGAAGGTAATGCGCAAAGTAAAAGCGCGCTGCGCCAGCAAAACAGGACGCTGATTAAACAGCACCCGGAGTGGTTCCCGGGGCCACTAAAAGCGAGCGATCAACGCTGGCAGGAGCTGGCTGAGAATGACCATTTTCTCAGTAGCGATCATCTGCACAACATAACCGAAGTGGCAATCCACCGTCTTGAACAGCAGTTAGGTAAACCCTATTTGTGGGGCGGGACCAGCCCGGAACAAGGCTTTGACTGTAGCGGGCTGATCTTTTATGCCTACAACAAAATTCTGGCAGCAAAATTGCCACGTACGGCGAATGAAATGTATCACTATCGGCGGGCGACCATCGTCGCTAATCGCGACCTTCGTCGTGGTGATTTATTGTTCTTTCATATTCACAGTCGGGATATTGCCGATCATATGGGCGTCTATTTGGGGCAGGGACAATTTATTGAATCGCCGCGTACGGGAGAAACGATTCGGGTGAGCAATTTATCCGATGACTTCTGGCAGGATCATTATCTCGGCGCCCGTCGTATTCTGACGGAAAATACCATTCTGTAATCAAAAAGGCGGTGCGAATGGCACCGCCTCGTCAGGGGTTAACTCAACGCCCCCATGATCTTTAATTCCAGCTCATCCGGAACTTCGTTATATGACAACACCTGTAAGCCTGGTGCAAACAGGCGCGCATAGCGCGCAAGCAGAGGACGTAGCTGCGGTGCGACCAGCAGTACCGGCTCTTTACCCGCGGCTTTCATCTGTTCTTTAATCTGCGGCATATTGGTCTGGAACTGATTCAGCATATTAGGATCGACCGGTACGCTATCGAGCACCACTTTTCCACTTTGCTGAGCCTGATTCACTACATTAGCCAGCAGATTCTCCAGCTCATTATTCAGCGTGTAGACCGCCAGCTCATCTTTGCGCACAAACGGATGGGTAATGCTGCGACGGAGCGCCAGACGCACATCTGCCGTTAACAGAATATGATCTTTAGTGACGGCGCTACTGGCGACCAGTACGGTGGCAATGGTAACGATATCGCGCAGCGGCACGCCTTCGACCAGCAGCGCCCGATAAACCTTCAAGAGCTGGCTGTAATTCAGCGCCGCGCTCAGATCTTCCGCCAGACGGGGGGCCATCGAAGAGAGGCGGTTATGCAGTTGGGTAATATCATCGTAGTTAAACAGGTCGGGAATAAAGTTGCGAATGACCTTATTCACATGCGTCGCAATGACGCTGGCACTATCAATGACCTGATACCCCATATTTAGCGCTTTGGCTTTTTGCGCCGGGACAATCCACGTCACCGGCATACCGTAGGCCGGATCGTGGCCTAAAACACCATCGATCTCGCCATACGTTTCACTGGAGGGCAGCGCCATCAGCTTATCTGAGGGAATATCGGCCTCATCAGCCTTGATCCCATTGATAAAAATGGCGTACTGGGTCGGTTTTAGACGGAAGTTTTCGCGGATGCGAATTTCCGGGAGCAGCACGCCGTTAGTGTCTGAGATAACCTGCCGTACACCGCGAATACGTTGGGTGAGCGGATTCCCTTTGGATTTGTCTACCAGCGACACCAGCTTGTACCCCAGGCTCAGGCTGATTGGCTCGATCAAAGGGATAGTTTCCCAACTGACCTGTTGCTCAGTAGTTTCAACGATGGTTTTAGTCAGCGTCTCAAGATTTTTCTCTTCAGTTTCAGCCACCTTCGGGCGCTTGCTCATACGCCAGGCGGTGAAACCCATCAGGGCGCTGAACACCAGGAACGGGAAATGCGGCATTCCCGGTACCACCGCCAGTACAAACATAATGCTGGTGGCGGTATAAAGTACGGAGGGGCTGGCCAGTAACTGGCTACGCACGTCTGTGGCGATATCACCGCTGTCGCTCACGCGAGTAACGATAATCGCCGCCGCGGTCGACAGCAGCAGAGACGGGATCTGGGCAACCAGACCGTCGCCGATGGTCATCAGTACGTATTGCTGGAATGCGGCTTCGGCGCTTAAATCGTATTTAAAAATACCGATACAGACGCCGCCTATCAGGTTGATGGCCAGGATCATCATCCCGGCGATGGCATCACCGCGCACGAACTTCGACGCACCGTCCATTGCGCCATAGAAATCCGCTTCGCCCGCCACATCTTTACGTCGCGCCTGCGCCTGTGCCTGATTAATCAGGCCTGCGTTCAGATCGGCATCGATCGCCATCTGCTTCCCGGGCATGGCGTCCAGCGTAAAGCGGGCCGAAACCTCGGAGATACGCTCGGCACCCTTGGTAACCACGATAAAGTTGATTGTGAACAGCGTCAGTAAAGCTGACCGCGAAAATATCGTGGCGGCGCTGCATGGTCAGTCAATCTTTAACGGTGGCGGTATGGCGCCGTTAAATAAGCTGGGCAAGCAGCCGATAGCGCCGGGAGCGCAGAAGAAAAACGTCACGCGCAACAAACTCGATAAAACCGTCAACCCGCAGGAGACGGCGAAAATTACGGAAGAGAACGCGAAAAAGGCGCTGGATGTGAATGAAAAAGCGGTGCTGCTGAAACAAAAATCAGCCCGCGAATTGGGCGAACTGGCGACCGACATTAACGTTATCGCCCGCAATGCGCATATGGAAACTAACCTCGAGATGGAGATTGTTCCTCAGGGGCTGCGCGTACTGATTAAAGATGACCAGAATCGCAATATGTTTGAGCGCGGTAGCGCCAGGATTATGCCGTTCTTTAAATCGCTGCTGGTTGAACTGACCCCCGTGTTTGACTCGCTGGATAACAAGATAATCATCACCGGGCATACAGATGCGATGAGCTATAAGAGTAACATTTACAACAACTGGAACCTCTCCGGCGACCGCGCTTTGTCGGCGCGACGCGTGCTGGAGGATGCCGGAATGCCGCAGAATAAAGTCATGCAGGTCAGCGCGATGGCGGACCAAATGCTGCTGGATGCGAAAAATCCGGAAAGTGCCGGGAACCGTCGCATTGAGATCATGGTGCTGACGCAAAGCGCTTCCGATACGTTGTATCAATATTTTGGCCAGCAGGGAGAGAAGGTTGTGCAACCGCTGGTGGATAAGCTGGACAAGCAAAAGCAGGTGACTTCTTTACGTCAACAATCTGCTCCCGTCACTCATTAATTCTGTTCCCGTCCCCCACGCAATGTGGGGGCAATTTATTCCTCAGGAAGGCAATGTGATAGATGTAACCCATATTATTCCATTGGAGATTCATACTGATAACGTCACCGATGTAGCCTGTCAGGGGGCGCATTTCGACAAGGTTTCAGGTATCTGGTACACCGAACCCCACGAGCTAAACGGGGCGCTTCGTGACTATGTCTACGACACCGACAATTTTAATATTGTCGCGCCGTACTATCTGGTGATTACCTCGAAGATGCACTGCTGGAGCTGCCACCAAATTACCCGCATCCATGGCGTGATGTTTACCCGCTTTATTAAGAAAAATCAGGATGGTCAAGGCTGGCAGTCGGTCAGGCGTAACAGCTTTTTGTTCCACATTAATTCTCTGCCTGAAGAGATAAAAAAGAACATCAAAGCCAGCAATTACTACCTCGATAAAAGTAAAACCACCGGGCTACGTTACTGGATGAATCACTGTGAAATTTGTGGTGAACGTTTAGGCGACTACGAACTTTTCTGCGTTGAAAATGATGCCTTCCGCCTGATGACAATCGAAAAACTGCTGCGGGCAAATGTTCGCAAAGTGAATAAACTGTTTGTCAGCACGGCGGGGAATCCCGCAGAACATACGAAAAAGGATATTGTGCGTTACCTGTGCGATGCCCGCTTCGTCATGAATGGTCCGGCGTAAGGAATAATCATACTTCTCACACTATAAAAATACTGTATACTTAAACAGTGTTGTGGGAGGCGAGTAATGCGCAAAATCATACATGTTGATATGGACTGCTTTTTCGCAGCGGTGGAAATGCGCGATAACCCCGCTCTGCGTGACATTCCCATTGCCATCGGCGGCAGCCGGGAGCGCCGGGGGGTTATCAGTACAGCCAATTACCCGGCGCGCAAATTTGGCGTGCGTAGCGCGATGCCAACGGGAATGGCGTTAAAGCTATGCCCGCATCTTACCTTATTACCCGGTCGCTACGAGGCCTACAAAGAAGCCTCCCGCCAGATTCAGGCGATTTTCTCCCGCTATACCTCGCTGATTGAACCCCTGTCGCTGGATGAAGCCTATCTGGATGTAACCGACAGCACCCACTGCCACGGTTCTGCCACGCTGATCGCCCAGGAGATCCGCCAGACGATTTTTAACGAGCTGCAGCTAACCGCTTCTGCCGGGATTGCGCCGGTTAAATTTCTGGCAAAAATAGCCTCCGATCTCAACAAGCCCAACGGGCAATATGTGATTACCCCTGCCGATGTTCCTGAATTTCTCAAAACGTTACCGCTCGACAAAATTCCCGGCGTCGGCAAAGTCTCCGCCGCGAAGCTGGAATCAATGGGATTGCGTACCTGCGAGGATGTTCAAAAATACGACCTGGCAATGCTGCTCAAACGTTTTGGTAAGTTTGGTCGCGTGCTGTGGGAGCGAAGCCAGGGCATTGACGAGCGGGACGTTAACAACGACAGACTGCGCAAATCCGTCGGCGTGGAGCGCACGCTGGCGGAAGATATTCATGAGTGGTCAGAGTGTGAGGCGATTATTGAGCGGCTTTATCCCGAACTGGAACGGCGTCTGGCCAAGGTAAAGCCGGATCTCCTTATCGCTCGCCAGGGGATAAAACTCAAGTTTAATGATTTTCAGCAGACCACGCAGGAGCACGTCTGGCCGCGCTTAAATAAAGATGACTTAATTGCGACGGCGCGTAAAACCTGGGAAGAACGTCGGGGAGGGCGAGGCGTGAGGCTGGTGGGATTACACGTCACGCTGCTTGATCCCCAACTGGAAAGACAGCTGCTGTTGGGGCTGTGACTCTGATGGATTGCCGGATAAGCGCAGCGCCATCCGGCATTTAGCGCAGAATCTTACTTCGCCGGAATCGACTTCAGCAGTTCAGTCAGCAGCGTCCAGTAGTGACCAACGCTTTCGATATGAACCTGCTCATCCGGGGAGTGCGGACCGGTGATGGTTGGCCCGATGGAAACCATGTCCATTTCCGGATACGGTTTCTTGAACAGGCCACATTCCAGACCGGCGTGAATGATCTGGATGTTTGGCGTTTTGTTGAACAGACGCTGGTAGGTTTCGCGAACCAGGTGCATAACCGGAGAGTTAGCATCCGGCTGCCAGCCAGGGTATCCGCCTTTGGCCTGGGTTTTCGCGCCAGCCAGTTTACCCAGTGAATCCAGCATGCTTACCACGTAGTCTTTACCGCTGTCGATCAGGGAACGGATCAGGCAGTGAATTTCAACGTTGTCGTCAGTCATGGTTACAACGCCGACGTTCAGGGAGGTTTCTACCACGCCTTTGGCTACGTCGGAGTTGCGGATAACACCGTTCGGGGTGGCGTTCAGCAGACGTACGAAGCTGTCGCGGGACTGAGTGGTCAGCGCGGCTTTGTCGTGAGTAACGGCATCCAGCAGCAGAGCCAGGTTCTTCTCTTTGGCTTCCAGTTCGTTTTTCAGGATTTCCTGGTAGGTGTTGACCAGCGCTTTTAACGCATCAACTTTATCTGCCGCCACGGCGAGGGTGGCAAAGGCTTCACGCGGAATCGCATTGCGCAGCGTACCGCCGTTGAAATCAACCAGACGCAGATCCAGCTCTTCAGCGTGACCCGCCAGGAAGCGTACCAGCAGCTTGTTAGCGTTACCGAGACCAACGTGGATTTCGCCACCGGAGTGACCGCCTTTCAGGCCTTTCAACGTCAGCTTAAAGCTCTGGAAGCCAGCCGGGATTGCTTCACGGGACAGCGGCAGGTTAGAGGTAAAGTCGATACCGCCTGCGCAACCCATATAGATCTCACCTTCTTCTTCAGAGTCGGTGTTGATCAGGATATCTGCCTGCAGCCAGTTAGCCTGCAGACCAAACGCGCCATCCATACCTGCTTCTTCGGTCATGGTCAGCAGCACTTCGAGCGGACCGTGTACCACGTTGTCATCAGCCAGAACGGCCAGTGCGGACGCCATACCGATGCCGTTATCCGCACCCAGCGTGGTGCCACGGGCTTTTACCCATTCGCCGTCAATATAAGGCTGGATAGGATCTTTAGTGAAGTCGTGCACGGTGTCGTTATTTTTCTGCGGGACCATATCCAGGTGCGCTTGCAGAACGACCGGCTTGCGGTTTTCCATTCCTGCGGTAGCGGGTTTGCGAATCAGGATATTACCGACCTGATCGCGCTCGACGTGGAAACCTTTCTCTTGGGCCCAGCTCAGAATGTGTTCAGCGAGCTGCTCTTCATGGTAGGACGGATGAGGAATAGAACAGATTTTGGCAAAAATATCCCACAGCGGTTGCGGGGATAACTGAGACAGTTCAGACACGTTGAGTCTCCTTGGCGATGTCCTACAAAACTTGCTTGCAGGCCACAGGGTTAGCAGAATTAAAAACATCACAAGTCAGGCTTGCGCGATGCGATTGAGAATACCACTTTCTCCGCTGACGGCTAGCATAAAGCATGCAAAAAGAGGCGCGGATTCCGCGAAACACTGGTTTTTAGTGCGTCAGATCTCTATAATCTCGCGCAACCTATTTCCCCCTCGAACACTTTTTAAGCCGTAGATAAACAGGCTGGGACACTTCACATGAGCGAAAAATACGTCGTCACCTGGGACATGTTGCAGATTCATGCACGTAAACTGGCAAGCCGCCTGATGCCTTCTGAACAATGGAAAGGCATTATTGCCGTTAGCCGTGGTGGTCTGGTGCCGGGCGCATTGCTGGCGCGTGAATTGGGTATTCGTCATGTCGATACCGTATGCATCTCCAGCTACGATCACGACAACCAGCGCGAACTGAAAGTGCTGAAGCGTGCCGAAGGCGACGGTGAAGGTTTCATCGTAATTGATGACCTGGTTGACACCGGTGGTACCGCCGTAGCGATCCGCGAAATGTACCCTAAAGCGCATTTCGTCACTATTTTCGCTAAGCCGGCAGGTCGCCCGCTGGTGAATGATTATGTTGTTGATATCCCTCAGGATACCTGGATTGAGCAGCCGTGGGATATGGGCGTAGTGTTCGTTCCGCCGATCTCGGGTCGCTAATCTAAAAAGTTTTCAACGCCCGCACTGTCGGGCGTTGTTCTTTTTGTGCTGTGTCAGGTTACACTATGCCTTAGTGAGTACTCATGGAGGCTGCAATCATGTCACAGGCTAACCTCAGCGAAGTCCTGTTTAAACCCCGCTTCAAACACCCTGAAACGTCAACGCTGGTTCGTCGTTTTAATCACGGCGCGCAGCCGTCCGTACAATCGACCCTGGATGGCAAAACCATCCCGCACTGGTACCGCATGGTGAACCGCCTGATGTGGATCTGGCGTGGCGTCGATCCGCGCGAAATCCTCGAAGTGCAGGCGCGTATCGTCATGAGCGAAGCCGAACGCACCGATAAAGAGCTTTACGACACGGTTATCGGCTATCGCGGCGGAAACTGGATTTACGAGTGGGCGAAGCAGGCGATGGACTGGCAACAGAAAGCCTCTATGGAAGAGGATCCGCAGGTGAGCGGACGCCACTGGCTGCATGCTTCCACGCTCTACAACATCGCTGCTTATCCGCACTTAAAAGGCGATGAGCTGGCAGAGCAGGCGCAGGCTCTGGCCAATCGCGCCTATGAAGAGGCCGCACAGCGTCTGCCGGGCACGCTGCGTGAGATGGAATTTGCCGTTACCGGCGGCGCGCCGATTACCGGCTTCCTGCATATGCCAAAAGGCGACGGTCCGTTCCCGACGGTGCTGATGTGCGGTGGCCTCGATTCCATGCAAACGGATTATTACACTCTGTATGAGCGCTACTTTGCCCCGCGCGGTATTGCCATGCTGACGCTGGATATGCCGTCGGTCGGGTTCTCGTCAAAATGGAAACTGACCCAGGACTCCAGCCTGCTGCACCAGCACGTATTAAAAGCGCTGCCGAATGTTCCGTGGGTGGATCACACCCGTGTGGCGGCCTTCGGCTTCCGCTTTGGCGCCAACGTGGCGGTACGCCTTGCGTATCTGGAATCATCACGTCTGAAGGCGGTGGCCTGTTTGGGTCCGGTGGTTCATGCGCTGCTTAGCGACCCGCAGCGTCAGGCAAGCGTCCCGGAAATGTACCTTGACGTTCTGGCCAGTCGTTTGGGAATGCACGACGCATCCGATGAAGCGTTGCGCGTTGAGCTTAATCGCTATTCATTAAAAGTGCAGGGCCTGCTGGGCCGACGCTGCCCGACGCCAATGCTGTCGGGGTTCTGGAAAAACGATCCGTTTAGCCCGGAAGAGGAGTCGCGTTTAATCACATCTTCATCTTCTGACGGTAAGCTGCTGGAGATTCCATTCAACCCGGTGTATCGCAATTTTGACAAAGGGCTGCAGGAAATAACCGGTTGGATCAATCAGAGATTGTGTTAAAAGTTTGCTAAATTTTATCGATTTGGTAAAACAGGTGCTTCACCTAAGGAGATCGTAATGACGTTACCGAGTGGGCATCCGAAAAGTAGATTGATCAAGAAATTCACCGCGCTTGGCCCGTACATCCGGGAAGGGCAGTGCGAAGATAATCGGTTTTTTTTCGATTGTCTGGCTGTTTGCGTCAATGTGAAACCCGCCCCAGAGAAACGCGAGTTTTGGGGCTGGTGGATGGAACTGGAGGCGCAGGAAAAACGCTTCACGTACAGCTACCAGTTTGGCTTGTTCGATAAAGACGGGAACTGGACTGCGGTGCCGGTGAAAGAGACTGAAGTGGTAGAGCGACTGGAATACACCTTACGTGAATTTCATGAAAAATTACGTGGGTTGTTAACGTCGCTGAATCTGGCGCTGGAGCCTGCTGACGATTTTAACGATGAACCGGTTAAATTAACGGCATAATGAACAGTAAAATGCCGGATGGCGGCGCAACCCCATCCGGCATTTTTTTATGCTACATCAGAACTGATAAACCATACCGACAGCAACGATATCATCATTGTTGATGCCCAGTTTATTGTCGCTATCAAGCTGGTTGATTTTATAATCGACAAACGCGGACATATTTTTGTTGAAATAGTATGTTGCGCCAACGTCGATATAATTCACCAGATCCTCATTGCCTACGCCTTCAATATCTTTCCCTTTTGACAGCACATAACCCAGTGACGGACGCAGACCAAAGTCAAACTGGTACTGAACTACCGCTTCGAAGTTCTGTGTTTTATTGGCGAAGCCACCGGAAATTGGCGTCATATTGCGCGTTTCAGAATAGAACGTCGCAATATAAATATCGTTAGCATCATATTTTAAACCGGTCGCCCAGGCTTCTGCTTTATCGCCAGTCCCACGCGTTTGCAGATTCTGCTGGTTGGTACGATCGGAGTTGGTATACGCACCGCTCACCGCGAAATCGCTGCCGCCAAAGTCATAGGTAACGGAAGTACCAAAACCGTCGCCGTTTTGTTTTTTCACATCGCGGTCCTGATTTTTCCCCTGGTATTGCAGGGTGAGATCCAGACCATCCACGACGCCGAAGAAGTCGGTGTTACGGTAGGTCGCCAGGCCGCTGGCGCGTTTGGTCATAAAGTTATCGGTCTGCGCGGAGGAGTCGCCGCCGAATTCCGGGAACATATCGGTCCACGCTTCCACGTCGTACAGCGCGCCGAGGTTACGACCGTAATCAAACGAGCCAAGGTTTTTTAATTTCAGACCGGCAAAGGCCAGACGGGTTTTTTGCTGGTTAGAGTCGCTTTCGGCTTTATTGCCGGCGAACTCTGCTTCCCAGCGGCCATATCCCGTCAGTTCATCGTTAATTTGCGTTTCGCCTTTAAAACCTAAACGGATATAGCTCTGGTCGCCGTCTTTGCTGTCATAATCCGTCATGTAATGCATGGCTTTTACTTTGCCGTACAGGTCCAGTTTATTACCGTTCTTGTTATACACTTCCGCTGCCTGTACGGATGCCGACGCAGTAATACCCATCACCACTAATGCCAGAGTGCTCTTTTTCATTTTCATTCCTGATTAAAAGTACGCGCTAATATTCACTGGGTGTGATCCCCGTTAAAAGACAGGAGGGTTTTTAACGTCTGGTAATGAACGTTTTATGACAAAGTAAGAATATTTTTAAAAAAGGATGTTTTTTTGTTTCTGTAATAAATGCGTCAAAATCTGCCGCTACGCTTGCTGATCCTGCGCAATAAAATTTCATGCTTTGTGCGCTGGTTGTTGGCAACCGGGGCCAGTCCTGCTAAAACGTTCGTTTGATATCATTTTCCCCAATTTTGAATGGCAGAGAATCATGAGTGACAGCCAGACGCTGGTGGTAAAACTTGGCACCAGTGTGTTAACGGGCGGATCGCGCCGCCTGAACCGCGCCCACATCGTAGAACTGGTTCGCCAGTGTGCGCAGCTCCATGCCGCAGGGCATCGTATTGTTATCGTTACCTCGGGCGCGATTGCCGCCGGACGTGAGCATCTGGGTTACCCTGAGCTCCCGGCAACGATAGCCTCGAAACAGCTGTTGGCGGCGGTAGGGCAGAGCCGATTGATTCAACTGTGGGAACAGTTGTTCTCGATTTACGGTATTCACATCGGACAGATGCTGCTAACGCGTGCGGATATGGAAGACAGAGAGCGCTTCCTTAACGCCCGCGATACGCTACGCGCGCTGCTGGATAACAACATCGTTCCTGTCATTAATGAGAATGACGCCGTAGCGACCGCCGAAATTAAAGTCGGTGATAACGACAACCTTTCAGCGCTGGCGGCGATTCTGGCCGGGGCCGATAAGCTGCTGCTGCTGACCGATCAGCAAGGGCTGTTTACCGCCGATCCGCGCACCAACCCGCAGGCTGAGCTGATCAAAGACGTTCACGGTATTGATGATGCGCTGCGCGCCATTGCCGGTGATAGCGTCTCGGGTCTGGGAACCGGTGGTATGGGGACTAAACTGCAGGCCGCTGATGTTGCATGCCGTGCCGGGATTGACACCATTATTGCTGCAGGCAGCAAGCCGGGCGTAATTGGCGACGTGATGGAAGGCGTTTCCGTTGGGACGCGTTTTCATGCACAGGCCTCTCCGCTGGAGAACCGTAAACGCTGGATCTTCGGCGCACCGCCTGCCGGGGAAATTACCGTTGATGAGGGGGCGACCGCAGCGATTTTGGAGCGTGGCAGTTCATTACTGCCAAAAGGCATTAAAAGCGTGACAGGCAACTTCTCTCGTGGTGAAGTGATCCGCATCTGCAATCTCGAAGGGCGCGATATTGCCCACGGCGTTACCCGCTATAACAGCGATGCGCTGCGCCGTATTGCCGGACATCACTCACAACAGATCGACACCATCCTGGGCTACGAATACGGTCCGGTTGCTGTCCATCGCGACGACATGATTACCCGTTAAGGAACAGGCATATGCTGGAACAAATGGGCATTGCTGCCAAAGCTGCGTCATACAAGCTGGCGCTGCTCTCCAGTCGCGAAAAAAACCGCGTACTGGAAACGATAGCTGATGAGCTGGAAGCGCAAACGGAAAGCATCCTCAGCGCGAACGTACAAGATGTTGAGCAAGCGCGAGCCAACGGCCTGAGCGAAGCAATGCTCGACCGCCTGGCGCTGACTCCGGCGCGTCTGAAAGCGATTGCCGACGATGTGCGTCAGGTATGTAATCTCGCCGACCCGGTCGGGCAGGTGATTGACGGCGGTCTGCTGGATAGCGGCCTGCGTCTCGAACGTCGTCGCGTTCCGCTAGGCGTGATTGGCGTGATTTATGAAGCGCGTCCAAATGTCACCGTTGACGTGGCTTCCCTGTGCCTGAAAACCGGTAATGCGGCGATCCTGCGCGGTGGGAAAGAGACGTACCGAACGAATGCGGCAACCGTGGCGGTTATCCAAAAGGCGCTGGAAGCCTGTGGTTTACCCGCTGCAGCCGTGCAGTCGATAGATAACCCGGACCGCGCGCTGGTCGCTGAAATGCTGCGTATGGATAAGTACATTGATATGCTGATCCCTCGCGGTGGCGCGGGTCTGCATAAGCTGTGCCGTGAGCAGTCGACTATCCCGGTCATCACCGGCGGCATTGGAGTTTGTCATATTTATGTTGATGATAGCGCGGAGATCGACCCGGCGCTGAAGATTATCGTCAACGCCAAAACCCAGCGACCGAGCACCTGTAACACCGTAGAAACCCTGCTGGTGCATCAGGATATCGCTGCGCGTTTTCTGTCTGCGCTGAGCCAGCAGATGGCACAAAGCGGCGTCACGCTGCATGCCGACGACACCGCGCTGGCCACATTGCAGGCAGGGCCCGCTAACGTGGTTGCGGTGAAAGCCGAAGAGTATGACGACGAGTTTCTGTCGTTGGATCTGAACGTGAAAATCGTTACCGATCTGGACGATGCTATTACCCACATTCGCGAACATGGGACCCAGCATTCCGATGCCATCCTGACGCGCACCCTGCGTAACGCCGATCGTTTCGTGAATGAAGTGGACTCTTCTGCCGTGTACGTTAACGCCTCTACTCGTTTTACCGATGGCGGCCAGTTCGGACTGGGGGCGGAAGTGGCTGTGAGTACGCAAAAACTGCACGCGCGTGGCCCAATGGGTCTGGAAGCACTGACCACCTATAAGTGGGTTGGCTTCGGTGACGACACGATTCGTGCGTAATTGAAAACGGGCGATGCCATAATAGGTCTATGATTTTCAGGTCTGTTAAGGCATTGCTCGGTTAATTCTACTCTTTACCCCGCTACCGCATTTGTTTTCTATCCTGTGTTTTATCATCATCCGCATCAGTCTGGTTTTTAGCCATGTGCTCCCCGGCGTCGAAAAGGCGACGTAACACAGAATTTTCCCTACCAGCATGAATTTTCTGGGTCTGTGGCTCACGTATTGTTCCTATGGTCCAATCTATTAGAATCAGTCTCATTTTTATGAGGAGTCGTTGCGTGAAATCGGATATTCACAAACATAGCATTCCTGTTGTGCCACTCGGCAACCCGTTTCCCCCCCGCCATTGTTCACTGTGTCCAAAGGGAGCGGCGATTGATCGTGATAATCAATACCGATTAATAGACAAAAGAAGGAAGTTTAAAGCGGGGGAGATACTCGCCCGGCAGGATGGAGCCGCGGACATGCTTTTTGTTATTCACGAGGGGTACTGCACGTCCAGCGTGGAATGTGGTGATAACGATTTTATCAGTCGCTTTTATGTTCCGGGAGATATCATGGCGCTGGATGCCGTTGAGGGGGGTAAGTATCTGACAACGATCAAGGCTGCAACGGCTGCGGAGGTATGTCATATCGATATTGCGCGGTTGTTCAAGGCAGCAGAAAAGGAGCCGTCGGTTGCAGCGGCAGTCATCAAGTTTCTCTGCAGGGACAATGGATTCATTGTTGAAAAACTACGGCGTTATGCCAATAAACATGCTGAGGCCAGAATCGCTGCTTTCCTCGTGGAGTTTTACGAAATGCATTTACGTATTGGCAGGCCTGAAACGACGCTTCGCTTGCCATTCTCGCGGGAGGAAATTGCCAGTTATCTCGATCTTAAAATTGAAACCGTTAGCCGCTCATTAAAATCCCTCGAACATCAAAAGTTGATTAGCTTACATCGGGTCCGTACGGTAACAATTAATAGTTATTTGGGATTAAAAGGTTTCTGCTAACCCTATCTTTGCCGTGCGTTATTTATCTCTTGATATTCCAGGAATATTCATTTTATATGGAAAATTCCTGGTTTTATTTATGTGGAATAATTATCAATTCGAATGATAATCCTACAGGTCAGCGCTATTTTTATAAGAATATTCCCTCTTAAATAAATATTTCATGAGAATTTTCTTGTGAAGTTAAAAAATTAGCATAATTGCAACAAATAATAAGCATTACAGAGAGAGTATGTGGATGTTAATTATCTTTATGTTTTTTAAGGGTTTTACTCCTGGGCTATTTGTATGATCTTTTTGATATTTATCAAAAACATAAAAAAGATGAATTGTTTGGTTTTTATTGTTCGTGTGGATAATAATTCTAAAAATGTACGCATTTTAAGTAATTATATCTTAGGAAACTTCTTAGATAATGTTTTTTATAGGAAAATTCTTAGTTTTTTGTAATTTTTACGTTTCAGGGTTTGTTGAGATGTTACTTAATCCAAATGATAATTTTTTGGCGCGGCAATTCTGGCTCGCAATTAATGGAACCGCTGGAGTGACTTAATAATAAGACTCGGTGGTGAGTTTGTTCTTAGGAGAAGATAAAATGAAAAAAATATTATTAGTAACATCTCTGGCTTCTGTATTTGTTGCAGCAAATGCAATGGCAGATGTTACTGCTTCTGCAACAGCCTCGTGGGACGCGACGGCAACGAAAGATACCACCAGCATGTTGGTTGTCACCCCGCTGAACTCTTTAACTTTCCAGTATGCTGAAGGGCTGAATGCCTTCAACTCTCAGGACGGTGCTTTTGATGTGACGATTCAGGGTCAGGAGACGGCAACTGATTTTGAACTGACTGCTCAGATTATTAGTAACACTCTGATCAACGCCAGTGGTGATGCTTCTACCCTGAACGTAGGGGTGGCATGGAATGGCACTGCGCTGACTAATTCATCAGATACTGTCCTTGTTAACTCCAGCTCCACTTCTGGTCTTGAAAGCTTGATGGCTGATGGCGCTTATAACGGTGCCGATCGTGTCAGCGATCAATCCAACTTCAAATTCACCATCGCGTCAGCGACTTCTGATGGTAGTCAGACAGTAGCAGATTACTCTGCACTGCCAGACGGCTATTGGACTGGCGATGTAAAAGTACAGTTCAATGCAACCTGGACGACTCCGTCTGCCTAAGTAATAAAAAATTCGGGAGAATTTGTTCTCCCGAATTTATCAGGAATGGTGTCATGAAAAAATATTTACCGGCAGCGATGTTGGTAGGGTTAGTAGCATCTTTTCCCGGATGGGCAATTAATGTTGGTGAAATCACATCGATCATGACTTCTGCTGAGAGTTCATTATCGAAAGAAATTATCAATACGACAGATGCGGCGCGTTATGTCAGTGTTTCGGTAAAACAATTGTCATCACCTTTGGCGGGGGGAATCGAAATAAAGCCCGTTAATTCCGGAGAATTACTCTCTACACCTGCCAATCTTATTCTTCCTGGCCAGGCGAAGGATGTATTTCGTTTCTTTTATAAAGGACCTGCAGATGATGTCGAGCGTTATTATCGTCTGCAATGGATAGATGAGCCGGTCACCGAGAGCGCGGAAACCCGGGCGAATAAAATGGCTGTTGCAACAGCGTCGGCTGAAATTGGCACTATCCTGGTAGTCGCGCCGCGCAAGGAGCGTTTTGAATATAGCCGAAATGGCGATGTTATTACCAATACCGGCAATGTATCGTTTCGTGTGATCGCTTATGGGGCTTGTAAAGATAAGGCTCGCGAGCGGGGGCGAGGCTGTCGCGAACGTTATTACATTATGCCGGGTACAAAAATAAAATTACAGTTTACCGACATTAGTAATAGCCGTTCACGCATCGGTATCTGGCACGGTAAGCAGTTTATTACAGTGAAGTGATGGTCAATAGCAGGGATAAATAAAATTACCGGAATGTAAGGATGCAGATGACAACAACAAATATTGTCGGCGGTAGCATTTGTCTTTTTCTTGCGCTGACACCAGGATTTTCACATGCAGCCCCAGTAAAAGTGGGTAATTATGTTATCCCCAGCGCTTTCGCCCGTTCACTGGAACAGGGAATGACGGTGCCGGTATATATTCGTTACAACGAGACTGACGAGAAAAGTCAGCAAAAAGTTGCCGATGCGGTGATTTCCCTTGTTGATGGCAATATTACGGTTAAAGCCCTGACTCTTGCTGAATTGCCCAATAATGCCGTGTTATCTGGAAAAACCCGCGCGTTGGTGGAAAAAATTCGTGATGTGAAGTTTCACGATAACACCAATATCGAGCTATCGAATGATGCACGTCTGCAACTCAACGTCTCTTCATTTCACCTGGAGATGATTGTCAGCAAAGATGCGTTAACTGAAGCGATTGTCGCACGCAGCAGCCTGCTTGGACCTTCCAGCGTGGAGACTCTCTCTAACGTCCTGAACTATAACTTTGGCACCTACTACAACGATTATCATAACGGCAGCAGTACCCGCAGCTATCTGACGATGGACAATACAACATCGCTGCGTGAACACCATGTCAACATTAACGGTTCGTTTTACGGCATAGGCGACAGCAACAGCACCAGTAAACTCTATCGCGCGATGTATGAGCGTGATTATGACGGATATCGACTGGCGCTCGGGATGCTCGACACCTGGAATGTCCAGTCTATTGCCAGCCTGAATGCGCTGAATGGTGGGAAAATTTACGGCGTAAGCTACGGAAACAAAGGAAGTACGGTTGTTGAGAATACCTCGCTTTCGCTCACGCCAATTACCGTATTTTTGCCAGCCGCTGGCGAGGTTCATGTATTTCGTGACGGGCGTTTGCTCAGCGTACAGAACTTTAATATGGGCAGTTATGAAATTGATACCAGTCGTTTTCCGTATGGTGTTTATGATGTCACGGTAGATATCGTGGTCAATGGCCGGACAATTAATAGTCGTATTAGTCGGGTTAATAAAATCTTTGCCCGCCAGCAGGCAGCTGGAATTGATCAGCTCTCATGGCAACTGTTTGGTGGCTCACTGGATTATGACCGTGTGAGCTATAAGCGAAACTACTATCAGGATTTAGGCAATGAGCAGACCTGGATTGCCGGCGGTGCCGCATCGGTGACGTTGGCGATATTGTCGGGGCTGGGCCTGAAATCTACGCTCTACGGTTTTGGTAACAATACGGTTAATGAAACGGATGTCACACTCAATGTGAATGAATACGTAAGCATTGGCAATCAGACGCTGGTAGCTAACGATTCGTCATGGCGAAACATCAGTAATATCAATCTCAATATCCCCGAGGGATATGGTTCCCTTTGGGCATCTCGTGAAGACAGTAAAATTGGCGACCGTCTGCCCATGCAGGAGCGTGACAATTATTCCATTGGTGGCACTCTTAACCTCGGGAAGTTTATTCCTCATGGCGGCTCGCTTACCGTGAGTCAGACGGAGAATCGCTACTCGGGAAATAAATACCGTAACCTGGACTACAGCACGAACCTTTATTCAGGCAAGTATGCCACGGTTGGGTTGCGCGCAGGTATTCAGCGTTATTACTACAACAACCGGAATGACGATGGGCGACAGGAACGTTATGTCAGCCTGGATTTATCGTTGCCGTTGGCGTCCTGGATGAGCATGGGCGTCTCCCGGGATCGCTATGGCAGCACTCAGGGTAATCTCAGCGCGCGCAAGCAGTATGCTGAAGGCCCCATTAAATCGGTCGGATTGTCGGCTTCGACACGCCTGAGTGGTGAGCAGTATTACGACAATAATTACTCGGTAAACGGCAATCTGAGTTATGACACGAAATATAACGCCGGCACCGTATCGGTAACGCGTTCTGCGGACAACTCAACCAATATGAACTTCTCTTCTCAAGGTTCCCTGGCGTGGGCAGGAAAAGATTTCGGTCTGAGTAAAGAGAGGCAAAGGTCAGGCATTATTGTGAAAACCGATTTAACCGGCGAAGGGAAACTGGCTGCGAAGATTAATAACCGAAATTATCTTCTCAGCGGTAAATCAAATTTCATTGCACTGCCGCCTTATGCTCAGTACAAGCTGGAGATCCTCAATGATAAAAACTCTGAAGACAGCTTTGATATTGTTTCAGGGCGCAAACAGGAACTGACGCTATATCCTGGTAACGTGGGTGTTATCAACCCTGAAGTGAAAAGTATGGTCACCGTATTCGGGCGTATTCGTTATCCCGATGGGCAGTTGGCTGCAAACACCGATATTCATAATCACATCGGTAAAACGCGTACGGATGAAAAAGGGGAGTTTGCTATCGATATCGATAAGAAATATCCGGTCATCACGTTAATTTCAGCCAATGGCAGCCTATGCGAAGCCGATCTCGATTTGGAAAAAGCACGTGGCGCAGCGTGGGTTGGTGATGTGAAATGTTCCACGCAAACCACGATGGCGCAGAGGTAATAAAATGAAAGTATTAATTAAAGTAGCTACTGTAATCTGTGCCGTGGGGAGTTTCACGCCTGCGCCTGCTTTGGCTTTAAATGCAGTATCTTCCGGCTCAGTCAGTAATAACTATTTGTTTATTGAAAATGCCATTGATAGTGAATACTTTATCACCCCCTCCGCACTCGACCCTCGTTTCAGCGGTTCAAACACGTGGATAAAATACGGTACCTCTCAGGTAAGTCTCGGGTATTTAGGTTTTGTCATCTGGACTGCGCCAGGAAATTATTATCAGGACATGTGGATTGATAATTCCCCGATTAACGGGCCTTTTCGGGGGATCCGTTGTTATAGCGGCAGCCAGTGTCCATCAACTGGATTTATTGCCGGGCAAGGCACTGATAAAAACGGTTTTTATCATGCGCAGGTGGGATCTGTCGCAGGTGTTATTGGTGGCGCCTACGGATTCGCTTCCCTGACGGATACTGCCTATGAGTACTTTCGCAATGTGCCTACCGGTAGCAGCGAAACCTATGTGTTCAACCGTTGTTATACTTCCGTGGATTATGATTATTCTTCCGGGCAACGTTGCAAAGATCAATCGAAAGGATTATGGAATTACGTCAATTATACGTTAACCAAACGCGGTCATCTGTCACTTGTATCGACTAATGCATTTCAGGAGCTTTGGGTTGCCAGCGACGGTACGCCGAGCATCACCAAAGACACTGGTTATTGCGAGCTTGGCGTGGTTAACGGCGAAGACGGCGTGATTTGCAAAATGGTAAATTATAACCTGCAACAAACCGCCAATCTGACCGCCTCTCTGACGTTTCGCGCTTATGTCGACACGGCGATGCTTGGTTTTACGCCTGGACCGGCCACCGTGAAATACTCCGGGAATGGTTCAAACTGGTATAACTATGGTACTTCAACTGCTTATTACAACGTTTTCACGACCTCTGGAGAGTACATATATATTTTTCTGTCAAAAGTATTCCTGAAAAAACTCGTCGATTCAGGAATCAGCATTACTAACACTCAACCGTTTACCTTCGGTTTTTATAATGGCTTAACACCTGAGTCAGGGCACTACCAGTTTACGCCTTCGCTACAGATCAATATTGTGCCGAAGGAGTATGGGATCAGTATCGTCTCTTCAGACAACACCGCTTCTGCGAGCGGCAGTGGCACGATTGGCGACGCCGCTCCTATAGAAATAGATTACACCGTGACAGTCTCCGGTCCTCGTCAGGCTGATAGCATTACCGCGCAAGTTATTGGAGAAAGTACGACGATAAACAGTGTGCCTTACTGTCTGTTTACCTCCCCTCAAGGCGGGCTGTCAGTCCCAATCCCCGCCTTTCTGCAGTACAACAGTCAGTCGGGGGGCGTGGTGAAGAAACGAAATAGCTGTAGTGAAGCAGCAATCAATATGAGCGATGCGCAGTGGCAACAGACGCCCTGGGACGCAAATAACAATGATGATGGAAGCTACTATACTACGGATTTAAAATTGCTTTTCCCAATGAATGATTCACGGTCGATGTTAACTGTTTCCGGAACAGATTGGGAAGGTGTCGTCAGTGCCAGTGGAGAGATAAAAGTCACGGCGAATTGGGTGGGAGTGACGCCATGAACCGCTGCCGTTTGGTGTTTAGATGGGTATTTATCTTACTTTCCGGGTTGACTATATTCTCCGCACAGGCTGTCTACCTGGAGTCGACCATTTATGAGATGCCATCGGATAAATCATTTATCAGCAAACGGATCTATAACGATAGCCAGAAACAGAATTTGTACAGTATTGGCGCAGTAAAAATTGATAAGCCTGGACCGGGAGGTGAAAACAGAAGTGCCATTGCTGAAGGCGAACTTCTGTTTACGCCGCTGAATTTTTCACTGGCTCCGCAGGCGAGTGAGTTTTTTAAGATTTTCTACCGTGGACCGCAGGATGATAAAGAACGCTATTACCGAATTCTGTTTCGTGAAATGCCGATAACGCTGTTTACCGAGCGTAATCAAGGGAAAGGTGGGCAGGCTCTCCCGGTGATTGCTATGGACACCATATTGGTTGTTCGCCCGAGAAAAATGAATCTGGCCTACACCATTGATGAGGCAAACGGAACACTGAAAAACACCGGGAATACTTTTTTTAAAATCATCGTACACCTGGGGTGCAACTCAACCGATGATGAAGCCACCATGCGTTATGTGTTGCCGGGTGAAACCTGGCGTAGTAGCGAATTGAAATCAAAAAACCGGAAATTTATCGTTGCATTGCAGAAATACATACCAGTAGGTCAGGGGTGCTTCAAACTCAATCAATAGTAAGCATTAAGTCTGATCCGATATGTCATGGTTAGATATCGAACCTATACTGTAACTGTCTTTATACAATGCAGTAATCAGCTCGGCACAGATGAAATTTTAGTCATTTGCACTCAACGTCACGGTAATTAAGAGTCAGGTAGTATGAACAGTATAATTAATGAACAGGTTGAGTATGATTCCACCAGAAAAAGCCTGAAACATCGCGATACGACAATAATTCTTTCGGCGTCTACCGCGAGACTACTTGAGCTATTCATTGCCCATAAAAATCAACAAGTCCACCGCGAGTTTATCATTGAAGAAGTGTGGAAAAAGCATGGCATGGCCCCATCGGGTCATAGTCTTAATAAAAGCATCAGTATTTTGCGAAAAGCATTTAGTGAGCTGGGGGCGGGTAATCCCATTGAAACGCTGCCTCGGCAGGGATTTTTGTTCCATGCTTCGATCAGCGATGAATCGTCATCTTCCTGTGAAGATGAAACTGTGCGTTCGGTAACTGAGACGGTGAACTCATCCGTAAGACCAAAACGTAAAAATATTATTCTGTTCATTTTATTATTTGCATTTCTTGGAAGCGCTATTTTTATATTTTCAGCACTTAATTCAAGTTCCAAAAATTTTATCTATATCAGGGCAATAGATGATTGTGAACTTTATACTGCCGATGACAATAATGCTGATAAAACGAAAGCATTTTTATCTTCTGATATGTGGCGAAAAGTAAATGCGGCTTGTCATGATGGCAAGAAAACAATTGTTTTTTATGATGATAATAATTTATCAGTCGGCAATGATCTTAGAGTGAATTTGCTTGGGATTTGTACGTTAGAGAAAGGAGGGGTTGTCCGTGAATGTGAAAATTTTGTTTATTAGTGGGGCAATCTTTCTTGCAGCGATAACAGCATATTTTTTATATCGCCATCAAGAACCTGAGACGCTGACCTGCTCGGCAAAAACTTACCTACATCTGGAGGCGCAAACTCAGGGGGTAAAAATTGAAGGTGAAGTTCTGCTGGTTTTTCGTATTTCTTCTGCTACCGAAGGGCGGGTATCTCAGATAGGAAGCCTCAATATTCAGGGTGAAAATTATGCTGTAGATCGTAATGTTATCCTGAATTTTATTGGTAAAGATCGTGATGGTTACCTGCAGACCCGTCGTGTAGCTATTGTTAAAAATAAAAATGATAATGTTCCTGATGACGTTACCGAACAGCTCATGTCACGACAGGAAATTTTTTATTATAAGATCATCCATATCGCCAAAAATGTCTATGCGATCAGAGATCTGCGACGTACGTTAATGGTTTGTCGGGCAGCATGAGTAACAATAATATGTTATCCTTATGGTTTTAGTAGTTTTATATTTTGTCGTTTTTAGTATTCGTGGTTTTTTGTTTTGTCTTGCAGTGAAAATGAGCAATAGGATTTGTATTGATGAAGAATTAGGATTTTTCCTTTTTCAATAATTAAAATGGCCTTAACATTTAATGGTAATATTCATATGGATAATCGTGATTATAAAATCTGAAACTGCGTGAGATGACTTATGGATAAAGTTAATTCGCGGACTGCATTGTAATTTCTGGAGGCTAAAGGTGTTGTATATTCTCTCGTGTATAAAACGAGGGACCTGCCATGCCATAAATTTAAGTTGGTGGTAACTATGAATACGAAAAAGGTTTTTCTGCTCAGTTATGATATTTTTCTTTTCTCAGGGATAAAAGCGTGGTTGCCAAATCTGGTGTTGGTCGATGCGCGGGCATTTATTTCTGGTTCACAGTCAATTATTCCACGGTATCCATCCTGTTTACTGGTGATCGATAACCGATTACCATTATTCCAGGTCAGGAAGTGGTTTCAGAGAAATAGCACGCAGTTTATCAATATAAACTGTATTGTTCTTCGGATGAATGAAAACCGTTCTATTAATCGGGGATATGAGGAGTATGCATTCATTAATGGACGGGAACTATCGGATCAGCTGATTTCTCAGTTGAGAGCCAATCTAATGGCTCCCAATGAGGTTGTGGAAGTCACTAAAGGTTCAGCGATATTTACGTTTCATTTGACTGAGTTTGAAGAGAAAATGCTGTATGCATCTTTCACAAAGGAAAAATTGCACGATTTTTGTCATGCTAACTCGATAACAATTAAGTCAGTGTATCGATATCGGGAACGAATTACCGCTCGTCTGGGATTTTCTCATTTTAATGAAACTATCATTTTTTTAACCAGGAATAATCTATTGCATGAAGGTTCCTCGACGAACAGTTATTCTGGTAAGAATGTAATATACGGCGAAGCATATGATGTCTCAGATTCTAGTCGACTGAGTATGGCAATAAGGAATGAAGAGATCATTCCTTATTTTCAACCCATCGTAAATATCAACGAAGATGTCTGTGGTGTTGAGGTTTTGGCTCGTTGGCCACAGGGGGATAATTATGCTATTTCTCAGCGTGAGTTTATACCGCTGGCTGAAAAAAGTGGCTTAATGAATGAGTTAACGAGCTATTTAATGAACACCGTCGCGCGTAATCTGGTCGACGGAAGCGAGGATTTCAATAAAACTTTATTCGTCTCTTTTAATGTGAGTCCATCAGGTTTAAGTAACCCCGTCTTTTATTGGGAGTGTCTTAATTTTATGGAAATAACGCAAAGGCTACCAATAAAATTGATGATTGAAATAACTGAAAACCAGACTCTCACTATTACTCCTGCAATTAAAGAGCTGATACGATCGTTGCGAAACAGAGGGGTTCTGTTTGCTTTAGATGATTTTGGGACGGGATACGCTAACCTTTGCTATCTCAATGAGTTAGACCTGGATGTTATAAAAATTGATAAAACGTTTATCAAAGCTATTAAAGAAGTTGAGCAACATATCCCTATGCTCGAGTCAATCATTCACCTTTCCGAACTCCTGGGGTTACGCATGGTGGCGGAAGGCGTTGAATATGGCTATCAGCAGCAATGGTTGGGGAAAAATAATGTTGATTACCTGCAGGGTTATCAATTTTTACCGCCAGTGACGTTTGATGATTTTATGCGTTACTACAAGCAGTCTTTAGATTTTTTTGAATCAGCGTCGGATTCTACTTTCTCAACGTAAAGCCTTTCGGGAACATCAGGGGCGGATGCCTCTGATGCAGGTATTTTTGTCGAGGTGAGTACGATAACTCCCGCCTGTCTGGTGAAGGCGATAGCCTGTTGTGAGTGAGGCATCGTTTGTTTATGTATCTAATACGGGGTATTTATAGCGGTATCAGCGTTAATTAAACCGATGCCGAGGTGAGTTCCTGGCCATGCGTCATTTCCTGACAAAATTAAGAGTCTGGTTTCCGCCGCCTCTTATCTTAGTACTTTTTCTCGTTGCGGATGTGCTGACGGCGAGTCCGCGTTTCACATTCGGCGAGGTGAATATCGTGATATGCGCATTGCTGGCCGGCGTCAGTCTGTTGGTGATATTGCATACCGCGTGGCAGATGCGGATGAAACGTACGACCCTGAATCCGCTGCATGCACATAAATCGACCACGCTTGTTACCGACGGATGTTATGCCTGGAGCCGCAACCCGATCTACCTTGGTATGAGTGGACTCCAGTTGGCCTTTGCTCTTTGCATCGGTAGCCTGACTGGAGTACTGGCTGTACCGGTGTTTATGCTGGCGGTTGCCAGATTACATATTGATTTTGAAGAGGAACAACTGCGAAAACATTTCGGGCTGGAATGGGAGCGCTATGAACAACACGTTCGCCGCTGGTTATAGTAATACCCGACCGCGTATAAGCATGTCTGTAACGACACGATTCGTGCGTAATTGAAACCGGATGATGCAAAAATAGGCGTTTGATTCGCAAGGCCATTGACGCATCGCCCGGTTAGTTTTAACCTTCTACCCCGTGCTCACATTCGTGGACATGTCCTTTTCAGGGCCGATATAGCTCAGTTGGTAGAGCAGCGCATTCGTAATGCGAAGGTCGTAGGTTCGACTCCTATTATCGGCACCATTCAATCAAGCAGTTACAACTCCACATCTTCAATGTAATCCCCTTCTTTTTGTCTCGCGCACTGGTTTAGCACTCTATAGCTTCTCATTTCCTTTCCGCTCTTCGAACCCTTCCATTGCAGCACCACTCTGCGGTTTATAGAAAAGCTTGGTGCTAACCAGGGGTTGGGTGCAGCCATGCTGCTTTTGTGTGAACGAATAAAGACTCCCCGAATAAACAGGGGAGCCCGGAAGCGTAACGCACGCGCAGGGCTATTTCTGCCGTGACTCAAGCCAGACCAGCGCCAGCGTGGAGAGCGTGCACATCAGCAGAATGCCGACAAACCAAAACAGATACCACATCGTACAGTCCTCCCTAATAAAGTTCGTGGTTGTGGCGGCGGATGGTTTCTACGTTGATTCGTCCCAGCATCTTGTAATAACTCCACAAGGTATAAAGCAGAACTATCGGTAGGAAAATCAGCACGATAACCAGCATGATACTGAGCGTCATCTGGCTGGAGGTACTGTCCCACACCGTCAGGCTAGAGAGTGGATATGCGCTGGATGGCATCACAAATGGAAACAGGGTGATTCCAGCGGTGAAGATCACGCAGGTCTGGGTCAATGAAGCAAACAGAAATCCCCACACGGCCCGACGTTGCCCGCAGGCATAGATCGCGAGCATTGGAAAAATCATGCCCAACAACGGAATAACCAACAGTAGTGGTGAATTTTCAAAGTGCGCCATCCACGCGCCCGGTGCGGTCATTACTGCCTTTAATAGCGGGTTGGACGGACCATTAGGATCCTGGCTAAGCAGCACATAGCCGTCGATCCCCGTCCACAGCCAGTACCCGGCTAACAGGAAGCAGAGCACCACTAACATTGCGCTGCGGCGGGTGGCAGACAGCGCGCGCAGGTGAAGAATGCCGTCGGTTTTCAACTGGAGCCACACGCCCCCCTGCATAATGACCAACATCAGGCTTAATGCGCCGCACAGTAGGGCAAAAGGAGAGAGCAATTCCCAGAACGTGCCCAGATATTGCACGTGTAATTGTGGCGTGAACACCAAAGGCACCCCCTGGAACAGATTGCCGAAGGCGACGCCGAAGATAACCGGTGGCACCAGGCTGCCGATAACCAACCCGGTGTCCCACATGGCGCGCCAGCGTGCATTCGCTATTTTACCGCGATAATCAAAGGCCAATGGACGAAAGAAAAGGGCGCACAGCACCAGAATCATCGCCACATAAAACCCCGAAAATGCAGCAGCATAGACGCGCGGCCAGGCTGCGAATAATGCACCGCCCGCCAGAATGAGCCACACCTGGTTACCCTCCCAGTGTGCCCCTACGCTATTGATTAACACCCGACGTTCATCATCGTTGCGCGCGATCAGCGGTAACAGGCAGCCGACCCCCATATCAAACCCGTCAGTGACCATAAAGGCCACCAGAATAATGCCAATCAGCAGCCACCAAATGAGCCGCAACGTTTCATAATCCAACATGATGCTCTCCTTTATTCCTGTTGTTGTGCCGGTTGTTGACGTTGCATCGCATCTGGACCAAGACGCGCGTATTTTTGCATCAGGTAGACTTCGGCAATTAAAAACAGGGTGTAAAGCGTGAGGATTAGCCCCATGGAGAAGGCCAGTTGGCCCGCGCTCAGCGCAGAGTGGGCGTACCAGGTCGGCAAAATATCCTGAATCGCCCACGGCTGGCGGCCAAACTCCGTCATAAACCAGCCTGCTTCAATGGCAATCCACGGTAGTGGCAGGCTCCACAGCGTTATGTGCAGTAACCAGCGATGCTGGTCGATACGCCAGCGTAAGGTCTGTATCAGCGCAATCGCCATCACCAGCAGCAGAAGGGAACCGCATCCAATCATGATGCGAAAGCTCCAGAACACGGGGGCGACTTGCGGAATAGCGCCGCGTTGTGCGGCCTGATATTGCGCTGGCGTGACATGGTTCATGTCAGGGGCGTAGTTTGCTAACAGGATGCCGTAACCCAGATCTTTTTCCACGGCGTGAAAAGCGCGCAGTAGCTGAGGCGTGCGGTTACCTTTGGCGATTTCCTGCATCAGCAACCATGCTTCCCGGCCCCGCTGCAGGCGGGGTAGCGCGTCTGCCATCAGGTTCTTCAGCCCCGGAACTGGCGTATCTAAAGAGTGAGTCGCCAGGATACCCAGCAGGGCCGGTATCTTCACGGAAAAGGCGTTACGCTCTTGCTCCTGCTGCGGCCAGGCTATCACATGAAAGGGCGCAGGTGCCGGTTCGGTTTGCCATTCCCCTTCCATTGCCGCCAGTTTTACCGGCTGGCGTTGGGCGACCTCATAGGCTGAGCTATCTCCCAGTTGCAGAGTGCCGAGGATAGCCAGTGTGCCAAAGACGGAACCTACCGCGAAGGAGCGCAGGGCGAACTCGCGAGCGCGACCACGCAGTAGATACCAGGCGCTGATGGACATCACAAACATGGCGCCTGTGACATAACCAGACATCACGGTATGCACAAATTTCACCTGGCTGATGGGGTTAAAAACCAGCGCGCTAAAGCTGCTCATCTCCATGCGCAGGGTATCAATATTAAAGTGAGCGCCTGTTGGATATTGCATCCAGCCGTTGGCGTTGAGGATCCACAGGGCCGAGATATTGGAGCCAAACGCTACCAGCCAGGTCACCAGTAAATGCTGATACTTGTTTAAGCGCTGCCAGCCGAAGAAGAACAGCCCCACGAATGTGGATTCAAGAAAGAAAGCCATCAAGGCTTCCATCGCCAGCGGAGCACCGAAAATATCGCCCACATAGTTGGAATAGAGCGACCAGTTAGTCCCGAACTGAAACTCCATGGTCAGGCCGGTCGCCACACCGAGCGCAAAGTTAATACCGAATAACTTTCCCCAGAAACGCGTCATGTCGCGGTAGACTGTTTTGCCCGTCACCACGAACAGGGTTTCCATGATAGCCAGCAAAAAAATCAGCCCCAGCGTCAGGGGAACAAACAGAAAATGGTACAGCGCGGTCAGCGCAAACTGCCAGCGCGATAAGTCAATGACGTCCCACATGCGAACTCCATCAGGCATTAGAGAGTGAACAGATAAGGAAGAAAACGCCAGACCCGCAGCAGAAAAGTATGCGGGTCGGGAGAAGGGGATCAGGCCGGCGGGCCGGATGCCAGCCAGCTACAGACTTCATCCAGGCGCTGGAGCGAGTCGAGCAGATCCTCCGGAGCAGCCAGTACCAGTTCCGGTAATGGACAGATCTCATAACTCTCGAGCAGAAGCCCTTTCAGGGTATCCAGACAGCGCAGATGCCAGACATGGCGCAGCGCCGTGGCGTCGATTTGGCTCTCGCCGTAGCCGATGGTGCGGATCTGAATGCGTCCTTCGCCACACAGGCGGGAGAGGAACTGGCGATCCGCATCGCTAACCGGGAGTTGGGTGAGGTTAATGCTATGAGGTTGCGTGGCCGGATCGCGCACGTGCGCCAGCAGTTCCTGAGCCAGCGTCAGGCCATTCATCAACCCATCGACGGGCGGAGGCAACAGGCTATCGTCTGGCAGCGTCGTGATTGTTGCTGCCTGCCACAGCGCCCGTGGCGCACTGCCTGCCTCCAGATGCTCCTCCCATTGACCCAAGTCATTCTGGCAACGCACCCGCCAGATTCCGCAGAAAATAGACTCCTGAATCACACTCGCCCTGCCGTCAGCCTGCTGGATACGCACGGAAACTTCGCCTTCGCCGAGCAGCGTATTCAAAAACGTGAGGTCGTCTGCGTTGAGCGTGGATAAATCCCATCCCAGCACGTCCTGTTTTACGGGGATTTTCTGGCTAAGCTGGTGGCGCACGTCGGCTAACAATGCCATCACCGCCGGGCTGTGCGGACAGTTTTCCAGCCTCGCCATGCTGGGGCTGCTGTTGACCTGGCAGGTGAGGGGCAAGGGATTCATGCTGAAGCTGTCATCGCCCGGCAGGGTTCCCGGCCCCAGCAGATGAAAAAAGGTATCACTCATCTTGCAGGCTCCGGGGGATACGTTCTTCAACGAGGGGGCGCATCAGGTTGAGCAGGTCGGCCCACGGGTGGATGCCGCTGAGAATGCCGCGCAGCTCGCCGTGGATAAATACCAGCGTGGCCGGGAAGCGGAATACGCCAAAACGATCGCCGATAGCCTCGCTGTGCTCGAGATTCGCCATAGCGATTTGCCAGTCAAACTGGGGAAACTCGCGGAGCAACTCGGCAATCATTACCGGGTTATCGCTGACTTCTGGCGTGCGGCGGGGATCGCTACTGAGCAGCACCACGCCATCACGCACACGCGTTACCCAGTCATCCAGTTCAGATGCGGTCAGCGGTTGCCAGCCGCGCGCCAGCATGCGTTGCCATAGCGCAGAAAATGGTTTGTCATTCAACATGTTGCTTATCTCTCCAGCGTTACACGATACTGGCGAATACGCACGCCTTCATAGTTTTCCAGCGACAGGCATTCATAGTTCAGGCAACGCGTTTCATCGATTGTCTGTGGCGCGATGCCCCACGCGGCCAGTTGCCTTAGCGCGGCTTGTTCTGCCGCCGGGAGCTGAGCGCGCGCGATGTCGGTCAGGCTGCCGCCATAGTCGTCCAGCTGCACCGGCTGTAGTCCTACGAGGGCGATGTGGGCGGGCAGATGACCGCGAATCTCCGCCAGAGCAAGCACTTCGGAGAAGCTGTTCTGATGCAGACTCATTTTTTTGGCGCTGAGGTAACTGGGGACTTGTTCACCGGCGTAGGATTGCAAAGTGCCTGGCGCGAGTCCGTAGTCGATGGCGTCCAGCAGCAACAAATGGCTGGCCTGCTCAACGTAGCCCAGCAGATTCAGCCCTTGCGTGCCGCCGTCGACAATCTCTACCCATTCCGGCCAGTGATAGTGGGCGTACAGGCGTTCGGCAACGCGAATGCCAAATCCTTCATCTGCCCACAGCAGGTTGCCTAAGCCCATCACGATGACGTTAGGTTCGCTCATGACGCCTCCTTATCGTGCTGGCGTTTGGCAAATTTGTGGCTACGATAGCCGTTGATCATGGTTGAGATGACGGTATCGTCAGACATGATGTCCTCGCGGATAGCCATATACACATGACCGATGATGAAGGCGGCGATGAACCACATCCCCAACCGATGCCAGCTGTGGATATCGAGAGAGTTACCGCCGGTCCAGTAGAAAAACTCCGTCACATAGTGGAAGGGGGTAAAAATGGCGTACTGGCTATGCTCGCTGTATAAGGCAAAACCGGTGAGGATCATAAAAACTGAGAGCAGGAAATAACCGAACATCGCCGCCTGCGCGACGGGGTTATGGCCGATATCTTCTCCCGGTTTTTTTTCCAGAAACAGATACCAGCGCACCACCGAAAAGGCACCCTGCCACCAACTGCGACGCCAGACAGGCACGATAAACAGCTCGCGTGAATAGCGATTGCCGACGAAGGCCCAGTAAATGCGACCCAACAGTATCACCGTAAACACCATGGCTGCGGCGAAATGTACTAACCGGATGTCGCCCATGTAGAACAGGTAAGTGGCCTCGCCGTTGACCGACGGCAGTGGTCGGCCAATGAAGTATCCGGTTACCATCAAAACCAACATGCAGCCCACTGTCAGCCAGTGCCACAAGCGTACGGGCGCTTCAAACACATAGTGGCTGACGGCGGTATCACGCGCCTCCCCGACGCGTGGGGATATCTTTCCAGTCATCGTTCCGTTCCTTAACGCTTAGCGAACCTGGACTGCGATAAGTTCGCTGCCGTCGTCGCCGAGGACGTGGGTTGAACATGCCAGGCAGGGGTCGAAGCTGTGCAAGGTGCGCAGGATCTCCAGTGGTTGATCCGGTATCGCCATTTGGGTGCCCATCAACGCCGCCTCGTAGGCGCCAATTTGCCCCTTCGGATCGCGCGGGCTGGCATTCCAGGTGGTCGGCACTACGCACTGATACACATCGATCTTCTGGTCGCGAATCGATGCCCAGTGACCGAGTGCTCCGCGCGGCGCCTCGGTAAAACCGATCCCACGGCACTGCTGCGGCCAGCTTGCAGGCTCCCATTTTTCGGTATTCGCCGTAGCCAGATTGCCGTTTTTCAGGTTGGTCATCAGCTTGTCGAAGAAATATTGCAGCTTGCTCACGGCCCACTGCGCCTCGTGCGCGCGGCATAAAATACGCCCCAGCGTCGACTGCATACCCGACAGCGGCAGTTTGAGTGCGGACATCATGCGATCGACGGATTCAATCGTGGCGGCATCCCCTTTGTGATAGGCAATCAGCGTACGCGCCAACGGTCCAACTTCCATGGCGTGTCCGCGCCAGCGCGGGGCTTTGATCCACGAGTAGCGTTCCTGTTCGTTGAGCTGCTGGATATCGGTATCGCTGCCTTTGACATCGCCGGGGTTGTACCAGGGTTCAGTAATCCCCTCGAACGGGTGACGACCTAATTGATCGTCCGGATAACGGTACCAGGCATGATCGACAAACTCCTGAATTTGCTGCTGATCGGCCAGATCCACCGGCATGACGTTGTTAAAATCACCGTTAATGACCGCGCCGCCAGGCATCAACAGGCTCTTCGCGCTGAAGTCGTTGGCAATATCCGGGAACGCGCCGTAGCTTAAGACGCACTTATCAGACAGCCCGGTGCCAATCTGGCTCCAGGGTTTGTTGAACTGGCCGATAGCCAGCGCGTCAGGAACCATGACGTTGTTGATGAAGTCGGCGGTGCGGGTGATGATCGACTGTACCAGGTTAAGGCGTTCCATATCGACCGCGCCAACCGCGCCGCTCTGATCGATATTGATAGCGCATGGCATGCCGCCGACAATCCAGTTAGGATGCGGATTCTTGCCGCCAAACACCGTATGGATTTTGATAATCTCGCGCTGAAAATCGAGCGCTTCCAGATAATGGGCAAAACCCATCAGGTTAGCCTCTGGCGACAGTTTGTACTGCGGATGTCCCCAATAACCGTTGCGGAAAATCCCCAACTGACCGCCGTTGACAAATTTCTTCAGGCGGTTTTGTACGTCAAAGAAGTAGCCCGGGGAGGACATCGGCCAGGCTGAAAGGCTTTGTGCCAACTGCGAGGTTGCGCGCGGGTCGGCTTTCAGGGCATTCAGAACGTCAATCCAGTCCATTCCGGCTAGCTGGTAAAAGTGGACCAGGTGGTCGTGGCACCACAGCGTCGCCAGCATAATATTGCGAATGATGTTGGCGTTGTCGGGCACCTTGATGCCAATGGCATCTTCAATGGCATAGACCGATGCGAGCGCATGTACGCCAGTGCACACTCCGCAAATTCGTTCGACAAACGCCCAGGCATCGCGCGGGTCGCGCCCTTGCAGAATAATTTCCAGTCCACGGAACATGGTGCCGCAGGAAACCGCGTTGGTGATGATGTTCTGCTCATCAATGTTCACCTCACAACGCATATGGCCTTCAATGCGCGTAATGGGGTCGACAACCAGGCGGCGGCCGGCATTATTGACCGTATATCCCTGGGTTTGATACGAATTGCTCATGCCTGTTTATCCTCATTGTCTGGCGACTGTTGTCCGGCGTCGGCTAATTGCTGTTTGTGGCGGTTATGTTGATTGACGGCGCTGGCGACTGCGTGGACACCGACGCTGGCGGCCACCACGCCAAGCGCGGTGAGGCCCACGGTATCGGCGGTTGAATGCGTCCCCATCTGCGGGATATCGACCACGCGGCTGTAGAACGAACCGCGATCCCAGAAGCCGTTCTCTGAACATCCCAGACACCCATGACCGGACTGGATGGGGAAAGAAACGCCGCCATTCCAGCGGGTGGTGGAGCAGGCGTTATAAGTGGTAGGCCCTTTGCAGCCCATTTTGTACAGACAATAGCCTTTTCGGGCTGCGTCATCGTCCCAACTCTCAACGAACTCCCCGGCGTCAAAGTGGGCGCGGCGGTAGCATTTGTCGTGAATACGCTGACCATAGAACATCAGCGGACGCCCCAGACGATCGAGTTCAGGCAGACGATCAAACGTCACCATATAGGTAATGATGGCGCTCATGACATCCGGAATCGGCGGGCAGCCGGGCACTTTCACGATTGGTTTATCGGTGATCACCTTATCGATCGGCGTTGCCTGGGTTGGATTAGGCCGTGCGGCCTGCACGCAGCCCCAGGAGGCACAGGTTCCCCAGGCGATAATCGCGCTGGCGCCTGCCGCGGCTCTTTTTAGCTTTTCAATAAACGGTCGCCCGCCGCTGATGCAGAACATTCCTTGTTCACCCAGCGGAGGATTGCCCTCGACGGCCAGAATGTATCGGCCGTGGTAGCGGCTCAGAATGTCTTCAAATACCTCTTCGGCCTGCGTTCCGGCGGCGGCCATCAGGGTGTCGTCGTAATCAAGAGAAATCAGGGAGAGGATGACGTCTTTGGCGAGTGGGTGAGAGGAGCGGATAAATGATTCAGTGCAACAGGTGCATTCCAGCCCGTGGATCCAGACGACCGGGATCCGGGGTTTGTTTTCCAGCGCCCAGGCTATTCTGGGCGTCATTGCGGCTCCCAGCCCAAGCGATGTTGCTGCGAGGCTGCAATATTTGAGAAAACTGCGTCGACTCACCCCTTTGCGGCGCATCGCCTGATAAAAGGTCTCCTCGTTATTCGTATTCATAACACGCGTTTCTTCCCCCGTTGAGTTCTGGCCACGTCGCCAGCGATAATCTAAAAAAGCCTATCCGATCAGCAGGGAGAAACAATGCAAAGTGTAGGGTTATGTCCTATTGCGATATTTTCGTGCCCGTTACCTGTTTTTCACTGTCCGGGAATAAAAAAACGCACAGGGGGAGACCGCCCTGTGCGTCGGGTTTATTGCGGAAGAACTTAAACCCCAAGGCGATCGCGTAAGCTGTAATATGCCGCCCCCATGGCGGTAAACGGAATGCGCAGGCTGCGCCCCCCTGGGAACGGGTAGTGCGGCAGTTTGGCGAAAGCGTCAAAGCGCTCGGCATCCCCGCGCAGCAGTTCAGAAATCAGACGTCCTGCCAGGTGGGTACAGGTCACGCCGTGGCCGCTGTAGCCCTGCATATAGTAAATGTTGGTATCAAGACGGCCAAACTGCGGCATGCGAGATAGCGTTAACAGGAAATTACCGGTCCAGCGGTAATCAATTTTTACCCCCTGCAATTGCGGGAAGGTTTTCAGCAGTTTCGGCATTACCAGACGTTCAATATCGTCCGGATCGCGGGCGCCGTAGACCACGCCGCCGCCGTACAACAGGCGGTTATCGCCGGTCAGACGGTAGTAATCCAGCAGATAGTTACAATCTTCCACGCAGTAGTTTTTTGGAATCAGCGAGCGTGCCATCTCCGCAGACAACGGTTCGGTGGTTAACACCTGTGTGCCGCATGGCATGCTGCTTTTTGCCAGCGCAGGCTCGAGTTTGTCGCCGAGGTAGGCGTTGCCCGCGACGATCACAAAGCGGGCCGTAACCTCACCTTTTTCGGTGCTGACCACCGCCGGGCTGGTGTGCTGGATACGGGTGACCGGCGACTGTTCGAAGACGCGCCCGCCGTTCAGACGAATGGCGTTAGCTTCGCCAATCGCCAGGTTCAGCGGATGAATATGACCACCGCTGTGGTCGAGCAGCGCGCCGACATAACGATCGCTGCTGACTTCGCGACGAATTTCGCTGCTGTCTAACAGTTCAAGCTGCGTGTTGCCGTAGCGTTCCCAGTTCGACTTCTGCTCCTCCAGCGTTTCCATCTGCTTGTGGTTCAGCGCCGCAAACAGTCCGCCGGGGCGATAGTCGCATTCGATCTGATAACGCTTGATACGTTCGCGGATGATATTACCGCCTTCAAACATCATGCTGCCAAGCATTTTGGCGGCGTCCGGGCCATAGGTGCGCTCGATGACGTCGATATCGCGACTGTAGGAGTTCACCAACTGACCGCCGTTACGTCCGCTGGCCCCGAAGCCAATACGTGCGGATTCCAGTAGCACTACGTCGTAACCCATCTCCGCTAAGTGCAGGGCGGAGGAGAGTCCGGTATATCCACCGCCCACGACGCAAACATCACAGCTAACCGACTCGCTAAGGGTGGGAAACGGTTCGTACTGATTGGCGCTTGCGGCGTAATAACTGCTGGTATGTTCAGTCATGATTAAGGCTCCAGGGAGATCCAAATGGTTTTCAGTTCGCTAAATTTTTCCAGCGCATGCAGGGACTTATCGCGCCCGTTGCCGCTTTGCTTATAACCGCCGAACGGCACAGTCATATCACCGTCGTTGTAGTTATTAACGAAGACCGAACCGGCCTTCAGGCGACGGCTCATGCGGTGGGCGCGCGACAGATCGCGGGTCCAGACCGCGGCCCCCAGGCCGTAGTCACTGTCGTTGGCCAGCGCCAGGGCTTCGGCTTCGCTGCTAAAACGGGTGACGACCAGCACCGGGCCGAAGATCTCATCGCGGCTGACGTGGGCTTGCGGGGCTGTATCGACAAAAATAGTCGGGCCGATAGCCGCTGGGTGTACGTGGCTGCGACCATCCAGCGCCAGCGTGCCTTGTGCTTCACCGTCGCGAATAAAACCGTGCACGGTGTCGGCATGCGCGTTGTCGATAAGCGTGCCCATCGTGGTTTCCGGATCCAGCGGGTTGCCCGGCTGCCAGTTTTTCGCCTGCTCTTTCAGCAGGGCGATGAACTCGTCGGCAATACTCTCTTCCAGTAACAGACGCGTACCGGCGATACAGACCTGACCCTGGTTATAGAAGATGCCTGCTGCAGCATTGGCGGCGGCTTTCGGCAGATCCGGGCAGTCGGCAAAAACGATGTTGGCACTTTTACCACCGGCCTCCAGCCAGACGCGTTTCATATTGCTGTCGCCAGCGTCTTTGAGCAGTTGCTTGCCGGTGCGGGTCGAGCCGGTAAAGGTGATCACATCAACATCCGGATGCTGCGACAACGCCTGGCCCGCTTCGTGGCCATATCCGCTCACCACGCTGAGAACGCCATCTGGCAAACCGGCTTTTTTTGCCAACGCAGCAAGGCGAATGGCGGTCAGCGGTGATTTTTCTGAAGGTTTGAGGATCACGCTGTTGCCTGCAGCCAGTGCCGGGCCAAGTTTCCAGCAGGCCAGCAGCAGGGGAAAATTCCACGGCACGATGGCCGCAATGACGCCCACCGGCTCGCGCACAATCAGCGCCAGATCGCTCACCGAGGTGGTGGCCACTTCGCCATAGACTTTATCTATTGCTTCGGCGTACCAACGGATGGCGCGTGCCGCGCCTGGAATATCATCACGCAGGCTATGGCGAATCGGTTTACCGGTGTCGAGCGTTTCCAGTAGCGCCAGCTCCTCGTGATGCTGCTCCATTAAATCGGCGAACTTGTGCAGGACTGCCTTGCGCTCTGCGGGTGATGCTTGCGACCAGTCTCCGCGTTCAAACACGGTGCGGGCTGCGGTGACCGCTCGGTCTACATCTGCTTTTTTGCCGCGGGCGACTTTGGCGAGCGGACGTTGTCCTGCCGGATCCTGCGTAATAAAGGTTTCGTTATCGGCGGCTGCGCAATATTCGCCGTTAATAAATAAACGGGTCTCCGGCGAATAATGGCTGGCTTTTTCACGCCAATATTTAAGATTCTGAAAGTTCATAGCTACTCCTTTTATATCAATAAGATAAAGTTCGTTGCTGATCTTTTTCAGGCAAAATCAGGCTGCACGATGCCCCAGGGATGTACCCTGTTAATGCGCGTTATTTAAGAAGGCCTGAGAAACTCAGGCCGCTACTTATTAGAAAGTGGTAGGAGTGTGGGCACTGATGATGCGGCAGATCCCTGCCGAGGTGTTGCTGAAGCTGTGTGGTATACCGGTGTTAATGGCATAACTTTGCCCTGCAACAAGATGATACGTTTGACCGTTGATGGTCAGTATCACTTCACCTTCCAGTATTGTCCCAATCTCTTCACCCTGGTGTTTAATTCTCTCCCCGGTTGTCGTACCTGGCTGATAGGTTTCAAACATCATGGCCAGCGTACGATTCGGATTTCCGTTGTGTACCAGCTTCATGGATACTCCCTGACTCCCGATCTCAATCAAATCATCCTGATTGATAACCACCTGCGGTTCGTCAGGCTTTTCCGGTTCCGCGAAGAACTCGGAGAGCGACAGCCCATAAACTTTCAATAGCTTTTGCAGCGTACTGATGGCAGGACTGACTTTATCCTGCTCTATGGTGCTGATGGCGCTATGCGTTAACCCAGACAGTTCGGCGGCACGACGCTGTGAAAGACCCAATTGCTGGCGGATCTCTGACAAACGTTTACCCGGCGCCAGGCCGTCATCGCTCATAATTGCATTTCCTTAACTGTAGTGGTCAGAGTCGCTGTTTTTCAGCGAGGTGGTTCTGACAAGCGGTGATAAAACCTTCAAGTAACAAACGCGACAGGGCGTATTCGCTACTGTTCCATTCCGGGTGCCACTGCACGCCAAGCGCGAAAGGATGGTCGTGAACGCTGGCTGCTTCCACTAATCCATCCTGCGAGCGTGCTTCCACGCGCAGTTGCGGGCCAAGGGTTTTTGCGCCCTGACCATGCAAGGAGTTAACCCAAAACGTGCTGCAACCTGGTATTAGCTGAGATAGCAATCCTCCCTGTTGAACCTGGACTTCATGAGATGGCGCATATTGCTGCTCCACCGGGAGTTCCGCATCTTCACGATGTTCCAGGAACTGTGAGTGATCGCACAGGCGACGATACAGAGTCCCGCCAGTGGCGACAACTAATTCCTGTAAGCCCCGGCAGATGGCGAAAATGGGAATGCGCCTTTCGAGCCCGGCGGTAATTAGCGCCATGCTCAGAAGATCACGCCCGGGATCGGCGTCAGACTCATCGCCATTTTCACCATAGAGGTGCGGCTGCACATTGCTTGGGCTTCCTGGCAGGAAGATACCATCCAGTTTCGGTAACAGTGCGTTCAGTAATTCGGGTTCCGCAAGCGCATGGGGAATCGCTATCGGTAATCCACCGGCGTTCAATACTGCATTCAGGTACTTTTCTTGCAGAGTCTGGGTCTCGTGACCCTTAAGCCTGTTCCTACACATCACTACACCAATAACTGGCTTGTCAAATATATTGCCCATGATCGACCTCACGTTTTGGAATAAATTATTGCCAAACGGTTCCTTGTTATGCCATTCCGTTCATTATTTTCTCAATCTAGCAGTGGAATAACCTTCTAGCAAACTTAATTTAACATTTGACAAACAATTTGTTTGCATCCAGAGTCGAGGGGTGGACATTATATTTAACAGTCAAATCACAGAACAGCTTACAGGCCAACGGCGGTGAATCATGGAAACCAATATCGTAGAAGTTGAGAATTTTGTTCAGCATTCTGAAGAGAGACGAAGTAGCGCGTTTGCGCGTGAAGTTAAGCAGTATCTGGAGCGCTATCCCAACACGCAGTTCGTGGATGTGCTGTTAACCGACCTGAATGGTTGTTTTCGTGGTAAACGCATTCCCGTTGCAGGGTTACACAAGTTAGAGAAAGGCTGCTATTTCCCGGCATCCGTTTTCGCGATGGATATTCTTGGCAATGTGGTCGAAGAGGCGGGATTAGGCCAGGAGCTTGGCGAACCGGATCGGACCTGTGTCCCGGTGCCTGGCACGTTAACACCTTCGGCCGCCGATCCGGAATGTATTGCGCAGATGATGCTGACGATGCTGGATGAAGATGGCGCTCCCTTTGACGTTGAGCCGCGGAACGTACTTAACCGACTCTGGCAGAAACTTCGCCAGCGCGGTCTGTTCCCCGTCGTAGCGGTAGAGCTGGAGTTCTATTTACTCGATCGTAAGCGCGATCCCGAAGGTTATCTGCAGCCGCCGTGCGCGCCGGGAACGGACGATCGGAATACGCAAAGTCAGGTTTACTCGGTTGATAACCTGAACCACTTTGCTGATGTGCTGAACGATATCGATGAACTGGCCCGTTTGCAGCTGATCCCGGCTGACGGCGCGGTGGCTGAAGCCTCCCCTGGGCAGTTTGAAATCAACCTCTACCATACCGATAACGTACTCGACGCCTGCGACGACGCGCTGGCGCTGAAACGGCTGGTACGGCTGGTGGCGGAGAAACATAAGATGCATGCCACGTTTATGGCAAAACCTTATGAGGAGCATGCCGGTAGCGGAATGCATATCCACATCAGCATTATGAATAATAAAGGCGAGAACGTGTTAGCCGATGCGAATGGCGATGATTCCGCGTTACTTAAACGTGCGCTTGCCGGGATGATTGATCTGATGCCTGCGTCAATGGCGCTGCTGGCGCCGAATGTGAACTCTTATCGCCGCTTCCAGCCGGGGATGTATGTTCCGACCCAGGCTTCCTGGGGGCACAACAACCGTACGGTGGCGCTGCGCATTCCCTGCGGCGATCGTGATAACCATCGGGTTGAATATCGCGTGGCGGGGGCTGACGCCAACCCGTATCTGGTGATGTCGACCATTCTGGCGGGGATCCTGCATGGGCTGGATAACGAGCTGCCGTTGCAGGAAGAGGTGGAAGGCAACGGCCTGGAGCAGGAAGGGCTACCGTTCCCGATCCGCCAGAGCGATGCGCTGTGGGAGTTCATGCAAAATGACAGTCTGCGTGAGTTGCTCGGGGAGCGTTTTAGCCATGTGTATCACGCCTGTAAACACGATGAACTGATCCAGTTTGAACGCCTGATTACCGACACTGAAATTGAGTGGATGCTGAAAAACGCCTGACAGGAAAGTGGCCCGGCGGCGGAATGTTTGTCGGGCCTGTACGCATTGTTTGGTCATTGAAAAAAAGAAGTCGCATCATGCGGTCTGAGCGGAGCCAGCCCGTCAATATTGCAGGATCACCTGCCATTTCCCGGATGTCGCGTAATGGAGCGGCTTGCGACAACGGGTCTTCAGATAACCGACAGAGTTTGTGACGAGGAAATGTGATGATGCCAATGTTTAAAAACCCGCCCCGCGTGAGCATCCATGGCTCCCGCAGTAAGTACGGACCGCATCTGTGCCGTGCAACATTGACGCCTTTCTTTTGGCTTTCCACCCCGACACGACCCAGGTCTGCTGTACCCACGTTTCGAACGCAGATCTGGGCCCGTGGCGGGGAGGAAAGCTATGTCGACTAATTCTTCTGTGGATCTCGCGGCCCAGCCGGGCAAAGCACAGCTGCGTAAATCCCTCAAGCTGTGGCAGGTGGTGGTGATGGGGCTGGCCTATCTCACACCGATGACGGTGTTTGACACCTTTGGTATTGTTTCGGGTATCAGCAATGGCCATGTTCCGGCCTCCTATCTGCTGGCCCTGGCGGGCGTGCTGTTTACCGCCATCAGTTACGGAAAGCTGGTACGCCAGTTTCCACAAGCCGGTTCGGCCTACACCTATGCGCAAAAAGCAATCAACCCGCATGTGGGGTTTATGGTCGGCTGGTCGTCACTGCTTGATTACCTGTTCCTGCCGATGATTAACGTCCTGCTGGCGAAAATTTACCTTTCCGCGCTGTTCCCGGGCGTTGCGCCATGGATTTGGGTAGTGATGTTTGTAGCGATCCTCACCGCGGCCAATTTGAAAAGCGTTAATCTGGTGGCGAACTTCAATGCGCTGTTTGTACTGGTGCAGGTCGCGATAATCGTGGTGTTCATTGTTCTCGTGGTGCAGGGGCTGCACAAAGGCGAAGGGGTTGGGACCGTCTGGTCGCTGCAACCGTTTATCAGCCAGAATGCGCATTTGATCCCGATTATCACCGGGGCGACCATCGTCTGCTTCTCGTTTCTCGGTTTTGATGCGGTAACCACGCTCTCTGAAGAGACACCGGATGCCGCGCGTACCATTCCAAAAGCTATTTTCCTTACCGCGCTTTACGGTGGATTGATCTTCATTGCTGCCTCGTTCTTTATGCAGCTGTTTTTTCCAGATATTAGCCGATTTAAAGACCCGGACGCGGCGCTGCCGGAGATTGCGCTGTACGTCGGCGGCAAACTGTTCCAGTCTATTTTCTTGTGTACGACCTTTGTGAATACGCTGGCGTCAGGTCTGGCGTCCCATGCCAGCGTTTCGCGTCTGCTGTACGTGATGGGCCGCGATAACGTCTTCCCGGAGAAGTACTTCGGCTATGTCCATCCGAAATGGCGTACACCCGCGCTGAACGTCATTATGGTCGGGATTGTGGCACTCTCGGCCCTGTTTTTTGACCTGGTGACCGCCACGGCGTTGATTAACTTTGGCGCGCTGGTGGCCTTTACGTTCGTTAATTTGTCCGTGTTTAACCACTTCTGGCGTCGTGAAGGACGTAAGCATACCTGGCAGGAAAAGTTGCACTACCTGGTATTGCCAATGGTCGGCGCCGCCACCGTTGCCGTACTGTGGGTGAACCTGGAGGTGACATCGCTGACGCTGGGACTGGTATGGGCTGGCGTGGGGTTGGTGTATCTCGCCTACCTGACCGGACGTTTCCGCAAGCCGCCGCCGCAGTTTGACGCCGCGAAATCTGAGCAGGCCTGGGAGTGACAGAAACTTCAGGTATTAACAACAGGGCACGCCGTCAGGGGCAACCACCTTCAGACGTCCGGTGACGGCGTGTCCTGCGGTATTTATTAATGTCGTGAAATGCGTGGGCTATAGTAAAGATGGCCGTTATTTCTCATCATTAATAACCGTGAGCGGGGGATGTGAATGAAGAAGATACTGATGCTGGTCGGCGATTATGTCGAAGATTATGAAACGATGGTGCCTTTTCAGGCGTTGCAGATGCTGGGCCATCGTGTTGATGCCGTCTGTCCGGATAAAAGTCAGGGGGACTACGTTCAAACCGCTATTCATGATTTTGATGGGGCGCAGACCTACAGTGAAAAACCGGGTCATCGTTTTACGCTGAATGCGAATTTTGCCGAGGCGCGGGCCACCGATTACGACGCGCTGCTGATCCCCGGCGGACGTGCTCCGGAATATCTCCGGCTGAATCCGGATGTCATTAAGCTGGTGCAAGATTTCAACGCTGCCGGTAAGCCTATCGCCGCGGTCTGTCATGGACCTCAGCTGTTAGCGGCGGCGGGGGTATTAGAAAACCGGACCTGTAGCGCCTATCCGGCCTGTGCGCCAGAAGTTCGTCTGAGCGGCGGGCATTACGCAGATATTGGTATTGATCAAGCCCACGTGGATGGCAATCTGATTACCGCGCCTGCATGGCCCGCGCATCCGCAATGGCTGGCTAAATTTGTTGAAGTATTAATGAAGTAAGCAATGAAAAAAGTCGGTATAACTTGCCTGGTTATACCGACTGGACATATTACCGCTGTATGAGTGCGAACACGCCCCAACCAATGTACTCCCGGGTGAAGGCTACGTGGCGTGCTGGTGAACTCCTCAGTTGCTCTCTGACTTCCGGGGCAAATTCATCGTCCGGATTTGCCTCCAGCCAACGGCGCATCGTCAGCCATTTTGCCGCCTCGTATCTGTCCCAACCCTCCTGGTCAGCCAGTACCATTTCAACCACGTCATAACCGAGCAGGTCGAAAGATGAAACGAGCTCTGGCAGAGAAAGAAAATCGGTCACTGAAGTCGCGCCGCAATCCTGGGCGATGCTCTCCGTTGCAGGCGTCTGACGCCAGTACGGTTCGCCGATGAGTATGATCCCACCTGGTTTGAGACTTTGTTCCAGTTGTCTGACCGTTCCAGCGACGCCGCCGGCAATCCAGGTCGCACCAACGCAGGCGGCAATATCGAATTTTTCTTCGGCGATATAACCTGTTGCATCGGCATGAATAAAACGCACGTGCTCATTGACTCCCAACTCTTTGGCCCGCAGGGTGGCTTGCTCACTGAACAGCCGGCTCATATCGATACCAACGCCGGAAATACCGTGATCGCGTGCCCAGGTGCACAACATCTCACCCGAACCGCTGCCGAGGTCCAGAATGCGTGTTCCCGGTGCCATCCGTAAAACCTGGCCTAACGTGGCGTATTTCTGTGCGGTGAACGGATTATGAATGCGATGTGCGCTTTCGCTGATGGTAAAAATCTTCGGGATATCCATTTCTCTCTCTCCTTTAGCGATTATCAAGTTGGGCGCGAACGTTGTTCAGGCCGGTCGTATTAATACGGTAGGGCTGACCATTGACGGATTTGATCAGTTTCTTGGTTCTGAGCTTTTTGAACACCTCGAGCGTGCAGTCGCAGAGCAGCAACCCTTCACGGCTATAGCATTCGACGGAAGTGACGCGGCCAGAGGCATCGCGGACGTGAGCAATACGGCCACCTTTGGCGAGAACGTGTAAGGTACGTTGTTCCTGACGGGATAAATTCATACTGGAAAACCTGTTTAATCATCATGTGCAAAACGTGCAAACACACAGCGGTGTCCGCATTCGAATTCGGCGCATTGATAACCAGTCCGGCCTGAAAAGGTCGGGAAGCTGATTATCAGATGATTACATTCTCCAGCATCAAAGCCTCGGGTTGAGTTGAAAGGTATTTACATGCTGAATCATACCTGCAAGAAACAGTAGGGGAACCTCCTTGTAGTGGAAGTGTGATCTGTAACGAAAAATTGTATTTCTTTTATTTAATGACTTTTTAATTCTCGTTATGTAAATCGCATTTATTCATTAAATTAATTTAATGTTTCAGCGTCGCCAGAAACGCTATCGGTAGCCATACAGCATTGCTATTCTTTTTTTATCACCTCATTGATTAGTATGATTTACTCTTTTTGCTGGTTAATTTTGTTCTTTGATAAATGCTCCTTTATCATAATTGTGGTTTTAAATGAAATTTGCAATTTAATGTTTTTAAGAATTTTCTTAACGTGGCTAAGTGTGTATACTCGGTCCTGCAAGAAGCGCTTCTGTTATCATTAAAACTATAAGTATGTCCTTAACACCCGTATTACCTCTGCCCTGAATCTCTTCTCGGGGGAGAGGTTTTTTTTCCTGCATATTATTTAGCTTATCGTCATAAATAGAATTTTTAATATTATCGTTATTGATGTTAAACATTATTGATTACGACGATTTAGCTCTACTGACCCCTACGGCAATATTGAAATAGTATCAGCCTGAATCTATTTCATAGTGAATAGTATAATTCTGGCTATGTTTATGTGGGTATTATATAGCTTTCCTTATAACTGCCTTTTTTTCAGCGCGATAGAAGTTTTTTGCTTTTGAGGTAATTGTGATTTTGTTCACGGATTTTAGTGCGCGAAGTGGCTATTTGTAGAGAGGTGCAAACGGTTGCATGTTGCTGATACAGTATTCGTTCATTAAAAAAATATAGCGATGGTATGTCTTATGCCAGTACAGAGTACAGGAATCTAAATGATTTCTATTATCTCATAGGTATAGGGATGCCGTTTATGACTTCTGTTAGCTTAACACCATGGGAAATAGCAGTAAAAACAGACAGGGAATATGATTTTATCAATCAGAAAGGAGTTTTTTAATCGCAGGTATAATCACTGGCCTTTTTATCTTCCTTTATATAAATCGTTGTCGTAATGCCCATAAAATCAGCGTTCTGGGATGAGCGCTGATTTTATTTGGTTCTCAGATTACTTACCCCACGCTGCATGCAGAACACCTCTCGCAGTACCTCATAAATGATACATTAAAGGATCTCCTGGAATGGATATTGTTGAACGCTTTATTAACTACACGAAAATCAATACCACGACATCAAGGGAAAACGGCGCTAATGGGATAATGCCTTCTTCTCCTGGTCAAATGGAACTGGCAAAACTGCTTGCAGCAGAACTTGAAGCATTAGGAATGGAAAACATTGAGGTCAGGGATACCGCTATAGTGACGGCAACCTTACCTGCAAATACTGATGACACGATCCCGGTGGTCTCTTTTTTTGGTCATCTGGATACCAGTGCGGAACAGACGGCAGACACCAAAGCACAACGCCTGCATTATCACGGCGGGGATTTATGCCTGAACAAAGAGCTGAATATTTACCTGCGCGAAAGTGAATTTCCGGAACTGAAAAATTATATCGGTGATGACCTGCTGGTGACCGACGGGACCAGTCTGTTGGGCGCTGATGATAAAGCAGCCATCGCCGCGATTATGAATGCTCTTGAGTATCTGGTCGCACACCCGGAAATAAAACATGGGCCGGTAAAAGTGGGTTTTGTCCCGGATGAGGAACAGGGCTTGCGTGGCGCAAAAGCCTTTGATGTTGCCGCGTTTGGTGCTGATTTTGGCTATACCCTGGATTGCTGCGGTATCGGTGAGTTTGTTTACGAGAACTGGAATGCGGGCGATGCGGAAATCATCTTTACCGGCCAGTCCGCACACCCGATGTCGGCCAAAGGTAAGTTAAAGAATTCGCTGCTGATGGCGCATAAGTTTATTGCCATGCTCCCAGGGGGAGAAGCGCCTGAATATACGGAAGGGCGCGAAGGGTATTACTGGGTAAAACAGCTACAGGGTAACAGCGCCCGCACGGTACTTAAGCTGGATATCCGCGATTTCAGTGAAGAAGGTTATAAGGCGCGTATGGCGTTTATTCGCCAGCTTGCCGTCAGCACCTGTGCCCTGTGGGGGGAAAACAGCGTGGTCTGTCATTTAGCCGATCGCTACGCGAATGTGTTGAACAGTTTGCAGGGGGACGCTCACTACCCGATTGATATTGCATTCCGCGCGTATCAGAAATGCGGCATAACGCCCGCACCTGTCGCCATGCGTGGCGGGTATGATGGCGCGGTACTGTCGCAGAAAGGATTGCCGTGCCCGAATATTTTTACCGGTGCTCATAACTTCCATTCAATTTATGAGTATCTGCCGGTGCGTTCTCTGCGGGCTGCCAGTGATGTGGTGGTGGCGGTGATTGAGGAAACTTATACTGAGTTCGCGCAGCGGAGAGCTCAGTCATGATTCAGGTGTTAATCGCACTTCTGATTATCGTGGTGGTCGCGCGTCTGATTCTGAAAGGTTACCGTGCTGAACCGGTGCTCTTCATTGCGGGCTTAGTCTTGATGATTTGCACCGCGTTAACCGGATGGGGTTCCGTATTACCGAAGGGGGTTGCCAGTACGGGAATTTCCTTTCTCGATCCTTTCGAAGTGATGCGCGATCTCTTCAGCACGCGCGCCGCCGATCTCGGCCTGATGATCATGGCGTTAATGGGATTTGCGCATTACATGGATCATATCGGCGCAAATGAGGCGGTCGTGCGGGTAGTAACGAAACCCTTACGGGCGCTGCGTTCACCCTATGTGCTCCTCTTTTTCTCCTACCTGCTCGCCAGCCTCCTGCAGTTGGCCATTCCTTCGGCAACCGGGCTTGCCGTGTTGCTGATGGGGACGATGTTCCCCATTATGCTGGGGTTAGGGCTCTCAGCGGCCTCGGCTGCCGGGGTCATTGCTACTTCGCTTGGCGTGGCTTACACCCCGACGGCAATCGATGCTATCAGGGGCTCTAAAGCAGTGAATATGGATGTAGTGGAATATGTTGTTTACCACCAGGGACCCGCCGCGCTGGCGACGGTTCTGGTTGTCGGCGTGTGCCATTTTTTCTGGCAGCGGCATTGCGACCGTAAAGCAGGGACGTTACCGCGGGAAATCGGTAGCGCAGAAGTGACTGATTCAGGAAAATCCCCGGCTTTTTACGCGCTGCTCCCCATGCTTCCGATACTGATGGCAGTAGGGTCATCCGAAATGTTCGTCAGGGGTATCAACCTGAATATTATCACCATTGTCCTCATTTCAATGACCATCTGTATGCTGATTGAATGGCTGCGAGTGCGTGATTTAAAGTCGGTATGCGAAGGTTTCAGCCATTTCCTGAAAGGAATGGGCACTGCGTTTACCGGTGTGGTTGGACTGTTGGTTGCGGCAGGGGTTTTTGCTCACGGAATTAAAGTCATCGGTGCGATCGATCAGCTCATTCTGATGGCCGAACACGTGGGATTACCGCCGTTTGCCATGGCGGTAGTATTTGCGCTGGTGACGCTGGCCGCGGCGATCATTATGGGGTCGGGGAATGCGCCATTCCTCGCCTTCGTTGAGCTCATCCCGCAAATTGCCGCCAGTATGGGCGCTAACGCCGTTGCCATGATCCTGCCGATGCAGCAGGCATCGCATATGGGACGGGCCATTTCACCGGTATCCGGCGTCGTGATTGCCGTTTCCAGCGGAGCGAAAATAACCCCATTCGATGTGGTGAAGCGTACCGCCGTACCGCTGATTGTGGGGTTCGTTACTCACACCCTGATCATTGGTATTTTCTATTAACCGTACCAGCGACAAGCCAACTTCCGGTTCATTGAATCCGGATGTTGGCTTTTTGAATTAGGCAAAATTTAAAAGCGTTAATATTACTGATACCTGTATAAAAAGCCTGGCCTGCTGCTGTGAGGCTGTCTGTCGCTCAGCGGAGGATAAAATGCGATTCCATTAGGATGTTTAATGGCTGTTTAGCGTTGGAATGGGTGTTTGTCTTGGGTGTCTGGTCAAAACTATCAGGATATTTCTTCTAATCAGCAATTTTTGAAGTTTTATGATGATCATATTTTTAACAGTAGGTGGAATTGATAACCTGTGAGTATTATTAGTTTTTATCTTTATCGTATAATTCTTATTATTTATCGCTGAGCCATCCGGGCATCAATGATTAATAAGAGTGATGTGTTAAGTTTGCAATTTTATTACATAGGGATAAATTAATCTGGATCATATTTTGATGTTTTTAGTTGTAGTATTTTTTAAAATGAAATAATGCAAGATTTACATGTAATAATGATTTATTTGGGCAGGTTTAAGTGGTAAGGGATTCAGGAAAAGTTAGTACGTTACGACACCATTATCAGGATGACCTGGAAGCGTTTACCTGGAGTGCATTGGTAGCAATTGGTATCGCAATACGGGACCGTAAGATTCATTCTAAAATGTCAGAGCATCTTTTTATTATGCAATGGCTGGCCATCGCTAAAAAAAGAAAGCTCTTCTCAAGGAACGTAATCAATGAACTTCAATGGCTAATTGATGAAGGCAAGAAAAAAAGCCTCAATGCACAACTTAAATTTAAAATAGAATATCTATACTCGACTTCGAGTGGCGATGTATCGATGCAAAACGACTATTTTAAGTTTACTCATACGATTGAGGTGTTGAGAAATAATGGCTGGGAAAGCTTTCTGCTTACGCCAGAGAAATGGCGAGATCTGCATGAAAAGATTAAGGTAAGAGCAGGTAATTTTATTTTTATGGATGACACTCGGCTGCAGGCGTGTTTTGGCGTGCAGGGTGAGATTGTCAAACCCTTCTGTATCCGGGTATATGGCGATGTTGAGTTTGCAAAGTTAACGTTCATTAAACATAACCTTCCGGCTGAATTTGTAAAGCACGTTTCAAATGAGTTTTATCACTTCCATTTTCTTCTGGTAAGTAATGCTTAACTGACGATGTGAGCAATGTGCTGTTAATGCAAAGAATAGATTGATCAACTTGTAAATTTATCGGATAGAAACCACGCGCCAAGGACAGCGAATGTTTACTCGAAAGTTAGTGATTGCCAACGAATGGATAAGGTTGTCTGATATTCCAGACAGTGTGTCCATTTCTTTTCGGGGCGTTCTCGAGATAACTGAAAGTACAGGTGTGCCAGACGCCAGCACGCCGTTGTTACGTTTAGAAAATGAAATGGCACCGATCACCGTCGATTCGTTGTCCTGGGTGCGGGTGCCTGTCGATAGTCAGAAAGACATTACCGTTTATATCCATAAATAATATTAATGTTGAATAGTTTTGGCCTTATTTTTGCCAATGTTAGAGGGCTGCTGTTTATCGCAGTATGTCCCCCTGAGTAATTAATTTATTACCTAAGAATGAATGCGGAAACTTTCTAATAATTAACCATTTTACAGGTTAAGGTATTACGTGATGTGTCGATAACAATTAAGTCGTAGAGGATTTTTATTGTTATGGAGATGTTTAAATGTTAAAGAATATGAGAATTAAAACCAGCCTGTTATTATTGCTGTTGTTATTTACCTTCATGCAGTTCTTTTCCAATGGATTTGAGTTAGTTGATCTCAAAGAAAATCAAAAAAATACGTTATTACTACATAACATCATTAAGGAGCAGGATACCCTGCATAAGGTCGTTGAGGCTGTTTATAAAGTCAGAAGCGTTCGTGATAATATTCAACAACATAATGCGACCGATGCCCGACAGACAGTGAATCAAATGCAAGATCAGATGGCGTATGCCAGAAAACAGTTCGATATTTTCTGGGGTATTCCTGGATTGACGGCTGACGATCCGCAAATCGGTAAAGTCATCAGAACGGCTTTTGAGCAACAAATGAATGCTGAGCAAAAGTCTATTGATACATTAAATCAGACGCTTTCCAGCAACAGTATTATTAATGCACAAGAAAATGCTAATGCGGAACTGCTCGCGGCTCGCAAAAATTTCGATAACGAAGTGACGAATTATTACAAATCAACAATGCTGATTGGTGAGAAGATCGTTGCACAAACACACGTTCAGTTTAATACCTCGATCCTGAAAGTATCCGTGATCCTGGTCATTACGGTACTTATCTTCGTTATCTGTAATTTCTGGTTGAACCGGACCATCATTCAGCCTTTAAAAATCGTTTCTGAACATTTTGCGCGGATTGGTAAAGGCGATCTCAGCCATCCTGTTAAGGTATCGGGTAACAATGAAATCGGCATACTGTGCTTAAATTTGCATAATATGCAAAAAGGCCTACGCGAGACTGTCAGCACTATTCGCGATGGCGTTGAGTCTATTAATATCGGTATGCAGGAAATTGCTTCCGGTAATTCCGATTTATCAACCAGAACGGAACAGCAGGCTGCGGCAGTCGTTGAAACGGCGGCCAGTATGGAGCAGATTTCAGTCACAACAAAAAATAATACTGATAAGTCACATCAGGCATCCGTCATGACCAGCGAAAGCACGGAAATGGCATTGCGTGGCGAGCGTTTAATGAGTGATATGGTTGAGAAAATTCACCTGATCAGCCGTAATGCGCAAGGCGTGAACGAAATATCCAATGTTATTGATAGTATTGCTTTTCAAACCAATATCCTGGCATTAAACGCGGCGGTGGAAGCCGCACGCGCTGGTGAGTCCGGGCGTGGGTTTGCCGTTGTGGCGAGTGAAGTCCGAACGCTTGCTCAGCGCAGCGCCTCCTCGGCGAAAGAAATCAGTGAACTGGTTGCCAAAGCGGCAATTAGCGTTAAGGAAGGGGTAGAGATAGCCGAAAACAGTGGCGCCATGATGGCGGATATTGCGAAGGCAATACGCAACATTAATGTCTTAATGGAAGATATCTCTGGAGCCTCAGGGGAACAGAGTCGCGGCATCGAACAGATCCGGGTTGCGGTAACGCAAATGGAGCAAGTGACTCAGCAAAACGCCTCGCTGGTTGAGGAGATTGCCGCCACGACAGGCAGTGTGGAAGAGCAGTCGGCAATGCTATCCCAGGCTGTGGCGGTGTTCCAGGTGGAAGAAAACCAGCCTGAAATTCAGCATAATAAGTAGAGTACAAACTCGGCGGGTATCGTGGTGCGTTTGACGTGCCCGTTTATGACAGTGAGAAAGGTTGAGCTGCACACGGCTCACAGACCGCAGCTCATCAGGTGTCAATGTTGCCTGATGAGCTGCGCGAGAAGAATATCGGGAATGACGTTCTCCAGCGCGATTTGAAATCGCATACGTCATATTGATAATAATTCTCATTATTATTGTTGTGTTGTACAGGTAATGGTAATGTTGCTTCAGTTATCAACCGTTAATCCCATTTCCTGTGCAGAAGACAGCATGAACAACACCACCGCCCTGAATACGTCCAGACGCGTAGCCCGCACCTTCTCCGTCAGCGAGTTTATGGATTTTGGTGAGCGTTACGGGATCGATTACCGTTTTCCCCTGCTGGCGCAAAAGCCGGATTTGTCGTCTTGCAGCCCCGTTCTGCAGGGAGAGGTAGAGGAGATGACGCTCCCCTGCGGGATGTGTGTCACGCACTCTGATGTGCAGGTGCTACAACCCTACGAAACCACCTCCCGCCACAGCAGTCCTCTGTATATGCTGGTGGTTCTGGAAGGCTGCGTCATCCTGACGCTCAACGGGCAGGAGCATGTGGTACGTTCCGGGATGGCGTTTAGCTCACGCCTGAGCGAGCATCAGACGATGCGTGCCCGCCATCATGCTGACTGCAAACTGCGCACGTTATCGCTCGGTCTGTATCCCGACGGCGCGTGGCGCACGGGGTTGCTCGAATCGTTGATGCGTGAGTGGGAAAGATGCGAAACGCCGACGCTTATCTGGCAGGTGCCGGGGTTTTTACTCAGCGGCCTGCAGTATGCGCAGCGGAGCACGATCGGCCATGTTTCTCGCCAACTGATGCTGGAAGGGCTGATATTACAACTGTTCGGCCATGGCCTCAGCGTGTGTCAGGTCGAGAGTGGCAAGCGGCTTGCGGCAAGCGGTGAACAGCAGCGGCTGGAGGTCGTTCGTCGTCTTCTGGAGCAGAGTCCCGAGAATGACTACACCCTCAATGCCCTGGCCCAACGCGCGGCGATGAGCCCCAGCAGCCTGCGCAGCAAGTTCCGTGCGGCCTATGGCTGTTCCGTCTTTGACTACCTGCGTGATTGCCGTCTGGAACGCGCGCGCGGCTATTTACTGGAAGGATACAGCGTACAGCAGGCGGCCTGGATGTCGGGTTATCAACATGCTACCAACTTCTCTACCGCATTTCGGCGTCGTTACGGCTTTTCGCCTGGCGATGTGCTCAAACTTTGCTAATCCATTTTTACGTTTTGCGCACGTGCCTTCCCGACAATTTGGCACTGCGCATAGGCAACCTGGCATCCTGCATAGCTATCTCTGTTAGCAAAAAGGTAATAATTCTCACTTACAATTAGACATGCCTTTGGAGATATTCATGTTCGCGAAGACTCGGTTGGCGCTAGTGGTGGGATGGGTGACCGGTAGCGTGGCTTTTCCACTGCTGGCGCAGGAAACAACAAAAAACGATACGGTGGTTGTCACCTCGCAAATGCAAAGCGGGGCCACGAAGCTCGCCACGCCGGATATTGAAACGCCTCAGTCGGTATCGATCATTACCCGTGAACAGTTTGAAGAGCAGGGCGCAACCAGCGTGCGCCAGGCCGTGAGCTATACGCCGGGGGTGTACAGCAATCAGATTGGTGCCTCCAACCGCTTTGACTATATTGTGCTGCGTGGTTTCTCGGATGGTAGCCTGGACAACGTCTATCTCGATGGCCTGAAGATGATGGGGGACACCAACTCACACAGCTCGCTGGTGGTCGATCCGTGGTTCCTCGAAGATATCGAAGTGGTACGCGGCCCGGCTTCCGTACTGTATGGCCGTTCTTCTCCGGGCGGTATTGTCGCGCTGACATCACGTAAGCCGTCGTTTGATGCCGGCGGAGAAGTGAAACTGTTTGCTGGCAACAATAACCAGCGCGGCGCGGCGTTTGACGTCACTGGGGCGCTGGATGATAACGATCGCGTGGCGGCACGACTGAGTGGAATGACGCGTTACGCGGACTCGCAGTTTGGCCCATTGAAGGAAGAACGTTATGCGCTGATGCCAAGCCTGACCTGGCGCATCACCGACCAGACGCGTCTGGATCTGATGGCTTATCTGCACCGTGACCCGGAAGGCGGAAGCCACTCCGGTCTGCCGTATGACGGCACCGTGGTTCCACATTACGGGCAAAAGATCTCCAACACCTTTTACGAAGGCGAGGATGATTACGACAAATACGATCGCCGTGAAAACATGATGGGCTACAACGTTGAGCACCTGTTTGATAACGGCTGGTCGGTGCGGCAAAAACTGCGCTACCTGCATACCGACGTTGAGCTGAATCAGGTGTATGCGGCAGGCTGGCTGAATGAAACCGAGCTTAACCGCGGCTACTCCGGCTCCGATGAAAAAATGTCAGCGATTACGCTGGATAACCAACTCGACGGCAGCTTTGATACCTGGCAGGTCAACCACCGTGTGCTGGTGGGGATCGATTATCAGGATCGCAGCAACAATACCACCGGTTACTACGGTGCATTCCCGCCGATTGACGCCTTTAACCCGGTATACGGCGCGCAGCCTGATTACATCAACATGTATGCGCGTGAGAAGCACAAGCTGCGCCAGACAGGCTACTATTTGCAGGATCAGATGTCATGGGATCGCTGGCGTATTACGCTCGGCGGTCGCTACGATCAGGTCAGCGTTTCTAACATTGATAAGATCAACGATACCCGTAGCGATCTGGACAAAAACAACTTCAGCACCCGTGCTGCGCTGCTCTATTTGTTCGATAACGGCTTTGCGCCGTATGTGAGTTATTCCACCGCCTTTACGCCAACCAGCTTTGCCGATGAGAACGGCAATCTGCTGGATCCGATGAAAGGCAAGCAGTGGGAAGCCGGGCTGAAATATGAGCCGGAAGGACTCAACAGTCAGTTCAGCGCGTCGGTATTCCGTATCAATCAGACGAATATCGCCACCAAAGAAGAGCCGACCGATCCGTACCGCTCGATTGGGGAAATTGAGTCTGAAGGGGTAGAGCTGGAGGCCATTAGCCAACTGACGGAGAGCTTCCGTCTGCAGGCGGCGTATACCTATACCGACATTCGCTATAAGAAAAGCAGCCCGGAAGAGCAGGGTAAGCGTGCAGTGTACGCGCCGCGTAACCAGGCCAGTACCTGGCTGAGCTACGATGTGAAAAGCGGTCCGCTGGATGGCCTGACGCTGGGCTCAGGCGTGCGTTATGTCAACGGTATTGCCAGCGATCGCCTGAATACTCACACTCTGCCGTCCTACACGCTGGTGGATATGGCAATTGGCTACGACTTAACGAATATCGGTATTAAAGGGTTGAGCGCTCAGTTGAACGTCAACAACCTGACCGACAAGCGCTACGTTGCAGCTTGTAATTCGCTCTCATACTGCTACTTCGGTGCCGAGCGCAGCATTGTCGGCAGCGTTTCATGGAAGTTCTGAGTATCGTTTTTTAGCCGGATGGCGGCGCTGGCGCCTTATCAAGCCTACAGTTGCGTGCAAATTGTAGGCCTGATAAGCGCAGCGCCATCAGGCTGGGGGATTGCGGTTATTGTGTAAAACCGTTTTGCATACAAATCTGCGCGCTGGTTCTCAGGGTAAAGGCGACTTTGTCTGGGTACTGGCTGTAATAGTTATGCTCTTCTTCCAACCCTTTAGCCTGCGCCAGACGTACCGTTTCCAGCGAGCAGGTACGGTAGATCAGGTCTTTATTCATATTGGTCTGCTTTTCACGCTGTTTATCTGCGGACAGCGCCAGCCAGCTCTCGGACAGCGAGTAATCGTAGACCACCCGATTTCCTTTCGCCTGCACATTTTCAATGGTAATGAATTCGTCGATTTTCAGTCTTGGCTGCCCACGCATTTTTTTCTTATCTTCTGCTGCGGCATATTGGGCCAGCGCATTAATATCCATGCCTGCTATTTTCTGTTTATAGATATCGACATAAGCGGCGGGCTGCTGATAACGCTGAGCGTAAGCGTTTCTTAATTCTCCATCGCTTACCGTACAACCCGCCAGAAACAGAGGTAAAAGCAGCGCCAGTTTTATTTTAGTCATGATGTTATCCCGTTCATTATTGTGGTCCCAGTCGCCCATAACATAATAAAAAAATGATTACGGGTGATATTTAAGGTTGTATAAACGGGGGCACGATGACACAAGTGCAATAGTCTTAAAATGGCGTTACAGGCAGGAAACCCTGCCAGAATTGGCAGGGGTTTTGAACATACTGGTAAAGAATTAATGGCCGATCATTTTTGCTTTCGGGATCAGTTGGAAATACAGGTGATCCGGCACCGGCTTATCCCAGACATTGGCATATACCGCATAACCAATGGTGGCAAACAGAATCCCCAGCACCAGTATTGTCATGGCAATACCCGACAGTGCCGTTTGTCGCCATAACGCTTTACCGCTGCCTTTTGCACCCGGCGGTGTCTGCAGGGAAAAGCTCAGCGTTGAAGCCACCGGACAGGATTCAACACAGGTCATGCAGCCAGTGCATTCCACAGTACGCACCTGAATCAGTCTGTCTACCGGGATTTTCGATGGGCAATTTTTCGCGCATTTCCCGCAATCAATGCAACTGTCGGCGTTGCGGCGGATTTTAAACGGCGAGAACAGCGAGAACAGACCAAGCAGTGCGCCGTAAGGACACAGATAACGACACCAGGCGTTGCGAATAAACAGGCTCAGGAGGCTGATAACCACCACGGAGATGAGCGTGGCGGAGCCAATATGGCGAAAGAAATCGAGCATCTTCACATCGATGATGATTCCATAGGCTGACGTCAGAAAATACTGAATCCCTTGGGCGGGCATCGACAGGGCGATATACAAGAAAAACCCCAGCAGCAGATACTTCAGGCTGAGCAGCGGGATATCCAGCCAGCGCGGCAGCGTAAAGTTACGACCGAATAATTTTCTCCCCAGATTACCGAGCAGTTCGGAAAGCGTCCCCACCGGGCATAACCATGAACAGAAAGCTTTTTTTAACAACAGGCTAATCAGGATAAACGCAACTAACAGCAGCATAGAGGCGGCATGGATGGGCGGAAGAAAACCGGTCTCTAGCGTATAGCGGAAATTCATCAAACCCGCTATCGGCAGCCATCCCTCAATACCGCCGGGCCTTGGAATATAAACGCTGGTGCCGGCGGTTTCGAAATAGCGGACCCAATACCAGAACGCCACGCCAATATAAATATTGATAGCCAGCAGGAGAAACTGGGTGGCTTTTCGCCAGCTGCTGGCGTTGCGCCAGTCATTCCACGGCAGTTTGCCCCCAGTCGTGCCTGGGCGGCGCTGCCAGCGCGTTCTCATCTTCCCGTTCATGGTTTTATAGTATCCCTCATATTTCCCCTTCTGCATTCAGAAGGCGTCATCACCGGGATATGCTAGCGCTATTCAGATTTGGTGTATTTGATTTGCATCTTATTACGCGGCTGTTATTTTCTTCATGCCAATATGCCTGAAAAATAATAACAGCCCGATATTTATCACAGGTCAGATAAATACCCTGAACGGGGTATTTATTTCTCTGCAGGGCAACGGTTATTCCTGATAAACCTCAACGCGGTCGCGGCCATTACTTTTCGCCAGATAAAGTGCGCGATCGGCTTTATCAACCAACTGTTTATAGTCGGGATGATAGTCATATTCGGCAATACCAATACTGACGGTAATAGAAAACGTTTCTGTCGCTGAGGCTGCCATGCGCATCTCGGCAATTTTCATACGCAGCGTTTCCAGAATAATACTGGCCTGTGTTTCATCTGACTCGACGAGCAGAATCATAAATTCTTCGCCACCGTAGCGGAACACGTAATCGCTGCTGCGGATATGATCGTAAATGACCGCTGCGACGTTTTTGAGCGTCAGATCGCCAGTATTATGCCCGAAGTTATCGTTAATTTGCTTGAAGTAGTCGATATCCAGCATCGCCAGGGTAAAAGGCTTACGCGTATGTAACGCTAGCGAGATCTCGCGCCGCATGATGGTCGGAATAAAGCGGCGATTAAGCAACTGGGTCAGCGAATCTTTACCATTTTCCTGCTTAACCAGCGCGTCGAACATTGAGGCGAGCAGGAAATGGATTTTTGCCGATAACTGGCGTACATCCTGCAATAAGCTCATCCGCTCGGGTTCTGTCGGCTGATGCTGATGCGACAGGGTTGTTGTCAGACGACTGTCGATCTCTGCAATCAGTGATTCCATCTTATTCAGCAGATTGCTGTTGCCGAGGATATGTTTTCCCTTATGTGATAACCACATACCGAAGTCAGAATTCGCCAGAAACACCATCTCACCGAAAGGCATTCCGGTGGCGATGTTATAAATAAACTGGTTTTCCCAGTCGGTAAACGAACGGATTTGCCGCTCGCGCTCGACGTTAACGTCATCGTAAATAGTCTGTAGACGGTACTGCTCCTGCGTGTGCATAGAGTTTTGAAAACTGGGGGAATAGGAGACCGTCATGGCCTCCAGCGCAGTATCCATTGCCAGACTGCTGAAACAGATAGCATCGCTCAGCAAGGCGGGAGTGGAATCCGCCTTTGTTTTTAACACCCTGTACAGCTCATCTTTCAGCTTGCGCGCGCCGCGGTTAACCAGATCGATGGGCAGGCCGATACGGGCATGCACCACACCAATTTTGCGCTGTTTGGCCAGCAGTTGTGAGAGATCTTCGTGGGCGCTGCCAAGTACGCTGCGCAGCCAGTCAAACATGCTGCCGCTGAGGCGGGTACTGACCTGTTCTGTATTGAGGAACAATGCGCTCTCCGCATGGGAGAGCATATAGTCATAAAAAACGGTTACTAAATGGCGGATCTCTTCATCGCTTAACGATGTCAGGAGCGTGTGAACTTCAGGCGATGTTTGACGTAACAGCGCCTGCCATTCTGTAAGGAGTAATGTGTCGTTTACCGGTTCAACCTGTTCCATCTTACTGCCACTCAACGTGCGATTAAAAATTCAGGCGGTATTACGGACAATTACCTCACGATGGTCAAGTTAAACTCTCTTATCGATGGCTAATACCTTCATAAATAAGCCTGAGCGCGAAGACACCAATAATGGCGCCGATCACCCGGCTGGCAACCCGTTGGATTCGGCCATACGCACGGCGCACGGCGGGCAACGAAAACGCCTGGCTGAGAAAAATACGCCAGATAACGGAAGACAACACAATGCCGGCCCAGGCCATCAACCTGGCCCACGTTGGCGTGTCTGCGCTTAAGGTGACCGAGAAGATACTAATAAAAAACAGCACGGTTTGCGGATTAGATAAATCCGTTAATAACCCACGGCGGAAAAACACATACCAGGGGGCGGAAAGCGGCTGCTGTAGCGTTGGCATTTGCGGTGTCGCCTGATGCCGGATGCTGTTCCAGGCGAACCACAGCAGATAGGCGCCGCCGACAATCTTAATCAACGAAAAAATCTCTTCACACTGAGTGATAAGCGTCGCCATGCCAAAGAGCCCGAGGCCGGAGTAGAACGCATCGCCTAAGGCGACGCCCAGACCGGTTATCACGCCCGCGCGTCGCCCTGACGCCAGGCTGGTTTGCACCACCACAAACAGGTTCGCGCCGGGGTTAAAAAAAGTTAAAACAAACAGGCTGACGGTGAGTACGACGGCGTGCAGAGGTTCCATAGACAACAATTCCTCAGATTCTCATAAAGTTAACACTATAATTTCAGTGCGCTGCCTGTTCTGAGGATCAACTCACACTGGCTATTGAAACTTTGAACAGGTTGACGCGCTGCTACCCGGTGACCGGTTTTTTCTGCGCCGCAAAATCTCTATATATTCCTGCTGAATGTGGATTTTTTATCCAGGCTGGACTAGTTATTAATCATCCTTGAATCGCGTTATGTAATGTTCAGGGATCGATGATGGCGTAATAACAAAACCTGGAGCTGGTCTATGAAAACTGGAATTAAAGTACTTATTGGTGCATTAGCTTTTGTCGTGACCAACGCATATGCCGCGGAATTTATGACAAAACTTGAATTTGAAAAGGTTGAGTCGCAGTACACAAAAATCGGTGATATCTCAACGAGTAATGAAGTTTCTGTCTCAGACGCTAAAGAAGAGCTGCTGAAGAAAGCAGAAGAGAAAGGGGCCGATGTGGTGGTATTAACCTCCGGTCAAACGGATAATAAAATCCATGGCACAGCCAATATCTACAAGAAAAAATAATACGCTACTGTAAAAATCACGATACCCGCCGGTCATTGTATCGGCGGGTTTTCTTTTAATCTGCGCCAGAAGGTGGTTCGGCTTACCCCGAGATATCGTGCAGCCGCGGTTTTATCGCCATTGAATTGCGCCAGCACCTGCTGCGGCGTGAGCGATGAGGATACCTGCGGCGCGTCAGCAGCAACGGCCAGTTCCGGTAACAGCTGCTGCAGGAATTGTACGTTCAGCTCCGGCTGCGGCTCGACGCTTAAAAACAGCGCCAGGCGCTCCATCATATTACGCAGTTCACGGATATTCCCAGGCCAGCCATAATTCAGTAACGTCGGTTGACTCAGACCCAGCCCCTTGCGCACAGGTTCAGAAAACGGCACCTCCAGTTCCGCCAGCGACTGTTTTAAAAAGCCTTCCGCCAGCGGCAGGATATCGGGCAATCGCTCGCGTAGCGGCGGTAGCGTGAGGCGCAAAATACTCAGGCGATAAAACAGATCGGTGCGAAATTCTCCCTGTTTTATCTCCTGCTCCAGATGACAGTGGGTGGCGCTAATCACCCGGACATCGACCGGAATCGGCTGATGTCCACCGACCCGGGTGACCTCTTTTTCTTCCAGTACGCGCAGCAGTCGGGTTTGTAACGGCAGCGACATTTCGCCTATCTCATCAAGAAACAGCGTTCCTCCGTGGGCGATTTCAAACAGGCCCGCGCGTCCTCCCCGACGGGAGCCGGTAAAGGCGCCATCCTCATAGCCGAACAGCTCCGCCTCCAGTAATGATTCGGTGATTGCCCCGCAGTTGACAGCAACAAACGGCGGCGAAGGTTTACCGCGCCGGTTCTCCTGACGGGTGAAAAATTCACGATGAATTGCCTGCGCCGCCAGCTCTTTGCCCGTGCCGGTTTCGCCCTGAATCAGCACCGGCGCACGCGAACGGGCATAAAGCATAATGGTGTGCCGCACCTGTTCCATCTGTGCCGAGTGACCGCGCATATCCCCCAGCGCATAGCGGGTGCGCAGCGTATCGCCGGAAACGTACGGACCGTTTCTGCGCAGCGTCAGACGAGTCATATCGAGCGCATCGACAAAGGCCTGGCGCACGGTGGCCGCCGAATAGATAAAGATGCCGGTCATGCCTGCTTCTTCAGCCAGGTCGGTAATCAACCCCGCGCCCACGACCGCCTGCGTGCCGCTGGCTTTCAGCTCGTTGATTTGCCCACGGGCATCTTCTTCCGTGATATAGCTGCGCTGTTCAAGCTGCAAATTGAAGGTTTTTTGAAAAGCGAGCAGCGCGGGGAGGGTTTCCTGATAGGTAATGACGCCAATCGACGAGGTGAGCTTTCCCGCTTTGGCCAGCGCCTGTAGCACGTCAAACCCGCTGGGTTTAATCAGGATCACCGGAATAGATAAACGGCTTTTCAGATACGCCCCGTTGGAACCCGCGGCAATGATGGCATCACAACGCTCGGTGGCTAACTTCTTGCGGATATACGTCACCGCTTTTTCAAAACCAAGCTGAATAGGGGTGATGGTTGCCAGGTGGTCGAACTCCAGGCTGATGTCGCGAAACAGTTCGAACAGGCGCGTGACCGAAACGGTCCAGATAACCGGTTTGTCGTCATTCACCCGCGGCGGAAGATGCGTATCAGCCATAACCATCCTAAAAAGTAAGGCACCGAGTATTAGGGTTTAGTTGTGTTTCATGAATGTTGCAATGAAACGTGAAGGAACGTTTCATGAAACGATAGCTGACACGCTTTTGTGCAACAAAGATACAAAAATTTAATTTAATATATTGTTTTTAAAGGTAAATATATAAAATAATTAAAAATTAAGGTCTTTGGCATACCCCTTGCTTTAAATAAATCAACGAATGATAACAAGTTGATAACAAAGGACGGGATATGTCTCTACACTCCCCAGGGCAGGCGTTTCGCGCCGCGCTCAGCAAAGAAAACCCATTACAAATCGTTGGCACCATCAACGCCAACCACGCTCTGCTGGCCCAACGCGCCGGATATCAGGCGATTTATCTCTCCGGCGGCGGCGTCGCGGCTGGGTCTCTGGGTCTGCCGGATCTCGGTATTTCTACCCTTGATGATGTGCTAACCGATATTCGCCGCATTACTGATGTTTGCCCGCTGCCATTGCTGGTGGATGCGGATATCGGTTTTGGATCGTCAGCCTTCAACGTGGCGCGGACCGTGAAGTCGATTTCCAAAGCCGGTGCCGCCGCGCTGCATATTGAAGATCAGATCGGCGCCAAACGCTGCGGTCATCGCCCGAACAAGGCGATCGTCTCGAAAGAAGAGATGGTCGACAGGATCCGCGCCGCCGTGGATGCGCGTACCGATCCCAACTTTGTGATCATGGCGCGGACCGATGCATTGGCGGTGGAAGGGTTAGAGGCCGCCATCGATCGTGCCCAGGCGTACGTCGAAGCAGGCGCGGATATGTTGTTCCCGGAAGCCATTACCGAGCTTGCCATGTACCGTCAGTTTGCCGATGCGGTACAGGTGCCGATCCTCGCCAACATTACCGAATTTGGCGCTACGCCACTGTTCACCACTGATGAACTGCGCAGCGCGAACGTCGCGATGGCGCTGTATCCACTGTCGGCCTTCCGCGCCATGAACCGCGCTGCGGAAAAGGTTTACAACGTGCTGCGCCAGGAAGGAACGCAAAAGAGCGTTGTCGACATTATGCAGACGCGCAACGAGCTGTACGAAAGCATCAATTACTACCAGTTCGAAGAGAAACTCGACGCGTTGTATACCAAGAAGTAACCGTCGTAGGCCGGATAAGGCGTAGTCGCCATCCGGCAATAAATTTGTACCCTACATATTATAAAAATGACGAGGACAACATGAGCGACACAACGATCCTGCAAAATAGTACCCATGTCATTAAACCTAAAAAATCGGTTGCGCTGTCAGGCGTCGCAGCCGGAAATACCGCGCTGTGTACCGTTGGCAAAAGCGGTAACGACCTGCACTATCGCGGCTACGATATTCTCGACCTGGCGCAGCAGTGCGAATTTGAAGAAGTCGCGCACCTGCTGATCCACGGGAAATTGCCCACCCGTGATGAGCTCACCGCCTATAAAATCAAATTAAAAGCGCTGCGCGGACTGCCCGCAAACGTGCGTACCGTCCTGGAAGCGCTGCCTGCTGCCTCGCACCCGATGGACGTGATGCGCACCGGCGTCTCCGCGCTGGGCTGTACGTTGCCGGAAAAAGAAGGGCATACCGTCTCCGGCGCACGCGATATTGCCGACAAGCTGCTGGCATCGCTCAGTTCTATTCTCCTGTACTGGTATCACTACAGCCATAACGGCGAGCGTATTCAGCCGGAAACTGACGATGATTCCATTGGCGGCCACTTCCTGCATCTGCTGCATGGCGAAAAGCCGTCGCGAAGCTGGGAAAAAGCGATGCATATTTCGCTGGTGCTGTATGCCGAACACGAATTCAACGCCTCCACCTTCACCAGCCGCGTGATTGCAGGGACCGGATCCGATATGTATTCCGCGATTATCGGCGCGATTGGCGCATTGCGTGGTCCGAAACACGGCGGGGCGAATGAAGTATCGCTGGAGATCCAACAGCGCTACGAAACGCCAGACGAAGCGGAAGCGGATATCCGTAAACGCGTTGAAAACAAAGAAGTGGTGATTGGCTTTGGTCATCCGGTTTACACCATCGCCGACCCCCGTCATCAGGTGATAAAGCGCGTGGCGAAACAGCTTTCTCAGGAAGGCGGTTCGCTGAAAATGTACAACATCGCCGACCGTCTGGAAGACGTGATGTGGGAAACGAAAAAGATGTTCCCCAACCTCGACTGGTTCTCGGCTGTCTCCTACAACATGATGGGCGTCCCGACTGAAATGTTCACACCGCTGTTTGTCATCGCCCGCGTCACCGGCTGGGCGGCGCACATCATTGAACAGCGCCAGGACAACAAAATTATCCGTCCTTCCGCCAATTACACCGGCCCGGAAGATCGTGTCTTTGTCGCGATAGATCAGCGTTGCTAATGCAAAACCTCTAAATATAAAAACAGGAACCCTTGTTATGTCTGCACATATTTCGAACGTCCGCCCGGAATTTGACCGTGAAATCGTTGATATTGTTGATTACGTCATGAATTACGAGATCACTTCGACGGTAGCGTATGACACCGCGCATTATTGCCTGCTTGATACCTTAGGCTGCGGCCTGGAAGCGCTGGAATATCCGGCCTGTAAAAAACTGCTGGGGCCGGTAGTCCCAGGGACTGTGGTGCCGAACGGCGTGCGCGTTCCGGGCACCCAGTTCCAGCTCGATCCGGTGCAGGCGGCGTTTAACATCGGCGCGATGATCCGCTGGCTGGACTTTAACGACACCTGGCTGGCCGCGGAATGGGGTCATCCTTCCGATAACCTCGGCGGCATTCTGGCCACGGCTGACTGGCTGTCACGCAATGCGGTAGCGGTGGGGAAAGCGCCGTTAACCATGAAAAAAGTGCTCACCGGAATGATTAAAGCCCATGAAATTCAGGGCTGCATCGCGCTGGAAAACTCTTTTAACCGCGTCGGTCTCGATCACGTCCTGCTGGTCAAAGTGGCCTCGACGGCGGTGGTCGCCGAGATGCTTGGCCTGAACCGGGATGAAATCCTCAACGCCGTGTCGCTGGCGTGGGTTGACGGGCAGTCGCTGCGTACCTATCGCCATGCGCCAAATACCGGCACGCGTAAATCCTGGGCAGCTGGCGATGCAACTTCGCGCGCGGTACGTCTGGCACTGATGGCGAAAACCGGTGAGATGGGGTATCCGTCTGCGCTGACGGCGAAAACCTGGGGCTTTTATGACGTCTCTTTCAAAGGCGAATCGTTCCGCTTCCAGCGCCCGTACGGCTCTTATGTGATGGAAAACGTGCTGTTTAAAATCTCCTTCCCGGCCGAGTTCCACTCGCAGACTGCGGTAGAGGCGGCGATGACGCTGTACGAGCAGCTACAGGCTGCAGGGAAAACGGCAGCGGATATCGAAAAAGTGACCATTCGTACGCACGAAGCCTGTATCCGCATCATCGATAAAAAAGGCCCGCTGAATAACCCGGCGGATCGCGATCACTGCATCCAGTATATGGTCGCCATTCCGCTGCTGTTCGGGCGCTTAACCGCGGCAGATTATGAAGACGGCGTGGCGCAGGACAAACGCATTGATGCCCTGCGCGAGAAGATCAACTGCTTTGAAGATCCGGCCTTTACAGCCGATTACCACGATCCTGAAAAACGCGCCATCGCGAATGCCATCACCCTGGAATTCACCGACGGCTCACGTTTTGAAGAAGTGGTGGTGGAGTACCCAATCGGCCATGCGCGCCGTCGTAACGACGGGATGCCGAAGCTGGTCGAGAAGTTCAAAATCAACCTGGCGCGTCAGTTCCCGACCCGTCAGCAGCAGCGCATTCTGGATGTCTCCCTGGACAGAACTCGCCTGGAGCAGATGCCGGTCAATGAGTATATGGATTTGTTTGTTATCTGAAACCCGACTCATCAGGCGTAAGTTCAACAGGAGAGCATTATGTCTTATAGCGAGTTTTATCAACGTTCTATTGCGCAGCCGGAGTCGTTCTGGGCCGAGCAGGCCCAGCGTATTGACTGGCAGCAGCCGTATACGCAGGTACTGGACCACAGCAATCCGCCGTTTGCCCGCTGGTTTTGCGGCGGGACGACCAATCTGTGCCATAACGCCATCGACCGCTGGCTGGAGAAACAGCCCGAGGCGCTGGCGCTGATTGCGGTGTCATCAGAAACCGAAGAAGAACGCACGTTTACCTTTCGTCAGCTGTATGACGAAGTGAATGTTGTGGCAGCGATGCTGTTGTCGCTCGGCGTACAGCGCGGGGATCGGGTACTGGTTTATATGCCGATGATCGCCGAAGCGCACATTACGCTGCTGGCCTGCGCACGCATTGGGGCGATCCATTCGGTGGTGTTCGGTGGTTTCGCTTCGCACAGCGTGGCGGCGCGCATCGACGACGCCCTACCAGTGGTTATCGTTTCGGCGGATGCCGGGGCGCGCGGCGGCAAGACCCTGCCTTATAAAAAGCTACTCGATGATGCGATCGATCAGGCTCAGCATCAGCCGCGTCATGTGGTGCTGGTCGACCGCGGTCTGGCGAAAATGGCGCGGGTGGAGGGGCGTGACCTCAACTTTGCCGCGCTACGCCAACAGCATCTCGGCGCACGGGTGCCGGTTGTCTGGCTGGAGTCGAACGAAACGTCCTGCATTCTCTACACCTCCGGGACAACCGGTAAACCGAAAGGCGTCCAGCGCGACGTTGGTGGCTATGCGGTCGCGCTGGCGACCTCGATGGACACCATTTTCGGCGGCAAAGCGGGCGGCGTGTTCTTCTGCGCGTCGGATATCGGCTGGGTGGTTGGGCATTCCTATATCGTGTATGCCCCGCTGCTGGCGGGGATGGCGACGGTGGTTTACGAAGGGCTGCCAACGTATCCGGACTGCGGCGTATGGTGGAAAATTGTTGAGAAGTATCAGGTCAGCCGGATGTTCTCGGCCCCGACCGCCATCCGCGTGCTGAAAAAATTCCCGACCGCGCAAATCCGCAATCACGATCTCTCCTCGCTGGAGGTGCTGTATCTGGCGGGTGAGCCGCTGGACGAACCGACCGCCAGTTGGGTAACGGAAACGCTGGGCGTACCGGTTATCGACAACTATTGGCAGACTGAATCCGGCTGGCCGATTATGGCTATCGCCCGCGGGCTGGACGACCGACCGTCGCGGCTGGGCAGCCCTGGCGTGCCGATGTACGGCTATAACGTGCAGTTGCTCAATGAGGTGACCGGTGAACCTTGTGCGGCGAACGAGAAGGGGATGCTGGTGATTGAAGGGCCGCTGCCGCCGGGCTGTATTCAGACTATCTGGGGGGATGACGCGCGGTTTGTGAATACCTATTGGTCACTGTTTTCCCGCCAGGTGTACGCCACCTTTGACTGGGGCATTCGCGATGCCGATGGCTATTACTTCATTCTGGGCCGTACGGATGACGTGATCAACGTGGCCGGACACCGGCTGGGGACGCGCGAGATAGAGGAGAGTATTTCCAGCTATCCAAACGTCGCCGAAGTGGCGGTAGTTGGCGTGAAGGATGCGCTGAAAGGGCAGGTGGCGGTCGCGTTTGTTATTCCAAAACAGAGCGACAGTCTGGAAGACAGCGACATTGCCCATTCGGAAGAGAAGGCGATTATGGCGCTGGTGGATAGTCAAATTGGTAATTTTGGTCGTCCGGCGCACGTCTGGTTTGTGTCGCAACTGCCGAAAACACGCTCCGGCAAAATGCTCAGACGGACGATTCAGGCGATCTGCGAAGGCCGCGATCCTGGCGATCTGACGACCATTGACGATCCCGCATCGTTGCAGCAAATCCGTCAGGCGATCGAGGAGTAACGTCGTGTGATGCCCGGTGGCGCAATGCTTACCGGGCCTACGTTCTAATCAACTTTCTTATACGGCCCGTGATAGTAATCAAATGGCGCATAAACCGTATCGGCCACGAACGATAACGGCACATCAACAAATAACAGCGCTAAATCGAAATAGTTATAATCGTAAGCGCCCGGGTTTTTTAGTTTATCAATATCATGGCGCATACCCACGTAATACGTATCTGAATCCTCGCCTGCCGTGCGCGCATCAATGCTGCCACATCCTGTAAGTAATACGCTGATAAAGAGCGTTGTTACCGCAACCGTCTTTTTGCTCATGCTATGACCTGGCTTCTCGCCCCGTTTTACCATAACGATAAAAAAGCGGCGTGTTGTCCTCGGAACTTAAACCACCAGGTCAGGACTCATCGTGTGAGGATGGCACATCGAAGGCCGGATAAACCACGTGAGTGGTGTATCCGGCAAAGAGGCTTTTACAGCGTGACGCTTTCGCGACGACGCAGCAGAGAAAACGGCCCCGGTCCACTTAGGGTAAATACGGAAATCAACGTGAAGCTTAGCGCAATTATCCCCAGCACCAGATACGCCCCCTGGAAACCAATACTCTCATACATTTTTCCGGCCAGAACTGACATGAAAATCATTGCTAACTGTTTGAAGAAACAGAAGCACACCAGGTAAATTGTGGCCGAGAAGCGCACTTCAAACTGACTGGTGATGTATTTGAAGCAACCGACGATCAGGAACGGTATTTCAAACATATGCAGCGTTTTGAGAATGACGACCTCCAGCGCAGAGGTGGCGAAGGAGGAGCCGATGATCCGCACCGACATTATCGTACCGGCCAGCAGTAGGGCGTTCTTTCCGCCAATGCGGTTCACAATCAGCGGCGCAAAGAACATGATAGAGGCATTAAGTAATTCCCCCATGGTCGTGACGTAGCCAAACACACGGGTACCCTGTTCGCCGGTGGCAAAGAACGAGGTAAAGAAGTTGGCGAACTGCTGGTCAAACACATCATACGTACAGGAAACGCCGACCACGTACAGGGAGAGGAACCAGAGTTTCGGTTGTTTAAATAACTCCAGCGCCAGCTTCAGACTGAATGCTGAGTTGTTGGCGCCTACCGCATCCGCAACTTTTGCAGAAGAAGGGACATCTGTTTTTGAAAAGAGCAGCAGCAATGCCAGAATGACCGCACAGCCTGAACCTAACCAGAAGACAAACTGGTTATTGATGGTGAACATAATCCCGGCAATCGAGGCACACAGCGCCCAGCCTACGCAGCCAAACATGCGCGCGCGACCAAATTCAAAATTGCTTCGGCGGCTGGCTTTTTCAATATAGGCTTCAATCGCTGGGGCGCCGGCATTGTAGATAAAGCCAAGGTAAATCCCGCCGACAATCGAACCCAGTAAAATATTAACCTGTAATAACGGGCCAAAGACGTAAATAAAGAACGGGGCAAACATTACCAGCATTCCGGTAATTACCCACAGCAGGTGTTTACGCAGGCCAAGCTTATCGGAAAGCAGTCCGAAAACAGGCTGGAATAATAATGAAAATAGTGAAATACAGGCGAAAATGATCCCGGTGTCACCTTTACTGATATGGTTTACATCGTGTAACCAGATAGGGAAGAAGGGGAAATAGGCACCCATAATGAAAAAGTAAAAGAAAAAGAAGAAGCCGAACATCCAAAAGTTAGTGTTTTTCAAATAATACATAATGGACTTCCTTACGATGAATGCGGGCAGGGGGGAACCTGCCCGATTATTATTATTTTTGACCCCAGACCAGCTGGTAGTGGTAGCGTCCGGCACTCAGCAGGAACTCTGGTGAAACGGAAGGACTCCAGGAGTCGTCACCGCCCACGCCCATATGGAAGCCATCAATATTGACCCAGGTACCTGCCTCCGGTTGCAGCAGATGGCGGTGGCTGGTTTCCATCAGTTGCTTCTGGCTAAAACGGCTGATGTTGAACAGGAAGTCCCCTCGCCATTGATGCGCGCCGTAGCGTAGCTCACGCGTGTTGCAGCGCAGACCGTTTTCGCCAGGGAAAACATACGGGGTGTACATCTCATCAAGCGACAAATCCCAACGATCAAAACAGGCGGCGCTCAGGCGATCCGGGTAGTTCTCATGTGGGCCGAGACCTAACCAGTTCACGCGCTCAGCGATCTGCGCCAGCTGGCAGCTCAGGCCGATGCGGGCCGGATGTGGTGTGCCGCTGGCGACGTCGACATCCACCGTTATCTGCATTTCACCATTGCCGTTAATGCGATAGCTTTTTCGGCTGACGAACAGCGTTTCGCCCTGATACTGCCACGCATGTTCGGTGGCGATCAGTACCGCATTGCTCAGCGTGTCGGCAGCACAGTGCAGTAACGTTGCTTCGACCAGATAATGACCGGCGGCTTTCCAGCGTTCGACCCAGGCGTTAGGGTCGATGCGGGTTGACTCGCTCACGCCGATGTCGTTGTCCAGCGGCGCGCGGGTGAACTGGTCAGTAAGCGGGGTTAACAGCTGGGCTGCGTCGCCAATCCAGTACTGTGTCAGCAGGCCAGACTGACGGTCGAATTGCCAGCGCTTGTCGTTGATCTCAACAGTAAAGGTGTTTTCGCTCACGTTCAGCAGTGGTGCGGTACGGGCAATTGGCCGTGGCGCCAGGCTGAGTTTCTCTTCCAGCTTCCATTGCTGCCAGGCGCTAATGTGCCCGGCATCTGACCATGCGGTGGCCTGAGGTTGCTCTACGCGTACCGTTAGCCATAGCTGGCCGGCGGTTTCCGGCAGCGGGACATCTGGCAGGGTAATCACCTGGCGACTCTGTGGGGCGATATCCAACACGATTTCTCCGGCGGCCAGCGGGTTGCCATCCTGGGCAATCGACCAGTGCAGAACTTCGTTATCGCTGTGGCGGAACAGATATTCGCTGGTTACTTCAATCTGGCGTTTGGGTCCCGGCAGCAGCGTAAACTGGAAAAACTGCTGCACATGTTTGGCCTCGTATAATGCCGGATGCGGGGTGCGATCGGCGAACACCAGGCCGTTCATGCAAAACTGACGATCGTTAGGCGTGTCGCCAAAATCACCACCGTAGGCAGACCATGCCTTGCCGTTCTCATCATATTTAATCAGCGACTGATCTACCCAGTCCCAGACAAACCCGCCCTGTAGGCGCGGAAATTGACGGAACGCTTGCCAGTATTTGGCGAAGCCGCCAAAACTGTTGCCCATGGCGTGGGCGTATTCGCAGAGGATCAGCGGACGCTGTTCGCCGGGCATCGACAGCCACTTTTTAATCGACCATTTGGGTACCGCGGGGAAGGGCTGATCCTGATCGACGCGGGCGTACATCGGGCAAATAATGTCGGTCGCCGTGGTATTTGCGCCGCCGCCTTCATACTGTACCGGGCGGGACGGATCTTCTGATTTTATCCAGCGGTAGAGCGCGTCATGGTTGGCGCCATGCCCGGATTCATTGCCCAGTGACCAGATGATGATGCTCGGGTGGTTGCGATCGCGTTGCACCATGCGCGTGACGCGCTGGCTCATGGCTGGCAGCCATGCGGGATCGTCGGTGAGGCGATTCATCGGCACCATGCCGTGGGTTTCAATGTTGGCTTCGTCGACCACATACAGGCCGTAGCGATCGCACAGGGTGTACCACAATGGATGGTTCGGGTAATGGGAGCAGCGCACGGCGTTAAAGTTATTCTGCTTCATCAGCAGAATATCCTGCACCATCGTCGCCTCGTCCATCACCTGACCGTTGACCGGATGGTGCTCATGACGGTTGGTGCCGCGAATCAACAGCGGCTTACCGTTGAGTAACAGCAGGCCGTTTTCAATACGAACCTGACGAAAGCCGACATCACAGGCTTCCGCTTCAATCAGCACTCCGTCAGCGGTACGTAACTGGACCACAGCGCGGTACAGATTAGGCGTTTCGGCACTCCACAGCGCCGGGTTTTCGACGTTCAGACGCAGGGTAACCCGATCATGATAAGCGCCGCGTTCATCAATAATTTCGCTGCCGAGCGGGGAAGTCGTTTCGTGAGTGAGCGTTTCACCGTCCCACAATTGCAGGGTGACGCGTAAATCTTCGCACTCGTTGCCCGCCACTCTGACTTCTGTTTCCAGCGTGGCGCGGCTGAAATCGTCGTTAAAACGGGTGTTAATGCGCAGGTCGCGGATTTGCGTAGTGGGCTTATGCAGCAAAGATACATCGCGAAAGATCCCGCTCATGCGCCACATGTCCTGGTCTTCCAGATAACTGCCGTCGCTCCAGCGCAGCACCATCACTGCCAGGCGGTTTTCTCCTGGCAGCAGATAATCGCTAAGATCGAATTCAGACGGCAGGCGGCTGTCCTGACCGTAGCCAACCCAGCGACCATTGCACCACAAATGAAACGCGGAATTCACCCCGTCAAAAATAATGCGCGTCTGACCTTCATCTAACCACGCGTCTTCGATATTAAATGTGAGCGAGTAACATCCTGTCGGATTCTGCGCTGGAACGTACGGGGGGTTAACCGGGATCGGGTAGGTTACGTTGGTATAAATTGGCGCGTCGTAACCGTCCATCTGCCAGTTAGAGGGGACGTTGACAGTATCAGCCTGTGGCAGATCGCTTGTCAGCCAGCTTTCCGGCACGGCCTTAGGCGCGGAAAACCAGGCGAACTGCCACTTGCCATTCAGCGAGCGTAACTGAGTTGATCGCTGATTGGTGCGCGCATCATCCGCTGAGCGCCAGCTACAAAACGGCGGGTGCGCCTCCAGGCGGTTGAGCTGCGTGACGCCGGGATTTTCCCAGTCACGGCGGGCCAGTACAGCGGAGAGTGAATCTGTGTTCAGGTTCATAACGGTATCCTGTTTGAATTTGTTATTCGCTCACAATTTCAATCAAAATACGAATAAGCGATCCCAACTGTAAAGGACGGGGCGCTCAATGAGTGAACTGACTCACACAATTGTTATGCGTTCACAATTTGGGTGTGAGCTGCGAAACTTGCCGCGCTAGCTGGATCAGTGAGTCGGCCAGCACCTGGGGTGAGAGGGTTTGCGTATCGGGAGGCAGAACCGTATTGCGCTTAACCAGGGTTACGGGCAGCAGTTGGTTGCCCACGCTTGAGGTCCCGCGGGGAAGTTGCAGCAGTCTGTCGACGCTGGTTTCACCCAGTAACGGAAAATCCTGCCTGATGGTGGTCAGTGGTGGGATGTAGCAGGCGCTGTCTTCGGTGTCATCGTAGCCGATCACCGAGATATCAACCGCCACCCGCAGACCGAACTCACTGATTGCCCGCATCGCGCCCAGCGCCATTTGATCGTTAGCGACCAGCATGGCGGTGGGGAGATTACCATTATTAAGCATATGCAGCGTTTGCTGAAAACCTGACATCGCGCTCCAGTCGCCTTCCAGCTCCGCGGTGGGTTGCAGCTGGTAGTGTGCCAGATATTTATGCCACCCCGCATGGCGAAGCCTTGCCGAAACCGAAGTGTGTGGCCCGCTCAGCAGGGCGATACGCTGATGCCCATGCTGCACCAGATGTTCAACGCCGAGACGTGCGCCGTCGTCATGGGAGAAAATCACGCTGTTAATTGGCGTCTGATCTGAGACATCGAGAAACAGCACCGGCACCGTACCGCAGGCGGCAGCCACGGCAATGGCGTCTTCTTCATCCAGCGGGTAGTTGATGATAAGCCCGGTTACGCGTTGAGAAAGCAGGTTGTGGACTGCGGCTTTACATGCCTCAACGCCGCTACGTTCGACCATGGCGATCACCACGCTGGCCCCGGACTGGTCGGCGCGGGATTTTATGGCGGCAACGATTTGCGAGGGGGCGTGCAGGGCAAGGTTCGCCGTCACGACGCCAATCAGCGGCGTCTGTTTGCCCGCCAGCTGCTGTGCGACACGGTTGGGGATGTAATTGAGCTCCGCCATCGCGGCCTCAACTTTCTGTCGGGTTTTTGCGGAAACGTGGCTGGCCTGATTCACGACGCGCGAGACGGTCTGGTAAGAGACTCCTGCATGGTCTGCCACATCGTATAGCGTTACCGGTTTCACGTTTATCACCCCTGTCATGACGTTATCTGCGCGCTATGATGCCACAGCGGGACGGTTTTGGGGTATTTGCGCATTGGTTCTGCGAGGCGCATTCCAGGGTTGCGGATCGTGTGCTGGAGGATTTATCGTCGTGATGCTTAACAGCATAAAAAAGTGAGGACATCGTGAGCGACTCTGCGGCAAACAACATTCTGTCCATCTACCAACGTCATGCGGAGGCCTTTGCCAGCCAGCGTTCACGCGCACTGTTCGAGAAAAGCTGGCTGGATAAGTTCATCACCGTGATGGGCGGACAGGGCAGCATTGTGGATATTGGCTGCGGCAACGGTCAGCCGATTGCTGGTTATTTTATTCAGCAAGGCTTTCAGCTTACGGGAATTGATGGTTCTGCGGCGATGCTGGCGCGGGCCCGGCACACTTTTCCCGCACAGCGCTGGCTGGAGCAGGATATGCGCGAGCTGGGACTTAACGAGACTTTCGATGGTCTGATCGCCTGGGACAGCTTTTTCCATTTAACTCAGCAGGATCAGCAAAAGATGTTCCCGATTTTTGACCGACTCAGCCGTCCCGGCAGCGCGCTGATGTTTACCAGCGGGACGGAAAACGGTATCGCGATGGGGCAATTTGAGGGCGAACCGCTGTTTCACGCCAGCCTCGCGCCGGATGAATACCGCGCATTGCTGTCAGCGCACGGTTTTGTGGTGGTAGAGATGGTGATGGAAGATCCGCACTGCGCCGGGCATACCATCTGGCTGGCGCAAAAACGTGGCTAAATTCTAAACGTTAAGCGTTCCCTTCTCCTGATATTATTCTGCAGTGGCTGTTTTAACATTCCGGAACTTCAGTTCAAGGATTTTATTTATTGTTTGATCCAGTTCTGAACCTTTTATTGGAGAGCATATTTCAGCATACTCTTTTACGTATTTTTGGCATGTGTTGACGACTTCTGGTTGTGGGAGGAAATATGCGGCGACTGAGACAGGGGAAAAAATTGCTGAATAGAAAGTAATGTAGAGTCCCTTCGACAAATATTCAACATCCTTGATACGCTCGGTTCCACAAGCAGAGGGGATTCTTTTTATAACAGTGTCGTACCTGTCACGAAAGTGCTCGTTAATGGTAGGGCAGGTTTCAGGGGATGAGCTGTTAAATACCGCTAGATCTATTTGCGCAGAGTAATCCTTCCCATCTGTTTTGGTGAGATCTATTAAAACAAAAGGCATAATTGTTAAAATAAGGGAGGTGGTTGCTAAAAAATACTGATATGGGCTGTATTCGTCGGAACGAAATTTACACAGGGTATAAATCGACAAGAATAAACCCAGGGTTGCAATAAAACCATTGAGTATTGCCAGAATAAGGAAGAAAAGAACGATCGCGGAAGGTTTAATTATGCTGGTATTCATTTCTAATTATTCCATGTTTTTTAACGCTATTACTTTACGACAATTAAGTTAAGCGATAATAGTACAATTTCCAGGTATTGCGGATTCCGCTTATTTAGTGCCGGGGAGGTGTGTCTGTTAGCACGATGCGAGTGGCGTCATCGTAGCGTATTGTCCAGATCGTTAATGTGGGTAAATGGGCGGTTTGCGATGGGATTAGGTCAACAGAGTAAGAATAATTTAACTTAAGAGCATAAGAAATCCTAAAATGCAATTGGAATGAAGTGAAATAGCACTTAATGTCTTTACTTTTGTTTACATTTTGTGCTTTTTTACAAGGATCGGCTGTGCTTTACAGTCAAGTTCGCTTTCGTACTTTTATGGGGGGGGGGGTGAAGTTCAGGGATGAAAGAAAGTTGGCAATATTAATTGGGATGTTAATTTTGCCGTTCACAACTGTTTCTGCGGCGCCACTCTCTCCTGCGGATCGGAATACCATTCAGCAGCAACAGCAGCAGCGACTTAATGAAAACCAGCGCCAGCGTGAAGAGCTGGAGCGTAGCGTTACGCTACCCGAAATCGTAACGCCGAAAACGCCAGCCCAGACTGAAGGGCCGTGTTTTATGATTTCGCGTATTGATATTGACGGCGCAACGAAGTTGTCCGCCGCTGCCTCGGCAAAGCTTACCGCGCCATGGGTGAATCAATGCCTGAATATTCCCCGCCTTACGGAACTGACAAATGCAATTTCCGACTGGTATATCAGTCGAGGCTACATCACCAGTCGTGCCTTTTTAACCGAACAGGATCTCTCATCCGGGGTGCTGCACATTGCGGTGCTTGAGGGTAAATTGCAGCAAATACGTCTGGAAGGCGTCCCATCGCGCACTCTGCTGATGACCTTTCCCGGAATGGAAGGAAAAATTCTCAATCTGCGTGACATTGAACAGGGGATGGAGCAGTTGAACCGGGTTCGCCAGACGCCGGTGGAAATTGAAATTTTGCCGGGCAGTCAGCAGGGGTTCTCAATAGTTAACCTCACCGCCACGCCTGAATTTCCACTCAATGGCTCAGTTAGTTTTGATAACAGTGGACAAAAGAGCACCGGAACCGGACAGCTCAGTGGTGCGCTATTTTTCAATAATATGCTCGGCCTGGCGGATAAATGGTTTATTAGCGGCGGACGCAGTAGCGATTTTTCCAGCAGCAAAGATGCGCAGAACTTTGCGGCCGGCGTGAGTATTCCTTACGGCTACGGACTGCTTGATTACAACTACAGCTGGAGTAACTACCTCAGCACGATTGATAACAATGGTTATGCCTGGCGTTCCACCGGAGATAGCGAAACCCATCGTCTGAACGGATCCTGGGTTTTGTTTCGCAATGGTGATGTCAAAACCGCTGCATCGCTGGGTTTGACGCATCGAATTAACCGTAACAAATTGAATGATATCCTGCTGGAAACCAGTAGTCGCAAGCTTTCCAGCGTTTCGCTGGGCATCAACCATACGCAAAAAATTGCTTCCGGCGTTGCGACGTTTAACCCTTCATTCACCCAGGGCGTGCCATGGTTTGGCGCAGAGGATGACAACGATAAACAGGGTGATGTGCCAAGGGCGGAATTTCGCAAATGGAGCGTCAGCGGTAGTTTCCAGCGCCCGTTGGCAGAGAAACTGTGGTGGCTAAGCAGCGTGTATTTTCAATGGTCTCCAGACCGACTCTATGGAAGTGAACGCCTGACGCTGGGCGGAGAAACCTCCGTTCGCGGTTTTAAAGAACAGTACATTTCTGGAGATAACGGCGGCTACTGGCGCAATGAAGTGAATTATTCGCTATTTACGCTGCCGGTGCTGGGACAGATTGGCGCGATAGCGGCATTCGACGGCGGCTGGCTGAAACAGGATAACGTTGATAGCTATGCCTCCGGCACGTTGTGGGGGGCTGCGCTGGGATTAACCAGTTCAGGGCGCTGGTTTTCCAGTCAGTTTACCGTAGGAACGCCAGTTAACTATCCGGACTGGCTGGCGCCGGATCATCTCAATGTGTATTACCGCGTTGCGGTGGCATTTTAAGGAATAAGGGTGATGAAAAAGGATCAGGTTCGTTTTTCCCAGCGTTTGCTAAGTGGCATGTTGAGTTTCCTGTTGGCTACCCAACCACTGCTCCCAGCGATGGCCGCCGCCATCACGCCTGAAGGCAATACGCAGATGGATAAAGCCGCCAATGGTGTTCCGGTGGTGAATATTGCCACGCCGAACCAGTCCGGGATTTCACACAATAAATATAACGACTACAACGTGGGAAAAGAGGGGCTGATCCTCAACAACGCGACCGGGCAATTTACCCAGACCCAGCTCGGCGGCATCATCCAGAATAACCCGAACCTGCAACCGGGAAAGGAAGCTTCAGGGATCATCAACGAAGTTACCGGCGCTAACCGTTCGCAGCTTCAGGGCTATACCGAAGTCGCGGGGAAAGCTGCCAACGTCATGGTTGCCAACCCCTATGGCATTACCTGTAATGGTTGTGGATTTATCAACACGCCTAACGCCACGCTGACCACCGGTAAACCCGTGTTGGATGCCAACGGCAACCTACAGTCGCTGGATGTAAGCAAGGGCAGCATTACCATAGAAGGTAAGGGGCTGGATGGTAGTCAGAGCGATGCGGTGTCGATTATTGCCCGTGCCACGGAAATTAATGCTGCGCTGCACGCCAAGGATCTGACGGTTATCGCCGGCGCGAATCGCGTGGCGGTGAATGGCCAGGTGAGCCCGCTGAATGGCGAAGGGGAAGCACCGAAAATTGCGGTAGACACCGGTGCGTTAGGCGGCATGTATGCTAATCGAATTCATCTGGTCTCCAGCGAGAAAGGGCTGGGGGTCAACCTCGGGAATCTGAATGCCCGTCAGGGTGATATCACCCTCAATGCTAACGGGAAATTAACGATCGGCAACAGTCTGGCAAATGGTGGTCTATCCGCCAGTGGCGAAGGCGTCACGTTGACCGGCAGTCATAAGACCGGAAGCGGGATGGTCATCAACAGCACCGGGGCGTTAGCGTTACAGAATGCAAATCTCTCCAGCGGCGCAGGCGTGCAACTGGGCAGCGATGGCAAGGTGACGATCGAGGGGGGCGGGGTTGCTGCAACTGGCGAGTTGCAGGTGGCTGCTAAACAGGATGTAGCCATTGCGGCAACCACTTTGGTTAGCCAGAAAAACACCTCACTGCGCAGTGACGGTTCGCTGAAAATCACCGACGGCAGCCTGACCAGTAAAGAAAAAATGCATGTTACGGGTACTAATGGGCTGGCGCTGACCCGTTCCACGCTGGGGAGTGATACTGATGTCAGCCTTAACAGTCAAGGCGAACTGTCGGCGCATGGGGGATTGCTCTCAGCAGGTAACGGATTAACGCTGAAGGCACAGCGCATAGCTCTGAATAACGCCAGTCGTGCCGATGCGAAGGGCGCATTAAGCCTGACCGGTAGCGACATGAACAACCAGGGACAGGTCAATGCGGGAGGCGCGTTGTCCCTTTCTGGTGGGCACCTCGTTAATGGTGGTCAACTGGCTGCAAATGGCAGTCTTGATGTTTCTGTCAGCAGCCTTAACAACGCAGGTCTGATGCAGGGTAACAGCGTATCGGTCAACAGCGGGGCGCTGGATAATATGGGTACGCTGGCGAGCGGCGGCCAGCTTTCAGTACAAACGGTAGCGCTGAACCAGCAGGGGATCCTGAGCGCGAAAAACGATGCGGATATCCGGGCTGATGCCACGCTGAGTAATGGTGGAAAGTTGCTCTCTGATGGCACATTAACGGTGCAGGCCGCGACAGTTGAACAACATGGCGTCCTCTCTGGCAACCAGGGAGTAACGGTCAATGCTGAAAACCTCACCGCCGCGAAAGATTCGCTGATCGCCGGGCAACAGGACATACAGTTAAACGTTACGCAAAACCTTAACCTGAACGGTCAGATTAATGCCGCTGGTGCGCTTAATGTCGGCGCAAAGCAGTTGACTACTGGCAAAGACGGTCATTTGCAGAGCGGTCTGGACCTTGCGATTACGGGCAACAACGTGACGCTGAACGGCGTACAGGCGGCAAAAGGTTCGTTGGATGTGACGGCTGACAGGCTCAGTCATGGCGGGAAATCCACTGGGGAACGCGTCGGTTTCAGCGCGCAGCAGTCAGTTGATAACCATGGAGATCTGCTGGCCGATACTCTGGCGCTCAGTGGGACAACGCTGACCCATAGCGGTAGCGCCAGCGCCGAACGCATCTCGATTATTGCATCTGATGGACTCGCCAGCAGCGGCTCTCTGATCGCCGACACGTTAACTCTCCAGAGTCAGCATGTCGTGAACAGCGGTCTGATGCAGGGCAACACCGCGCTGAACCTGCATACCGACAGACTGGAAAACCTCAGCGGCGGCTCACTCTACAGCAAAGCATCTCTAGCGCTGGATATACCGTATCTGGCTAACCATGGGTTGATTACAACCGACGGTTCATTGCACCTCAACGGTCGCCAGTTGGTTAACGGCGGAGAAATTAACGGCGTTAATCTGCAAAGTGAATATGCGACGATAAAAAACGAAGCCGCGGGACGCCTGCTGGCTGACACGTCATTATCTGTTCACGGACAGCAGACAGATAACCTCGGACTCATGGCCGCCGATACGCTCGCACTGAACAGTCAGGACGTGAATAACGAAGGTAATGTGTTGTCGGTGGGTGAATTAAGTCTTAAGAATCAGACTCTCCACAACACTGGCTTGCTGCAGGGCGGTACGCTGAATCTGGAAGCAAATACGTGGCAAAATAGCGGTAATGCGTTGGGAGAAACGGGGGTAACGGCAACAGTACACGACGCGTTCACTAACCAGGGAAAAGTACTCAGTCAACAAGGTATGACCGTGCATGCCGCCAGCGTGAATAACAGCGGAATGCTGGCAGCGAAGGTGCTGGCATTACACGGCGATCTCAGCAACAGTGGGATCCTGCAGGGGAATCAGGCGCTCGCCTGGGATGGGAATCGCTTTACAAACCTTGCTGGTGGGCAGGTGACCAGCGGTGAAGATCTACAGCTCAGCGGAAAGCGTTTTGAAAATGATGGCCAACTAGAGGGCCGTACCGCGGCGATTAGACTGGATAACCTGCGCAATAGCGGCAGCGTTCAGGCACTGGACAGTCTGAAGATTAAGGCTAACGGGCGACTGGATAATCAGGGATCGCTGCGCAGTCTCAACCTGTTTGAGTTGGCTGCGGCACAGTTGTTTAACGACGAAATGATTGCTGCAAAATCCCTGAGCATTTCCGCACCGGAGCTGGTGAATAACGGCATTGTGCAGGGTAATTCGGCGCTACAACTCACCACCCGCAATCTGTTCAATGGTCAGCAGGGACAACTGGTTAGCGGCGCGGGGTTGGATTTAGGCCTCGACACGCTGGAAAACCACGGTCTGCTGCTGACGAATACCGACTTCACACTGCGCGGCAGCACATTAATTAACGCAGGTGATATTCAGGCCGATTCCCTGAACCTGACGCTGGCGAACTCGGTTGAAAACCAGGGGAGTATGGTGGCGAAACAGGGGGCGTCGATGAATACTGCATCCCTGGATAACCGCGGTACGCTGGCGGCGAAAAGTGTCACTCTGGATGGAAAATCAATCCGTAACAGCGGTCTGGTACAGAGCAACGACAATACCTCGGTTTCTGCGAATACCTTCATCACGGATACCGCAGGTAAATGGCTGGCCGGTAATGCGCTGCTGGTGCATTCCGGTGCGATGGAAAACGCCGGCGTACTGCAAGGCGATACCCTGACATTCACTGCCGACTCGCTGAATAACAGCGGCGTGTTTAACGGTTTGCATGGCCTGGAAGGCAAGCTGTCCGGGCGACTTACCAACCCCGGACACATTCAAAGTGGCGGCGCACTGACGCTTACGGCTGATGATATCAACAGCGCCGGGCGTATTACCGGTGACAGGCTGACACTTGCAGCCTCGACGTTAAACAATACAGGCCTGTGGCAGGGGACGAATGGGCTTACGCTGGCTGGCGATGTGCTCACGACGGGCATAACGTCCCGTACGCTGAGCGGCGGCGCGTTGAGCGTCAATGCCGGCACTATCACGACGCAGGGAACGCTGCAGGGGCAGCAACTTACGCTGACCGCAGATGACTGGCTGCACAAAGGATCGCTGATAAGCCTGGGTAATCTGACGGCTGATGTAAACAACGGCCTTACTACATCAGGCGAAGTGATGAGTCATGGCGGAATGTCACTGACCGCGCAGCAGCTTGATAACAGCGGCAAGCTGCTCAGCGAAAGCGACGTAACGCTAGACGGCGTGCAGCTTAATAACAGTGGCACGGTACAGGGAAATACCCTGACCCTGCAGCAAAACCGGATCCACAATCAGGGTACGCTGACCGGTCTGCAAAGCCTGACGCTAGAGGCTCGTCAGCGTCTGATGGCGCGCATGGCGATGGCTTCACCGCAACAGAAATTGATTAACGCAGCAGGTGGTTCACTGCTGACGCAGGGGACGCTGAAACTCTCTTCTGGCGAGGTGACGAATAACGGCGTGTGGCAAGGGCAGTCTGTTCTGCTCAATGCGCAAACGCTGACAAACAACGGGGCAATACAAAGCGCCGACGCTCTGCAGCTTACGCTCGCAAATAACCTGACGTCTGCGGCGGGCAGCAAAATTACTGCCCTTGGTAACGCGACGCTACAGGCGCTTTCTCTGGCTAACGCCGGGCAATGGACGGCGAAAAATCTTACGCTGAAGGGGACAACCCTTGATAACAGTGCGGCGATTAGCGGCGTAAATGCGTTTACGCTTGCCATGAACGGCGCGGTCAGGCAGCAGAAAGCGGGCAGTATGCTGAGCGGGGGCGCGTTGGATCTGACTGCGGCGTCAGTCACCAATGAGGGCAAAATTCAGGGGGCGACGCTGGGCATGACGACCGGCGCATTGACCAACAGCGGACGACTGCAAGGGGATAATGGCGCAACGCTGTCGCTGAGCGGTGATTTGATAAACCAGGCTTCCGGGGAGATTGTCAGCCGCCAGGGGCTGACGCTTTCTACGCCAGTGCTGTCCAACTACGGTTTAATGCAGGGCGGTGGAGAGACCCATCTTAACGCCACAACTCGCGCACTCAATGACGGCAAACTGCTTTCTGGCGCGGGAATGAAGCTGACCACGCCGCAGTATTCCGGCGCAGGCTGGTTACAGGCGGCAAACCTCATTCTGAATGCAGCAACGGCCACCAATAGCGGGAACTGGCTGGCTGACAGCGCCACGCTTGCAGGGACCAGTTTTACCAACCTGGGAACCGCGCAGGCCGGTCAACTGGCGGTGAAATACACGCAACTAACAAATAACGGTACGCTGTTGGGCACCTCGCAACTGAGTGTTAATGCCAGCCAGATTAATCAGAATGCGGCAGGGAAACTGTTCAGCGGCGGCGATCTGTCCGTTGAAAGTCACGGGCTGGGTACGTTGGGGCAGGTGGTTGCGCTGGGTAATCTGACGCTGAAACTGGTGAATGACTTTACTGTGCAAAGCGCTTTTGCCGCGGGTAAAACGCTGACCATTACCAGTGATGGCGCTATCGACAACCGTAGCGTGCTTCAGGGGCAATCGCTCAACCTGACGGCGGGCGGACAGCTCAGCAATAATGGACAAATCACCACTGGCAACGGCGCCAGTTATCTCAGCGGCGACAGCGTAGCGCTCAATACCGCCGGAACGTTACAGGGCGGCGGCGATATTACGCTGACCAGTCGCGGTAATATTTCAGTCTCTGGTTTCACCGGAACGCGTGGCTCTCTGACGCTCAATGCACCGGGTGCCATCGTCAATACGGCGCTGTTGTACGCGGCAAATAATCTGGCGCTATATGCTAACACCATTACCAACCAGCGCGGCGATATCCTCGCGGGAAACAATCTGTGGATGCAGCGAGATGCGGCGGGAAATGCCAACAGTGAAGTGGTCAACACCTCTGGTAATATCGAAACCCAGAACGGTGATATCACCATCAAAACCGGGCATCTGCTGAATCAGCGGGATGGGCTGGTGGTAAGTAACGGCAAAATTGAAGATCTAACACAACAGTATGCCTGGCTGAATGAGAGTTTTGCAGATATTCCTCTTTCTGAGCTAAAACTGGGAACTGACTATGGTTACATTGTTAACCGATCCTGCAGCGGTGGAGGGAGTCCGGGGCACGGCGCGAGTCCTGATTGTTACGACATAGCTGTTCCTAAGGCGATGAAAAACAGTCCGACGAAGGAGATTGCAGTCTCACGCGCAACCCTTTCTGTCTCTGCCAGCGGTGGGGCCGGGCGCATCAGTTCATCTCGTGGAATGGTCCTTCAGGCGGGACATCTGGAAAATAATGCCAGTACGTTGCTGGCTGGCGGGGACATGCACCTTTCGGGTACAACCCTGCAAAATCAGTCTTGGACAGACGGTACAGTTACCCGATATCGGACGTATGCTGCTGACCAGCAAGGTAATAAATGGGAAACGCCTGCTGCGTCAGTAAAAGCTGATAGCTATAGAAAGACTCCAATTCATTACATCGCACAAGGGAAGGACCGAGAAGAAGCTTCGGGTGCAACGATTTATCGCTCAGTAATCCAGTCGGGCGGAAAAATTCAGGCAGTTTTTTCACAAGATATTAGCAATACCAGTACCACTCCTAATACGGGGGGAGTGATAAATACCATCGTTACCCCTACCCTCAACACCCTCAGCAACCAAACCATCAGTAATGGGGTGAAAAAGCAGGCGCTGGCAAGCAATGACACGGTAAGTGTCAGCTCTCCACAGTGGAACGATCGACTGCATGACGTATTGCAGAAGATTAACGGCGGCGGCGCGCTGGAGAGCAGCGGCGTATCAGACGCTACGCTCAACCCTGTTTCTACCACGCAGAAAGGTAACGCTAGCCTCGGTCAACTCAATGGCCTGATTAACCCAGGCGAGAAGGGCGTGAATGCCGCTGGGATAAATCAGGGCAAAACGGTGGATACCAGCGCTTATCCGTTGCCTTCCGGAAAGAACGGGTATTTCGTCGTCTCTGACGATCCGAAAAGCCCGTATCTGATCAACGTTAACCCGAAACTGAATGGTCTTGGTCAGCTCGATCCCAGCCTGTTTGGTGATTTGAATGCAATGCTGGGTATCAAACCTGGTGAAGCGCCGCGTGAAACCAATATTGCGTATACCGATCAAAACCAGTTCCTGGGATCGGCCTATATGCTCGATCGTCTCAAACTGAACCCTGAATATGACTACCGTTTCCTCGGTGATGCGGCGTTCGATACCCGCTATGTTAGTAACGCCATGCTGAATAAGACGGGAAGTCGATACATCAACGGCATTGGTTCTGACCTTGACCAGATGCGTTATCTGATGGATAGCGCTGCCAGTACTCAGCAATCGCTGGGACTGAAATTTGGGGTGGCGCTGACGGCAGATCAGATAGCGTCCCTTGAGCACAGCATGCTGTGGTGGGAAGCCGCCACCGTCAACGGTGAGACGGTAATGATACCGAAGCTGTATCTCTCGCCGAAAGATATCACCGTGAACAACGGTAGCGTCATTGCCGGGAATAATGTTCAGCTTACCAGCGGGAATATCACCAACTCCGGCAGTACGCTGTTGGCGAGAAACGACCTCACTCTCGACAGCCAAAACAGTATTAACAACCTTAACAATGGTCTGATGCAGGCCGGGGGCAACCTCGACCTGAGCGCGATTGGTGATATCAATAACGTCAGCTCCGCCATCAGCGGAAAAACGGTGGCGCTGGAAAGCCTGGGCGGCAACATCAATAATCTGACGCTGGCAGAACAGATTGATGTGAGTGCCAGGGACAAATACCGCAATGTGAGCTTTAAAGATACTCTGCTGGGGTCTACGGCATCGATAACCGCGCAGGACGGATTGTCGCTCTCGGCGGGCAAAGATATCACTGTTACTGGCGCGAATCTCTCTGCAGGCGGCTCATTGCTGATGGATGCGTGGGGGGATATTGCGGTAAATGCCAACCAGATTAACGATGCCCGGAGTCGCTCCGGACGCTGGATAACTGAGACTGGTCGGTCGTCAGTAGACTGGCAGGGTAGCGCCATCAGCGCGGGCGGTAACCTCGGTATCAATGCCGGGAATAACCTCAATATCACCGCCAGCGATGTTAAAGCGGGAGGGAATGCTCAGCTAACAGCGGGTAACGATCTCAATCTGAATGCAGCTACCACTCAGCAAAGTAGCCGTAACGGGGGCAGTGAATCGCACAGCACCGGGCTTTCCCGTACTACCGTTTCAGCGGGTGACAATCTGGTGTTGAAAGCGGGTCAGGATATTAATTCCCATGCGGCTGGGCTGGCTGCGGAGAATGATGTCGGTCTGCTGGCCGGGCGAGATGTCAACCTGCTGGCTGAAGCAACGACCGACGGCGACAGCTATCGTGCGAAGAAGAAAACCGTGGTCAATGACGCCGTACGCCAGCAGGGAACGGAAATTGCCAGCGGCGGCGACGCCGTCATTATTGCCGGGCGTGATGTAAACGCACAGGCAGCAGATGTTACGGCACAGGCCGATATCGGCGTAACGGCAGGCCGGGATGTGAATCTCACGACCGCCACAGAGAGCGATTATCACTACCAGGAAACCACGAAAACCAAAAAAGGATTCCTTAGTAAAAAGACTACCCATACGATTGAAGAAGACAGCGCTACGCGGGAAAAAGGCGCGCTGCTGAGTGGGAACAATGTAACTGTCACCGCCGGGAATAACATTTTGGTACAGGGCTCAGCCGTTGCCGGTGACGGCAATGTGGCGCTGGGGGCTGGCAACAATGTGGATATTGTTGCCGCCACCAATACCGATACCTCATGGCGCTTTAAAGAGACTAAAAAGAGCGGCCTGATGGGGTCAGGCGGGATCGGCTTCACCATCGGTAGCAGCAAAACCACGCACGATCTGCGCGAAAAAGGCACCACCCAAAGCGAGAGCTTCAGTACTGTCGGCTCAACGGCGGGCAACGTCAGTATCACCGCAGGCCAGCAGGCACATATCGGCGGCGCGGATATCATCGCCCAGAAAGATATTGCTGTTCGCGGCGACAGCGTACTTATTGAACCGGGTCATGACAAACGCACACGTGATGAGAAGTTTGAGCAGAAAACCAGCGGACTGACGGTGGCGCTGTCGGGGGCTGCGGGCAGTGCGGTGAACAGCGCGGTTTCAGCAGCACAGGGAGCAAAACAAAGCAGCGATTCCCGACTAGCGGCACTGCAGGGTACGCAGGCAGTTCTCTCCGGAGTACAGGCCGGGCAGGCTGTGGCTCTGGATCAGGCGAAAGGGACCGCTAAAGACAATACCAATACGATAGGTGTCAGTGCTTCTCTGGGCTCACAGTCCTCAAAATCGACCTCCCACAGTGAGCAGGATTCAACGACGGGAAGTACTCTGAACGCAGGCAACAGCGTCAATATCACGTCCACAGGAAGCGATATTACTATTGCAGGCAGTGAAGTGAAGGCCGGTAAGGATGTGGTGCTGGATGCCACACGTGACGTGAATCTTATCGCTTCGCAGGATACGCAACTGACGACCGGTAAAAACAGCAGCAGCGGTGGCAGTATTGGCGTGGGTATCGGTGTGGGTTCCGGTGGCGCGGGGATCAGCGTCTCGGCGAACGCCAACAGCAGTAAAGGGCGTGAGAAAGGCAACGGCACCTGGCAGAATGAAACCACGGTGGATGCGGGTAATCAGGTCACGATAAACAGCGGGCGGGACACTACGCTTGCTGGTGCGCAGGTCAACGGCAATCAAGTGACGGCAGATGTAGGCCGCGATCTGACGATTACCAGTACGCAGGACAGCGACCACTACGATAGCAAACAGAACAGCGTGAGCGGAGGAGTGGGATATACCTTCGGCGCGGGGACGGCTTCTGCGAGTATCAATGCCAGCCGCGACAGGATGAAGAGCGACTATGACTCGGTGCAGGAGCAGAGCGGGATATTCGCGGGAGACGGTGGCTTTGATATCACCGTGGGCAAGCACACCCAACTGGATGGCGCGGTCATTGCTTCTACCGGTTCAGTGGATAAAAACAGTCTGGATACGGGCACGCTGGGCTTTGGCGATATCCACAATCAGGCAGATTACAAAGTGGAGCACCAGGGGGGAGGGATCAGTACGGGAGGCAGTATTGGTCAACAGTTCGCGGGTAATCTGGCGAACGCCCTGATTGCCGGAGGTGGCAGCAGCGGGCATGCGGAAGGAACAACGCAGGCGGCGGTGAGTGAGGGGACGTTAACTGTTCGCGACACGGAAAACCAGAAGCAGGATGTCGCCGGTCTGAGCCGGGATGCGGAGCATGCAAACGGCAGCATCAGTCCTATTTTTGACAAGGAAAAAGAGCAGAGACGTCTGCAAGAAGTGCAACTGATAGCCCAGATAGGTAACCAGGCGGCGGATATCGCGCGGACGCAAGGTGAGATAAATGGCCTGAACGCGGGTAAAAAAGCACTGGCAAAGGAAGGCATTCCTGAGCCGGATGTGAACGCCAGTGATGAAGAAAAAGCAAGATACCAGACGCAACTACGGAACTCAGCGGCATATAAAACCGAGCAGACGAAATACGGTACGGGCAGTGACGTGCAGCGGGGTATTCAGGCTGCAGTAGGCGCTCTGCAAGGGCTGGCTGGCGGTAATATTGGCGCGGCGCTGGCGGGGGCATCGGCACCGGAGCTTGCCAATATCATAGGCCATAAGGCGGGCCTCAGCGAGGATGATATCGCGGCTAAAGCCATCGCGCATGCGATACTGGGTGGTGCTGCGGCGGCTATGCAGGGGAACAATGTAGCAGCCGGAGCGGCTGGCGCAGCGGCAGGAGAGCTTGCTGCTAATGCGATACTGAAAACGATGTATCCGGGCAAGCGCGTCAGCGAACTGGATGAAAGTGACAGGCAGTTAGTCAGCAATCTTGCGACTATTGCATCCGGGCTGGCAGGTAATCTGGCCGGGGGGGATTCGAAAAGCACGACAACAGGGGCGCAGTCTGGTAAAAATTCAGTTGAGAATAATTTACTCGGTGGTAGTGAAGATGCTCAGGCTGCATGGATACGTCAGCATGGGCTCGATATGGCGAGCTGTTCTGATAATCCTGATGGAGCCGCATGCCATAAGGCTAAAAATGAACGGGATGCGGTAGGACTTGCTCTGGCAACAGGTACAGTGGCTCTGCTTCCTGGTGGTGCTCAGGCTATGTGGGGACTGGGAGCAAGTGCGAATGCCGGTATCAGTTATCTGGCTGATGGTACTATAGACCCTGCAAACGCAGCCATTGCTGGTTGGGTGAATGTATTCAGTATGGGGAATGGCCTGGCAGGTACAGTCGGCTGGAATGCCGCAGGTGGTGCGCTGGGTAACTGGATTGACAACAAAGACCCGCTGTCGGGGGCGCTAATCAATGGGGCCGGTTCGGGTATTGGCTATGGCATCGGTAAAGGGGTCTCATGGGGCGTTAATTCTGGTGTTAACTGGTGGAAAGGTGGTTGGGATCCTAAGTTTAATCCTGCTCTGAGGCAGTTTACTGAAGTGAAAGGAGAGCTTGGGCTTTCAAAAGAAATGACACCTAGCTATTTTCCAGGTATAGCTGGCGATATCGGTGGTAGCGTGGGATCTGAACTTAGCGGGAAGTATATAGAGCAGAAATCCTCTCAGGAGGATCGCAAAAAATGAGAAAGCAAAATAAGTTTCTGCACCTGCCTCTTTTTATCGCATTAAGTATTGTGTCCATTTTTTTGACATCAATTACTTTATACGTAGCAGGGGAGTTGTTGTTCTTCTTTTTCAAAGGGATACCAATTAATTTCACTATGGAAAATATATTGCTACTCTGTAAGATTAGTCTCAGTGTCGGAAGCTTTGTCGGTGGTGGGATGTGGATAGCTCGGTTATTGAAATTAAAAGGATTCTAAGTTGTTGTTGAGAATAACTTCCTCAGCGTATCGGATAAGACAGAGCTTGAAATAGCTAAACAGAAGCTCAACAGCAAAGATCAGGCTGTACGTGAAAAAGCGCAGCAAACCATTAATGATCTGTGCGAAAAAGACATCACCAGCGATCAGAAGGTCATCAGTGCCTGCGGCAATGGCAATGCAGCCAGTTCAGCCTGCGCCACTGCCAGGCTGGATGTGATTAAAGCAAGAGGAGAGTACGAAAATACCGGGAACTATAATTCAAAGGCCAGCCAGCAGTACGCAGATGCTTATGGCCAGATAGTTAACCTGCTCGATATCACCGGTGTTGATGCGCAAAATCAGCAGCAGGTGAAAGACGCCATGATTAACTACTTCATGGTCACCAAAGGGGTGGATCGTCAGACCGCAGAAAGCTACACCGAAACAAAGCAGGGCCTGGAGATTATTGCGGCTTCGGTAACACCAATTTTGGGTTCTGCTGCAGCAAAACAATTAAGTAAAATAGTTGATGCTAGTCTTAAGGTCGTGGCGAAAGGTAATGTTGATGGAGCTAAGTTCACTGATACTAATCAGGGGGCAAGGCCTTCCAACTTAGCAGATGTGAATAAGCCAACACTCATTGATGGACGAATCCAAGCTAAAATAGATAAGCAAAACAAGCCTCTTCCTAATGGCAATATGGCTACAGCTCATGCTGAAGTAGGTGTTATACAGCAAGCTTTTGAAAAGGGTATGTCTCAAGGGCGTGAGATGACAATGAGTGTATCTAAAGAGCCTGTATGTGGTTATTGCCGCGGTGATATAGCAGCTATGGCTGATAAAGCGGGGCTAAAATCTTTAACAATTTATGAAGAGGCTACAGGTTCTGTCCTCTACTGGCAGCCTGGCATGAAATCTCTCAAGGTTAGGGATTAAAATGAAATTTAAAATGAGTTGGACACTGGACGAAACAGGTGGCAATAAACAGATCTCAAATTGGGATATGGTATTAAATCAGTTTAAACAAATTCAGGGGAAAAAAGGAACCCTTACTCTTGATATACTGAACAGTGGCGATGATAGCGCTGAAATGCTTCAGGTCAGAACGGAGAATGATTATTACTTGATAACATTAGGTGAAATTGTCGAAGATGAATACCAAGTAAGAACGTACTGGGATTCATCTAAACCTGATATAGGAATGGTGATTCTTGGAGATTACTGGCCGGAATCTCAGCTTACAAAAGACTGTGAACTTATTGTAAAAATCTTAAAAGAGTTTTTTGATACTGGCAACGTATCAAAAGAACTTCTTAATTGAAATATAAATCCAAGACTTCAGCATCCTAAGTGGTACTGTAGTTTGCTTATATGATGGTGGCGCGATAAACCTTGTGTCACGGCAGGGCGGTAGCGTCTGTGGCCCCAAAAACGCTTAACAGCGCAAAAATCCTAGGCATAAAGTACAACAGGAAAAAGCAGTTGTAACCCACGGAAAGTACAGGGGAAAAGTGGTTACGGCGGCTGAGTTCGCACCGGAGCGAGTTGTTGTGGAGAATAACTCGCTGAGCAAGGATAAGCCCGGTATCTTTGATATCAATCCAATGCTGAAAATCGGGATTGAAGGGGCTGATGGCGAGCTACTGCCCGGCGGTGGTGGGATTGGTAAAGGGAAAACATCAATTAACAAGGGCCAGCAGAATAAGCATATTCCTGGTACGAATGAGTATAAAATTGCGTCTGAAGCAGGGTTGAATAAGAGTACTCTTTCCGTTTCCGCAGATTCATTGCTTTCCAAATTAGGGACTGGTCAACAAGTAGGTAATGCTCCCGTTGGAACGCCAGGCTCGAAGGAACGCATAAATTATGGACAGCCTATTGGAAATTATATAGATCCCCAAACAGGCGTCTCCACACCAACAACAAATGGTATCGTGCACTATGGAAAAAATGGCGTCCACATTGTTCCAGCGAGGCCATCAGAAAAATGAAGGGAAATGTGATGATTTCTTCTGATTTAAATTCGTATGTAAGGCTCTCATTGCAAAGGGCTTTGTTAGGGAATGTAACTTCAAATATTCGAGCTGTTACTGTTGAATTAAAAAATAAAAATATAAGTTTGCATTTTTATTTCGATGGCGAGCCAGATGACAGCGATCAAGAATCGGTGTCAGTGGTCGAAGCTGAAGTGATCGCTGATTTTGATGAGGATTTTGCTATAGAAGCGATTGCTATGAGGCTTGATTATCCTCAACCCATTAAAAATTTCAATGGATTTTTGGTCTATTTAAGAAAGGAATAGTTCAAACGTGCGTCAGGGAAAAATGTTGCTCGCGTTAAAGTTCGTCAGCAAAAACAGGCTGTAACCTGCTGACAGAACAGGAAAAATGCTCGTTCGTTCTCGATAGTCGTATCGGAACGAGTTGTTGTTGAGAATAATTTACTCGGTGGTAGTGAAGATGCTCAGGCTGCATGGATACGTCAGCATGGCATTGACATGGCAACCTGTGATACAGCACCCTCCTCAGACAGTTGTAAGAAAGCAAAGAATGAACGCGATGCGGTAGGATTTGCGCTGGCGACAGGCAGTGTAGCCCTCTTACCTGGCGGCGCTCAGGCTATGTGGGGATTGGGTGCGGGAGCCAATGCAGGGATCAGCTATCTCGCAGATGGTTCAATTGACCCGGCTAGTGCAGCGATTGCTGGCTGGACAAACGTGTTCAGTATGGGAAGTGGTCTGGGTGGCACAGTAGCCTGGAATGCGGCAGGAGGTGCGCTTGGTAACTGGGTTGATGATAAAGATCCACTGTCTGGTGCGTTAATCAATGGAGCAGGTTCTTTTGTTGGTTATGGCATTGGTCAAGGGTTGTCCAAGGGGATTAATGTCGGAGTAAACTGGTGGAAAGGAGGCTGGGATCCGAAGTTTAATGCAGACCTGAGACAATTTACTGAAGTGAAAGGGGATTATGACCTTTCAAAAGAAATGAAACCAAGCAATGTCCCCAGCTCAATTGGTGACATTGGTGGTAGTATCACTTCAGAAGCTGGAGGTAAGTATACAGAGTACAAAATGAAGCAGGAAGGTGGTGGCAAATGAAAGCTCTAAAATTCATTCTTCCTCTGGTTTTTTTTATTGTATTCAGCATGGTTTCAATTTTTCTAACAGGGGTGGTTTTATATGTATGCGGGGAATTTTTTTTCTTTTTTTATAAAGGAATACCTGTGTCTTTTTCATCGAACATTGTTTTATTTTTAGGTAAGATAGGTATATATATTGGTAGCTTTGCAGGTTTAATGTTATGGATTACCAACTTGCTAAAGAAATGATTAATTGTAACTTAAGATAGTTGTTGAGAATAACGCGCTGGGTCCGAACAGCTTCGGAAAAGGCATGGCTGATATGGGGTTATCCCAGCAGTCACTTGCAGCCAGTATGATCCAGAGTGGCGCTACACAGATGAGTTAACAGAAGCACTGATTAAAAACTCACAGGGTCAGATACCTGAAGGGCAGGATGCCGTTAAAGGTCTGTTGACTGCCTGGGGCGAATTCTTTGGGGTTCCGGTCAGTGCGTTGACCGCAAATGGAGAAATGACACCGCAACAAGCTGCGGAAATCCTGGCGAGTGGTGTGCCGACCAGTGAAGCAAAACTGATTCAGTATGTAGCAGCTAAAGCGTTTTTATCTGTTGCGAAAAGCTCCGATCTTGGATTATCACCTGCAAACCAGAAATATGTGGATATCCTTTCGCCGGAAGCGAAACAGCATATTTTATATGGGGATAGCCCTACACAAGGTGGACATCTGTATCCCGGAAATCCAGGAAAAACAGTTTTCCCTCAAAGTTGGTCAGCAGACAAGGTTGTTCATACTGTGGGTGATATAGCTACTTCACCCGATACCAAATGGTTTGCCCAGACCGGAACGGGCGGGACGTATACAAATGCAGGAAGACCAGCAAGATGGGTTGCCTGGGAAGAGCGAGAGGGTGTTAGAGTTCGTGTGGTATACGAGCCAGCTAGTGGGAAAATAGTAACAGCGTTCCCGGATAATAATCCGACTCCTCCAGCTTTAAAGCCAATTAAGAAATAGTGTGGGCGCAATGGATATTAATGACAAAATTAGATCTTTAGGTGAAGGGTTAAAGGATCGGTTGGATCCTTCGCTAGTTGACTTTGCCCTAGATTATATTGGGTTCTCAGAGAACGTATTAGCATTCGAAACGCTATGTGATCACATCGCTGATTATGATGTTGTGATTAGCAAAGATGAATATACACAAGTGCTTAAAATAGCTAATGATCTTGGACTAGAAATAGATAGTAGATATACATATATCAATCCAGAGAAATAACATCCTGATAGCTATGACTAATCCCTGCCTCAGGCCGGGATCTTCTTCTTAACCGTCAGCCCTTAACCGGCTCGATTACCAGTCGTCTCTGTTCCACGCTGACAATGACCGGCGTGTCGGTGCTGAATCCCACTTCTGCCAGCCAGTTACCGTTCAGGCGCAGGCTGGGGCTGCTGGAAAACCAGGTGGCAGTGTAGTTGTGGTGGTAAAAATGCCGGCTACTGACATAGCCGATCTTCATCCGCCGCTGTGCTTTGGAAAAAGATCTTTGGCGTAGAATCGCGTTTACAGGCTCTTTTACAGCAAGAAGACGGTGAGAATAACATCAAAGTTGAGTTTTCACCGAATATTAGGGTGGTAGATTTTGATTGGCTTCAACAAGCATTGTTGGAAGCCAGAAGAGCCTTACTGAATAAGTAATTGCACAGCCCTGGTCGCTTCGGGAGCGTGTTTCTACAACCTAAAACCTCGCTCTTCACCCCGCTACTGTGCGGCGTTGGGAGGATTACGTAATGGGCTGAAAAAAGCGCGTCGGGGCAAAAAGTAACGGCCAGCGAAACGCCTCATCAAAAAACGGATGTAACTGACTGATAGGACAGGGAAAAATCGTGTTCGCCGTCAGACTGTACACCGGAGCGAGTTGTTGTTGAGAATAATTTACTGAGCAGTACCTCCTCGGAAAAACGTGATGCTTTGGCAGAGAAAGTCTTAAAAGGCGATAAATCCCTGCAAACCGCGAAAGAGTTTTTACAACTTGAGAATGCCGATAAACGTAGCGATGCACTGGTTGCTAAGTTCAATAAAGAACCAGCGGAGTTGAGCACGGCAGAGCGAACCGAGTTGGTAAGTTATTTGAAAATATATGCATCTGACATGCAGGCTAAATATGGTGAGGCAGTAACTAAAGAGCTGATCGCAGGAATGCTGACTGGGCAGGATTATATGAAGTCAGCGCCACAGACAGAGGCGCAGCAGAAAGCACAAACCATCATGAATACATGGGGTTATCATAAATCCAATGCCAGTATTGGAGACCCGGTATTGTTATTTGGCAGCAGTGTCCTTGGCACCACAATAAAAGAAGGTATGGCGGTTAATGCGGCAATCGGTGTGGGCGTGAATACGGGCGTACAACTTAGCGGGAATGATCCTTTCAGCTATGTTGATGCAATTCTCGCCGGTGTGACAGCTGCCGCGACTACAGGTAAAAGTTGGCAGGCATCAGCAGCGATCAATATGGGAGGTGCTGCGATTGGCAGTGCGATTAAAGGGGAAGATCCGACTAACTCTGTGATAAGTACTGGCTTTGGTAGTGCGGCTGGTAGTTTAGGGGGAAAAGTTGTTGATTCATTGTCTCCGGTAACTGATCAAGTGACAAAGGATGTTATTGGTGCAGTTACAGGTTCTACTGCTTCTGAACTTACAGGAAAAGCTGTAAAAGATGAATTAGACAAGCGGGAGAAGAAGCAATGAATCTCTTCAGCAAGGTTGGTACCCTTTGGCTTCTTTTCTTGGTTGTGTACTGTACTGCCTTAATCTCTGTTGTTCTTTTCATATGCCAACTAGGAGTGTCAACAATTTTCTACTTCAAGGATGGGGCATTCCTTTTTTCATGGGAAGAGGCATTATATATCGCATTGAAAAAAGGGAGCATCGCAGGAGTAGTATTAGGTGCTGGAGTATGGTTGAAAAATAAATTGCATGAGCGTCATAGGAAATAATAGTTGTTGAGAATAACTCGCTCAGTGGTGACCGGGCCCGTGAAGCGGCGAAACAGGCCGCTGAATCGCTGAAAAATCAGGTCAGGGAAAAACTGGGTGACGGTACAACCTCTTCCATCGCGAACGGTATTATCAATGCCCTCGCTGATACCGGTGATGCAGCACCAGGCTCAGCGGATTATGTTGCTGATGCGGCCATGGCGCTGGCAGCCTGTGCTGCGGGTGATAGTTACTGCAGCAAGGCCATGAGTGACCTGGCCGGGAAGAATCAGGTGGTGGCGGATACGGTTACTGCGCTGATGAAGAGTGAAACCTGGTCGGCGATAGCGGATACAGTTAAAGACGCTTCATCAGGGAACCAGGTTGCGCTTGAAGCGACAGGTGGTTTGCTGGCTTGCATTATATTGCCAGGTTCGATAGTACCTTGCTCAGTAACTCGAATTGAAACAATATTAAAGTCTGAGAAAAACTGGGAAAGTGCTCGAAATAAGGCGCTAAATATTGTAGGTAATTTAGGTGCTGACTCTACACCTGTAATTGGGTGGTTAGAAGCAAGCGTAGGGAATGGAAAAATAATTGGACGCCAATCGAAGGGATGGACTCGCGGTCTGGCCGCCATCCTGGAGGGGGAGTGGCGGCGAGGATAAATGCTCGATGGCGCTTCGCTTAGCAGGCCTGCAGGGGAATCATTATTTTTTGCTGTTTAATCACCGGAATATCCCCTAAATCATTTAATGCTCCGGGAAAAGACTTTAACTACTTTCCTTCGTTACTACACTATTTAACCTGTGGCTGTTATACCGAGCTGAATAAAACGTCATTTAAATAAGAGTAGATTTATTAAATACGAAGCGGCTCCAGAAAATAGTGTTGATATATGCAACGTATTACAGCCAATAAAACATATCGCGAACCATGAAATAAGAATGCTATCATTCACACCAGACGCGGCAGGCAACTGCTGGCACACGCATTTACCCCGGAGCACCCGATGAACAACGACATTCCGCTAAAATTTTATGATATCGCCGACGAATACGCGACTGAAGCTGCAAAGCCGGTGAGCGATACAGAACGCGACGCACTGGCACTCTACTTCCAGCAGTTGATCACTCGTTTGATGAACAATGAAGAGATCAGCGAAGAAGCGCAGCAGGAGATGGCAACCGAGGCTGGAGTCGACGCACAGCGTATCGATGATATCGCGCAGTTCCTCAATCGTTGGGGGAACGAGTAGCCAAAGACATGGCCTGTGTTTTACACTGCGCGCAAATTGAGTAGGTATACTCTACAAGTAATAGGTTTAATCAGGCGGAAACAGCAATGAACGGAACAATCACAACGTGGTTTAAAGATAAAGGCTTTGGATTTATCAAAGATGAAAACGGCGACAACCGCTATTTTCATGTGATTAAGGTTGCTAATCCTGAGCTGATCAAGAAAGACGCGGCGGTGACCTTTGAGCCTACCACCAACAACAAAGGCTTATCTGCCTACGCGGTAAAAGTCATACCCGACAGCAAATACATCTATATCGCGGGCGAGCGTCTGAAGCTCACGGCGATCAAGTCTTACCTGGTCTACAGCGAAGAAGTCCCTGCTGAGACTCGTATCGACAAAGAAAATGCGGTGCTGTCCGTTGGTGTGCTGATGAACAGCATCCGACCGAAATCAGACGTGAAGCCTGGTGAAATGCGCACGCTGAAAAAGCTGGCCATCACCACCTTCCAGGGCACGACGCTGATCTTCTCGGAAGATGAAATCGATATCGACGAGACGGTGAAACTGCTTAAGGTCTGAAGCCCTTCAGAGTGAATGAAAACCGAAATCCAGCTCTTTTCAGAAGCGGGGTTTCGGTTTTTTTATGCGTATTTTTGTCAGAAGGGAATATCCATTTGAGCCAAATAGCAAATTCCATTCTGTTTTTTTATTTTGATGAGGCACCTGGAATTACCACGTCATCCATCAGTATGTAACGTGCTTCCTGGCGCGTGTATTGATCGATTAACGGCACAAGTCGCCGGAAATGCTCACTGGCACAATGTTCATCGAGAGCCGCGTGGTTTGGCCATTCTTCGATAAAAATAAAATGCCCCGGATCTTTTTCATCAATATAGAGGTCATAAGCAATGCATTGCGGCTCTTTCTTCGTCGCCGATATTAGCTCACGGTACCAAGGGAGAACGGTTTCAATATACTCAGGTTTGATGAAATCTTCGGCAATGACCTTTAACATGCAGCCTCCTGGCAGAAAACGAATGCACACTATGTGATGAAGATATATTTAGGGCAAGACGCCACTGTGTTATATCGGTCGGTGAGTGAGTTATCTCAGCTATTAATCCGATGATCCGCTTAACTGTGATCCATCTCACCTCCCGGCAACCAAAATCTCCTGCGACTCAACGCCATCTTCTATCTGTTTCGCCACCTTTTGTAAGGCCGGAAGATGTTTTTCCGCGGCCTGTTCGATGGTCATGGCGCTGGCCATATACACCAGATTCAGGCAGCCGATCACCCGCTGTTCACTGCGAATGGGGACGGCGATAGAGGCGATTTTCTCCTCCTGATCCCAACCGCGAAAGTTCTGGCCAAAACCGTCTTTACGCGCACGGCTCAAAATGGCGTCGAGCTTCAGCGGTTCGCGCGCCAACTGGAACTCATCTCCCGGTCGTGAAGCCAGCATTTCAATCAGTTCCTGACGTTCATTCTCCGGGCTAAATGCCAGCCAGGTCAGGCCGGATGCGGTTTTCAGCAGCGGCAAACGACGCCCGACCATCGCCCGATGAAACGACAGGCGGCTGAAGCGATGGGTGGTTTCACGCACCACCATCGCGTCCACATCCAGCGTGGAAACGTCGGTCGGCCAGATGACCTCGCGCAGCAAATCCCCCAACAGCGGGGCGGCGAGCGCAGAAATCCACTGCTCGTCACGAAATCCCTCACTGAGCTGACGGACCTTAATGGTTAAGCGAAAGCTGTCATCGGACAGACTGCGCCGGACGTAACCCTCATCCTGCAGGGTTTCCAGTAGTCGCCTGACCGTGGTGCGGTGCAGGCCGCTCAGCTCTGCCAGCAGGCCAACGCTGGCCCCGCCGTCGAGACGATTTAACATATTTAATAACATTAGTCCGCGCGTTAACCCGCGCACGGTTTTGTATTCGGTACCGTCGTCACTTTTCATATTTATTGACAAATCTACAGTTAAAACAACGTTGTGCACTTAGTGCACATCAAGGCATGTTTTGATTGTAGCGCAAAAACTCACTTCTATACTGACCGCACAATAAAAAATTATTCACATTCTTTTAACAAAAAACAATTGCGCCTCACCAGGGTCTGCAATTGCATTTTGTCCGAGTAGTGAGGTTCTGAAATGACAACAATAAATCCAGATATCCAACCCGCTGTGCAGCACACCGTGCAGGTAGCGATTGCCGGAGCCGGTCCGGTAGGGCTGATGATGGCGAACTATCTTGGCCAGATGGGCATTGAGGTGCTGGTGGTGGAGAAGCTCGATACCCTTATCGACTATCCTCGCGCCATCGGCATTGACGATGAAGCGCTGCGCACCATGCAGTCCGTCGGTCTGGTCGAAAATGTTCTGCCGCACACCACGCCGTGGCATGCGATGCGCTTTCTCACCCCGAAAGGGCGCTGTTTTGCTGATATCCAGCCGATGACCGACGAATTTGGCTGGTCGCGCCGCAACGCGTTTATTCAGCCGCAGGTGGACGCGGTGATGCTGGAAGGGCTGTCGCGTTTTCCCAACGTGCGCTGCCTGTTCTCCCGCGAACTGGAAGCCTTCAGCCAGCAAAATGGTGAAGTGACGTTGAACCTGAAAGCGCCGGATGGCCAGCGTGAAACGGTGAAAGCTCAGTGGCTGGTGGCCTGCGACGGTGGGGCCAGCAACGTCAGACGTTCGCTGAATGTGCCATTTGAAGGCAAAACCGCGCCGAATCAGTGGATTGTGGTGGATATCGCTAACGATCCGCTCAGCACGCCGCATGTGTATCTGTGCTGCGATCCGGTGCGCCCGTATGTCTCCGCCGCGCTGCCGCACGCGGTGCGCCGCTTTGAATTTATGGTAATGCCAGGGGAAACCGAAGCGCAGCTCAGCGAACCGCAGAATATGCGCCAGCTTTTGAGCAAAGTGCTGCCGAACCCGGACAACGTCGAGCTGATCCGCCAGCGCGTATATACCCATAACGCACGTCTGGCCGAACGTTTTCGCATTGACCGCGTGCTGCTGGCGGGCGATGCGGCGCACATTATGCCGGTCTGGCAGGGGCAGGGGTACAACAGTGGCATGCGCGATGCTTTCAATCTGGCGTGGAAACTGGCGCTGGTGATTGAGGGCAAAGCCGGTGATGCGCTGTTGGATACCTACCAGCAGGAGCGCCGCGACCACGCCAAAGCGATGATCGATCTCTCGGTGACCGCAGGCAACGTACTTGCGCCGCCGAAACGCTGGCACGGCGCGGTGCGCGACGGGGTTTCCTGGCTGCTGAACTACATTCCGCCGGTCAAACGCTACTTCCTTGAAATGCGCTTTAAGCCGATGCCGCAGTACCACGCCGGGGCGCTGGTGCGTGAAGGCGACGCGAAAACCTCTCCCGTTGGCAAGATGTTTATCCAGCCGAAGGTAACGCTGGAATCAGGTGAAGTGACGCTGCTCGACAACGTCATCGGACCGAATTTCGCGGTGATCGGTTGGGGCTGTAACCCGCTGTGGGGCATGAGCGAGGCGCAGATCCAACAGTGGCAGGCGCTGGGGACACAGTTTATCCAGGTGGTGCCGGATACACAGATACAAACCGATCAGGATAACCACGACGGCGTTACCCGCATTGGCGATACGCAAAACCGCCTGCGCGCGTGGTTTGCCCAGCACAACGCCGCGCTGGTGGTGATACGCCCGGACCGCTTTGTGGCCGCCATCGCCATTCCGCAAACCCTGGGTAGTACCCTGAATAAACTGGCGTCGGTGATGACGCTCACCCGCGTTAATGCCCACATTCCCGCTGAAAAGGTGGCCTGATATGCACGCTTATCTTCACTGTCTTTCCCACTCGCCGCTGGTGGGTTACGTCGACCCGGCGCAGGCCGTGCTCGACGAGGTTAACGGTGTGATCGCCAGCGCCCGGGCACGTATTGCGGCGTTCGACCCTGAACTGGTGGTGCTGTTTGCCCCCGATCACTACAACGGATTTTTCTACGACGTGATGCCGCCGTTCTGTTTAGGCGTAGGCGCTACGGCGATCGGCGATTTCGGTAGCGCGGCGGGGGAACTGCCGGTGCCGACAGATCTCGCTGAAGCCTGCGCCCACGCGGTAATGAAAAGCGGCATCGATCTCGCCGTGTCCTACAACATGCAGGTCGATCACGGCTTCGCGCAGCCGCTGGAGTTTTTGCTCGGCGGTCTGGATAACGTGCCGGTGCTGCCGGTGTTTATTAACGGCGTCGCCACGCCGCTGCCGGGCTTTCAGCGTACCCGCATGCTCGGTGAAGCGATTGGCCGATTCGCCAGCTCGCTGAATCAGCGTGTGCTGTTTTTAGGCTCCGGCGGCCTGTCGCATCAGCCGCCGGTCCCGGAGCTGGCGAAGGCCGATGCCCATATGCGCGACCGCCTGCTCGGCAGCGGCAAACAACTGCCTGAAAACGAGCGCGAGCTGCGCCAGCAGCGGGTGATCAGCGCCGCCGAGAAGTTTGTGGCCGATCAACACACGCTGCATCCGCTTAACCCTGTCTGGGATAACCGCTTTATGACGCTGCTTGAACAGGGGCGTTTGCAGGAGCTGGACGCGGTCAGTAACGAAGAACTGTCCGCGATGGCGGGCAAATCAACGCACGAAGTTAAAACCTGGGTTGCTGCCTTCGCCGCTATTTCTGCCTTTGGCAACTGGCGCAGCGAAGGCCGTTATTACCGCCCGATCCCAGAGTGGATCGCTGGATTCGGCTCCCTGAGCGCCACCACACAGAACTGAAACAGAACTGAATATGCAGGAGAACATCATGACTTACCAACCGCAAACCGAAGCCGCAACCAGTCGTTTTCTGCAGGTGCAGGAAGCAGGCGAAACGCTGCGCGTACATTTCAATGACTGTGGGCAGGGCGAAGAGACCGTCGTGCTGTTGCATGGGTCTGGTCCGGGTGCGACGGGCTGGGCGAACTTCAGCCGCAATATCGATCCGCTGGTGGAGGCTGGATACCGGGTGATCCTGCTGGATTGTCCTGGCTGGGGCAAAAGCGATGGCATCGTAAACCGCGGTTCGCGATCCGATCTCAATGCTCGCATTCTGAAAAGCGTGGTCGATCAGTTGGATATTCAGAAAATCCATCTGCTGGGCAACTCGATGGGGGGCCACAGTGCCGTGGCGTTCACCCTGAGCTGGCCGGAGCGTGTGGGCAAGCTGGTGCTGATGGGCGGCGGGACGGGGGGCATGAGCCTGTTTACCCCGATGCCGACCGAAGGCATCAAGCGCCTGAATCAGCTGTACCGCGAACCGACCATCGAGAACCTGAAGCTGATGATGGAGATCTTTGTCTTCGACACCAGCGACCTGACCGAGGCGCTGTTTGAGGCGCGTCTGAATAACATGCTGTCGTGTCGCGATCACCTGGAAAACTTTGTCCACAGCCTTGAAGCCAACCCGAAACAGTTTCCGGATTTCAGCCCGCGCCTGGGGGAAATCAAAGCCCAGACCCTGATTGTCTGGGGACGCAACGACCGCTTCGTGCCGATGGACGCCGGCCTGCGCCTGCTCTCCGGGATTGCCGGGTCTGAGCTGCACATCTACCGCGACTGCGGGCACTGGGCACAGTGGGAACATGCGGATGCTTTTAACCAGCTGGTGCTGAACTTCCTCGCACGCCCTTAAGGAACGGACATGACGAATCTTAATCTTGAGCAGTTAGCCGCCGATTTACGTCAGGCTGAGGAAAAAGGGGACGCTATCGCCCCGCTGCGTGAACTGATCGGCGTGGATAACGCCGAAGCGGCCTACGCCATTCAGCGTATCAATGTGCAGTATGACGTGGCGCGAGGGCGTCGCGTCGTCGGGCGCAAAGTGGGGCTGACGCACCCGAAAGTGCAACAGCAGCTGGGCGTCGATCAGCCGGACTTCGGCACGCTGTTCGCCGACATGTGCTACGGCGACAACGACACCATTGCGTTTGCCCGCGTGCTACAACCGCGTATTGAAGCGGAGATTGCGCTGGTGCTGAACCGCGATCTGCCCAATGCCGATACCACCTTTGACGAGCTGTACAACGCCATCGAGTGGGTGCTACCCGCGCTGGAAGTGGTCGGCAGCCGTATTCGCGACTGGTCGATCAAGTTTGTTGATACCGTGGCGGATAACGCCTCCTGTGGCGTGTATGTGGTCGGCGGCCCGGCACAACATCCGGCAGGATTAGATCTGAAAAACTGCGCGATGAAAATGACGCGCAATAACGAAGAGGTTTCCAGCGGGCGCGGTAGCGAATGTCTGGGACATCCGATCAACGCCGCCGTGTGGCTGGCGCGCAAAATGGCCAGCCTCGGCGAGCCGCTGCGTGCCGGGGACATTATTCTCACCGGGGCGTTAGGCCCGATGGTGGCGGTGAATGCGGGCGATCGTTTCGAAGCCCATATCGACGGTATTGGTTCAGTTGCCGCCACCTTTTCAGCGGCGGTTACAAAAGGAAGTCAGTCATGAGTAAGCGTAAAGTCGCCATTATCGGCTCTGGCAACATCGGCACCGATTTGATGATTAAAATTCTGCGTCACGGCGTACGTCTGGAGATGGCGGTGATGGTGGGGATTGATCCGCAATCCGACGGTCTGGCACGCGCCCGGCGTATGGGCGTTGCCACCACCCATGAAGGGGTGACGGGGCTTCTTGCGATGCCAGAATTCGCTGACATTGACATCGTGTTTGATGCCACCAGCGCGGGCGCGCACGTGAAAAATGACGCCGCGCTGCGCGCCGTAAAACCGGGGATCCGTCTGATCGACCTGACGCCCGCAGCGATCGGCCCGTACTGCGTCCCGGTGGTGAATCTGGAGGCCAACGTTAACCAGCAGAACGTCAATATGGTGACCTGCGGCGGGCAGGCGACCATCCCGATGGTGGCGGCGGTTTCTCGCGTGGCAAAAGTCCATTACGCCGAAATTATCGCCTCGATCGCCAGTAAATCTGCGGGACCGGGCACCCGAGCCAATATCGACGAGTTTACCGAAACCACCTCGAAGGCGATTGAAGTGGTGGGGGGCGCGGCCAAAGGCAAAGCCATTATCGTACTTAACCCGGCTGAGCCGCCGCTGATGATGCGCGACACGGTGTATGTGTTGAGCGAAGCGGCCTCCCAGCTTGAAGTTGAAGCGTCGATTAATGACATGGCGGCGGCGGTGCAGGCGTATGTGCCAGGCTATCGCCTGAAACAGCGCGTCCAGTTTGAAGTCATCCCGGAGGATAAACCGGTGAATCTGCCGGGTATTGGTCAGTTTTCCGGGCTGAAAACCGCGGTGTATCTGGAAGTGGAAGGTGCGGCGCACTATTTACCCGCCTACGCGGGCAACCTCGACATTATGACTTCCAGCGCGCTGGCGACCGCTGAGCAGATGGCGCAGTCACTCACCCGTCAGGCAGGAGAAGCAGCATGAACGGTAAAAAACTCTATATCTCTGACGTGACCCTGCGTGACGGTATGCATGCGATTCGTCACCAGTATTCGCTGGAAAACGTGCGCCAGATTGCCAAAGCGCTGGACGACGCGCGGGTTGATTCTATTGAGGTGGCCCACGGCGACGGTTTACAAGGTTCCAGCTTTAACTACGGCTTTGGCGCGCACAGCGATCTCGAGTGGATTGAAGCGGCAGCAGACGTGGTCAAACACGCAAAGATCGCCACGCTGTTGCTGCCGGGCATCGGCACTCTTCATGACCTGAAAAACGCGTATCAGGCCGGCGCGCGAGTGGTGCGCGTGGCGACCCACTGCACTGAAGCGGACGTGTCGGCCCAGCATATTCAGTACGCGCGTGAGCTCGGCATGGATACCGTCGGCTTTCTGATGATGAGCCATATGACCACGCCGGAGAATCTGGCGCAGCAGGCGAAGCTGATGGAAAACTACGGCGCGACGTGTATCTACGTGGTCGATTCTGGCGGGGCGATGAATATGAGCGATATTCGCGCCCGCTTCCGCGCCCTGAAAGCGGTGCTGAAGCCGGAGACAGAAACCGGAATGCATGCGCATCACAACCTGAGCCTCGGCGTGGCGAACTCGATTGCCGCGGTGGAAGAGGGCTGCGACCGTATCGACGCCAGCCTGGCGGGTATGGGCGCTGGCGCGGGCAACGCGCCGCTGGAAGTGTTTATCGCCGCTGCGGATAAGCTCGGTTGGCAGCACGGCACCGATCTGTATGCGCTGATGGACGCCGCCGACGATCTGGTGCGTCCATTGCAGGACCGTCCGGTGCGGGTGGATCGCGAAACGCTGGCACTGGGCTATGCCGGGGTGTACTCCAGCTTCTTGCGTCACTGCGAAGTGGCGGCGGCGCGTTATGGCCTGAGCGCGGTCGATATTCTGGTTGAACTGGGCAAACGCCGAATGGTGGGCGGCCAGGAAGATATGATCGTCGACGTGGCGCTGGATCTGCGCAATAGCAAATAAAAATGATTACGCGGCTGGCAACGTATCAGCCGCGACTCACCTGCATCGTGACCTCAGAGGTACATCTTATGACTACCCGTACCCCCACATCTTACCGCCTGACGTTAACCGTCGGGCTTTGCTTTTTAGTTGCCCTGATGGAAGGGCTGGATCTACAGGCCGCCGGGATCGCTGCCGTCGGTATCGCCCAGGCGTTTGCGCTGGATAAAATGCAGATGGGCTGGATCTTCAGTGCGGGCATTCTCGGACTGCTGCCCGGCGCGCTGGTGGGCGGCATGCTGGCCGATCGCTATGGCCGCAAGCGTATTCTTATTGCCTCGGTGGCGCTGTTCGGCCTGTTCTCGCTGGCGACGGCGATTTCCTGGGATTTCTCGTCGCTGGTGTTTGCCCGTCTGATGACCGGCGTCGGGTTGGGCGCGGCGTTGCCGAATCTGATCGCGCTGACCTCCGAAGCGGCAGGCCCGCGTTTTCGCGGTACGGCGGTGAGCCTGATGTACTGTGGCGTGCCGATTGGCGCGGCGTTAGCGGCGGCGCTCGGATTTAGCGGTCTGGCCGCCGCCTGGCAAACGGTGTTCTGGGTTGGCGGAGTGATCCCGCTGCTGCTGGTGCCGTTGTTGATGCGCTGGCTGCCAGAATCACAGGTTTATGCCCAGCAAACGCAGGTGGCCGCCGCGCCGTTGCGCGCCCTGTTCGCACCCGCGACCGCCACCGCCACGCTGCTGCTGTGGCTGTGCTATTTCTTCACCCTGCTGGTGGTGTATATGCTGATCAACTGGCTGCCGATGCTGCTGGTGGAGCAGGGCTTTCAGCCCTCGCAGGCGGCTGGCGTGATGTTTGCTCTGCAAATCGGTGCGGCCAGCGGCACGTTAATTCTCGGGGCATTAATGGACAAACTGCGCCCGGTGGTCATGTCGCTTCTGATCTACACCGGGATGTTGGCTTCGTTGCTGGCGCTGGGGACGGTGTCGTCATTGAGCGGTATGCTGATGGCCGGATTTGTGGCGGGGATGTTTGCCACTGGAGGACAAAGCGTGCTGTATGCGCTGGCTCCGCTGTTTTACAGTACGCAGATCCGCGCGACAGGCGTGGGTACCGCCGTCGCCGTTGGGCGTCTGGGGGCGATGAGCGGCCCGCTGCTGGCAGGAAAAATGTTAGCGCTCGGCACAGGAACGGTAGGCGTGATGGCGGCTTCTGCGCCGGGCATTTTACTGGCAGGGCTGGCGGTATTTTTCCTGATGAGCCGTAAATCGCAGATGCCGATCCCGACCAGTGGCTCATAAACAATCGTTCGGTTGTATGAGTGGGGAGATACGGTTCCCACTTCCGGGTGAACGCCAGCCGGCGATGACGTTGCCAGAGTTTATATAAAGCCTGGCAACGGAGGCGTTATGAGCTGGCGGCCCTTTTTATATTTGATAATTAACCCCCACCCGATATTAAGCGCCCGGCGCGGTCATCTGCGTCTGGTGCAGGGTTGATTTTGCATTGTGTTAACAAACGCGGTATAACACACCTTCTTTGGATGTTTAGATGTCCATACGTTTGGAAGGTTATATGCAAACAACACAACAAAATGCGCCACTGAAGCGCACGATGAAAACGCGTCACCTGATTATGCTCTCCTTAGGCGGCGTGATTGGCACAGGGTTATTCTTCAATACCGGCTACATCATCTCCACTACCGGGGCCGCGGGAACGCTGCTGGCCTATCTGATTGGCGCGCTGGTGGTCTGGCTGGTTATGCAGTGTCTGGGCGAGCTGTCGGTCGCGATGCCGGAGACCGGGGCGTTTCACGTCTATGCCGCGCGCTATCTCGGCCCGGCGACGGGGTATACCGTGGCCTGGCTCTACTGGCTGACCTGGACCGTGGCGCTTGGTTCGAGTTTTACCGCTGCCGGATTCTGTATGCAGTACTGGTTTCCGTTGGTGCCAGTATGGGTCTGGTGCGTGGTGTTCTGTGTGATTATTTTTGGCCTGAACGTTATCTCCACGCGCTTTTTTGCCGAAGGGGAGTTCTGGTTCTCGTTGGTGAAAGTGGTCACTATCATCGCCTTTATTATCCTCGGCGGGGCGGCGATTTTTGGCTTTATCCCGATGCAGGATGGCTCGCCCGCGCCGGGGCTAAGTAATATCACAGCGGAAGGTTGGTTCCCGCATGGCGGCTTACCGATCCTGATGACGATGGTGGCGGTGAACTTTGCTTTTTCGGGAACCGAGCTTATCGGTATTGCCGCCGGTGAAACGGAAAATCCGCGCAAGGTGATCCCGGTGGCGATTCGTACCACCATCGCGCGACTGATTATTTTCTTTATCGGCACCGTGTTTGTGCTGGCGGCGCTGATCCCGATGCAGCAGGCGGGCGTGGAGAAAAGCCCGTTTGTGCTGGTGTTTGAGAAGGTAGGTATTCCGTACGCCGCCGATATTTTTAACTTCGTGATCCTGACAGCCATTCTTTCTGCGGCGAACTCCGGGCTGTATGCCTCCGGGCGCATGCTCTGGTCGCTGTCGAATGAACGTACGCTGCCAGCCTGTTTTGCGCGAGTAACGAAAAACGGCGTGCCGCTGACGGCGCTGTCGGTCAGTATGCTCGGCGGCGTACTGGCGCTGTTTTCCAGCGTGGTGGCCCCGGACACGGTATTTGTCGCGCTGTCGGCAATCTCCGGGTTTGCGGTGGTGGCGGTGTGGCTGAGCATCTGCGCCTCGCACTTTGTTTTTCGCCGCCGTCATCTGCAACAGGGTAAGGCATTGAGTGCATTACATTATCGTGCGCCGTGGTATCCGCTGGTGCCGGTATTGGGATTTGTGTTGTGCCTGGTGGCCTGTGTAGGGCTGGCATTCGATCCAGCGCAGAGAATTGCGTTGTGGTGCGGGTTACCGTTTGTTGCGTTGTGCTATGGTGCATATTTCCTTACTCAACCCCGTAACGCAAAACAGGAGCCAGAACATGTCGCAGAATAATCCGTTACGCGCTCTCCTTGAGAAACAGGATGTCCTGTTACTGGATGGCGCGATGGCGACGGAGCTGGAAGCGCGAGGGTGTAACTTAGCCGACAGCCTGTGGTCAGCCAAAGTGCTGGTAGAAAACCCGGAGCTTATCCGCGAAGTGCATCTTGATTATTACCGGGCGGGGGCGCAATGCGCGATCACTGCCAGCTATCAGGCGACACCGGCGGGCTTTGCCGCGCGTGGTTTGGATGAAGCGCAGTCGAAAGCGCTGATTGGCAAAAGCGTGGAGCTGGCGCGTAAAGCGCGTGAAGCGTATCTGGCAGAGAACCCGCAAGCGGGCACGCTGTTGGTGGCGGGATCTGTCGGACCTTACGGCGCGTATCTGGCGGACGGCTCTGAATACCGTGGCGATTACCAGCGCAGCGCCGAGGCGTTCCAGGCGTTTCATCGCCCGCGCGTGGAAGCATTGCTGGATGCCGGGGCCGATCTGCTGGCCTGCGAAACCCTGCCGAATTTTGTCGAGATTGGCGCACTGGCTGAGCTGTTGACCGCGTACCCGCGTGCGCGAGCCTGGTTCTCATTTACTCTGCGTGACAGCGAGCACCTGAGCGACGGTACGCCGCTGCGTGACGTGGTCGCGTTGCTGGCGGATTATCCGCAGGTGGTGGCGTTAGGCATTAACTGCATTGCGCTGGAAAACACCACCGCTGCGTTGCAGCATTTACACGGCTTAACGGCGCTGCCGCTGGTGGTGTATCCGAATTCGGGCGAGCAGTACGATGCCGCGAGCAAAACCTGGCATCATCACGGTGAGTCTTGTGCGCAACTGGCGGATTATCTGCCACAGTGGCAGGCCGCTGGCGCACGATTGATTGGCGGGTGCTGTCGCACCACGCCTGCGGATATTGCCGCGTTAAAAGTTCAGGCCCAGGCCCGATAAGACGTAAGCCGCCATCGGGCATTTTTTGCCAGATGGCGATACGGTATGAACCGGAAACATGGGTAACACTTTATGCCGCATCCGCCAGCACAAACATGCCGTACGGATGGATTTCGAGATAATACTGCTCGCCGACGTCCGGCTGCAGACGCGTAGCGTTGACCTGCAATAAAATCTCCTGTCCGTGCCACTCCACCGTGACCTCATATTGGGGTCCCATATACGCGACATGGCTGATCACGCAGCGTTGGCTCTCTTCGCCGCGGTCGCTGAGCGTGATCGCTTCCGGGCGCACGCCTACCATGCCCTCGCCTTGATCGCTAAAGTGCAGTGGGCGCGGCAGATGATAGCCGTAGATATCAACGTATCTGTCGCTGAAGGTGGCCGGGAACAGGTTGGCATCGCCCATAAAGCTCGCCATAAAGCGGGAGGCGGGCTGGCGATAGAGATCCTGCGGCGAGCCGATCTGCATGATGTGTCCCTTGTTCATCACCAGTACGGTATCGGAAACCGCAAAGGCTTCGCTTTGATCGTGGGTGACGTACAGCGAGGTGATATCAAACTGCTTTTGCAGCTCGCGGATCTTGTCGCGCATGCTGCGACGCAGGTTGGCGTCCAGGTTACTTAACGGTTCATCAAACAGAAGCACTTTCGGTTTGAGGATCAACGCACGGGCCAGCGCCACGCGCTGCTGCTGACCGCCGGAGATCTGATCGACAAAGCGGTCTTCAAATCCTTCCAGATCCACCATCGCCAGCGCCTCTTTGACGCGGGTTTTCACCTCCGCGCGCGACACGCCGAGCATCTTCAGGCCATAACCGACATTCTCCCCTAACGACATATGCGGGAACAGGGCATATGACTGAAACACCATACAGATATCGCGCTGTTGAATAGAACGATGAGTAACGTCTTCGCCATCAATGAAAATTTGTCCTTCGCTCGGTTTTTCCAGCCCGGCAACCAGACGCAAGATGGTGGTTTTACCGCAGCCGGACGGGCCGAGCAGCGTTACCATTTGCCCCTGCGGAATGGTGAGATTGATATTGTCGATAACCGTGTTGCTGCCAAATCGTTTAGTGACGTTGCGCAGTTCAACGAAATTTTTCTGAGTCATAGTGCGCTCCATTACGCCTGGTTTTTGGCTTTTGAACGGGAGGTACGTGATTCACCGATCAGCCAGTCAAAGATGAAAATAATCGCCAGCATCACCACGATTAAAATGGAACCGTAGGCAATCGCCACGCCGTATTCGCCGTCTTCTACGCGGTTCAGGATGTAGGCCGTGGCCACGCGGGTATCCGGCGTGACGAGGAACACAATGGCGCTGACGGTGGTAATGGCGCGCACAAAGCTGTAGATCAGCGCTGAGAGGATCGCCGGGCGCAGCAGCGGCAACAGGATGTGCGTAATGGTGCGCAGGGAACCTGCGCGCAGACTGAGCGAGGCTTCATCCAGCGATTTATCGATTTGGCCTAAGCCCGCAATGCCCGCCCGGATACCGACCGGGACATTACGCATTACCATTGAGATAATCACGATGGCGGCGGTGCCGGTGAGGTATACCGGGGCGCTGTTAAAGGCCAGAATGTACGATACGCCCGCTACGGTGCCCGGAACGGCAAAGCACAGCATAGTGGTGAACTCGATGGTCTTTTTGCCTTTAAACTGCTGACGCACCACAACCCATGCGATCAGCAGGCCGAAGATGGCGGTGATCGGCGCGGCAATCCCGGCGTAGAGCAGGGTGTCGAGCAGTGAAGGCCACGCGCCGTCGCTCATTCCCTGACCGAACAGTTTGGTAAAGTTCGCCAGCGTCAGGGTGTAGTCCACGCCCCAGTTAACGGTGAAACTGCCGTAGAAAATGCTGCCGTAGAGCAGGGCGTTAAAGGCAATCCACACCGCCAGCAGCGCGACCACGCTCCATACCAGCGTTACCGGCAGCGGCTGCACGTCGCCCCGATAGGATTTACCGGAAACGGTGACGTACGAGCGTTTACCAATCCACATGTACTGCACGCAGAACACCAGCAGCGAGAACAGCAACAGGAAGGCACCCAGCGTACTGGCGGCCTGGTAGTCGAGCTGGGAACCGGTGATGTAGAAGTAGATTTGTGTTGCCAGCACGTCAAAGTTACCGCCAAGCACCAGCGGGTTACTGAAGTCGGCCAGCGACTGCACCACCACAATTAAAAAGGCGTTTGCCAGTGCCGGTTTTAGCAGCGGGACAAACACGCCGTTAAAGGTTTGCCAGCGGCTGGCGCGCAGGGTGTATGACGCCTCCTCCAGCGACGGATGAATGGTTTTGATCGCCCCGTCGAGGATCATAAACGCCATCGGAGTGAAGGCCAGCACCTGCGCCAGCCAGATGCCGGTAAAACCGTACAGCCAGTTGGTGTTGGTCAAACCAAACCATTCGACCATAAATTCGGTGAGGTAACCGGAGCGTCCCATCATCAGCGTGACGCCTAAACCCACCACAAACGGCGGGGTGACGATTGGCAGAATCGAGAAAATACGTCCGATAATGGCGCTGCGTTTCGCAATACGGGTGGTGTAAATAGCCAGCACCAGGCCAAAGAAGGTACAGCCGACGCCGACGGCAATCGACAGCATAATCGAGTTGAGGATCACCTGAATGATATGCGCCTGCGACAGCACATTCATAAACGCCAGCGGAGCAAATTCTCCGGCGTCGTTGGTGAACATCGGAATGAAAATAGCGATACTTGGCCAGACGATAAAAATACCGATCAGCGCGACAATCGCGGTGAGCGAGCCGATGACGAAACGGTCGCCGCCCAGCCATTCCAGACGGGTGAGCGCCAGGGTCATGATCGCGCCAAGTGCCACAAACAGCACGATGGTGGCATAGCCTAAGCCGCGTCCCTCAATAGTCGCGCTGGCGACGATAAACGCCATACAGAAAAACGCCCAGCCCGCGTCAAAATAATGGCGGCTGCGCTGTTCGCGTCTGGCTTCATGGAACGGGCGCACCAGCAGCAGGCTTGGCAGCAGATACCAGAGCCAACTGATATTGAACTGTGACCAGCCGTAGGCGGCGAGAATTTCTTCGCGCGTCGACTCAAGCAGACCGTAGTCCAGGCTCCAGCTCGGCAGCAGGGCAAACGCCAGCCAGCCGAGTAAAATCCAAAGAAATATCGCATCCCGTTTTTTCACGGGATGGAGTGCAAGTGTGTGTGACATAGCGGTTCCGGTATTTCAGGCCGGATATGGCGTTAAGGCCTTATCCGGCAAATGAACGCAAATCTGGGGTTATTTACCCATCTTCACTTCGCTGACCCACTTATTGATCAGGGCTTTACGCACGTCGGTCGAGCCGTACTTATCCATGTCGTAATTGATAAGCTTCAGGTCGTCGAGCTTCAGCGAGTTAGGGGACGTCTCGGCGGTGGTGTTGGTCAGGATCTGATAGGATTTACCTTTCTTCCACGCCAGCTCCTGCGCGTCTTTCGACAGTACCCAGTCAACGAACAGTTTGGCGTTATCGAGGTTACGCGCGCCTTTCAGGATGCTGACACCGCCGATTTCATAACCGGTACCTTCGCACGGTGAGACAAGTTCCAGCGGTGCACCCTGTTCTTTTTCCAGCGAGTAGTCGTGCAAGAAACCGATGCCGATAGCCGTTTCGCCACGGGCGGCGTTACGCGCCGGGGCAATGCCGGATTTGGTGTACTGCGAGACGTTGGCGTTGAGCTGTTTCAGGTAGTCAAAGGCCTGATCTTCCCCCCACAGTTGGGCAAAAGTCGCCAGTGCGGTATAGGCGGTACCGGAGCTTTGCGGATCAGCAATCTGGATTTCGCCTTTGTATTCCGGTTTGGTCAGATCCTTCCAGCATTTTGGCACCGGTAGGTTTTTCTCTTTCAGGCGCTGGGTATTGACGCCAAAGCCCAGAATACCGACATAAACCGCCGAGGAGAGGTTGCCTTTCACTTTTGCCGGATCGCGGAACTTCTCCATGATTTGTTCGAGGTTTGGTGATTTATACGGCTGCAGCAGCCCCATTTCACCGGCCTGAGACTGTGGATCCAGCGTACCGCCGTACCAGACATCCGCTTGCGGGTTTTTCTTCTCGGCATCCACTTTCGCCAGCGTACTGCCTGAGCCGTTGCGAATGAATGAAGTCTTCACATCATATTTTTCACCGAAGGCTTTGGTTTCGGTTTCGCACATTTCGTTGGTGGCGCTGCAATACACCACCAGACGACCCTGCGCCTGAGCTGCACTGCTGAAGGCTGCCAGCGCCAGAGCGGAGGCAATTAGGGTAGAGGTAAGCGTCAGTTTCATTGTTTTATCCTTTGACTGAGAGAAGGGGGAATGCCCGCAATGAGCAATGGCATCAGCAATAAACCCATAAAGACAGCGGCAACCGAGAGCAAACTGAACATTCCCGACCAGCCGTAGTGTTCTATGACCAGCGACAGCGGCCAACCCGCCAGCGCGGCCCCCAGATAGGCGAACAGCCCGAGAAAACCAGTAATTGAACCTGCCGCCGCTTTATGTCCGCATTCCACGGCCGCGAGGCCAATTAGCATCTGTGGGCCAAACACAAAAAAGCCCACGGTAAAGAAACACACTGCCAGTAGCGCGTAGTGGTGCACCGGCGCCAGCCACAGCGCGGCGACGGAGACCATCAGCCCCAGTGTGAACAGCAAAATCATTGGCGCACGCTGACCGCTGAACAGCAGATCCGATCCCCATCCGGCAAACAGCGCCCCCAGCAAGCCACCGACTTCAAACAGCATTACCGTGGCATTGGCGCTGAGCAGGTTCACACCGTGGCTTTCCGTCAGCCAGATGTTGCCCCAGTCGTTGAGCGCAATGCGGATCAAATAGACCAACACATATGACACGCCGAGTAGCCAGATCATCGGGTTCTTCAGCATGGTGGTGCGTAACATTTGCCACAGTCCCATCGGCGGGCTTTGCTGCTCCTGACGCAACTCCAGCGGGTCTTGCCGCCATTCCCCAACCGTGGGTAAGCCTTCTTCCCGGGGCGTGCCTTTCAGTTGCAGGGTGAGCCAGACGCCTAACGCCATGCTGATTATTCCTGGAGCCAGCATGGCTGCCTGCCAACCCCACCAGTGGGCGGCAAAGGCGCTAATCAGCGGGATGATGGCCCCTCCGATGTTGATCGACATATTCCAGCAGCCCCACCAGAAGCCGCGTTCGTTACGCGAGTACCAGTGAGTCAGTAGTCGGGCGCAGGGTGGCCAGCCCCAGCCCTGAAAAAATCCGTTCAGCGTCCAGACCACCAGGAGCAGCGTCAGCGATTCACCAAAGGCGAACAGCACGTTTAAAACGCCGGTGGCAAACAGGCCAATGCCCATAAACGCGCGCTGTCCGTGGCTGTCGTGCCATAGCCCGGCGGTGAATTTCGACAGGCCATAGGTCAGATAAAACAGCGATCCCAGCAGGCCGATATCGCCTTTATCCAGACCCAGATCCGTTTGCAGCGCCGGGAGGACGTAGTTAACGCTTTTGCGCGTCAGATAAAACGCGGCGTACCCAATCACCATACACATCAGCAGCCGGGGGCGTAGCACCCGGTATTGTTGGTCTGTTTCGCGTGATGCACGTGCATGCATGGCAGCCTCCGTTTGTGCTGACTATAGGAAAGTGAAAGCAAAATGGGATGAGATAAAGTCCGCAGTGACTAAGACTTTTTCCTGGTTAACGGCTGATTTGTTGCAAATTTGTGGGCAGGTTAACAATTACCCGCGTGCCGTTGTTCGATTCGAGCGTCAGTTCGCCGCCAAGGGCGCTGACCCGCTCACGCATCCCCTGGATACCGAACCCGGGGATTTTCTCTGCGAGAATACCTACACCGTTGTCAGCGACGTGCAGAAACACGCGGTGTTCCTGCTGGCGCAGCGTAATCGATACTTCGCTGGCATCGGCATGTTTACAGACGTTATTGAGCAACTCCTGCAGCAGGCGATACAGTGTGAAACGCACCGTTTCATTTTCTGGCGTATTTTCAAGCTGATAGTCAAACCAACAGCGAATGCCGCGTTCGGCAAAGGCAAATTCATTCACCAGATGATGCAGTGCATCTTTAAAGGCCAATTCATCGAGCGCGGGCGGTCGCAGCTGGCGCAGCAGTTGGCGGGTGGAGTGGTGAATGCGCCGGGCAAGGTCGTTGATCTGATTTGCCGCTTCAAGCGTTTGCTCGCGACCCGGCGCGCGCTTGACCAGTTGCGACTGAATTTGAATGGCGGTGATGTTCTGACCAATTTCGTCGTGTAGTTCCCGCGCCAGGCTTTTGCGCGTATTTTCCTCGGTGCGGATCAGTTGTTCGGTCAGCGCGCGTCGCGCTGCCAGTTCGGCTTCCAGACGCTGGCGATAATGGTGCAGGTTTTGCGCCAGATGCTGCTGGCGGCTGATAGCGATCCCGAGCCCTATGCCCAGCAGCGCCTGGGTGGCGAGGAAAATCTCCAGCTCCAGTAAATTGCTGAACCCGACGCCGATTTGCCGGGCGATGGTGATCATCATGCTGCCGAGCAGTCCGGACAACACGCCGCCCTGCCAGCCAAATTTCCACGCCATCACCACGTTCGGTAAGAACACCACGATTAGCAGCAGGCGCTCGATCTCTGGTGACAGCACCATCTGGGTACCTATGCCAATAATGAAGAACAGACTGCACCAGATGATAAGCGAGGTACGCAGGGGAGGATTGGTGGTATCCAGTCCGAGCAAATGATAGCGGTGCTGCTGGCGCAGAAATTCATAGATCAGATAGACAAACGGCGTCAGCAGTACGCCGCCGGTAAACGACGCCAGGCCAATTAACGTTGCCGGGCTTTGGATAAACGGTGAAAGCAGGAGGGTATTGAGCAATGACGTGATCGTCACCGCGGCCAACAGCAGCGTTAAGCGCTGCCAGTAAAGGGGGAAGCGGTGCCAGTATGACTGGCCGATACTCGCCGGGATCAGGCTAATCAACGGCGCAGCCAGCAGGATATAGCCATTCACTAATTGCTCGCTGTGCAGCCAGAACAGCATCAGCACCGGCGGCAGTACCAGCGCGGGCCAGTAACGGCGAGAAAGCAGGATTAGCAGGGCGAGATAGACGCCGTGCGGCAGGAATAGCGCTGCCTGCTGGCCGTTGTGGGTCAGGTAAAACCCCAGCGTCCACAGCATCAGCCAGCCCGATCCCCAGGCCAGCAGAATAAACAGAGAAATAACCCCATGACGAAGGCTGCGTGACATTAATGCCCCGTCAGCAACTGGTGGTCGAGTGCAAAATGCACCAGATCGATGGTGCTGTGGCATTGCAGTTTGCCCAGCACGTTCGCACGATGAACGTGCACCGTTTTATGGCTGAGGTCGAGCTTGAAGGCGATCTCTTTTACGCTGTCGCCTTTGACCAGCAGATCAAACACTTCGCGCTCGCGTGGGGTCAATACCTCCAGTACCTGCGCGGGCTGTTCGCCGCCGCGTAGCGCCCGTAGCGCGTCGGCGCACAGGTAATGCCCGCCCATACCAACCGATCGTACCGCTTGCACCAGTTCCTCTGGCCCGCAGCGTTTGGTCAGATAACCGCTGGCACCGGCATCCAGTGCGCTTTGCACAAACGTGGGTGAGTCATAGATGCTGAGAATAATGGCGCGAAAACCGGGCTTCTGCGCCCGCAGTCGTTTTAACAGGCTCAGGCCATTTTCATCCGGCATGGCGATATCCATCACCGCAACGTTAACGTCATCATGCAGTAATGCAGGCCACGCCTGGGCCGCGCTGCTGTACTGGCCAGCAACGTTGAGATCGTCTTCGAGACTGAGTAATTGCGCAAAGCCGGAACGCACCACCACATGGTCATCCACCAGCACAACATGAATCATGATCTTGCTCTCTTGCCTGACAATGGCATCTATGATGCCTGCCAGCGCCGCGCTGGCAATCCCCGTGGCGCGGATATGTAACGAATGTAACAAAATCGCAATAATTTGCCGGCCTGCAATCAAATGCATTTCCGGGCTAAGCATTGCCGCTTTTTTTCTAAAAACAGATCGCTATTAGCCAGAATTTTTAATTCCTTTATCAAATTGTGCCGCAACGAAATACTGCCCCCATAACAAGACAGGGGAGCAGACAATCATGGCTATTTCATCGCGTAACGCACTACTTGCCGCACTGGCATTCATCGCATTTCAGGCACAGGCGGTGAACGTCACCGTTGCTTATCAGACCTCCGCTGAACCCGCCAAAGTGGCGCAGGCGGATAACACCTTTGCTAAAGAGAGCGGGGCTACCGTTGACTGGCGCAAATTCGACAGCGGTGCGAGCATCGTCCGTGCGCTGGCATCCGGTGATGTGCAGATCGGTAATCTTGGCTCCAGCCCGCTGGCGGTCGCTGCCAGCCAGCAGGTGCCTATTGAGGTTTTCCTGCTGGCGTCAAAACTCGGCAATTCTGAAGCGCTGGTGGTGAAGAAAAACATCAGTAAACCGCAAGATTTGATTGGTAAGCGCATTGCCGTGCCGTTTATTTCCACTACCCATTACAGCCTGCTGGCGGCGTTGAAACACTGGGGTATCAAAGCAGGGCAGGTGGAGATTGTGAACCTGCAGCCACCCGCGATTATTGCCGCCTGGCAGCGCGGAGATATTGATGGTGCTTATGTCTGGGCGCCTGCGGTAAACGCGCTGGAAAAAGATGGCAAGGTATTAACCGACTCATCGCAGGTTGGCGAGTGGGGCGCACCGACGCTGGACGTGTGGGTGGTGCGCAAAGATTTTGCCGAGAAGCATCCTGAGGTGGTGAAAGCCTTTGCCAAAAGCGCCATCGACGCCCAGCAGCCTTATATCGCTAATCCCGATGAATGGCTGAAACAGCCGGAGAATATCAGCAAACTGTCGCGTTTGAGTGGCGTACCGGAGGCGGATGTGCCGGGCCTGGTGAAAGGTAACACCTATTTGACGGCACAACAGCAAACCGCTGAGCTAACCGGCCCGGTGAATAAAGCGATTATCGACACCGCGCAGTTCCTCAAAGAGCAGGGCAAAGTCCCCGCCGTCGCGACGGATTACAGCCAGTATGTGACCGATCGCTTCGTGCAATAAATAAGGAGGCGCTGATGCTGCAAATCTCTCATCTTGCCGCCAGCTACGGTGGAAAACCGGTGCTGGAAGATATCAACCTGACGCTCGATAGCGGCGAACTGCTGGTGGTACTCGGACCTTCTGGTTGCGGAAAAACCACGCTGTTAAATCTGATTGCCGGGTTTGTGCCGTATCAGCATGGCAGCATTATGCTGGCGGGCAACAAGGTTGAAGGTCCAGGCGCAGAGCGCGGGGTTGTGTTCCAGAACGAAGGCCTGCTGCCCTGGCGCAACGTGCAGGACAACGTGGCCTTCGGGCTGCAACTGGCGGGGATGGAGAAGCCCCAACGTCAACGAATCGCGCGGGAGATGTTGCAGAAAGTTGGGCTGGAGGATGCGGGAAAACGTTTTATCTGGCAGCTCTCTGGTGGTCAGCGTCAGCGCGTCGGTATTGCGCGGGCGTTGGCTGCCAACCCGCAGCTGTTGTTGCTGGATGAACCCTTTGGCGCGCTCGACGCCTTTACCCGCGAGCAGATGCAAACCCTGCTGCTGAAGTTGTGGCATGAGACTGGCAAACAGGTGCTGTTGATTACCCACGATATTGAAGAAGCCGTTTTTATGGCAACGGAGCTGGTATTGCTGTCGCCAGGCCCTGGCCGGGTACTGGAGCGTCTGCCGCTGAATTTCGCTCGTCGCTTTGTGGCCGGAGAGCCGAGCCGCAGCATTAAGTCCGACCCGCAGTTTATCGCCATGCGCGAGTATGTGTTAGGTCGTGTCTTTGAACAACGGGAGGCATTCTCATGAGCGTGGTGATTAATGATAAACCCCGTCGCCAGCGCGCGCTGAACTGGCGCTGGCCGTTCTCGCGGCAGATTACCTTAAGCTTCGGTACGCTGGTCGTCATTCTGGCGGTGTGGTGGACGGTGGCGGCGCTGCAGTTAATCAGTCCGCTGTTTTTACCCCCGCCGGGCCAGGTTTTGCAAAAACTGATGGTTATTGCCGGGCCGCAGGGGTTTATGGATGCCACGCTGTGGCAGCATCTGGCGGCGAGCCTGACGCGTATTGTTATCGCGCTGCTGGCGGCGGTACTGCTCGGCGTTCCGGTTGGGATCGCTATGGGGCTGAGTCCGACGATGCGCGGCATTCTCGATCCGATCATTGAACTGTATCGTCCGGTTCCGCCATTGGCCTATTTGCCGCTGATGGTGATCTGGTTTGGCATTGGTGAGACCTCCAAGATCCTGCTGATCTATCTGGCGATATTCGCCCCTGTAGCGATGTCGGCGCTGGCGGGGGTTAAAAGCGCGCAGCAGGTGAGAGTGCGTGCCGCACAGTCGCTGGGAGCCAGCCGTACGCAGGTGCTGTGGTTTGTTATTTTGCCGGGGGCATTGCCGGAGATACTCACAGGGTTGCGTATCGGGCTTGGCGTGGGCTGGTCGACGTTGGTGGCAGCAGAGCTGATTGCCGCCACGCGAGGTTTAGGATTTATGGTGCAGTCAGCCGGTGAGTTTCTGGCAACGGATGTGGTGCTGGCGGGGATCGCGGTGATTGCCGTTATCGCGTTTATTTTAGAACTGGGTCTGCGCGCGCTTCAGCGCCGCCTGACGCCCTGGCATGGAGAAGTACAATGAGTGAACGTCTGAGCATTACCCCGCTGGGGCCGAACATTGGCGCACAAATCACCGGTGCGGATTTGACGCGCCCGCTGAGCGATAATCAGTTTGAACAGCTTTATCACGCCGTACTGCGCCATCAGGTGGTGTTTCTGCGTGAGCAGGTGATTACGCCGCAACAACAGCGGGCGCTGGCGCTGCGTTTTGGCGATCTGCATATTCACCCTGTCTATCCGCATGCCGAAGGGGTTGAAGAGATTATCGTGCTGGATACTCATAACGATAATCCGCCGGATAACGACAACTGGCACACCGATGTGACCTTTATCGACACGCCGCCAGCGGGCGCGATTCTGGCGGCAAAAGAGCTGCCATCGACAGGGGGAGACACCCTGTGGACCAGCGGGATTGCCGCTTATGACGCATTATCTGAGCCGTTTCGCCAGTTGCTGAGCGGCCTGCGGGCAGAGCATGATTTTCGTAAATCCTTCCAGGAATATAAATACCGCCAGACGCCAGAGGAGCATCAGCGCTGGCTGGAGGCGGTGGCAAAGCATCCGCCCCTGCTGCATCCGGTGGTGCGCACGCATCCAGTGAGCGGGAAGCAGGCGCTGTTCGTGAATGAAGGATTTACCACGCGAATTGTCGATGTGACGGAAAAAGAGAGCGAGGCGTTACTGCGCTTTTTGTTCGCGCATATCACTAAACCGGAGTTCCAGGTGCGCTGGCGTTGGCAGCCCAACGATGTGGCGATTTGGGATAATCGCGTGACGCAGCATTATGCGAATGCGGATTATCTGCCCCTGCGGCGCATTATGCACCGGGCGACAATTTTGGGAGACAAGCCGTTTTTTCGGGCGGGGTGATTATCGGAGACGCTTCATTTACCGGGCCTACGACCTGTAGGTCCGGTAAAGCGAAGCCGTCATTAGGCAACAAAGTGATTAGCGCAGGATTTTTTTCTCAGCCAGATCCAGTGCGAAGTAGCTGAAGATCAGATCCGCGCCAGCGCGTTTGATCGAGCCTAAGCTTTCCAGCACCACTTTCTCTTCATCTATTGCACCCGCAAGGGCTGCAAACTTGATCATCGCGTATTCACCGCTGACCTGATAAGCGCCAATCGGCAGCTCGGTGCGCTCGCGGATATCGCGCAGAATATCGAGGTATGCGCCAGCCGGTTTGACCATCAAGCAGTCTGCGCCCTGGGCTTCATCCAGCAGCGATTCGCGGATCGCTTCCCGACGGTTCATCGGGTTCATCTGATAGGTTTTACGATCGCCCTTCAGCGCGGTACCTGCGGCTTCACGGAATGGGCCATAGAAAGAAGAGGCAAATTTGGTGGAGTAGGACATGATCGCGGTATCGGTAAAGCCCGCGGCATCCAGCGCCTGGCGAATCGCCTGCACCTGGCCGTCCATTGCGGCGGAAGGGGCGATGAAATCTGCGCCCGCAGCGGCGGCAACGACCGCTTGTTTGCCGAGATTGGCAAGGGTTAAATCGTTATCAACGCCGTGCTCGCATAATACGCCGCAGTGACCGTGCGAGGTGTATTCACAGAAGCAGGTGTCGGACATGACGATCATCTCCGGTACGGTCTGCTTACAGATACGCGACATGCGCGCCACCAGACCGTCTTCTTTCCAGGCATCGCTGCCGGTGTCATCGGTGTGATGAGAAATGCCGAAGGTCATAACCGAGCGGATGCCTGCATTAGCAATGCGTTCAATTTCGCGCGCCAGATGCTTCTCTGGAATGCGCATCACGCCGGGCATGGCCTCGATAGCTTTGTAATCGTCGAGTTCTTCTTCAACAAAGATCGGCAACACCAGGTCATTTAAGCTGAGTGTTGTCTCTTCAAACATAGCGCGCAGCGCAGGTGATTTGCGCAGGCGGCGAGGGCGTTGGATTAGGTCTGTCATGGTATGCCTGATGTTTGTGGAATCGAAGGCCGTAGTATACCCGAACCTGAGGGTGGGTGGTTTACGAAAGTTGGCGTTATATCTGGATTTTCCATCGTGGAAGGCTGAATCATTAGAGCAATTTATTCACATTTATGGCAAGTTATTTATATTCATTGTTTTGCTTGTTTCTATTTTTATTATTTTAAATATCGATATGTTTATTTGTGTAGGGCTGGTGATAATTCCTCTTTATTTATTGTTTATTTGTTTGGGTGTGTGGTGAGTTATTTGTTAATTATATGATTCAGAGATGTGTTGTACGGTATTTCATTGAAAGAATGAGTTTTTTTGTTTTTTGTGTCAGAGGTGAGGATATTCGTAGTGTTGTCCGGTTTCGGACGACTAGCAAAGAATAATTGAACCTTTACTTTGTGAAACCGCATAATCGTCTCCGCGAAACATAAAATGTTTTCTTTGCATTGATAATTGATGGATCAACTATATTACGTCCCTGAGGAGGGATGACAAATGCACACTTGGAAAAAGAAACTAGTAGTCTCACAATTAGCATTAGCCTGTACTTTGGCAATCACTTCTCAGGCGAATGCTTCTACTGATATTTCTGGAACTACGTACACAACGTTCACCCATTATAATGACGCATCACATGTTGATGACGTTTACTTCGATGGCTATGTCGGTTGGAACAATTACGGCACTGATAGCATTTATAACGGTGATATTTATCCGGTAATCAATAACGCTACTGTCAACGGCGTTATTTCTACTTATTATCTGGATGATGGACTGTCAACTAACGGCAATTATAACAGCCTGACGATTAAAAACAGTACCATTCACGGAATGGTGACATCCGAATGTATGACCACGGATTGTACTAACCGTACGGGTACCGACTATTACTACGACCGTCTGGCGATGAATGTCATCAACTCCACTATCGATGACAACTACGAACATTATACCTACAACGATACCTATAATGACGTGGCTGATACGCACGTTGTCGACGTTTATAACCTGGGTACGGCTATCACTCTGGATCAAGAAGTTGATCTGTCTATCTCCAACAACTCTCACGTCGCGGGTATTACCCTGACTCAAGGTTATGAGTGGGATGATATTGACGATAATACCGTCATCACCGGCGTAAACAGCGGCGAAGTGTTTAACAACACTATCGCTGTTACCGACTCTACCCTGACCTCTGGTTCCTGGTCTGATGAAGGAAGATCCGGCTGGTTTGGTAACACCAGCAATGCGAGCGACTACAACGGTAACGGTTGGAACGCGAATGATATCGCATTGGCGGTTATTGCTAATCCCAATGCAGATAACGCGATGCAGACCACCGCCACGTTTGATAACGCTACGCTGATGGGCGATGTGCTGTTCTCCAGCAACTTTGATGAGAACTTCTTCCCGAACGGTGCTGATACTTACCGCGATACTGATGCCGATCTGGATACCAACGGCTGGGATGGTACTGACCGTCTGGATCTGACCCTGAACCACGGCAGCAAGTGGGTTGGTGCGGCAATGTCCGTCCATCAGGTTGACGTTGATGGTGATGGTGTTTACGAAAGCTATGCTGAGGGCACTGAAGCCACTCCTACGCTGATTGATATCGCTGCCAACAGCCTGTGGCCTTCTTCAACCTACGGTATCGATAGCGACACATCCTCCTATGACGAAAATGGTCATGTGGTTGGCAATACCGTTTATCAGAGCGGTCTGTTCAACGTGACGCTGAACGGCGCTTCCCAGTGGGATACCACCAAAACTTCTCTGATTGACACTTTGAGCATCAACAGCGGTTCCGTTGTCAACGTGGGTGATTCTGCGCTGGTTTCTGACTCCATCACTCTGACCGGTGCTTCCGCACTGAACATCAATGAAGATGGTCGTGTTGCGACTAATACGCTGTCTATTGACAACAGTACCGTAACGATTGCTGATGATGTCTCTGCTGGCTGGAATGTGCTTAATGCCGCGCTGTATGCCAATACCATTAACGTCACCAACAACGGCGTTCTGGATGTGGGCAACAGCACCGGGAACGCGCTGCAGGTTGATACCCTGAATCTGACCAGCTACACCGACGCTTACAACCATGTTAATGCGGGTGTTTTCGACATCAACAGCGCTAACTATGTGTTGAATGCTGACCTGACCAACGATCGTACCAACGATACGCGCCAGGCTAACTACGGTTATGGCGTGATCGCGATGAACTCTGATGGTCATCTGACTATCAACGGTAACGGCGATTCTGACACCTCAGGCGATCAGTCTGAAGTTGATAACTACGGTGATCACGTAGCAGCGGCAACCGGTAACTATAAAGTTCGCATCGATAACGCCACTGGCGCAGGTTCTGTTACCGATTACAAGGGTAACGAGCTGATCTACGTTAACGACAAGAACAGCACCGCAACCTTCTCTGCAGCCAATAAAGCAGACCTGGGTGCTTACACCTATCAGGCTCAGCAGCAGGGTAACACCGTTGTTCTGCAGCAGATGGAGCTGACCGACTACGCGAACATGGCGCTGAGTATTCCGTCTGCCAACACCAATATCTGGAACCTGGAGCAAGACACCGTTGGTACTCGTCTGACTAACGCGCGTCATGGTCTGGTAGATAACGGTGGTGCATGGGTGAGCTACTTCGGCGGCAGCTTCGATGCGGATAACGGCAACATTAACTATGATCAGGATGTTAACGGCATCATGGTCGGTGTTGATTCCAAAATCGATGGTAACAACGCTAAGTGGATTGTCGGTGCTGCGGCAGGCTTCGCGAAAGGTGACATGAGTGATCGTACCGGTCAGGTAGATCAGGATAGCCAGACTGCCTATATCTACTCTTCTGCTCGTTTTGCGAACAACATCTTTGTTGACAGTAACTTAAACTACTCCCACTTCAACAACGATCTGTCTGCCAGCATGAGCAACGGTCAGTATGTTGATGGCAGCACCTCTTCTGATGCCTGGGGCTTTGGCTTGAAACTGGGTTATGACCTGAAGCTGGGTGAAGCAGGTTACGTAACCCCTTACGGTAGCGTATCCGGTCTGTTCCAGTCTGGTGATGACTATAAGCTGAGCAACGACATGAAAGTTGACGGTCAGTCTTATGACAGCATGCGTTATGAACTTGGTGTAGATGCGGGTTATACCTTCGCCTACAGCGATGACCAGGCGCTGACCCCGTACTTCAAACTGGCCTACGTTTACGACGACTCTAACAACGATTCTGATGTAAACGGTGATTCTATCGACAACGGCGTAGAAGGTTCTGCGGTACGCGTTGGGCTGGGTACTCAGTTCAGCTTCACCAAGAACTTCAGCGCGTACACCGATGCTAATTACCTCGGTGGCGGTGATGTCGATCAAGACTGGTCTGCAAACGTTGGTGTTAAATATACCTGGTAACAACTTTCTTGCAGAGAAATAAAAGGTAATTTTATTTAGAAATAATGCCCGTCACGGATTTGACGGGCATTTCTTGCAAGGAATACGCACATGCTATCTTCAAATAAACCTCTTCTTGAGTTTGGTAAGCTTGATAAATGTTTAGCGAAATATGGTAAACACTTTGAGTGTGATAACGACAAAGAAATAATTTTTTCCAGCGATATTAATAGTGACGATACTTTTGTTATTTTAAGTGGTGTTGTTTCCCTACGTAGAGGAGAAAGCGTGCTGGTCGGGATTGCACAGGCGCCTTTTATTATGGGCCTTTCTGATGGCGTGATGAAAACAGATGTACAATACAGATTAATAACCGAAAGTAATTGTACGGGATACCACCTGCCTGCTTCGCAAACGATAAATATAATTGAACAATGCCAGCTTTGGCGTGAAGCCTTTTGCTGGTTAGCATGGCAAAATTCAATGTTTGAGTTGCGCGATCTGCAGCTGATCGGCAATAACTCCTACGATCAGATCCGCGCGACGCTGATATCCATGATGAAATGGGACGACGTACTGCGTTCGCGTATCGGCGTCATGAACTATATTCACCAACGCACACGAATTTCACGCTCAGTTGTCGCTGAGGTTCTCGCGGCATTGCGTAAAGGTGGTTACATTGAAATGAATAAAGGCAAACTGGTGAGCATTAACCGTTTGCCTTTTGAGTATTAAGTCAGGATGCAGGAATAACCTGCGGTTTATTCCCGCTCAGCTCTGCAACCAGATCGTTGATACCGTCGCTCATATTGGTAAATCGGGTTAGCGGAGAACGGGTCACCACGATAAATGCCCCGACGTTTTGCTGTGGGATCATCGCCATATAGGTAATGAAGCCGCCGCCGCCACCGGTTTTTTGAATAATTCCTGGTCGCCCATTCTTCGGCGCCATATAGACCCAGCCCAAACCCAGCGCATCGGCTCTACCTGGAACATCCATCCCTATCACTTTGGTTAACTGCGTACGCTGATAAATCAGCGTCTGCATACGGTCGGCCTGCTGGCTACGATGGTAAAAATCAGATGAGAGATACTGCTGCATCCAGCGCATCATATCACCGGGCGTTGAATAAACACCGCCGCTGCCCATTGCCGCCAGGGTATTGTTGCAAGGACTGGCGCCTTTTTCCGCGACCATCAGGCGTCTGCATTGATCGGGGGATGGGGTAAAGGTGGTGTCTTTCATCCCCAGCGGACGGGTAATTTTTTCTTCAAACAGCTGCGGATAAGGCTTTCCGGATGCGGTTCCCAGCGCATCGGCCAGCAGGTCAAACGCCAGGTTGGAATAAGAAGCCTGCGAACCCGGTGCGGCTTTAAGCGTGGCGGTTGAGAGATAGCTCCAGCGCTGTTCACGGGTTGGCCAGACAAACACCGGGCGCTTCGCCGCGCCGCCTGGCTGTTCGCGCGGTAGCGCGCTGGTATGCGTCGCCAGATTCACCAGCGTAATCGGCGTGCCCTGATAAGTCGGCACGCGCGCGCCAGGCGGCGCATATTTGCTCAATGGATCGTTGAGTTTAACCGTACCCTGATCGAGTAATTTCACCAGCATTTCGCTGGTCATTAATTTAGTAATAGAGGCAATTCGAATAACGGAATCCAACTGCGGATGGACGTTATTGCCAGGGCGTGTTTCGCCGAAGCTGCGAAATACGCGCTGGTTACCATCAATCACCACGAGCGCCATCCCCGTAGCACCGCTGCCGTAAAATATATGGTCGGCATAACGATCGACGATATCAGAGGCGAAGACCGGATCGGTTATAGGCTGTGCCGCCTGGACAGATGTCAATGACGCCGCACACAGCGCGGCAGAAAAAAGCAGACTACGTTTCAACGGTGGTGTCCATGAGTTAGAGAAAGTGAAAAAGGATGTCGTGCGTATGCGTATTTATACTACTCATCGGCGTATTGCAAAGCGCTTATCAGCCAATGATAGTGTGAAAAACGTAACGATGAGTAAACGCGAGCGTTTCCCGGATTACGGATGTTCGCTTTTGTGATCTCACGCTGTGATAATCTGCACTTGCTGGAACGTTGTCGAGTGTGAAAATCACAGAAACAATTCTTCATACCCGGGTGCGAACTAAGTGCCGCGGTTTTGGTCACACTTGTCGGTTTCAGCTTGTGTTTTTGGGCGTAAGCCGTCTGGCCACCGCACTCCACGGTGGCAAATACACAGCAGTCGTCATAACGATAAGAAGTTAGCAGGAGAGCACTATGTTTAAGTCTTTTTTCCCAAAGCCGGGGCCGTTCTTTATTTCGGCATTTATTTGGGCACTGGTCGCCGTTGTATTCTGGCAAGGAGGTGGGGGAGCCTGGGTTGCACATATTACCGGCGCGTCGGGAGACGTACCGATTAGCGCGGCCCGATTCTGGTCACTGGATTACCTGATTTTTTATGCGTATTACATTCTTTGTGTTGGGGTGTTCGCGCTGTTCTGGTTTATCTACAGCCCGCACCGCTGGCAGTACTGGTCCATACTGGGCACGTCGCTGATTATTTTCGTGACCTGGTTTCTGGTTGAAGTTGGCGTCGCCGTCAACGCCTGGTATGCGCCATTCTATGATCTGATTCAATCCGCGTTGAGTGCGCCGCATAAGGTGAAGATTGAGCAGTTCTATCATGAAGTAGGCATCTTTCTTGGCATTGCGCTGATTGCCGTGGTCATTGGGGTGATGAACAACTTCTTCGTCAGCCACTATGTATTCCGCTGGCGTACCGCAATGAACGAACACTATATGGCGCACTGGCAGCATCTGCGTCATATCGAAGGCGCAGCGCAGCGTGTGCAGGAAGATACCATGCGTTTTGCCTCCACGCTTGAAGATATGGGGGTCAGCTTTATCAATGCGATTATGACGCTGATTGCCTTCTTACCTGTACTGGTCACACTCTCAGCCCATGTGCCGGACCTGCCAATTGTTGGACATGTTCCTTATGGCCTGGTGATTGCCGCGATTGTCTGGTCGTTGATGGGAACCGGCTTGCTGGCGGTAGTCGGCATCAAACTTCCGGGGCTGGAGTTTAAAAACCAGCGCGTGGAAGCGGCCTACCGTAAAGAACTGGTTTACGGCGAAGATGACGCTAATCGTGCGACCCCGCCGACGGTGCGTGAACTGTTCCATGCGGTGCGCCAGAACTACTTCCGCCTCTATTTTCACTATATGTACTTCAATATCGCCCGTATTCTATACCTGCAGGTTGATAACGTTTTCGGCTTGTTCCTGCTGTTTCCGTCGATTGTTGCCGGTACGATTACGCTCGGCCTGATGACGCAAATCACCAACGTGTTTGGCCAGGTGCGCGGCTCGTTCCAGTATTTGATTAACTCCTGGACAACGTTAGTCGAACTGATGTCTATTTATAAGCGTCTGCGCAGCTTTGAACGTGAGCTTGATGGCCAGGATATTCAGGAAGTTACCCATACGCTTAGTTAATAAAAAAGGAGATGTTATGTCGACGGTTTCCCGTCTTTACCCCTTGTCCGGTCTGGCCGCTCTGGTGCTGGTGGGATGTAGTAGCCAACCCGCGCAGCCGCTAAAAAAAGGGGAGAAAGCCGTCGATGTGGCGAGCGTGGTGCGCCAGAAAATGCCCGCCAGCGTGAAAGACCGGGACGCATGGGCGCAGGATTTAGCGAAGACGTTTGAAAGCCAGAAGCTGGCGCCGACGGTTGAAAATATCTGTTCGGTGCTGGCGGTCGCGCAACAGGAGTCAAACTATCAGGCGGATCCGGCCGTTCCAAACTTAAGTAAAATCGCCTGGAAAGAGATCGACCGGCGCGCCGAGCGTATGCATATCCCGCAGTTTGTGGTGCATACCGCACTGAAGATTAACTCGCCAACGGGGAAAAGCTACAGCGAGCGTCTGGATACGGTGAAAACGGAAAAACAGCTTAGCGCCATTTTTGATGATTTTATCAATATGGTACCGATGGGGCAGACGCTGTTTGGTTCGCTTAATCCGGTACATACCGGTGGGCCAATGCAGGTCAGTATCGCGTTTGCCGAGCAGCACGCCGACGGGTATCCGTGGAAAATGGCGGGAACAGTACGTCAGGAAGTGTTCAGCCGCCGCGGTGGGCTGTGGTTCGGCACGTATCATCTGCTTAACTACCCGGCGAATTACAGCGCGCCAATCTTCCGTTTCGCCGATTTCAATGCGGGATGGTATGCCAGCCGCAATGCGGCTTTCCAGAATGCGGTCAGTAAAGCCAGCGGAGTGAAGCTGGCGACGGATGGTGATTTGATTCTCTACGGCAGCAGCGAGCCGGGCAAAACCGAGCTGGCGGTACGTAAACTGGCCGGTAAGCTGGGGATGAGCGAGAGTGAGATCCACCGCCAACTGCAAAAAGGTGACAGTCTGGCTTTTGAAGATACCGCGCTGTACGAGAAGGTCTATAAGCTGGCGGAAGCGAAGAGCGGGAAAGCGCTACCCCGTGAAATGCTGCCAGGCATTCAGCTGGAAAGCCCGAAGATTACACGTAATCTGACTACCGCGTGGTTTGCGAAACGCGTGGACGATCGTCGAGCGAAATGTATGGGTCAGTCATCATTATGATGACGGCGGCGCCAGCGCACGAATGCCGCGATGGCGCCAAGAATCAGACTTCCGGCAAGGAAAGGGACCAGCCCAAAAAGGGTACCGACGCCTAAGCCAATTTCAACTCGTGGGCGTCCTGTCTCTTGCATTTGCAACTGCATCAGCTGTTCATAGATGCCGGGAGCGTGGGCCAACAGATTTAAAACCTGCGCGCCTGCCCAAAAGCAAAACAGCACAAATACGGCATACGCAATGTTGCCGGGCAGGGAGGAGGTATCCCGATGCTTGCCCTTAAACAGGGATTTTGAGAGCGTAAAATCAGCCATAAAGACCTCCGGAAATAACCTGCTTTTTTTGACGTGATGCCTGGAACTGACAGTGAGTCTGACAGGTGATCGGCAATGTCAATATCAGAATGATGGTAATTTCAGGTAGAGATTATTCCTGGATCTCGGTTTTTTGCTGATTGTCACAATTAAGTAACCTTAAGTGAAATCAAGTTACATTTCAGAAATTCCGCACAGGCCACAGACGTCTATGAGGAAATGTGCGAGGATGCGCTTTCACGTTGTATTTCCACCGGAGCCGTTATGAACCTGCCTGTTAAAATCCGCCGAGACTGGCACTACTATGCCTTCGCTATTGGGCTTATCTTTATTCTGAACGGTGTGGTCGGCTTACTGGGTTTTGAAGCGCAGGGATGGCAGACCTATGCGGTGGGGTTGGTGACGTGGGTGATTAGCTTTTGGCTGGCTGGATTAATTATCCGTCGCCGCGTGGAAGATGAAGAAGAAGCAAAGGATGCCCAATAGCTATCGATCAGGCATCCAGGCGGGTTTACATACTGGTTTTCAACGCGCTATCCGCCGCATGACGTTCCAGCGCCAGTTCGATCAGGCGAGTGATCAAATCGGTATAGCCTAAGCCGCTCGCCTGCCACAGTTTTGGATACATGCTGATGTTGGTAAAGCCCGGCAGCGTGTTGATCTCATTGATCACAACATCGTTCTCTGCGGTTAAGAAAACGTCCACGCGCGCCATACCGGCGCAGCCCAGCGTCTGATAAGCCTGAATAGCAATGTCGCGGATCTTATCGTTAACTTCCGGTGCGATCGCTGCCGGAACAACCACTTTGGCACCGTTATCGTCAATGTATTTGGTGTCGTAAGCGTAAAAATCACTGTTCAGCACGATCTCGCCACAGGTACTGGCCTGCGGTTGATCGTTGCCCAGCACCGCGCATTCGATCTCGCGGCCCTTGATCCCTTGTTCCACCACGACTTTATGGTCGAATTCAAATGCCAGCGCGACGGCCTGATTGTATTGCGCTTCGCTGGTCACTTTACTGACGCCAACGGACGAGCCCTGGTTGGCTGGTTTCACAAACAGTGGCAGGCCAAGGCGGGATTCCACCTCGGCAAAGCTGATGCGGTTGCGATTGGCACGGGTGAGCGTAATAAATGGCGCGATGTTTAATCCGGCATCGCGCAGTAGACGTTTGGTCACGTCTTTATCCATACATGCCGCAGAACCCAGGACATCAGAACCGACGAACGGCAGATTCGCCACGCGCAGCATACCCTGCAGAGAGCCATCTTCACCCAACGTGCCGTGTACGATCGGGAAAATAACATCGACCGTTGGCAGTGGCTGACCGTTTTGCGCATCGATCAACTGGTGCTCTTGTTTACCCGGGACCTGAGCCAGGCTGGTCGCGGAAGGACGCAGCGCAATATGCGCTGGATCATCTGAATTGAGCAGATAGTTACTGGCATCGCTAATGTGCCATTGCCCTTGCTTATCAATACCTAACAGCACAACGTCAAAGCGAGTCTTGTCGATGGCATCGACAATATTTTTTGCCGATTGCAATGACACTTCATGTTCCGCTGATTTACCACCAAATACGATTCCTACCCGCAACTTTGCCATCTTAAAAAACCCATTCCATGAATGCAAAGCACATACATTACCACGACAAAACGCAGGTTTCCTCGGCTTCTGGCAGATTGTTTTGGTGGGCAACAGAGGAACAGATAAGCGCAAACGCGCAGAACGGACGCGGAGCATAAACCCCTGCTGATATTGTGGGGTTGATGTGAGGTGTATCACAAATATGATGAGCGGGAAGATAAAATCCTAAACTGTGATATATCGCACCTGTGGACCCTTATTTGGCTAAGTAATTTGTTAAGCTGCTCGCAGTTTTCAGCTACTTATCGTTATGAGTCCCTATGGAATCCTGGAGAGTCAACCTCATTTCCGTATGGTTCGGTTGCTTTTTCACCGGCCTGGCAATCAGCCAAATCCTACCTTTTTTACCGCTCTATATCTCCCAACTGGGGGTAAGCTCCCATGAAGCACTCTCAATGTGGTCCGGCTTAACGTTTAGCGTCACCTTCCTGATTTCAGCCATTGTCTCTCCGATGTGGGGGAGTTTAGCCGACCGTAAAGGACGCAAGCTAATGCTGCTGCGGGCCTCTTTGGGTATGGCGATTGCGATTTTACTGCAGGCCTTTGCCACTAACGTCTGGCAGCTTTTTCTGCTGCGTGGGGTCATGGGGTTAACGTCTGGCTATATTCCCAATGCGATGGCGCTGGTAGCCTCACAGGTTCCGCGTGAACGCAGCGGGTGGGCGCTGAGTACGCTCTCGACGGCGCAAATTAGCGGCGTTATTGGCGGACCACTGATGGGGGGCTTTATTGCCGACCACGTTGGCTTACGGGCGGTATTCTGTATTACCGCGGCCTTGCTGGTAGTGAGTTTTCTGGTCACGCTGTTCTTAATCAAAGAAGGTGTGCGCCCGATAATCAAAAAAAGCGAACGCCTGAGCGGGAGGGCCGTCTTTGCCTCGCTGCCTTATCCGGCGCTGGTGATCAGCCTGTTTTTTACTACGATGGTGATCCAGTTATGTAACGGCTCAATTGGGCCGATTCTGGCGCTGTTTATTAAATCAATGGTCCCAGACAGTTCTAATATTGCCTTTCTCAGCGGGCTGATTGCTTCGGTTCCGGGCATCTCGGCGCTGATTTCTGCGCCCCGGCTAGGTAAATTAGGCGATCGTATTGGGACTGAGCGGGTTTTAATGGCAACGTTAATCTTCGCCGTCGTGTTGTTTTTCGCCATGTCATGGGTCACTACGCCGTTGCAGTTGGGGATCTTACGTTTTCTGCTCGGCTTTGCCGACGGCGCGATGTTGCCCGCGGTGCAGACGCTGCTGGTGAAATACTCCAGCGACCAGATAACCGGGCGCATTTTTGGTTATAACCAGTCATTTATGTACCTCGGCAACGTAGCCGGGCCATTAATGGGGGCAACAGTTTCGGCAATGGCGGGCTTTCGCTGGGTGTTTATTGCCACGGCGTGCATTGTGCTAATCAACATCTGGCAACTGGCTATCGCGTTGCGACGTCGGCGCTGCGCACGCTGAGTACCTGATTAACAACGCTGCCCGTCAGCGTTGTTAATCCATCATTATGCATTTATATATCCAGGTGATTATTAATCCCCTTACCCTTTTATATGGAATAATTCTGCGCTAAGACTCCTTCCCCCTTATTTTGTGTTGTGATTGTTTTCGCAAAACGTTTTATTTCTTATGAAAATACAACTTTCATCCTCTAGGCAGTTGTGAGTCTTAATGATAACGTGGCCTATATTTGGTTAAGGGAATACGTAAATGAAAAATCTCGTTACTGAGTTGTTACTTAAGCTCGCCCAAAAAGAAGAAGAGTCGCAAGAACTGACGGCGCAGGTTGAAACGCTGGAGCAGGTAATCATCGAAATGCTGCGCAATATGACGTGTAACGATCGGCAAATATTTATTCGCCAAATTGAGGGGGCTTTGGCTGGAGAAGGCCGTATGCCTGCGTTTCTGACCAACGTTCATAACGCTGGCGAGAGTGTGCCAAAAGCGTTTTGAGTAATCCGTGGTGCGTCATCCACAAATTATCATAAAAGTGTCACATCAAATACTTATAGTCGCTTTGTTTTAATTTTACCGTATTTATACATGGAGAAAATAAAGTGAAACAAAGCGCACTCGCTATTGCCCTGTTACCTTTGCTGTTTACCCCGGTTATTAATGCAGAAACCTCTGCCATAGCGGTTATGGATAATCGTGCCGCTCAGGGTGATATCACCACGCCGGGCGGCGCCCGCCGATTGTCTGCCGATCAAACGGCGGCTCTGCGCGAATCTCTGAGCGATAAACCGGCCAAAAATATTATTTTATTGATTGGCGATGGGATGGGTGACTCAGAAATAACGGCCGCGCGAAATTATGCCGAAGGCGCAGGCGGCTTTTTTAAAGGAATTGATGCTTTACCGTTGACCGGACAATACACGCACTATGCGTTGGATAAGAAAACGGGTAAACCCGATTATGTGACGGATTCTGCGGCATCCGCGACGGCGTGGACCACCGGTGTGAAAACCTATAATGGCGCGCTGGGCGTTGATATTCATGAAAAAAATCACGCCACAATTCTTGAAATGGCAAAAGCGGCGGGGCTGGCAACGGGCAACGTTTCTACCGCTGAATTGCAGGATGCTACCCCGGCGGCGCTGGTTGCCCATGTGACTTCGCGTAAGTGCTATGGCCCAGGCGTGACACGTGAAAAATGCCCAACCAATGCGCTGGAAAAAGGCGGTAAAGGGTCAATCACCGAACAATTACTGAATGCCAGGGCTGACGTTACGCTGGGCGGCGGGGCCAAAACGTTTGCGGAAACCGCTGCGGCAGGCGAGTGGCAGGGTAAAACGTTGCGTGAACAAGCCCTGGTCCGCGGTTATCAGATGGTGAGTGATACCGCGACGCTGGCGGCGATTACCGAAGCTAATCAGGATAAACCGCTGCTGGGCCTGTTCTCTGACGGCAATATGCCCGTGCGCTGGGAAGGTCCGAAAGCGTCTTATCATGGCAATCTGGATAAGCCGGTTGTGACCTGTACGCCAAATCCAAAGCGTGACGACAGCGTGCCAACGCTGGCGCAGATGACGGATAAAGCGATTGAGTTGTTAAGCAAAAATGAGAAAGGTTTTTTCCTGCAAGTGGAAGGGGCGTCAATCGATAAACAGGACCACGCCGCCAACCCGTGCGGACAGATTGGCGAAACGGTCGATCTGGACGAAGCGGTACAGCGTGCGCTTGCCTTTGCGAAGAAAGATGGCAACACCCTGGTGGTGGTAACCGCTGACCACGCACATGCCAGCCAGATTGTCGCGCCGGATACCAAAGCACCAGGCCTGACCCAGGCGCTGAACACCAAAGATGGCGCGGTCATGGTCATCAGCTACGGCAACTCTGAAGAGGAATCTCAGGAGCACACCGGCAGCCAGCTACGAATTGCAGCCTATGGCCCGCACGCGGCGAATGTGGTCGGCCTGACCGATCAAACCGACCTGTTTTACACCATGAAAGCGGCGTTAAGACTGAAATAACCCGACGCCCGGCGGCAATACTTTTGCCGCCGGGTGGTATTTTTATCGTTAGCAGCCAAACTTACCTGTGTGTTGTCGTTCAGAAAAGAAGGATGCTATGAAAATTACATTATTAATGACGCTGCTTTTTGGTCTGATTTTTTTAACTACCGTCGGTGCTGCCGAGAAGACTTTAACCCCGCAACAACAGCGTATGACCACCTGCAATCAGCAGGCAACGGCGCAGACCTTAAAAGGGGATGCGCGTAAGACATATATGAGTGATTGCCTGAAAAACAGTAAATCTGCGCCGGAGGAAAAGAGCCTGACGCCGCAGCAGCAAAAAATGCGTGAATGTAACGTTAAGGCGACGGAGCAGTCTCTGAAAGGTGATGATCGTAATAAATTTATGAGCGCTTGCCTGAAGAAATCTGCGTAGCACTTACGGGTGAGCAGGTAAAATCGCTCACCCGAAATATCATACTTCCGCCACCAGACCCCTTCCTATAATTTGGGAAATTTGTTTCAGAATATTCCCAAATACAATGAATGATGAAAACTTTTATCAAAAGAAGGTCGTCCCGAATGAAGCATTTTTATCGCTTCATCAAAATGACCACCAACGTTCCGGTCTGCGATTCGCCCGACGAATCAGGCTGCCGCGAGCGGTGGGTTTGGGGGGAATGTTTTTCCCTATCGCGTCGGTATTAGTTGCTCAGCCTATTACCGGTGGCTGGTGGCTATTACTGGTGGGATGGGCGTTTGTCTGGCCGCATTTGGCCTGGCAGTTGGCCAGCAAAGCCGACGATCCTCTGCATAGCGAATTTACCAACTTAAAAGCCGATGCCATTCTTGCCGGTATGTGGATAGGGATTATGGGCGTAAACCTGTTGCCATCCACGGCGCTGCTGATGATTATCTGCATCAACCTGATGGGCGCAGGCGGGATGCGAATATTCATCGCAGGCGCCGTTTTGATGATGGTTTCATGCCTGGTGACGTTACAGTTAACCGATATCTCCGTCGCTTTTAGCAGTACTCAACTTAGCGTGCTATTGACGCTGCCGGTGCTGGTGATTTATCCGCTGCTGTTTGCCTGGGTCAGCTACCAGACGGTCATCAAGCTGGCGGAACATAAACGCCGTTTACAGGTGATGAGTACGCGAGATGGCATGACTGGGGTGTACAACCGCCGCCATTGGGAACTGTTACTGCGTAATGAATTTGATAATTGCCGCCGTTACCAGCGTGACGCCACGTTACTGATTATCGATATCGACCATTTTAAGAGCATTAATGATACCTGGGGTCATGACGTTGGGGATCAGGCGATTGTCGCGCTGACCCGCCAGTTGCAGATGACCTTACGCGGTAGCGACGTGATCGGGCGCTTTGGCGGTGATGAGTTTGCGGTGATTATGTGCGGCACGCCGGCAACCAGCGCGATTGCGGCGATGTCTCGCGTTCACGAACGACTTGGCCAACTGCGTTTATCCTGCGCGCCGCAGGTTGCTCTGCGGATCAGCGTGGGCGTTGCGCCGCTGACCGCAGAAACCGAGCATTATCGAGAATGGTTAAAGTCGGCGGATATGGCGCTCTACAAAGCAAAGAATTCCGGACGTAACCGCACTGAGGCGGCGGCCTGACGTCCGGCGGTGTTAACTCAGGAGCGGCTGAGTTTTTCCGACTGCTCCATGCACTTAATCATCGCTTCAATCACTGATGAACGGAAACCACGTTCTTCCAGGACGCGTACCGCTTCAATGGTGGTTCCGCCAGGCGAGCACACCATATCCTTCAGTTCTCCGGGATGTTTACCCGTATCCAGCACCATCTTTGCCGACCCCATTACTGCCTGCGCCGCGAATTTATAAGCTTGCGCGCGAGGCATGCCACCCTGCACGGCGGCGTCCGCCATTGCTTCAATAAACATAAAGACATAGGCCGGTGCTGAACCACTGACGCCAACGACCGGATGAATCATTGCCTCCGCAATGACTTCCGCTTCGCCAAAGCAGCGGAAGATATTCAGCACGTCGGCGGTGTCTTCTGGCGTGACTAAGGCGTTCGGCGTGACGGAGGTCATTCCGGCATTCACCAGTGACGGCGTGTTTGGCATCGCGCGAATGATTTTACGGTCATGGCCCAGCGCGCGGGCGAGCTGATCGAGGGTGACGCCAGCGGCAATCGAGACGACCAGGGAGTCTTTGTTCAGGCTGGAGGTAATTTCGCTCAGCACTTTAATCATGATGCCTGGTTTTACGGCCCCAAAAACGATGTCAGCGATTTGCGCGACCTCTTGCGCAGACTGCGCCGCATTAATACCGTACTGGTCGTGCAATGCAGCGACTTTATCGGGGGAAGGGGTGTAGACCCAGATTTGTCCGGGGAGAACCTGGCCGCTGGCGATCATGCCGCCAAGTATCGCTTTGCCCATATTACCGCAGCCGATAAAACCGATTTTCTTGTCCATTTTGTCACTCCCTATGCGTGATATTCATTGTTTTACCTGGGAAAGCTAAGCTTAGCGCGGATTGAATACGTGCAGAAGGATAAACAGCACTTTGCCTGCAAGTAAAAGCACGCGACAATGTGCAACTGCACATCAGTGGGGAGAAATTATGACAATATGGGTGGATGCCGATGCGTGTCCGAATGTGATTAAAGATATTTTGTACCGCGCTTCTGAGCGCATGCAGATGCCGCTTATTTTGGTAGCAAACCAGAGTTTGCGCGTCCCGTCTTCGCGGTTTATCCGCACATTACGTGTTCCCGCCGGGTTTGACGTGGCGGATAACGAGATTGTGCGCCAGTGTAGTGCCGGTGATTTAGTGATAACAGCGGATATCCCGCTGGCGGCAGAAGTCATTGAAAAAGGTGCGGCGGCGCTTAATCCGCGCGGTGAACGTTATACCGAAGCCACGATCCGTGAGCGTCTGATGATGCGTGATTTTATGGATACGCTACGCGCCAGCGGTATTCAGACCGGCGGGCCGGACAGCCTTTCACCACGAGACAGGCAGCATTTTGCTGCTGAGCTTGATAAGTGGTGGCTGGAAGTACAGCGCAGAAAATAAAACGTGTAATTTATTATTTACACTTTATTCATGGTGAATTCTTGTTATAGTAGGGGTTAATAGGTATCGCTACCCTGTATGTAATTTTTTCTTTACGTTTTGGCGATGTACTAGTTTGGTGATATGATTATATCTTTAACCGCATCAGATCCCGCTCGCTCGCGGCTCCCTGGGGAATTTCTGTAATGACGCAACCTCTTTATCTTGTCGGCCCCCGGGGGTGTGGTAAGACAACTACCGGTATGGCGCTGGCGAAGGCTATCGATTTCCAGTTTGTCGATACCGATCGCTGGTTGCAATCGCACGTGCAGATGACCGTGGCGGAGATCGTCGAAAGGGAAGGATGGGAAGGGTTTCGTGCCCAGGAGACGAGCGCTCTGCAGGCCGTCACAGCCCCGGCAACGGTTGTTGCGACCGGCGGCGGCATCATTCTTACCGAATTTAATCGTCATTACATGCGCAGCCACGGCGTGGTTATCTATTTAAGCGCACCGGTATCAGTACTGGTTGATCGTCTGGAGGCCACGCCTGAAGAGGGATTGCGCCCAACCTTAACCGGTAAGCCGCTGACTGAAGAGGTGCAGGAAGTGCTCGCTCAGCGCGATGTTCTGTACCGTGAAGCTGCGCACTACATCGTTGATGCCACCCATAAACCTGCGCAGGTGGTGGAAGACATTCTTGAGATACTGGCGCAGGCAGCGCCACGGTTACAGGGCGGTGTCTATACTTAATGTTCATCCAGTGAAAAGGAAGAACTATGCCGACAAAACCACCTTACCCACGTCAAGCGAACATTGTTACGGTTGAAAAGGGGACGCCAGGCCAGACGGTAACCTGGTATCAACTTCGAGCCGATCACCCTAAACCGAATACGTTGATCAGTGAGCATCCTTCTGCGCAGGAAGCCATGGATGCCAAAAAACGCTACGAAGACCCCGATAAAACCTGATATTAAGCACCGTCCTGGCACGAGTCTGAAAAGTGCCACGACGGGCGTTCATCACATTTTCTTAAATTTCGCCGTATACCGTTAAAATTGAAAATTAAGCAATAACAATCCAGTACCGGAATGATTTGGAATCTTTACACAATACACCGCCGATCAGCTGCTACGCTTTTGAGCATTTGTAGCGCAGGTCAGCGCCCGGCACTTGCCCGGGATTTCACAGCAAAGTAAGAAGATGGTGGAGCAACAAATGAGTGCGTCGTTGGCTATCCTCACGATTGGCGTGGTGCCGATGTGTGAGGTGTTACCGCTCCTGACGGAATATATCGATGAACAGCACATTACTCACCACAGTCTGCTTGGACAGATGCGGCGAGAAGATGTGATGGCTGAGTACGGCGTTTCGCCCGGTGACGAGCCTTTATTAACGCTGCTCAGCGACCACCAACTTGCGCATGTCTCACGCCAGAAGGTTGAGCGCTCACTGCAAAGTATCGTGGAGGTGCTGGATAACCAGGGCTTTGACGTGATCCTGCTGATGAGTACCGCCTCAATCGCTCGCCTGACCGCCCGCAATAGTATTCTGCTGGAGCCGTTACGTATTATCCCCCCGCTGGTGGCCTCGATTGTCGATGGGCATCAGGTCGGGGTTATTGTCCCCGTCACCGAATTGCTCAAAGCCCAGACGCAAAAATGGCAGGTGTTACAAACTCCACCAGTGTATGCCGTGGCGAATCCGATCGAAGGTACCGAACAACAATTGATTGATGCCGGGAAAGAACTGCTGGAGCAAGGCGCGGATGTGATCATGCTGGATTGTCTGGGGTTCAATCAACGCCATCGCGATTTACTGCAAAAATCGCTGGATGTCCCGGTTCTTCTGTCTAATGTGTTGATTGCCCGACTGGCTTCGGAGCTGTTGGCGTAATTTTGCGTGACAGGTGGAACGTCAGCCCCCTATATTGGTTCTCAACTTAATCACGAGATAGGGCCAGTTGTATGCTTCAAAGTAATGAATACTTTTCCGGCAAAGTAAAATCGATCGGTTTTACCAGCAGCAGTACTGGCCGCGCCAGTGTTGGCGTGATGGCTGAAGGCGAATATACCTTTAGTACTGCGGCGCCTGAAGAGATGACTGTCGTTAGCGGCGCACTGAACGTGCTGCTGCCGGGGGAAACCGAGTGGAAGGTGTATGCCGCAGGGGACGTGTTCAACGTACCGGGCAACAGTGAGTTTCATCTGCAGGTAGCAGAGCCAACATCCTATCTTTGCCGCTATCTGTAAGCGTAGAAATGACGAATGGCGACATTATGCCGCCATTCGGTAAGTACGGCTTAACGTTGCGCTTCGCCGCCTAATCCTTCCACCAGACTTTTAATCAGCGCCGCCAGTTCACCCGTCATCAGGATGAAATCGGCATCAAAACGCTGAGCATAATCTTCGCGGTCAATATCTTCGTTCTGATCGCGCAGCTCGTCGCTAAACTTCAAACGCTTAATAGAGCCGTCGTCACACATCACGAACTGAATGCGCTGCTGCCAGTCGAGGGCCAGCTTGGTGACCAGTTTGCCCGCTTCGATATGCACGGCGATTTCGTCGCAGACCAGATCCTGCTTTTTCGCGCGGATCACGCCGCCGTCTTCAAGGATCGCTTTTAGTTCAGCTTCATCCAGTAACTGGAATCCCTGTGCCGTTGTACCGGAACGAACCCATTCGGTCAGCGTCAGCTCAATGGGGTTTTCCATCGTCAGCGGAACGACCGGCAGCGAACCGAGACTCTTACGCAGCAGCGCCAGCGTATCTTCGGCTTTCTTCGCACTCGCGCAATCAACCATGATCAGATCGTTGACGGTATCGATCCACATCATCGTCTGGCTGAAACGGCTAAAGGCGCGCGGCAGCAATGAGTGCAGAACTTCATCTTTCAGCGAGTCTTTTTCGGTCTTCTTGAGTTTGCGACCTTGCTCAGCTTCCAGTTTGAAAATTTTGGCTTCCAGCGCCTGTTTGATAACCGGCGACGGCAGAATTTTTTCTTCTTTGCGGGCGCAGATAATAATTTGGCCATTGGCGGTATGCGTTAATGCATCGCTGTGCGATCCCATCGGCGGAACCCAGCCCATTTTTGCCATATCCTGGCTACCGCAAGGGGTGAACGTCATTGATGCCAGCTGTTTTTCCATCTCTTCGGCACGCAAAGAAACATCGCGGCTAAGACGGTAAACCATTAAATTTTTGAACCACAGCATGATAATTTCCACGGCCTTGTCGTTAAATCCAGCGGGCATGATAGCGAATTGTCGCTATGCTTGCATTGTTAATCGGGAAGAGGAGCAAACAGTGCGTATAGGTATCGATTTAGGCGGTACGAAAACGGAAGTTATCGCGCTTGGCGATGCAGGCGAACAGCTTTTTCGCCATCGCCTGCCCACGCCGCGTGATGATTATCGGCAAACGATAGAAACCATCGCCGCGCTGGTGGAGATGGCGGAAAAGGCCACCGGGCAGTCGGGAACCGTCGGGATGGGCATTCCCGGTTCAATTTCGCCCTACACCGGAGTGGTGAAGAATGCCAACTCGACCTGGCTTAACGGGCAACCTTTTGACAAAGACCTGAGTACGCGTCTGAATCGCGAAGTGCGGCTGGCAAATGATGCCAACTGCCTGGCGGTTTCTGAAGCCGTTGATGGTGCAGCGGCGGGGGCGCAAACCGTGTTTGCGGTGATTATCGGTACAGGATGTGGCGCTGGAGTGGCGCTGAACGGCCGGGCGCACACGGGCGGCAACGGTACTGCGGGCGAGTGGGGGCATAATCCGCTGCCGTGGATGGACGAAGACGAACTGCGTTATCGGCAGGAAGTGCCCTGCTATTGCGGCAAGCAAGGCTGTATTGAAACCTTCATTTCCGGAACCGGTTTTGCCACCGACTACCAGCGTCTGAGCGGTAAGCCGCTCAAGGGCAGTGAAATTATCAGTCTTGTTAATGCCCGGGATACCCTGGCGGAACAGGCGTTGAGTCGGTACGAGCTGCGTCTGGCGAAATCACTGGCACATGTGGTGAATATTCTCGATCCGGATGTAATCGTGCTGGGCGGTGGAATGAGCAATGTCGATCGACTGTATCAAAACGTGCCAACGTTGATTAAACAGTTTGTTTTTGGCGGTGAGTGCGAAACGCCTCTACGCAAGGCGCTGCACGGTGACTCCAGCGGCGTGCGCGGCGCGGCCTGGTTGTGGCCGCAGGCGTAATGTTCGCGTTGCCGGGTAGCGCAGAGGCTATCCGGCAACGGGAGTCATCTGGGATACGCTGCGCTTCAGGCGACCGTAGAGCAGCAGCGACGACATTGCAGAAAACGACAGCAGCGCCGCCGGTAACGTCACGTAGTTGTAGGCAAAGCCCAGCGTCAGCATCATACCACCGCACCAGGCGCCAATCGCGCTGCCGAGATTAAAGGCAATTTGCCCCCCAGCCGCACCCAGCAGCTCACCCCCTTTAGCATTTTGCAGCAGCAAAATTTGCAGCGGCGCCGACAGGGCAAACAGGCCCGCGCAGCAAATAAAGGCGAAGATCAGCGACGCGGCTTTGATCCCGCCAAAGGCAAAGAGCAGCAGCAGAGCCAGCACAATTACAAAGTCGGTTATTACCGCAATACGCAGCGGCGTATAGCGGCCAGAAAGGCGACCGCTCAGCAGATTTCCCAACACCATCCCCAATCCCACCAGCATCATGATGAAGGTCATCAGCGCTTCGGAAAAGCCGGAGATGAACATCATGTACGGTTTGACGTAGCTGAACCAGGCGAAAACCCCGGCGTTACCAAACATGGTGGCGGAAAAGATGAGCCACGGGGCGGGGGTTTTCAAAAAGTGAAATTGTTCGCGCAGTTTCCCTTTGGCTTCATCGCTGATGTTGGGTACCCAAAAAGTTATCGAGACCATCACGGCGATATTAAAGACGGCTATCAGCAGAAACGTGTAGCGCCAGCTAAATTCCTGGCTCAGCCAGGTGCCGATGGGAATGCCAACCAGATTAGCAACGGTCATACCCGAAACCATGCCCGCGACGGCGGCGGTGACTTTTCCAGGACGGGCCAGCTTCGACAGGATAATCGCGCCAACGCCAAAAAACGCGCCGTGTGGAAAGCCGGAAACCAGCCTGCCCACCGCCAGCATTAAATATGAGGAGGAGAGGGTGAAGATGGCGTTGCCGATCACGCACAGCGTGACCAGAAACAGCAGAATGTGCTTGAGAGAAAAGCGGTTGGAAAAGAGCGCAATAATAGGTGCGCCCAGCACCACGCCAAAAGCGTAAAACGAAATCATATGGCCAGCGGCAGGGATGGAAATTCCCACGTCCCGCGCCAGCTCGGTGAGTACACCCATGATGCCAAACTCGGCCATGCCCAGCCCAAATGTCCCCAGAGCTAAAGAGAAAATGACTTTTTTCATACCACCTGCCAACAAGAAAGACGCACGATATGCGCCATAGCGGCGAACGTTCGCCGCCAATAGAGATAGCTTGCGGATAAGCGAAGTGGAATGCCATTTCATATCCGTCTTTGTGTATTCACGATCGTGCTATGTGCCGTGCCGGATAGCGCTGGCGCATATCCGGCCTCCAGGTGCTGAGCTGCTATCAGGCATCAACTGCAAACATTTTATCGAGTTTGCTGTAGCCCAGTCCGTTGATTTTTTTGACCTTTATCTGCACCGGAATGCGTTCTTTCATCGCTTCAACGTGGCTGATGACACCAATGGTTTTGCCAGTGGCGTTGAGCGCATCGAGCGCATTCAGGGCGGTATCCAGCGTTTCGCTGTCCAACGTGCCGAAACCTTCGTCGAGGAACAGGGAGTCAATTCGCGTTTTGTGGCTGACCAGATCGGACAACGCCAGCGCCAGCGCCAGACTCACGAGGAAGCTCTCGCCGCCGGAAAGCGTACGCGTGTCACGCACGGCATCGGCCTGCCAGGTATCAACCACTTCCAGCTCCAGCGCTTCGCTGGCCTTGCGCTGCAACAGATAGCGACCGTGCAGACGGGTCAACTGGTTGTTGGCAAGCCAGACCAGATTATCCAGCGTCAGCCCCTGGGCAAACTTGCGGAATTTATCTCCCTCTTTCGAGCCGATCAGCGCGTTCAGATAGCCCCAGTCTTCGACCTGCTGTGCGACTTTCGCAATCGTCAGCATCAGCGCCTGCTGCTGCTGGCGGTTTTCACCATCCTGCTTGAGCTGCTGGCGAATTTCGCCCTGACGAGTGGTGTTCTCCCGTAGCTGCTGGGTGAGTTGCGCCAGCGCGTCGTGAAGATGTTGCACGGTGAGCGTGAGATCCACCCCGGTTGGTAGCTGTTGTTGATGAGTCGCCAGCGCCTGCTGCGCCTGATTAAGCAGCGTTTGCGCCTGCTGTCGCTGGCCTTCCAGTGATTGCTTCAATTGTTCAAGGCGGTTAAAGGTCTCTTCATCCAGCAGGGCGGCAACAAAGGCGTCGCGATCGGCAAAGATGCTGACCTGCAATGCGGTATCAAACTGCGCCTGAATTTCTGCAGCGCGCTGAACCTCCTGCGCCTCCTGCTGCTGTAAGGTTTGCCACTGCCCCTGTAAAGAGAGGCAATCGTCGTGCACCTGCCGCCAGTTTTCCAGCGACAGATTCTCAATGTTTTCACCAAGCGCATCGATTTCAGGCAGCGTTTCCAGCACCGGCGCAAGCTGGGCGATTCGAGCCTGTAATTCAGTCAGTTCGTTCTGGCGCTGCTGCCACATTTGCGCTTCGTTCGCCCGCTCGCTCAGCCATGAGGCGACTTCACCCTCGGCCGGAAGGGACAGACCATGACGGGCCAGCTCGGCGGTTAACGTTGCCTGACGCTGGTCAATATGCTGCTGGAGCTGAGTAATCTGCTCTGTGTGTGCGGTGATTTGCGCCTGCAGGGTATGACGCAGACTCAGTTGGTGAAGCTGCTGCTCGTGCTCTTCCTGGGCGGCAAGCCACGGGGCGATGTCATCCTGCGGTTGCAGCGTCACGTTGAGGCTGGCGGTGACGGTCTGCCACTCTTGAGTAAGTGCTTGCTCTTCCTGAGAAAGCGTTTGTACTTCGCGTTCATCGCGCTGAAGTTGCTGGGTTATCGCCTCAAGTTGACCGCGTAGCGTTGACCCCTCATCGGCTAGCGTTTTGACCTCTTTTTCCAGCGCTCCACGCCGTGTCTGATTCACACTCAGTTCGAGCGTTTGATAGCGCTCAATCGCCGGGTGCGTGGTGGAGCCGCAAAGTGGGCAAGGCATGCCGGATTGCAATAGTGCCCGCTGGCTTTCCAGATCTTTGATCCGGGCTTCCTGCTCGCAAATGATTCTCACATCGGCAAGCTGCTGATTTTTATCTTTATAGCGCTGACGCTTTTCTGTAAGCACCGCATTGCGCTGGGCCAGCTCCTGCTGACGCTGCACAAGCGTGGCGCGTAGCTGCGCCAGTTGCTTTTGCTTCGGGGCGATTTGCCCATGCAGATTACTCAGCCGCTGGCGTAACGGACGAAGCTGCACATGTTGCGCCAGCGCTTCCGTTACCTGTTGTGCCGAAAGGGTCAGCGTGGGAAGCGCCAGCGCATCAAGCTTGCGCGTGTCGTTCTCCCGCAACTGCTGCCACTGGCGCAGTTGGGCGCTAGCGTCGGACTGTTGGGCCAGCAGCGCTTTCCATCCTGCCAGTTCGCTACTCCACAAGCGGAAGCGGTCATGTTCCTTCAACCAGTCGGTTAACGTTTGCTGTCCGGCAAGCATAGCGGCTGACTGCGTTTGCGCCTGCTGACGAATACGCTCGCGCAGCGCTAAGCTGCTTTGTAAGCGAGCATTCACTTCCTGAATCTTCTGTCGCGTACGGTCAATCGTAGCCGTTTGTTCCTGGATTCGCTCCCAGTGTGGGCGTAACGCTCTGGCCGGGAGTGCCAGACTCAGCGCCGCCAGTTGCGGCTGCGCCTCTTCCTGCGCCTGAAGTGCAGCCTGTAATGCCTGCTGGTGGCGGTTTATCTCCGCCTGTAGCTCATTTTGCCGCATGAGCCAGTTGAGGTGCTGCTGCTGGGCTTGTTGGCTGGTAAGGTATTGTTTTTCTTCGTCAGTAAGTACCTGCAAACTTTCTGTCAGAGATTGCAATTGCTGTGGCGCTAACAGCGCAACACCGCTGGCCTGGGCCTGCAGTTTTTCCAGTTCCGTACGCGCTGATTTGTGCTTTTCAAATACCATGGCGGATATTTGGCCGTAGATCTCAGTGCCGGTCAGCTCTTCCAGCAGCTCGGCGCGCTCTTTCGGTTTGGCATTGAGAAATGCGGCAAACTGCCCCTGAGACAGCAGCATCGAACGGGTAAAACGTCCGTAATCCAGCCCGGTAAGCTCGGCGGTCATCTCCAGCTTATCTTTGACCTTATCGGCGAGGATTTTACCGTCGGAGCAGCGGGCCAGCTCTACGCGAGGGACCTGCAGATTGCCCTCCGGCTGATTGCGTGCCCGGTTCTGGCTCCAGAATGCGCGGTAGGCTTCGCCCCGCACCTCAAACTCGACCTCGGCCAGACACTCCGCGGTGTCGCGGGTCATCAGGTCGTTTTGCGACTGTGACACGGTATTCAGGCGTGGCGTTTCGTGGTACAGCGCAAGGCAAATTGCGTCCAGCAGGGTCGTTTTCCCCGCACCCGTTGGTCCGGTGATGGCGAATAACCCGTTGCTGGCAAAAGGTTCTGCCGTAAAATCGACTTTCCATTCTCCCTTCAGGGAGTTGAGGTTTTTCAGGCGCAGGCTGAGAATTTTCATGCTTCAGCCTCCCCGGCAAGCGTTTGTAAGGTTGCGCTAAACAGCTGGTTAAGCCGCTCACGCTGCGGTTCTTCGAGTTCTTCCAGCGCCAGGCGGCGGTCAAAAACCTCTGCCACGCTCAGCTCGCTTAACGTTTCACGTCGTTCATTGGCCATAATGCGTTCGCGCTGTTCCCGACTGCGGCGCACCAGTAGCACTTCTACCGGTAAATCTTCGGTTAAGGCCTGGATCTTACGTTGCATATCATGCAGGTAGTCGTCGGTGGTGATTTCAATATCCAGCCACACCGGTGGCTCTTGCTGCACGCCGCGCCACTGCTCAAGCTGGGTAGTAATGGCGGCTAAATCGCCTTTCAGTACCGCAAGCTGCTGCGTAACCGGCACGGTGAGATTTTCAACGGCGCTGAGTTTCCCCGCGTCAAAGCTCACCAGATGTACACATTTGCTTTTGCCGCACTCGTCAAAACTGAGGGCAATCGGCGAGCCGCAGTAGCGAATATGTTCCGTGCCGCCGATAACCTGCGCCCGGTGAATATGTCCCAGCGCGATGTAGTCTGCCGGTGGGAAGTTTTGCGCCGGGAAGGCGTCCAGCGTACCGATATAAATGTCACGTACGGCGTCGCTTTTACTGGCTCCGACGGTGGTCAAATGCCCGGTCGCAATGATGGGAAGATTGTGGTCGCCGCGCAGCGTGCAGGCATCCTGATACTGCTGCTGATAATAGTCGGTGATTGCGCCCAGTAAATGCTGCTGTTTTTCTTGTCCTGTCAGCCCGGCCTGGCTGGTGATGATGTCGCGCGGACGTAAAAAAGGCACCGGACACAGGATCGCCCCCGGTGTACCGTCGCGTAGCGGCAGTATCTGCGGCGCATGACCAGCGCTGGCAACCACCGTGGTGTTGAGAAACGCCAGAATATCGCGGGATTCATTGAGCGTGGCGACGGAGTCGTGGTTGCCTGCCAGCACCACCAGATGACAGCCGGTTTGCTGCAGATTGACGACAAAACGGTTATACAGCTCACGGGCATAGCTAGGTGGTGAGCCGGTATCGAAAATATCGCCTGCCACAATAATGGCATCCACCTGCTGGGATTGTGCCGTTTCCAGCAGCCAGTCGAGAAAGGCCTGATGCTCAGCGGCGCGGCTCTTGCTGTAGAAATTTTGGCCCAGATGCCAGTCAGACGTGTGAAGGATGCGCATAAGAGTTCCATGACGGTAAAACAATGGCGGGGATTATAACCCTTCACGAGTGGGAATATCTTGTCTCCGGGCTGTCATAATTCGCCGGGCTGCGTTAAACCTGGACTATCTTTTCATAAATCTGTCATAAAACTGACGCATAATGGCACTGTATTGATGGCAAACGATTTAATTACAAACAGGGCAAATCATGGCGAGACGTATTCTGGTCGTAGAAGATGAAGCTCCAATTCGTGAAATGGTCTGCTTCGTGCTCGAGCAAAACGGATTTCAACCCGTTGAAGCCGAAGACTATGACAGTGCTGTGAACCAACTCAATGAACCCTGGCCGGATCTCGTCCTGCTTGACTGGATGCTTCCAGGCGGCTCGGGTCTACAGTTTATTAAACATCTCAAGCGCGAAGCGATGACGCGGGATATCCCGGTGATGATGCTGACGGCGAGGGGGGAAGAGGAAGATCGCGTCCGGGGGCTGGAAACCGGCGCGGATGACTATATTACCAAGCCTTTTTCTCCCAAGGAGCTGGTGGCGCGTATTAAAGCAGTTCTGCGTCGTATTTCACCGATGGCGGTGGAAGAGGTTATAGAAATGCAGGGGCTAAGCCTTGATCCCACCTCGCATCGCGTGATGACCGGCGAGGATCCGCTGGATATGGGGCCGACCGAATTCAAACTGTTGCACTTCTTTATGACTCATCCCGAGCGTGTCTACAGTCGCGAGCAACTCCTTAATCATGTCTGGGGAACCAATGTGTACGTGGAAGACCGGACAGTGGATGTGCACATCCGCCGCTTACGTAAGGCGCTGGAGCACAGCGGACACGATCGTATGGTGCAGACGGTTCGCGGGACGGGATATCGTTTTTCAACCCGCTTCTGACTGACAAGAATCAAGGCCTGAAGGAATAGGCCGTATAGGGAGTAAGACGTTTGCTAGAACGATTGTCATGGAAAAGGTTGGTACTGGAGCTGATCCTGTGCTGCATACCGGCATTTATCCTTAGCGCTTTTTTCGGTTACCTGCCCTGGTTTTTACTGGCGTCGGTAACGGGCCTGCTTATCTGGCATTTCTGGAATTTATTACGTTTGTCCTGGTGGCTATGGGTCGACAGAAGCATGACGCCGCCGCCGGGGCGAGGCAGTTGGGAGCCGTTGTTGTACGGGCTGCATCAAATGCAACTGCGCAACAAAAAGCGCCGTCGTGAACTGGGTAATCTGATTAAACGTTTTCGCAGCGGGGCGGAATCGCTACCCGACGCGGTGGTGCTGACCACTGAAGAAGGCGGTATCTTCTGGTGTAACGGACTGGCCCAGCAGGTTCTGGGACTGCGCTGGCCGGACGATAGCGGGCAAAATATTCTTAACCTGTTGCGCTACCCGGAATTTACACAATATCTGAAAACGCGCGATTTTAGCCGACCGATCAATCTGGTACTCAATACCGGACGGCATCTGGAAATTCGCGTGATGCCCTATACCGATAAGCAACTGCTGATGGTGGCGCGCGACGTTACCCAGATGCATCAACTGGAAGGTTCACGACGTAACTTTTTCGCCAACGCCAGCCATGAACTGCGTACGCCTCTGACGGTGTTACAAGGGTACCTGGAAATGATGCAGGAGCATCCGCTGGAAGGGACGACGCGTGAAAAAGCGCTGCATACCATGCGTGAACAAACGTATCGCATGGAAGGGCTGGTGAAACAGCTGCTGACGCTGTCAAAAATTGAGGCTGCGCCGACGCTACTGCTGAATGAGAAGGTCGATGTGCCCATGATGCTGCGCGTGCTCGAACACGAAGCGCAAACGCTGAGCCAGCAAAAACATACGTTTACCTTTGATGTTGATAACAGCCTGAATGTGCGGGGTAACGAGGAGCAGTTGCGTAGCGCTATCTCGAATCTCGTCTACAACGCGGTGAACCATACGCCAGCGGGAACGCACATTACCGTACGCTGGCAGCATGTGGCGTCGGGGGCGGAGTTTTGCGTGGAAGACAACGGTCCAGGCATTGCCGCCGAGCATCTTCCACGCTTAACCGAACGTTTTTATCGTGTGGATAAGGCGCGATCGCGGCAAACGGGCGGCAGCGGACTTGGTCTGGCCATCGTTAAGCATGCGCTGCATCATCACGACAGTCGCTTGAATATCGAAAGCGAACCAGGCGTTGGGACGCGATTTAGTTTCGTGATCCCGGAACGTTTAATTGCCAAAATTAACGGTTAAGGCGCATTCGTAAGATAATCTTTCCAAAAGCCAGCGCAAGCTGGCTTTTTCTATGCGGTCAATATAAGCATCCTGAATTTTACGACGTTTGGTTGTTTTTTGTTCGAACTATTACCCATACCTTTTTCCATGAAATGGTGTTTTGTGCTAACCCCATTTTTCATATCGCTATATTGTTCTGGTTTTGGGATCCCACCTTGCTTTAAAACGTTATAAGCGTTTAAATTGCGCTCCAGGTGCTGTCATACCGACTGCATTTACGCGGTAAATCGAAAAACTATTCTTCGCCGCGCCAGTCTGGGAGTGTTTCCCGCTGGAATTGAGCAAAAATGCCGCTGTATTGTCCCCCAGGGAAAGGCAAAAATTTATTATTTTCAACACCACATCCACAGGCAGTAAGACTTTATGACCCATCAGTTAAAATCGCGCGATATTATCGCTTTGGGATTTATGACATTTGCACTGTTCGTTGGTGCAGGTAACATCATCTTCCCCCCAATGGTTGGTTTGCAGGCAGGTGAACACGTCTGGACTGCGGCTTTTGGCTTTTTGATTACCGCCGTTGGCCTGCCGGTACTTACCGTTGTCGCGCTGGCGAAAGTCGGTGGTGGTGTGGACCGACTGAGCACGCCTATCGGTAAAGTCGCTGGTTTGCTGCTGGCGACCGTGTGCTATCTGGCTGTTGGACCGTTATTTGCTACGCCGCGTACCGCAACGGTCTCTTTCGAAGTCGGGATTGCACCGCTGACCGGTGACTCCGCTCTGCCACTGCTTATCTACAGCGTGGTCTATTTCGCGATTGTGATTCTGGTTTCGCTGTATCCGGGCAAACTGCTGGATACGGTTGGTAATTTCCTGGCTCCGCTGAAAATCCTGGCGCTGGTGGTCCTGTCTGTCGCCGCAATCGTCTGGCCAGCAGGCCCGATCAGCAATGCGATGGAAGCCTATCAAACTGCGGCGTTTTCTAATGGCTTCGTGAACGGGTATCTGACCATGGATACGCTGGGCGCGATGGTATTTGGTATTGTTATCGTCAACGCCGCTCGCTCGCGTGGCGTTACTGAAGCGCGTCTGCTGACCCGTTATACCGTTTGGGCAGGTTTGATGGCGGGTGTGGGCTTAACGTTGCTGTATCTCGCGTTGTTCCGTCTGGGTTCAGATAGCGCAATTCTGGTCGATCAATCTGCTAACGGCGCGGCAATTCTGCATGCGTATGTTCAGCACACCTTTGGTGGCGCAGGGAGCTTCCTGCTGGCGGCGTTGATTTTCATCGCCTGTCTGGTCACCGCTGTTGGCCTGACCTGCGCGTGCGCAGAGTTCTTTGCCCAGTACGTTCCACTGTCTTATCGTACGCTGGTATTTATCCTCGGCGGCTTCTCGATGGTGGTCTCTAACCTGGGGCTGAGCCATCTGATTCAGATCTCTATTCCGGTGCTGACGGCTATCTATCCGCCATGTATCGCACTGGTTGTATTAAGTTTTACCCGCTCATGGTGGCATAATTCTTCCCGCGTCATTGCACCTGCGATGTTTATCAGCCTGATTTTTGGTATCCTTGATGGCATTAAAGCTTCTGCAATTGGCGACGTGTTACCGGCCTGGACCCAGCGTTTACCGCTGGCGGAGCAGGGGCTGGCGTGGTTGATGCCAACAGTCGTGATGGTGGTCCTGGCAGTTATCTGGGATCGTGCAGCGGGTCGACAAGTGACCTCCAGCGCACACTAATATCACTGACAATAAGTTTTAACCACGGGGCTATTAACATGGCCCCGTGGTTTTTTATTGTGTTAACAGGTTAGGAATCGATGGAAAGTAATAACAAGCTAAAGCGTGGGCTGAGCACCCGGCACATTCGCTTTATGGCATTAGGTTCAGCAATTGGTACCGGGCTGTTCTACGGCTCGGCCGATGCCATCAAAATGGCGGGGCCAAGCGTGTTGCTGGCCTATATTATCGGCGGCGTAGCGGCGTATATCATTATGCGCGCGCTGGGCGAAATGTCCGTTCATAACCCTGCAGCCAGCTCCTTCTCGCGCTATGCGCAGGAAAACCTCGGACCGCTGGCAGGCTACATAACCGGCTGGACCTACTGTTTTGAAATCCTGATTGTGGCTATTGCCGATGTGACTGCCTTTGGTATTTACATGGGCGTCTGGTTCCCGGCCGTACCGCACTGGATTTGGGTACTCAGCGTGGTATTGATTATCTGCGCCATCAATCTGATGAGCGTGAAGGTGTTTGGCGAGCTGGAATTTTGGTTCTCGTTCTTTAAAGTCGCCACCATTATCATCATGATTGTCGCCGGTTTTGGCATCATCATTTGGGGGATTGGTAACGGCGGACAGCCTACCGGTATCCATAATCTGTGGAGCAACGGCGGTTTCTTCAGCAACGGCTGGCTCGGCATGGTGATGTCGCTACAAATGGTGATGTTCGCCTACGGCGGGATTGAGATTATCGGGATTACCGCTGGCGAAGCCAAAGACCCGGAAAAATCTATTCCGCGCGCCATCAATTCCGTACCGATGCGTATCCTCGTGTTTTACGTGGGGACGCTGTTCGTCATCATGTCTATTTACCCGTGGAACCAGGTCGGCACTGACGGTAGCCCGTTCGTTCTGACGTTCCAGCATATGGGGATTACCTTTGCCGCCGGGATCCTCAACTTCGTAGTCCTGACCGCGTCGCTGTCGGCCATCAACTCTGACGTCTTTGGCGTGGGGCGTATGCTGCACGGTATGGCGGAGCAGGGCAGCGCGCCGAAAATGTTCGCCAAGACGTCGCGTCGTGGCGTGCCATGGGTGACGGTGATGGTGATGACCATCGCGCTGCTGTTTGCGGTGTATCTTAACTACATCATGCCGGAAAACGTCTTCCTGGTGATCGCCTCTCTGGCGACCTTCGCAACGGTATGGGTGTGGATTATGATCCTGCTGTCACAAATTGCCTTCCGTCGTCGTCTGCCGCCGGAAGAGGTTAGGGCGCTGAAATTTAAAGTGCCGGGTGGGGTTGTGACGACCGTTATTGGCCTGATTTTCCTGGTCTTTATCATCGCGCTTATCGGCTATCATCCGGATACCCGCATTTCGCTATACGTCGGCTTTGCGTGGATTATCCTGCTGCTTGCCGGCTGGGTTTTCAAGCGCCGTCGCGAGCGCCAACTGGCTGAAGCGCAGTAATATTTTTGCCGGGTAGCTTAATGTTACCCGGCAATTTTCTCCTCCCCCACACTCCTCCCCCAATAAACGTTAAGATGATGAGTGATCCTGCACTTCGCTATGGCAAGGTGACGTCATTATCATCAAAGGGGATACGTGATGTTGAACGCCTGGCACCTTCCGGTTGCCCCATTTGTTAAGCAAAACAAAGATCAACTGACGATTACATTATGGCTGGCGGGGGAAAATCCACCCCAGCGGGTGACGCTACGCGCAGAAAACGATAACGAAGAGATTTCGCTGGGTATGCACAAGCAACGCAGCCAGCCGCAACCGGGCGTGACCGCGTGGAGAGCGGTGATCGATCTCTCCAGCGGACAGCCTCGTCGACGCTATAGCTTTAAATTACTTTGGCTCGATCGTCAGCTGTGGTTTACCCCGCAGGGATTCAGCCGTTTTCCGCCTGCGCGTCTGGAGCAGTTTGCTGTTGATGTGCCGGATAACGGCCCGCAGTGGGTCGCCGATCAGATTTTTTACCAAATTTTCCCGGACCGTTTTGCCCGCAGCCAGTCGCGTGAAGCGACTCAGGATAACGTCTATTACCACCACGCTGCCGGACACGATATTGTGCGGCGCGAGTGGGATGAACCGCTTACGGCCCAGGCCGGTGGCTCCACGTTTTATGGCGGCGATTTGGACGGCATCAGCGAAAAGCTGCCGTATCTGAAAACGTTAGGCGTCACGGCGCTGTACCTGAATCCGGTATTTACCGCGCCGAGCGTGCATAAATACGATACCGAAGATTACCGTCATGTTGATCCGCAGTTTGGCGGCGACAGGGCGCTGCTGCGCCTGCGTCACACCACCCAACAGCAGGGGATGCGCCTGATTCTCGACGGTGTTTTTAACCATAGCGGCGATTCACACGCCTGGTTTGACCGACATAATCGGGGAACGGATGGCGCGTGCCATAATCCGCAATCCCCCTGGCGCGACTGGTATCATTTCTCAGCCGACGGCGTCGCGCTCGACTGGCTGGGGTATTCCAGCCTGCCCAAGCTGGACTTTTCCTCTGAAAGCCTGGTGAATGAAATTTATCGCGGCGAAGACAGCATCGTTCGCCACTGGCTGAAAGCGCCGTGGAGTATGGATGGCTGGCGTCTTGACGTGGTGCATATGCTGGGAGAGGCCGGTGGTGCGCACAACAACCTGCAGCACGTGGCCGGAATTACGCAGGCGGCGAAAGAGACCCAGTCAGAGGCGTATGTGGTGGGCGAGCATTTTGGCGACGCGCGTCAATGGTTGCAGGCCGACGCGGAAGATGCCGCCATGAACTATCGCGGTTTTACCTTCCCGATATGGGGATTTCTCGCCAATACCGATATCTCATACGATCCGCAATTCATTGACGCCCAGACCTGTATGGCGTGGATGGATAACTATCGCGCGGGTTTGTCACATCAGCAGCAGTTGCGGATGTTCAACCAGCTCGACAGCCACGATACCGCCCGTTTTAAATCTCTGCTCGGTAAAGACGTCGCACGTTTACCGTTGGCGGTGGTGTGGCTGTTTACCTGGCCTGGCGTGCCCTGTATTTACTACGGTGACGAAGTGGGACTGGATGGGAACAACGATCCGTTTTGTCGCAAACCATTCCCGTGGCAGCCTGAAAAACAGGACGCTAACCTGCTGGCGTTGTATCAGCGGCTGGCAACATTACGCCACCAGAGCCAGGCGCTGCGCCATGGTGGTTGTCAGGTGATTTACGCCGAGGATAACGTGGTGGTGTTTGTACGCGTGCTAAACCGCCAGCGTGTATTGGTGGCGATTAACCGTGGCCACGCCTGTGAAGTGGTCCTGCCAGCCTCGCCATTACTGAGCGTCAGTCAATGGCAGCACCAGGAGGGCAAAGGCGTGCTTGCCGAGGATATCCTGACGCTGCCGGCGATTTCCGCCTCGGTGTGGATGGGTCATTGATATAAGCGCGTAACATCCGGGCTTGCCAGCAGCGTTTCCCGCCACCAGCGCTGCGCCAGTCCATCGCGGTTATTGCGCCAGGCCATATAGGCCACGTCTTTTTGGCGAAATGAGATGACCGTTTTTTCCACCAGCTCGCCCGTGGCAAGCCACGGGTTAGCAATATGGCGGGGGAGAAATCCGCAGCCCAAGCCGGCCCGCAGTAGCATCACCTTACTGTGGAAATCATCAACGCGAATCTGCGCCTGCTCCTCCATCAGATTGGTTTGTAACGGATGACAAAAGCGGGCGCTGTCGCTAATGACAATCGCCCGGTGCAGGCACAGCTGTTCGTTAGTCAGGCCATCCGGTGCTGCGGCCAGCGGATGCTCAGGCGCAACGACAAACACATTGTCCAGCGTGCCGAGCATTTTGTAGGACCAGGCCGCTGACGTAGGCGGTTCATTAATCGCCCCCAAAATAATATCTGCTCCATTATGCGTCAGCTCCTCCCAGGAGCCCGCCAGCGTATGGTGGGTGAAGTTAAGGCGGGTTTGCTTATTCAGCGCGTGAAATTCATCGATAATGGGCAACAGCGAGGCGAAAGGGAAGGAGTCGTCCAGCGCAATCGCCAGCTCTTTTTCCCAGCCTGAACTCAACTGCACCGCCTGCTTTTCGAGATCTTTTGCCGCACTCAGCAGCAAACGTCCCTTTTCCAGCATCATCTGACCGGTGTCGGTAAATTTTGCCCGGTGACCGGAACGGTCAAGCAACTCGATATTCAAATCACTTTCCAGCTTTTGAATCATATAGCTGAGTGCTGCAGGGGTTTTAAACAACGATTCGGCCGCCGCGGCAAATGAACCCTGTTTATCGAGTGCGTCGAGAATTAGCAAAACATCCAGATTGATGCGCATAAGCAGAAAATATCCTGAAAATTAAACCCCTCTGTTGTACCGAATGGAGAAAAACAATGCCAGTGAATAAATTAGATGAGTCATGCGCATTTTTTTGATGTTGTTTAGGATATATCGCAACACAAAATTAATAGTTTCACTGGATGGTAAGTTTTCTTTAATAACTCGTTAGAAATTTCCCGCTATACTCAACAAGCTTTCTGATTCAGGATCCTGCTGCTGACGGCAGATACAGACCGTTGCCTTTTAACTTATTGATTAAGAAGGTGTGCTATGTCTATTCGGGAACTGATTGACCCTCAAAACTCAACGCTTATTTTTATTGATCATCAGCCGCAAATGTCATTTGGTGTGGCGAATATTGACCGCCAGACTTTGAAAAATAATACCGTGGCATTAGCGAAAGCCGGGAAAATATTTAATGTTCCGGTGATTTATACTTCTGTGGAAACGAAAAGTTTTAGCGGCTATATCTGGCCGGAATTGTTAGCGGTTCATCCTGATGTGAAACCAATTGAACGCACCTCGATGAACTCCTGGGAAGATGCGGCGTTTGTGAAAGCCGTGGAAGCGACCGGGCGTAAAAAATTGATTATCTCCGCGCTGTGGACCGAAGTATGCCTGACTTTCCCGGCGCTGATGGCGCTGGAAGCGGGTTACGAAGTTTATGTGGTAACTGACACTTCCGGCGGCACATCCGTGGATGCCCATGAGCGTTCTATCGACCGCATGGTACAGGCGGGTGCCGTACCTGTGACCTGGCAACAGGTTCTTCTAGAGTACCAGCGCGACTGGTCCCGCAAAGAAACCTACGACGCCGTCATGGATCTGGTACGTGAGCACAGCGGCGCCTACGGTATGGGCGTGGATTACGCCTACACCATGGTGCATGGCGCGCCGGAACGTAAAGCCTAAATACACCTCATCCTTCATGTTGCCTCTTTGTGGGCTTCGTTTGCGTACCCCGGTCACTCACTTTGTCAGCTTCCGGGGATACACAATCTTGCCGCTTCGATGCGCCATGAATGATTTTGTGTATTGCTTACGTGGCCTAAGCGGGCCTGTTTCCTCTCCACAAGGAACCTTTTATGGCGCAGAACAAACATGTGACGTTGGTGATTTCCCACACCCTGCTGCCTGAACAAGCGCAGCGGTATGAGCAGTGGCTGGGGAAAATCATGCCGGTGGCGGCCGAGTTTCCCGGTCATCTGGGGGCGAATGTGATTCGTCCTGCAGATGGCAACAATTTGTGGAACATCATTATCCGCTTCGACACGCTGGAGCATCTGTATAACTGGACCCAGTCCGATACGCGCCGCGTGCTGGTCGAAGAGATTGCCCCGCTGCTGGCGGAGGGGGATAAAACCGAAATCCGCACCGAAGCGGCGTTCTGGTTTACGCCGCCCGCGCCCCATGTACGTCAGCCCAGGCGCTGGAAACAGTTTCTGATAACCCTGCTGGTGATTTTTCCCAGCACCAATCTGGTGCCGTGGTTGACCGGCATTGTGCTGCCTGCCATGAAGGGCTCGTTACTCCTGCATCTGATCAATGATGCCTGTGTGGTTGCGCTGGTGGTCTGGTTCTGGATGCCCATCGTAACCCGTCTGTTTGCCGGATGGCTGAAAAAAGCCTGACCGGTTTCTCAGGAGATTGTTATGTCTCAAACTGCCACACTGATTCTGACTCACGGAAAAATTCATACTCTCGAAAGACAAAACCCGCAGGTCGAGGCGGTGGCGATCGCCAATGGTAAGATCCTGGCGACCGGTAGCCACGATCGCATCATGAGTTTTGCCACCGACGGGACGCAGGTTGTCGATCTGCAGGGACATACGGTGATCCCGGGCCTGAACGATTCGCACCTGCACCTCATTCGCGGCGGTCTGAATTACAACCTGGAATTGCGTTGGGAAGGCGTTCCGTCGCTGGCGGACGCGCTACGCATGCTCAAAGAGCAGGCTGACAGAACGCCATCGCCGCAATGGGTGCGCGTGGTGGGTGGCTGGAGCGAATTCCAGTTTGCCGAACGTCGCATGCCAACCCTCGAAGAACTCAATGAAGCGGCCCCGGATACCCCAGTTTTTGTTCTGCACCTCTACGACAGAGCTTTGCTGAACCGTGCCGCACTGAAAGCAGTCGGCTACACCAAGGCGACGCCGGACCCGGCGGGCGGTGAGATTGTGCGTGATAGCAACGGTAACCCAACCGGGATGCTGATCGCCAAACCCAACGCCATGATCCTTTATTCGACGCTGGCAAAAGGACCAAAACTGCCGCTGGAAATGCAGGTCAACTCGACCCGGCAGTTTATGCGCGAGCTGAACCGTCTCGGGCTGACCAGCGCCATCGATGCAGGCGGTGGTTTTCAGAACTACCCGGAAGATTACGAGATAATTGAGCAGTTACACGCCAACAAACAGATGACGGTGCGCATCGCCTACAACTTGTTTACCCAGCGTCCGCAGCAGGAACTGGAAGACTTTGAACGCTGGACCGATATGCTCAAACCAGGGCAGGGGACCGACTTCTACCGTGCCAATGGGGCTGGGGAAATGCTGGTCTTCTCGGCCGCGGATTTTGAAGACTTCCTCCAGCCACGCCCGGATCTGCCGGAAGGTATGGAAGATGAGCTGGAGCGCGTGGTGCGTCACCTCGTGGAGCACCGCTGGCCGTTCCGCCTGCACGCCACCTACGATGAATCCATCAGCCGAATGCTCGACGTATTCGAGAAGGTGAATCGCGATATCCCGTTCAATGGCCTGCACTGGTTCTTCGATCACGCTGAAACGATTACCGAACGGAATATCGAGCGCGTAAAAGCGCTGGGGGGCGGGATCGCTGTTCAGCACCGTATGGCGTTTCAGGGCGAATATTTTGTCGATCGCTACGGCAAAGATGCGGTCAAACATACCCCGCCGGTGGCGAAAATGCTGGCGGCTGACGTTCCGGTAGGGCTGGGGACTGATGCCACCCGCGTGGCCAGCTACAACCCGTGGACAGCGCTCTACTGGCTGGTTTCGGGCCGTACTGTGGGAGGGATGGCGATGTACGATGATAACAATCGCCTGCCGCGCGATGTGGCGCTGGAATTGTGGACGGCCGGTAGCGCCTGGTTCTCCAGCGAACAGGGTAAGAAAGGGCGCATCGAGAAAGACCAACTGGCCGACCTGGTGGTGCTGTCTAAAGATTACTTCAGTGTGCCGGAAGAGGAGATCAAAGGCATAGAGTCGGTAATGACCATTGTCGATGGCAAAGTGGTGTATGCGGCCGGGCATTTCACTCCGCTGGCGCCGCCGGCCATCCCGGTTGTACCTGACTGGTCGCCGGTGGTAAAAGTGCCGGGGCACTATCGCTCAGCGCCGCCTGCTGCGGCGAAAATTGGCGCAATGGTGCAGATGCACCAGTGCTGCGGCAGCTGCGGCGTACACGGTCATCAGCATGATATAGCGCGTAAATCGGCAATTCCGGTGTCAGATGACCGGGCTTTCTGGGGCGCGCTTGGCTGCTCCTGCTTCGCGTTTTAATCCCTGATCACAGCCCCTGGCCAAACGCAGGGGCTGATTGTCTTTTCTGAAAAGCGGTTCATCGTGTTAACCGATATGGCGCAACTGCAACAATTTGTGTCATTCTGGTCTGTCTTTATACAGTGAAGGTGGAAACATGGATGAGCTGCTAACCCTTGGCTGCATTGTATTATTCTTCGCGCTGGTAGTGGTTCCTGGCCTCGCGATCGTGGCATTCAGACGCAGTGCGGCTGTACGTTCTGAGCTGATGGTCTTGCGCCGTCGGGTAGAGGAGCTGGAGCTGCGCGGTGTGGCGCAGACCAGCGCCGTTGAGCCAACGGCAGCAAAAGATATTGTTCCTGCCGATGCGCCAACGGCTGCGATGAGCAGCGTATCGCCGGAGCCTGTAACTGAGCCGCCGCCTGAGCCCGTTAACCCGTGGGCTTCACAGCCGAAGCCGGATAATGCGGCGGTATCTACGCCCGACGTCGAGCGGCCTTCTGCTTTTGGCGGGGTAATGTCATCGCTGGTGCGCTGGTTTATGCAGGGTAACCCGTTGGCAAAGCTCGGTATTTTGCTCCTGTTTTTGGGGCTTTCTTTCCTGCTGCGTTATACGGTCGAACATTCTCTGTTTCCGCTGGAGCTGCGTCTGGTGGCGGCCGCGCTGTTCGCTATTGTGCTGTTGGCGTTGGGCTGGCGGCTGCGGCATAAGCAACCGATCTATGCGCTGATATTACAGGGGGGAGCTACCGGAGCACTCTATCTCACCGTCTTTGGCGCGTTCCGGCTGTGGCAAATGCTGCCAATGACACTGGCATTTGCGCTGCTGGTGGTGATTTGTGCGGCGAGTGTGGGGCTGGCTATTCTGCAAAAGGCGCTCAGCCTGGCGATGCTGGCAAGTCTTGGCGGTTATCTCGCGCCGCTGTTGCTTTCCACCGGCGGCGGCAGTCATGTCGCGCTCTTCTCTTTCTATCTTCTGCTCTCGGTCGGCATTCTCGCCATCAGCATCTGGCAGCACTGGCGGGAGCTTAATCTGCTCGGCCTGTTGTTCACCTTCGGCGTTGGCGGGATTTGGGGCCTGGAGGGCTATCGACCAGAGTATTACCTGAGTTGCCAACTGTTCCTGATCGCCAACACGATTATTTTTGGCGTGCTGAGCGTGGCGTTGTCGCTCCGGGCGCAGGAAAAAGGCAAACAGATTATTGACGGCGTACTGCTGTTTGCCCCACCGCTGATCGGTTTTGGAATGCAGTATGCCATTACCCGGCATATGGCTTATGGTCCGGCGCTTAGTGCGCTGGGCTACGGTGGTTTCTATCTGGTGTTAGCAAAGTTTGCGTTGCGCCGTTCCTCTTCTCTGGGGAGACCTCTGGTATTGTCCGCCCTGGCGCTCGGTGGTGCGTTTACCACGCTTGCTATCCCGTTGGCGCTTTCAGCCCGTTGGACGGCGATGGCCTGGTCGCTGGAGGGGCTTGGGATCCTCTGGCTGGGCGTGCAACAACAGCAACGACGCATGAGTTATAGCGGTTCGGCGCTGCTCGTGCTGGCCGTGGGCAGCGCGCTATGGGCGCTGGCGAACGGAACAACCGCGCTCTCAGTCATGCTGATTTTTGCCGTGCTCAGCCTCAGTTGGCTGGTTGCTGCATGGCTATGGCGCAATATTTGGATGCCGGGCAGTTGGGCGCTACTCGCTGGTGGTTTGGTTTTCTGGATTGTTGCGCTCGTTGCGGCATCGCAACTCGTTCTGAAACAGGATCGGTGGGTACTGTCTGGCGTGCTGGCATTAATGGCGGTATCGAGCTGGGGCTGGCGAAGTATCGCGGGTCGCCTGGCGTGGCGGGAGCTGGATGCCAGTAAATGGCTGCTGTGGCCGATGATGCTGGTGATGCTGATGTATCAGATCGCTGTACAGCAGATTTTTGCGGCGGGCTGGCCGAATCTGGCCTGGTGCGCGGCGCTAATTGTTGCGGTAGCGCTGCTCTGGCGTGACGCACCAATATTACCGCCAATGCTTTCCAGACTGGCGCATTTATCGTTCTTCTGGATGATTTTACTGGCGCTCGCGGTTGAGCTGTTCTGGTTCGCGCAGGGGCTGCCGTGGGGAAGGGCTGCGTGGGGTAGCGGCCTGATGATGGCGGCTGGCGGGCTGCTAATTTTCCTGATTTATCAGTCTGTTCATCGACAAATCTGGCCGTTTCGCATCTGGCCGGCCCTCTATTCTGTTCAGGCGATGGTTCCCGTTGTGCTGGTGCTGGTAGGTCTGCTCGTGCTGACGAATTTACAAGATGGCGTGGTTTATCGTCAGACTTATCTGCCGTTGCTCAACCCGCTGGAAGAGGGCGCAGCTTTTGCCCTGCTGGGCCTGGTGGTGTTTTATCGCGCGTCTGAACGCTATTTCCCGGCGCAGCTTTCGGTATGTCGCCCATGGCCGGTTGTGGCGCTGATGGCGCTCAGCTTTTGGTGGCTCAATGGTGTGCTGCTGCGCGCATTGTCCTGGTATGGCGAGGTTGCGTGGCGTGTAGACGCACTATGGGATTCACGGCTGATTCAAACCTGTTTTGCTCTGTTCTGGATGCTGGCGGCATTGGTGGTGATGCTGCGGGCGACCCGGCGCCGCTCGCGTCGGGAATGGCTGTGTGGCGCGGTATTGTTGGGGATAGTCATTGTGAAACTGATGCTGGTGGACAGCGCAGGAGGCGGCGGCCTGGCGCGCGCGGTTGCGTTTATCGGCGTGGCCATTCTGGTGTTGATTATCGGGTATTTTTCACCATTACCGCCCAAAGCTGGAGAAGAAAAATGAAATGGATGAAAGCGGTGTTATGCAGCGTACTGCTGGGCGCGACAGGCGCGGCGGTAAGCAGCGATGAAGTGAAAGAGTCTCCGGCGGACTACGTAACGGGGGTGACGCTGGAAACTACGGGCACATCGCCGTGGTATCGCGTTTCGCTACCTCCGGCGGTGTATCCGGGTACCGCCTGGGCGGATTTGCGCGATGTCCGGGTCTTTAACCATCTGGGGGAGACGGTGCCGTTTACTCTGGTGGCGCAGAAAACCCAGCCCGTTACGCCAGAGGCAGTGGCGCTGCGTTTTTTCCCGCTTGATATGTCACCGGTTGCGCCGCGTGAGGAGGGGCAACGAGGCGGAGACGCTATTGTTTTACGTTCGAAGAGCGGCATTGAAATTCATTTGCAAAGTGATGATGTCAAAGCGCTCGGCCAGAGCTATTTACTGACGCTCCCGGAAGAGACGAAAGATGCCTTTTCACTGGCGCAGTTACGCCTGAACTGGGACTCGCAGGCGGGCAACTGGCAGGGGAAAGCCTCGGTTTATGCAAGCAGTGATTTGCGCTACTGGCGACCCGTGCAGGAAGATGCGCCGTTAATGGATCTGACGCGTGATAACGATCGCCTGAAAATGGACACCATCAGCGCCAGCCTCACGCTCTCTGTGGAGGCGACTCGCTACCTGCTGGTGATCCTCGACTCGCAAAGTCCGGCGCTGACGTTAAACAGCGTGAGCGCGATAGCGGCCAGCAGCGAGCCGGAATCCGAGCGTATCGTGATTGAAGCCCAGGGGAATAAGGTTTCGGATGACGAAGCCGTCTGGCGATGGGCGCAGCCCCAGCCGCTGACCTCGCTTCGCATCGATCTGGAAAGTGAAGGTGTTTTACCGGTGGAACTGGCCTGGCGCAGCGCTGAAAAAGAGCCCTGGCAGCCGCTGACAAAAACCATGCTTTACAATCTGGACTGGAGGAGTGCGGAAGATATTCATCTTTCCGGTCAGTTGGTTGAGGCCGTCCGGATGACGACCATTAACGCCCGGTTGCCAGAGAGGCTGCCTGAGTTGAGCGGCATGCGCGACAGTTATCAACTGGTGTTTAATACGCAGGGCAAAGGGCCTTATATGCTGGCGTGGGGAAACCGGGCGGCGAAAAAGGCTGATGTTGGTCTCGATATGCTGATCCCGGCGTCGCTGCGTAAATCGCAGGAGATAGATTATCTACCGTGGGCGACTCTTCAGGAGAGCGTGGCGCTTGGTGGTGAAGCGCGATTGACGGCAACGTCAGTAGCTGAGCAACAAAGCCAGTGGAAAACGCTGTTGGTGTGGGGGGCGTTAATTCTTGGGGTCGCCGTACTGGCGCTTATGGCGTGGCGAATCTGGCGTGAAGTGAAAAAGGATAATCCGACATAGACCAATAAAAAAGGCCCGCATTTGCGGGCCTCTTACGATTCATGCCAATTACAGGCTGGAAACGTTCTCGGTCAGGTATTTTGCCACGCCGTCCGGAGACGCGTTCATACCTTCTTTACCTTTTTCCCACTGTGCCGGGCAAACGTCGCCGTGCTCTTCGTGGAACTGCAGCGCGTCAACCATGCGCAGCATTTCGTCGATGTTACGACCCAGCGGCAGATCGTTAACCACCTGGTGGCGAACAACGCCGTTAGCGTCGATCAGGAAAGAACCGCGCAGAGCAACGCCCGCTTCCGGGTGCTCGATGCCGTAGGCTTTCTGGATTTCGCGTTTGATGTCAGCAACCATTGCGTATTTCACTGCACCGATGCCGCCTTTGTCGACAGGGGTGTTACGCCATGCGTTGTGGACAAATTCAGAGTCGAAGGAAACGCCAACAACTTCCACGCTGCGCTTCTGGAATTCTTCGTAACGTTTGTCGAAAGCGATCAGTTCAGACGGGCAAACGAAGGTGAAGTCCATCGGCCAGAAGAACAGAACGGTAGTTTTACCGTTGGTATGCTGTTTGAAGTTGAAGTTTTCAACGATCTCACCGCTACCCAGTACCGCAGCTGCTGTGAAATCCGGAGCCTGACGAGTTACCAGTACCATATAATTCTCCTGCAATGTTAAGGGGTTTTTGGAACGCAACGCGGGCCAGTATAGAGAGTGTTCGGGAATAAGACAAAGAGGCGCTGGCAATCAATGAGACAGGTTTTGTCTATCAATCTTTTGCCGGATGGCGGCTACTGCTTATCCGGCGGCTAATACGGGCTGTAGTCAAAGGGTTTTACGCTGCGCCTGTTCCATCATTTGCGGATAAAACTGCCAGAATCGTTCCTCTAACGCATCGTAATGCGTATCCAGGTCATACCATGAGTCACGCAGGGCATCGAGTCGTGGGCGGCGGCTGGCCATGCCATTCAGGACGTTCTGGATAAAATCCATGTCCCGATAGCGCTCAAGCCATTTCTCTGACCATATATAGTTGTTTAAATTGATAAAGCGCGGTGGCGATTCAGGCAAAATAGTGGTCACCTGGGTGCGAGCATAGCGCACAAAGTCCGCCAGCGGGAAGTCGGGGGATATTTCCGACCAGTGGCGCGACAGAAAATGATCCCACATTACGTCCAGCGTAATCGGCGCGACACGGCGCGTTTCGCTGCGAAACCACTCTTTGGCTTCACGCACCTGCGGCAGGTTATCGGTCATCACGTCGATACGACGGTGCATGAAGATGCCTTCTACCACGTCAGGCGAAAAGTGCGTTTCCGGATTGCCCCGGACAAAGTCGGCCAACAAATTGCCGGAAAGCGAGCTGTCGGCAAGGTGAGCCAGATGCAAATGTGCAAGAAAATTCATATCCACTTCATCCTTCAAACTGCCTCTTTGTTGGCTGCCTTCTCTCACCCCTGTCACTTACTTGAGTAAGCTCCCGGGGACTCATTCAGTTGCCGCCTCGATGCATCTTGAATGATTTTGTGTATAGATTATGTCTTTTAACTTGAGGGGTAAAGGTTGCAGGGAGGACGCCCCGGCACTAGACTACCCGCCTCTTATTTTAGTCTGAGTCAGTGTCATGCGCGTTACCGATTTCACCTTTGAACTACCCGAATCCCTGATTGCCCACTATCCGCAAGCTGAGCGCAGTAGTTGCCGCTTGCTGTCTTTGGACGGGCCGACGGGCGCGCTGACGCACGGTACTTTCACCGATTTGCTCGATAAGCTCAACCCTGGCGATTTGCTGGTCTTTAACAACACCCGCGTTATTCCGGCGCGTCTGTTTGGCCGTAAAGCCAGCGGCGGCAAGATCGAAGTGCTGGTCGAGCGTATGTTGGATGACAAACGTATTCTGGCGCATATTCGCGCCTCGAAAGCGCCAAAGCCGGGGGCCGAGCTGCTGCTGGGCGACGACGAAAGTATTAAAGCAACGATGGTGGCACGCCATGACGCGCTGTTTGAAGTCGAGTTTAACGACGAGCGCAGCGTGCTGGATATCCTTAACGCCATCGGCCATATGCCGCTGCCACCGTATATTGACCGTCCGGATGAAGATGCCGATCGCGAGCTGTATCAGACCGTGTATAGCGAAAAACCGGGTGCGGTCGCCGCGCCGACTGCGGGTCTGCACTTTGACGATCCGCTGCTGGCTAAGCTGCGCGATAAAGGCATTGAAATGGCGTTCGTCACGCTGCACGTGGGCGCGGGGACTTTCCAGCCGGTGCGCGTAGACACCATCGAAGATCACATCATGCACTCCGAATATGCGGAAGTGCCGCAGGATGTCGTTGATGCTGTGCTGGCGGCGAAAGCGCGCGGCAACCGCGTGATTGCGGTGGGCACCACCTCCGTACGTTCACTGGAAAGCGCGGCGCAGGCGGCCAAAAACGACCTTATCGAGCCGTTTTTCGGCGATACGCAAATATTCATTTATCCTGGCTATAAATATCAGGTGATTGATGCCCTGGTAACCAACTTCCACCTGCCGGAATCAACGCTGATCATGCTGGTTTCCGCGTTTGCTGGTTATAAAAACACCATGCACGCCTATCATGAAGCTGTAAAAGCGGAATATCGCTTTTTTAGTTACGGTGATGCGATGTTTATCACGTACAATCCGCAGGCTATTTCTGAGCGTGTCGGGGAATAAATCCGCGATATGAGTATTTAAAACGTCGGACTGTTTTTCTGACGCAGGAGTTAAGATGAAATTTGAACTGGATACCACAGACGGTCGCGCTCGCCGCGGCCGCCTGGTTTTTGATCGTGGCGTAGTAGAAACACCTGCTTTTATGCCGGTCGGTACTTACGGCACCGTGAAAGGCATGACGCCGGAAGAAGTTGAAGCAACTGGCGCGCAGATTATCCTCGGTAACACCTTCCACCTGTGGCTGCGCCCGGGACAGGAAATCATGAAACTGCATGGCGATCTGCACGATTTTATGCAGTGGAAAGGGCCAATCCTCACCGATTCCGGCGGCTTCCAGGTTTTCAGCCTGGGTGATATCCGTAAGATTACCGAGCAGGGCGTGCATTTCCGTAACCCGATCAACGGCGATCCGATTTTCCTCGATCCCGAGAAATCAATGGAGATTCAATACGATCTCGGTTCCGATATCGTCATGATCTTCGACGAATGTACACCGTATCCGGCCGACTGGGACTATGCTAAACGCTCGATGGAGATGTCTCTGCGTTGGGCGAAGCGCAGTCGGGATCGTTTTGATAGCCTCGGCAACAAAAATGCGCTTTTTGGCATCATTCAGGGCAGTGTTTACGAAGATTTACGTGATATCTCCGTTAAAGGTCTGGTAGACATCGGTTTTGATGGCTACGCTGTCGGCGGTTTGGCTGTCGGTGAGCCGAAGGAAGATATGCACCGCATCCTGGAGCATGTATGCCCACAGATTCCGGCAGATAAACCTCGTTACCTGATGGGCGTCGGCAAACCAGAAGATCTGGTTGAAGGCGTACGTCGCGGTATCGATATGTTTGACTGCGTGATGCCAACGCGAAATGCCCGTAATGGTCATTTGTTTGTGACTGACGGCGTGGTAAAAATTCGTAACGCGAAACATAAAAGCGACACCAGTCCGCTCGATGCTGAGTGTGATTGCTACACCTGTCGCAATTATTCGCGCGCTTACTTGCATCATCTCGACCGTTGCAACGAAATATTGGGCGCGCGACTCAACACGATTCATAACCTTCGCTACTACCAGCGTTTGATGGCGGGTTTACGCAAGGCTATTGAAGAGGGTAAATTAGAGAGCTTCGTGACCGATTTTTACCAACGTCAGGGTAGACCAGTTCCACCTGTGAACGTTGATTAATTTTAATAATGAGGGAATTTGAATGAGCTTTTTTATTTCTGATGCGGTAGCGGCAACAGGTGCTCCGGCGCAGGGCAGCCCGATGTCTCTGATTCTGATGCTGGTGGTGTTTGGTCTGATTTTCTACTTCATGATCCTGCGCCCGCAGCAAAAGCGCACCAAAGAACACAAAAATCTGATGAACTCCATTGCGAAAGGCGATGAAGTGCTGACTAACGGTGGTCTGGTGGGTCGCGTGACCAAAGTAGCAGAATCTGGCTACATCGCTATCGCGCTGAACGACACCACTGAAGTGGTTATTAAACGTGATTTCGTAGCTGCCGTTCTGCCGAAAGGCACCATGAAGGCGCTGTAATTTATTGTTTTCCCAAAGGGAACTGCCGTGTTAAACCGTTATCCTTTGTGGAAGTATGTCATGCTGATCGTCGTTATTGTCGTCGGTCTGCTCTATGCGCTTCCCAACCTGTATGGTGAGGATCCGGCTGTTCAAATCACTGGCGTGCGCGGTGCCGCCGCCAGTGAGCAAACGCTGATCCAGGTCCAGAAAACGTTACAAGAAGATAAAATCACACCTAAGTCTGTGGCTCTGGAAGAGGGTGCTATTCTTGCGCGCTTCGACTCCACTGATACCCAACTGCGCGCTCGTGAAGTGTTAATGGGCGTATTGGGCGATCAATACGTCGTGGCGCTTAACCTTGCACCGGCAACTCCACGCTGGCTGGCAGCCATTCACGCAGAACCGATGAAACTCGGTCTTGACCTGCGTGGCGGCGTTCACTTCCTGATGGAAGTGGATATGGACACCGCGCTGAGTAAGTTGCAGGAACAAAATATCGATAGCCTGCGCAGCGATCTGCGTGAAAAAGGCATTCCTTATACTACCGTTCGCAAAGAAGATAACTATGGTCTGAGCATCACCTTCCGTGATAGCAGCGCTCGTGATGAAGCTATCTCTTACCTGAGCAAGCGTCACCAGGATCTGGTTATTTCCAGCCAGGGCAGCAATGCTCTGCGTGCGGTGATGACCGATGCGCGCCTGAGCGAAGCCCGTGAGTACGCGGTACAGCAGAACATCAACATTCTGCGTAATCGTGTTAACCAACTGGGTGTTGCTGAGCCGGTGGTCCAACGTCAGGGTGCTGACCGCATTGTGGTCGAACTGCCAGGCATTCAGGATACCGCGCGTGCGAAAGAAATTCTGGGCGCTACCGCGACGCTGGAATTCCGTCTGGTGAACACCAACGTTGACCAGTCTGCTGCGGCATCCGGGCGTGTACCGGGTGATTCGGAAGTGAAACAGTCTCGTGAAGGTCAGCCGGTTGTGCTGTACAAACGCGTGATCCTGACCGGTGATCATATCACCGACTCCACTTCCAGCCAGGACGAATACAATCAGCCGCAGGTTAACATCTCGCTGGATAGCGCGGGTGGTAACATCATGTCCAACTTCACCAAGGACAACATCGGTAAGCCGATGGCGACCCTGTTCGTGGAGTACAAAGACAGCGGTAAAAAAGATGCCAACGGTCGCGCAGTGCTGGTGAAACAGGAAGAGGTGATTAACATCGCTAACATCCAGTCTCGCCTGGGCAACAGCTTCCGTATCACCGGTATTAACAACCCGAACGAAGCGCGTCAGCTTTCTCTGCTGTTACGTGCCGGTGCGTTGATTGCGCCGATTCAGATTGTTGAAGAACGTACCATCGGTCCTACCCTGGGTATGCAGAACATTAAACAGGGTCTGGAAGCGTGTCTGGCCGGTCTGGTGGTGTCTATTCTGTTCATGATCTTCTTCTATAAGAAGTTCGGTCTGATCGCGACCAGTGCGCTGATTGCTAACCTGGTACTGATTGTCGGTATTATGTCGCTGCTGCCGGGCGCTACGCTGAGTATGCCGGGGATTGCGGGGATCGTCTTAACCCTTGCCGTCGCGGTCGATGCGAACGTACTGATTAACGAACGTATCAAAGAAGAGTTGAGTAACGGGCGTTCGGTGCAGCAGGCCATCAATGAAGGTTATGCGGGTGCATTTAGCTCCATCTTTGATGCGAACATTACGACGCTGATTAAGGTCATTATCCTGTACGCAGTTGGCACCGGGGCAATTAAAGGGTTCGCGATTACTACCGGTATTGGTGTGGCGACGTCGATGTTTACCGCGATTGTCGGTACACGTGCCATCGTAAACCTGTTGTATGGCGGCAAGCGCGTCAAAAAGCTGTCAATCTGAGGAGTGCGAAGTGGCACAGGAATATACTGTTGAACAATTGAACCACGGCCGTAAAGTCTGGGACTTTATGCGCTGGGACTACTGGGCTTTCGGCATTTCAGGTTTCCTGCTGATTGCGGCCATCGTGGTGATGGGCGTACGCGGGTTTAACTGGGGTCTCGATTTCACCGGTGGTACGGTAATTGAAATCACGCTGGAAAAACCGGCCGATATGGACGTGATGCGCGATGCGCTGGAGAAAGCGGGCTTTGTTGATCCGCTTCTGCAGAACTTCGGCAGCAGCCACGACATTATGGTGCGTATGCCGCCAACTGAAGGCGCAGACGGCGGTCAGGTACTGGGCAGCAAAGTGTTGAGTGTGATTAACGAATCCACCAACCAAAACGCCGCGGTGAAACGAATTGAATTCGTGGGTCCGAGCGTGGGTGCAGACCTGGCGCAAACCGGTGCAATGGCGCTGATGGCGGCGTTAATATCCATCCTGGTGTACGTCGGTTTCCGCTTTGAGTGGCGACTGGCGGCAGGGGTAGTTATCGCTCTGGCGCACGACGTGATTATCACACTTGGGATCCTGTCGTTGTTCCATATCGAGATTGATCTGACTATCGTCGCATCGTTGATGTCGGTAATCGGTTACTCGCTGAACGACAGTATCGTCGTATCTGACCGTATTCGTGAAAACTTCCGCAAAATTCGTCGCGGTACGCCTTACGAAATCTTTAACGTGTCATTGACTCAGACGCTGCACCGTACGTTGATTACGTCCGGTACGACGTTGATGGTTATTCTGATGCTGTTCCTGTTCGGTGGTCCGGTACTGGAAGGCTTCTCGCTGACGATGCTGATCGGTGTTTCCATCGGTACTGCATCTTCTATCTACGTAGCATCGGCGCTGGCGCTGAAGCTGGGTATGAAGCGTGAGCACATGCTGCAGCAGAAGGTTGAGAAAGAAGGGGCGGATCAACCGTCAATTCTGCCTTAAACTATTAAGAGTGAAGATACTGGAATCCCGATCGCAAGGTCGGGATTTTTTTTGCCTGCGATTTGCTAGCAGTCCATTATCTTTTCCGGTCGCCATACTACTGACAGTATGCTGTCAGTAGCCCTGTCTTATAGTCCTTCTGAGATTACCCACACAGGCAGGAGGAAGTATGAATAACGTAATTAGCTGGTTTGAAATCCCCGTGGCACAAATGGAGCGCGCCATTGCTTTTTATGAGCCAGTGATGCAGGTTTCTTTGCGTCGTGAGAATATGGACAGCGCGGAGCTGGCCGTATTTCCACATCAGGATCCCGCTCCCGGCGGGGCGCTGGCTAAATTTGACGGTATTACGCCTTCAGCGCAGGGCGCTATTATTTATCTGCATACGGACGATTTGGCTGCAACGCTTAAACGCGTCGCCACCGCTGGCGGCCAGTGCGTGTTTGGTCCGCTCGAACTGGGGCAGGATATTGGCACTATTGCGCTGTTTACTGACAGCGAAGGCAATCGCGTTGGTTTACATCAACCCGCGTAATATTTTCAGGACTGAGGATTAAAATGACCAGACGCGCCGACCGCTTGTTTCAGATTGTACAAATCCTGCGTGGCAGGCGAGTGACAACGGCGGCGCTGCTGGCAGAACGTCTTGAGGTTTCTGAACGGACGATTTATCGCGATATCCGCGATCTCTCTTTATCCGGCGTGCCCATTGAAGGTGAAGTGGGCAGTGGATACCGCTTAATGGCGGGGTTTGATCTGCCGCCGTTGATGTTAACGCATCGCGAATCAGAAGCGTTAATGGTAGCGATTCGGTTGCTGAAAACATGGGGCGGGGATTCACTCTCACAGGCGCTGGAATCCGCGCAGGAAAAAGTGCTGGCGATATTGCCGCCAGAGTGTCGGCGCAGAGCCGAGCAAACGCGGGTTTTCGCGCCAGATTTTGGCAATCAGCCGCATTCACGCAGTGCTTTTGATCTCTTACATCGCGCGGTTTCGGCGCAGCATGTGTTGGCGCTGCATTATCGCGACGAGTCCGGGAATCTCTCTTGGCGCGACGTTCAGCCGCTGGGGTTATTTTTCTGGGGTGAGCACTGGTTGCTGGTTGCCTGGTGCGAGAAACGTAACGATTATCGCTGCTTTCGCGTTGATCGTTGTCTGAAGATCACGCCGCTCGACAGGCATTTTCGTGAATCTGCAGATCGCTCGCTAAGTGATTTTTTACGTAAAGTACGCTGTGAAGACCAGCTATAAAAAAGCCAGCGGTTAAGCTGGCTTGTCTGCGATAAATTGGCAGGATTAGAAGTTGTAACCTACGACCAGGTAACCACCCCAACCGGTAGATTTCGCGCTGAAGTCGCCTTCGCCCCAGTTCAGAGTATCTCCACCTTTCCACTGGCCGCCGTTATGGAAGTAACGCGCTACTACGGAGTAGTGCCAGTGATCGTAGTTCAGCGCCAGGACGTGGCTGGAAGCGATAGAGTTGCTGGTGCGGTTCGGATCATCACCCAAATCGGAGCCCCAGTCGAAGTTGGTGAAGCCGATGTAGGTCAGTTGGCCGCCCCAAACCTGGGTGATCGGCACAAAGTATTTCACTTTGAAACGGTAGCCATCCCACTCGTTTTCGTTGGATGCGCCATAGTTCTGCCACTGGTATTTAGCATACACGTTCAGGGACAGACCCATCGGCAGACCGGTATCGATATCGGTACCCAGACCCATATACCAGGTGCTCTGGCGGCTGGCTTTGTTATCACCCATATCGTAGATGTAGTTGTTGGCGAAATACCACTCTTTGAACGGACCAAAGCTCAGGTCAGCACCGGTCAGTTTATCGATGGAGAAACGCGGTTCGATTTCCATAAACAGCGGGGAACCGTCAGACCAGATGCCTTTATCGTTGCCGTTACCCCAGTCGAAGGTTTTCGGAATATCGATGTAGCCATAGAAGTCAAACCAGTCTTTTTTGGCAAACGCTTCGTATTCCAGATAAACGTCGTTGTTCAGTTTCGGGGAGAAACGGGTGTGGTAGCTTCCCACTACGTTGACGCTCTGGTGCCACCAGTCGGACAGATATTGCGGTTTGTCATTTTCTGCAGCGTTGGCAGTAAAAGACGAGGAGAGCGCCAGCACTGCACCGGCTGCAAGTAATGTTTTTTTCATATGTATGCCACTGTTTGAAATCCCTTTCGGGAGTGAAAAAGGCGCAAATTGCGTTTCTAAATATTTCGTGTTTCTTCGGAGCCTATTATAAAAATCATTGTTCACAAAAATATGTGTTGTTTCACAGTTCTATCATTTACGTAATCGATTGCGTTCACGTTTGCTTACTTTAGGCGGCGAATTGTACTGGCTCCCATGAATGTTGCCAAGTTTTACCAGAAATATCGGTTATGTCAGGTGAGTAACAAAACGGGCCGGAGTGATGTTGCGGAACGCACAAAACGTCCCGCAAAAAAGTTTATTGATTAACAGGCTGGATGTCGTGGATACGAACAAATCCTAACTGGTCCGGAGAGAGGCCATTTATCTGCAGCGGAATGTCTACGTCGCTGGGAGCAAGGATACTTGCCGGGGCCGTTACCAACTGGTTCTGAACGTTCGCTTCCTGATAGTTATCCGTGGTGCCCTGAATTTGTCCATACTCGACGGTGGCGCTAAAGGCGGGTAAAGGCGTAGTAGATTCACCCTGAATACGTAATGTGAGCCGCGTGCCGTCGGCGTTCGGCGCAATATTGACAAGTGACATCCGTAACATGCCAATCTGGCTGTCCAGTCGGGCTGGTGTATTGGAACCCGGCAGCAGATAGGCTCCGCTGGTTGATTTGGCATTCAACATATTTTGTTGTGTAATTTTTACCGTTTCCTGATTTAGCTGTGTCATCTCTTTATTCAACGTGCTAACACTTTGATGCATCTGGCGTACTTCGCTTTGCTGTGCGCATGCGCTAAGACTAAAGAGACTTCCCACCAGGAGAATTCTTAGGTAACGTCTTGTCATTGTGATTACTTCCTTCATTGTCGCGATAGCATAATGGTAGTGCGCACCGAGCACGAAGGCATCGATCCTTTGTCTCAAAAGCGCTGCGCCTTTGTTGTCACGCCAGTTCAGGGTAAAATAGATTTCTGTTAACCACTGAGGACAGGACGCCGTATGCATTGCCCATTCTGTTTCGCCGTAGACACTAAGGTAATTGACTCTCGTCTTGTAGGCGAGGGCTCCTCAGTACGCCGCCGTCGGCAGTGTCTGGTCTGTAACGAACGTTTCACCACTTTTGAAGTGGCTGAACTTGTCATGCCACGCGTTGTGAAAAGCAACGATGTGCGTGAACCCTTTAATGAAGATAAGCTGCGCAGCGGCATGCTCAGAGCGCTTGAGAAACGTCCGGTCAGCTCAGATGACGTCGAAATGGCGTTGAACCATATCAAATCACAACTGCGTGCGACTGGCGAGCGTGAGGTGCCGAGCAAGATGATCGGCAACCTGGTGATGGAGCAGTTGAAAAAACTCGATAAAGTCGCCTACATCCGCTTTGCCTCGGTTTACCGGAGTTTCGAAGATATCAAAGAATTTGGCGAAGAGATTGCTCGCCTACAGGACTAAGCCATGCAGGATGAATTGTACATGGCGCGCGCGCTGAAGCTTGCTGCGCGCGGACGTTTTACCACTCACCCCAATCCCAACGTGGGCTGCGTGATTGTCAAAGATGGGGAGATCGTCGGTGAAGGGTATCATCACCGCGCGGGCGAACCGCATGCCGAAGTCCACGCTCTGCGCATGGCTGGAGAAAAAGCGCAAGGGGCGACTGCCTATGTAACGCTTGAACCCTGCAGCCATCATGGTCGTACACCCCCGTGCTGCGATGCGCTGATTGCCGCAGGCGTGTCACGTGTGGTTGCAGCGATGCAGGATCCCAATCCGCAGGTAGCAGGTCGTGGTCTCTACCGTTTGCAGCAGGCGGGCATTGACGTCAGTCACGGGCTGATGATGAGCGAGGTTGAGCAGCTTAATAAAGGCTTTCTCAAGCGTATGCGTACGGGATTCCCCTACGTGCAGCTTAAACTTGGTGCGTCGCTTGATGGGCGTACGGCGATGGCCAGTGGTGAAAGCCAGTGGATAACCTCGCCGCAGGCGCGTCGCGATGTGCAACGATTACGGGCGCAAAGCCATGCCATCTTAACCAGCAGCGCTACGGTGTTGGCTGACGACCCTCAGCTTACCGTGCGTTGGTCGGAACTTGGGGAGTCAACCCAGGCGAGTTACCCGCAGGAAAATATGCGCCAGCCTATCCGCATTGTTGTTGATAGCCAGAATCAGGTCACGCCGGAACACCGTATTGTGCAACAGCCTGGAGAAACCTGGATTGCCCGGACAAAAGATGATCCTCGTAGTTGGCCGGAGACGGTGCGCAGCCTGAAGGTGCCGGAACATAACGGGCATCTGGATCTGGTGGTGCTGATGATGCAACTGGGCAAGCAGCAAATTAACAGCATTTGGGTTGAAGCAGGTCCAACGCTTGCGGGCGCGTTATTACAGGCCGGACTGGTCGATGAGCTAATCGTGTATGTTGCGCCTAAACTGTTAGGCAGCGATGCACGAGGATTATGTGTGCTTCCAGGCCTTGAGAAACTGGCTGACGCCCCCCATTTCAAATTCAACGAAATACGCCATGTAGGTCCGGACCTTTGCCTGCATTTAGTGGGCGCATGATCTCCCGGTTCGAAAGGGAAGCAGCGCACAGATTATTATGATAAAATCCGCCCCCCTGCGGGGTCCAGTGAATCCGAAGGAAGAATATGAACATTATTGAAGCTAACGTTGCTACCCCGGACGCTCGCGTCGCCATCACCATTGCGCGTTTCAACAACTTTATCAATGACAGCCTGCTGGAAGGTGCGATCGACGCCCTGAAACGTATTGGTCAGGTTAAAGATGAAAACATTACCGTCGTTTGGGTTCCGGGCGCGTATGAGCTGCCGCTGGCAGCCTCGGTACTTGCAAAATCCGGTAAATACGACGCGGTGATTGCGTTAGGTACGGTGATTCGTGGTGGCACCGCGCACTTCGAATATGTGGCTGGCGGTGCAAGTAATGGCCTGGCGCATGTCGCTCAGGACAGTGGCATTCCGGTAGCCTTCGGTGTTCTGACCACCGAAAGTATTGAACAAGCCATCGAACGTGCTGGCACTAAAGCTGGCAACAAAGGCGCAGAAGCTGCACTGACTGCACTTGAAATGATTAATGTATTGAAAGCCATCAAGGCCTGATTTTTGTAAGGGGAAATCCGTGAAACCTGCTGCTCGTCGCCGCGCCCGTGAGTGTGCCGTCCAGGCGCTCTACTCCTGGCAGTTGTCCCAGAACGACATCGCTGATGTTGAATACCAGTTCCTGGCGGAACAGGACGTGAAAGATGTCGACGTTCTGTATTTCCGTGAACTGCTGTCCGGGGTGGCGACTAACAGCGCGTACCTGGATGGATTAATGAAGCCTTATCTGTCTCGTCTGTTGGAAGAGCTGGGTCAGGTAGAAAAAGCCGTGCTGCGTATTGCGCTGTTTGAACTGTCTAAACGTAGTGATGTGCCGTACAAAGTGGCCATCAACGAAGCGATTGAACTGGCGAAAACCTTCGGCGCTGAAGACAGCCATAAATTCGTGAACGGCGTACTGGATAAAGCAGCACCTGTGATTCGCCCCAACAAAAAGTAATCCCGAGGCCGGCTGGATGGTGGAACTTGTTTCCGCTGCCCCCGGCTTTTTCTTTTTTTTCTGCTGAGGCATAACGTATGGCATGCGGCGAATTTTCCCTGATTGCCCGTTATTTTGACCGCGTAAGAACGTCTCGTCTTGATGTCGAAACCGGTATTGGTGACGATTGCGCACTTCTGAACATCCCTGAAAAACAGACGCTGGCGATCAGCACCGATACGCTGGTGGCAGGCAACCACTTCCTCCCCGACATTGATCCCACCGATCTCGCCTGGAAAGCGCTGGCGGTGAATTTGAGCGATCTGGCGGCGATGGGAGCCGATCCTGCGTGGCTGACGCTGGCGCTCACGCTGCCTGACGTCGATGAAGCCTGGCTTGAAGCCTTCAGTGATGGCCTGTTTGAACTCCTCAATTACTATGATATGCAGCTGATAGGTGGTGACACCACGCGTGGGCCACTGTCGATGACGCTGGGTATCCACGGCTACGTCCCTGTTGGACGGGCCTTAAAACGCTCCGGTGCGAAACCGGGGGACTGGATTTATGTGACCGGTACGCCGGGCGACAGCGCGGCCGGGCTGGCGATTTTGCAGGATCGCTTGCAGGTGGCAGATGCAAAAGACGCAGATTATCTGCTTAAACGTCATCTGCGTCCAACACCGCGTATTTTGCAGGGACAAGCCCTGCGCGATCTGGCCAGTGCGGCTATCGATATTTCCGACGGCCTGATTTCCGATCTGGGGCATATCGTCAATGCCTGCGGCTGTGGGGCGCGGGTTAACGTCGATGCGTTGCCATACTCTACGGCATTTGCCCAACACGTTGAGCCGGAACAAGCCCTGCGCTGGGCGCTTTCGGGGGGTGAAGATTATGAGTTATGCTTTACCGTACCGGAAATTAACTGTGGCGCACTGGACGTGGCGCTGGGGAATCTCGGCGCATCGTTTACCTGCATTGGGCAGATGAGCGCGGACGTGGAAGGCATTCACTTTACGCGCGACGGAAAACCCGTCACGTTCGACTGGAAAGGATATGACCATTTTGCCGCGCCTTAAAAAAGATGTCGCCAAAAGCCGCCTGAGTATGCGCAATCCGTGGCACCTGTTGGCCACCGGTTTTGGCAGCGGGCTGAGCCCAATTGTTCCAGGCACGATGGGATCGCTGGCGGCGATCCCTTTTTGGTATTTAATGACGTTTCTGCCGTGGCAGCTGTATTCACTGGTGGTCATGTTGTCTATCTGTATCGGCGTTTATCTGTGCCATCAAACGGCGAAAGATATGGGCGTGCACGATCACGGTAGCATTGTCTGGGACGAGTTTGTCGGGATGTGGATAACCCTGATGGCGCTGCCGACCCACGACTGGCAGTGGGTCGCCGCCGGATTTGTGATTTTCCGTATTCTGGATATGTGGAAGCCGTGGCCGATCCGTTGGTTCGATCGCAACGTGCATGGCGGTACGGGGATCATGATTGATGATATTGTGGCCGGAATACTCTCCGCCGGAATTTTGTATTTTATCGGCCATCACTGGCCGGTAGGTATCATTTAAATGGGCTTGCCGGATGGCAGCGTAAACGCCTTATCCGGCCTGGAAACACGATGGCGGTTTCGTAGGCCCGATAAGCGCAGCGCCATCGGGCAATGCCAGATTATTTAAATCCGACCACCGGATGCTGTTTGTACGGCGTTTCCAGCTCGGCAATCTGCTCTGGCTTCAGCGTCAAATCCACCGCATTAAGTAACTCATCCAACTGTTCCTCGCGTGAAGTGCCGATAATCGGCGCTGCCACCCCCGGTTTGCTCAGCAGCCAGGCCAGCGCAACCTGCGCACGCGTTACGCCTAATTCCTCACTGACACCGGTCAGCCGCGCGGCAATTTGCGCGTCGTTTTCATCGCTGTCACTGTATAAATTTTTACCGACTTCATCAGAAACCAGACGTGCGGTCGTTTCTCCCCAGGGGCGCGTCAGGCGACCACGCGCCAGCGGACTCCAAGGGATCACCGCGACGCCTTCCTGATAGCAAAGCGGCAGCATTTCGCGTTCTTCCTCACGGTAGATCAGGTTGTAGTGATCCTGCATGCTAACGAACTGCGCCCAGCCGTGTTGTTTCTGTAAAGCCAGCGCCTGAGCAAACTGAGACGCGTGCATGGATGAGGCGCCAATATAGCGAGCTTTACCGGCTTTCACTACGTCGTTAAGGGCTTCCAGCGTTTCTTCGATAGGCGTATTGTAATCCCAGCGGTGAATTTGCAGGATGTCCACATAGTCCATACCCAGGCGTCTGAGGCTATCGTCGATTGAGCGCAAGATTTGTGCGCGGGATAATCCTTCCGCTAAATCATCAACCTGGTGAAAAACCTTGGTGGCGACCACGACCTCTTCGCGGCGGGCGAAATCACGCAGCGCGCGGCCGACAATCTCTTCGCTGCTGCCAGCGGAGTAGCTGTTGGCGGTATCAAAAAAGTTAATGCCGCCTTCAATAGCGTGTTTGATTATCGGGCGGCTGCTTTCTTCTGGTAGCGTCCAGGCGTGATTGCCGCGATTGGGCTCGCCAAACGTCATGCAACCCAGGCAAAGGCGGGAGACCCGTAGGTCGGTTTTTCCTAAGGTGTTGTATTTCATTAATCCACTCCTGCTATGCTCGTGATGAGTTAAGCATAGCAGGAGCGGGGAGGGGATTATGCCAGCCAGGCCTTGATTTTGGCCTCAATTCCGGCGGCATTAAGTCCCAGTTCGGCGCGAGCCTCGTCCTGAGTCCCCTGCGGGATGAAGAAGTCAGGCAGGCCAATGTTCAGCACCGGAACAGGCTTGCGATGGGCCATTAGCACTTCGTTTACGCCGCTACCAGCGCCGCCCATAATGGCATTCTCTTCGAGGGTGACCAGCACCTCGTGTTGGGCTGCCATTTCGAGGATCAACGTTTCATCCAACGGTTTCACAAAGCGCATATCAACCAGCGTGGCGTTCAGTGATTCTGCGACCTGATCGGCTTCCGGCATTAGGGTGCCGAAGTTGAGGATCGCCACTTTCTCACCGTGACGCTTCACGATGCCTTTGCCGATTGGCAGATGTTCCAGCGGCGCCAGCTCAACGCCCACCGCGTTACCGCGCGGATAACGTACGACCGTTGGACCGTCGTTGTAGTGATAGCCGGTGAACAGCATCTGGCGACATTCGTTCTCATCGCTTGGGGTCATAATGACCATTTCCGGGATACAGCGCAGGAAAGAGAGGTCGAACGCCCCTTGGTGGGTTTGTCCATCTGCGCCAACGATACCTGCCCGGTCGACGGCGAACAGGACCGGCAGTTTCTGGATGGCGACATCATGCAGTACCTGATCGTAAGCGCGTTGCAGGAAGGTGGAGTAAATAGCCACGACCGGCTTATAACCGCCAATCGCCAGACCGGCTGCAAACGTCACCGCGTGCTGCTCGGCAATCGCCACATCAAAGTAGCGATCCGGGAACTTACGTGAGAACTCCACCATACCGGAGCCTTCGCGCATCGCCGGGGTGATCGCCATCAGCTTATTGTCTTTCGCCGCGGTCTCACACAGCCAGTCACCGAAGATTTTTGAATAGCTCGGCAGGCCGCCGCTGCTTTTCGGCAGACATCCGCTGGATGGATCGAATTTGGGTACCGCGTGGAACGTAATCGGATCTTTTTCCGCAGGCTCGTAGCCACGACCTTTTTTGGTCATGATGTGCAGGAACTGTGGACCTTTGAGATCGCGCATGTTCTTAAGCGTGGTGATAAGCCCCAGCACGTCGTGACCGTCCACCGGACCAATATAGTTAAAGCCCAGCTCTTCAAACAGCGTACCCGGCACAACCATGCCTTTGATGTGCTCTTCGGTACGTTTGAGCAGTTCTTTAATCGGTGGTACACCGGAGAACACTTTCTTCCCGCCTTCGCGCAGCGAGGAGTAGAGTTTGCCAGAGAGCAGTTGCGCCAGGTGATTGTTCAGCGCGCCGACGTTCTCTGAAATCGACATTTCGTTGTCGTTGAGGATAACCAGCATGTCGGGCTTAATATCACCCGCGTGGTTCATCGCTTCAAATGCCATGCCTGCGGTGATTGCACCGTCCCCAATCACACAAACGGTACGGCGTTCCTTGCCTTCTTTCTCGGCGGCAACCGCAATACCGATACCTGCGCTGATGGAGGTTGAGGAGTGCCCAACGCTCAGTACGTCATATTCGCTCTCACCGCGCCATGGGAATGGATGCAAACCGCCTTTCTGCCGAATGGTGCCGATTTTATCGCGGCGGCCGGTCAGAATTTTGTGCGGGTAAGCCTGATGTCCCACATCCCAGATTAACTGGTCAAACGGGGTGTTGTAGACGTAGTGCAGCGCTACGGTGAGTTCCACCGTGCCCAGACCAGAGGCGAAGTGCCCGCTGGAACGGCTTACGCTGTCGAGCAAATAGCGGCGCAGTTCGTCGCAAAGCTTTGGCAGGCTCTCTTTTGGCAGCAGGCGTAACTCCTGAGTGGAGTCGACCAGCGCCAGGGTCGGGTATTTGGCTATATCAAAACTCATCGCAAGCTCATGGGATATGTTGGTTTATTTATCACGCTGGATTATGTAGTCCGCTAGCGCTTCCAGTGCCGAGGTATCGAGTGACTGTGCGGCCAGCAAACTTAGCGACTGGCGGGCATCCTCAATTAAATCCCGGGCTTTATTCTGGGCTTGCTCAAGACCCAGAAGTGCAGGATAGGTACTTTTGCCAAGCTGCTGGTCAGCACCCTGACGTTTACCCAATGTTGCAGTATCGCCTACCACATCCAGGATGTCATCCTGAACCTGGAAGGCCAGACCGATGCTTTCTGCGTACTTGTCGAGTATTGCCAGGCATTCTCGCCCTTTATCGCCTGCGCTTAACGCACCCAGACGCACGGCGGCGCGAATCAATGCCCCGGTTTTATGGCGGTGAATACGCTCCAGCGCATCCAATTCTACCTGATGGCCTTCAGCGTCCAGATCCAACGCCTGACCGCCGCACATACCGGCGATACCGCTGGCCTGGGCCAGTTCAGAGATCATCGCGATGCGGTCACGGTCAGAAACTTCCGGCATCGGGGCGTCGCTGATAATGGAGAACGCCAGCGTTTGTAGCGCATCTCCGGCCAGGATCGCATTCGCCTCGCCAAATTTTACGTGGCAGGTCGGCAGACCGCGGCGCAGGTCATCGTCGTCCATCGCGGGTAAGTCATCGTGCATCAGCGAATAGGCATGGATACACTCGACGGCGGCAGCGGGAGCATCAAGCGTACTCAGGCTGACGCCAAACATCTGACCGGTCGCATACACCAGAAACGGGCGCAGACGTTTACCGCCTAATAATGCGCCATATTGCATGGTTTCGACCACGGGAGTGTTCTGAAAGGGCAATGGCGCGATAAAACGGCTCAGTGCCTGGTTGGCCTGCTCAACGCAAGCCTGTAGCTGCTGCGTAAAATCCATTTACTCATTATCCGGTGTGAAAGGCGTAAGGGCGGCGTCTTCAGTATCTGACAGCAGGATTTGTACGCGCTGTTCAGCCTGTTGCAACTTGACCTGTCCCTGACGTGCTAACTGTACGCCACGTTCAAATTCGTTCAGCGCTTCTTCCAGCGGCAGGTCGCCGCTTTCCAGACGGGTAACAATCTGTTCCAGGTCGCTCAGCGCTGTTTCAAAACTGGCTGGCGCTTCATTTTTCTTCGGCATAATGAATGTCTGACTCTCTGTATTGGCAGCACAAGGCTATGGTAACGGACTCGCACTGATAAGCAAATAACGCACAATGGTAAGGCGATGTGCACAGGATGACCATGATGGTGGTATACTTGCGCGCCTGGATGCAGCCGCAGGGTATGGGCTGCTGTATTTTTTTCCATTACAAGTCATTCAGACTTGCCAAAGAACCATTGCCGCCATGAAGTTTATCATTAAATTGTTCCCAGAAATCACCATCAAAAGCCAATCTGTGCGTTTGCGCTTTATAAAAATTCTGACAGGGAACATTCGTAACGTTTTAAAGCACTATGATGAAGACCTTGCCGTTGTCCGCCACTGGGATCACGTTGAGGTTCGCGCTAAAGATGAAAGCCAGCGCCTGGATATTCGCGACGCGCTGACCCGTATTCCGGGGATCCACCATATTCTCGAAGTTGAAGACGTGCCGTTTACCGATATGCACGATATTTTCGAGAAAGCGCTGGTGCAGTATCGCGATCAACTGGAAGGCAAAACCTTCTGCGTACGCGTTAAGCGTCGCGGTAAGCATGAGTTTAGCTCTATTGAGGTGGAACGCTATGTTGGCGGTGGACTGAACCAGCATATTGAATCCGCGCGCGTGAAGCTGACGAAGCCGGACGTGACGGTTAATCTTGAAATCGAAAACGACCGTCTGCTGCTGGTTAAAGGCCGCTATGAAGGTATTGGCGGTTTCCCGATCGGGACGCAGGAAGATGTACTGTCGCTGATTTCCGGTGGTTTCGACTCCGGCGTGTCCAGCTATATGCTGATGCGTCGCGGCTGCCGCGTGCACTACTGCTTCTTTAATCTCGGCGGCGCAGCGCATGAAATCGGCGTTCGTCAGGTGGCGCATTATCTGTGGAACCGCTTTGGTAGCTCGCATCGCGTGCGTTTTGTCGCGATCAACTTTGAGCCGGTGGTTGGCGAGATCCTGGAGAAAGTCGACGACGGTCAGATGGGCGTGGTCCTTAAACGTATGATGGTTCGTGCAGCGTCGAAAGTCGCTGAGCGCTACGGCGTACAGGCGCTGGTAACCGGTGAAGCGCTGGGCCAGGTGTCCAGCCAGACGCTGACCAACCTGCGCCTGATCGATAACGTTTCTGACACCCTGATCCTGCGCCCGCTTATCTCCCATGATAAGGAGCACATCATTAATCTGGCGCGTGAAATTGGTACTGAGGACTTTGCCCGTACCATGCCGGAATACTGCGGTGTGATTTCAAAAAGCCCGACGGTGAAAGCGATTAAAGCGAAGATTGAGGCCGAAGAAGAAAACTTCGATTTCTCTATCCTCGATAAAGTGGTTGAAGAAGCGAACAATATCGATATTCGTGATATCGCCCAGCAGACGCAGCAGACCGTGGTGGAAGTGGAAACCGTGAGCGGCTTCGGCCCGAACGATGTGATTCTGGATATCCGCTCTGTGGATGAACAGGATGACAAACCGCTGAAGGTTGACGGTGTGGACGTCGTTTCTCTGCCGTTCTACAAACTGAGCACCAAATTCGGCGATCTGGACCAGAGTAAAACCTGGCTGCTGTGGTGTGAACGCGGGGTGATGAGCCGTCTGCAGGCGCTGTATCTGCGCGAGCAGGGCTTTGAAAACGTGAAGGTATATCGCCCGTAGTGACTTTTGCCTGAGGGTGCTGCGCTTATCAGGCCTGCAAGCGGTATGTTTTGTAGGCCTGATAAATTGTTTATGCTGCCATCCGGCAATATAACAATATTATTCAAAACGGATGGGGAGCTTTTTCCCGTTCGACACCCAGACACCCTGATAGACGCCGTCTTTTAACTCCAGCGTTATCTTCTCTTCCGATTGTTCAGCGGCAGAGGTCTTCAGTACATAATGTTGATTGTCGGCTGTGTCGCATTTACCGTTTAATTCAATCGGTGCGCCAAATTTCTGGTAAAAGTAAGCCCCTTCAAAAAAATCACCGTATTTGCAGTCGACCTTCAACACAATACGCATGCTTTTTCCCAACGTGCCGTACATGACCTTGCCGTCAATGCCGGGCGCTGGCGAAACCGGTGTAGATCTCTTTGCGGCAGTCAGATACTGGCCGTAAGGCGTGAGCTGATTATGCAGTTCAACGGTCGGGATTTTCGTGGTGAAATCGCCCAGTTCGTCACCCGCGCGATTGGCGTGGTTGCTACAACGTCCGTTCAGGAAAGCCAGATGGTCTTTTTGCAGGGAGAATTTGTCGATGTAGTACAGACCGTCGGTGTAGGTTGCACACGATGCGTAGAATTCGGCAAAGCCAGAATCTCCACCGTCTTCTTTTATTTGCTCCGGCTTTTGTGATTTCTGTGCGGCAACAAAGGTATCAATTTGGCTGCGGATATCTTTTCTGATACGGGTGTTTAATTCGGTCATCGTGGAGCGGGAAAAGAGGTCGTTAAGGGTAATTGTCGCGCCGTTGGCTAAATCGAAGCTGATCGGTACATTGTACGACTCGCAATACGCCCCGCAGCCTTCGACAAACATGTTGAGGGTCAACACTTTGGCGTCGCGATACTCAACCGTGTAGTCAAGGTTTGCGGTGGGATTCATCTCTGATTTCGCAAACTGATTCACGGTCGCTCGTGGATTATTTCCCGGTAGCTGATTGATAAAGCTTGTGAAAATATAATCGTTAATGCGTTTTGCAACCTGTGGGTTATCCGTTGAGGTAAACCACGGCACGCGATATTGCATCTCAGTGCTTGCGGGATAGCGATACTCAAGGCTCTCAATTTCAAGTTGAGTCGCACTGGCGTAGCCGGAAAGGAGCAGTAAAGCCACTCCGCTCAGATATCCTTTCATCATAATTCCTTGAATGCGAGTGGCCTGAATATTACTCGTAGTAGTTATAAATTCCCGCTGCCATAACCAGTTGTGATGCCACTTCGTAAGCTTTTTCGCGACTCACCAGGAGATCAATGATTTTTAAACCGAAATCGATTGAGGTTCCCGGTCCCTGGCTGGTTAACAGATTGACGCGCGGATCCCATACGACGCGCTTATCCTGCCACTGGTCAGTGGGAATATTGTCTTTCAGCGCCGGAAAACCGGTCATGTTACCAATGGGGAAAATATCGTGTGGGACGAGGACTGTGGCGGCAGCGGCGCAAATTGCCGCGACAATGCGCCCGGAGCGATGAAACTGTTTCACGGTTTCGACAAGCAGAGGGCTGTCGCGAAAACACTCGGCGCCTTTAATACCGCCGGGCAGCACGATAATGTCGAAATCCCCGTCAGCAACTTCCACTAATGGTGCATCCGCCAGTAGTTTTACGCCGCGTGAGCACACGATCGTCAGGCCGCCATCGCTGGCGACGCTGGCGGTCGTGACCTTAATTCCGCCGCGAACCAGCAGATCGATAGTGGTGACCGCTTCGGTCTCTTCACTACCAGGGGCGAGACATACCAGTGCTTGAGCGCTCATACTCACTTTCCTTTCTCTTAACCATTTCAAACAGGCGGGCATTTTCCGGGACGGCGATGCCGTGCGCGCGGGCGCGTTTTAGCAAATAACCGGTAATGTAGTCGATCTCAGTATGGCGCAGGGCATGTATGTCTTGCAGCATTGATGAGATATTTTCCGCCGTACTGTCAATCACTTGCTCAACATAATAGCGTAAATCATCTGCTGATGTGTGGTGGCCTTCGCGTTCAATGACCGCCGCCACCTCCTCGCAGATGAGTGCTATTTTTTCAGGATGATGGCGTAACTCTCCATTCGAGCAATCCCATAATGCGGTCAGCGGGTTAATGACGCAGTTGACGGCCAGCTTGCGCCACAACTCAGCGCGAATATTGTTGTGCCAGGCGACGTCCGGCAGCACCTCTTGCAGGACTTCAGCCAGATAACTGAAATCACCGTCTTGTTCACGCGCCGGACCAATCCTTGTTGTTCCCTGAGCGACATGAATGATGACGTTGCCGTCACGGCGTGCCGCGTGGGTTGTGGTGCCCATCAATAGAGGTTGCTTAATGTTATGCAACTCTTCAATCGTCCCCATACCGTTGTGAATCAGCAGAATGGGAGTGGTGTCAGGCAGAATGGCGGCCAGGCCTTTGACCGCATCAGAAACCTGCCAGGCTTTCAGAGTGACAAGCAACAGGTCGCTTTTCGCCAAAAAATCGGGGTCGTTTGCCGTCAGGGATTCATTGAATACTGACCCATCCGTGTCGATCAGGTTAACGCTGCAATAGGGTTGCGGTACGCGTAGCCACCCCTGAACCTCATGTCCATGTTTGCACAGCGTGGTTAGCCAAAGCTGTCCTAACGCTCCACATCCCAGTACGGTAATTTTCATTCTTCCTCCTCACCTGCAACATCACCAGGTGTTAATCCATATCGGCCGTACCCCATTATTGTTCGCCGGTATCAGTACCACGTACAATTAAAGGATACAGCCTAGTATAGCGCTGTCTGTTGTGTAACTTTGCAGGTATTATGCTTCGCATCAAAAATGAAGGGAGAGGAAAAGATGCCATCTTTCGATATTGTTTCTGAAGTTGATCTTCAGGAAGCCCGTAACGCGGTAGATAACGCCAGCCGCGAAGTGGAGTCACGCTTTGATTTTCGTGGCGTTGAAGCGACTTTTGAGCTGAACGAGTCGAATAAGACGATTAAGGTGCTAAGCGAGTCTGATTTCCAGGTCAATCAGTTGCTGGATATTTTACGTGCCAAGCTGCTGAAACGTGGTATTGAAGGCACTTCGTTGGACGTACCAGAAACCTTCGTGCACAGCGGTAAAACCTGGTTTGTTGAAGCTAAGCTGAAACAGGGCATTGAAAGCGCGGTGCAAAAGAAAATCGTTAAGCTGATCAAAGACAGCAAACTGAAGGTGCAGGCGCAGATTCAGGGCGAAGAAATCCGCGTGACCGGCAAGGCGCGTGACGATCTGCAATCCGTTATGGCGCTGGTTCGCGGCGGCGATCTCGGCCAGCCGTTCCAGTTTAAGAACTTCCGCGATTAAGTCGTAATGCCTGATGGCGCTACGCTTATCCGGCCTACAGGTTTCACACGCTATTTGTAGGCCGGGTCAAACGATAGTCGCCATCTGGCACTCTTCACGCCTGGCTGATGGCCTGTTCAACCTCAAATCGATTCGTCACTTTGCTGTCGATTTTCACGTAAGCCGAATGCTCTTTCGCTACAATTAACACTTCGCTTATCCCTTCTTTAGCCAGCAGACGCTGCTTAAGGGTGTCATCTGCGGCAATCTCAGGTGGGATTTCCACTCGCAGGCTACTGACATATGGCGGCTCTTTCATTGTGCTTGCCACCAACAACCAAACTGCCGCCAGAAGCGCGCCGGCCAGGAATACCGCCTGACCATCAAACATTTCGACCACCCAACCGCCGAGCGAACCGCCAATCGCCACGCCAAGAAACTGGCTGGTGGAGTAAACGCCCATCGCCGTGCCTTTATAGCCAGCCGGAGACTCTTTGCTGATAAGCGAGGGGAGGAGGGCCTCCATCAGGTTGAAGGCGAGGAAGAATATCTGAACGCCCGCAATCAGCCCCCAAAAACGCACGTTAGCGCTCCACAATACAATCTCTGCGATAAGGATCAGTAACACGCAGGCGAGGAATACGCGCTTCATCCGCCGCTTCACTTCTGCGTAAATGATGAACGGCACCACGGAAACAAAGGACAGCAGCATCGTCACCAGATAAATTTTCCAGTGCTCTGCGGCGGGGAAACCGGCTTTCGCCAGTTGGCCCGGTAAGGCGACGAAAGTGGACATCAACAAAATGTGCAGACACATGATGCCAAAGTTGAGCTTGAGCAGTTTGGGCTCAGCCAGCACTTTGCTGAAGCTGCCTTTTACCATGCCAGATTCGCGGTTCAGCACGTGGCTGGTGCTATTGGGAACGACCCAAATAGTCAGCACAATGCCGGTGGTTGCAAGAGCTGCAATCATCCAGAACAGCGCGTGTAGCCCCAGCGCATGGGTAATGATCGGTCCTAGCACCATCGCAATGGCGAAGGTGATACCAAAGCTGACGCCGATAAACGCCATCGCTTTAGTACGGTTTTGCTCACGGGTTAAGTCGGAAAGCAGCGCCATCACGGCGGCGGCAATCGCGCCAGAGCCTTGCAAAGCGCGACCGAGAATAATGCCCCAGATTGAATCGGAGAGGGCGGCAATCACGCTGCCGAGAACGAATACCGCCAGCCCGCCGACGATAAGCGGCTTACGACCGATGCGGTCTGAAAGCAGACCAAAGGGGATCTGGAAAACGGCTTGCGCCAGACCATAAATGCCAATGGCAAGGCCAATCAGCGCTTCACTGGCACCCTGTAGCGCCATACCGTACGTGGTCAGAACCGGCAGAACCATAAACATGCCAAGCATGCGCAACGAGAATACGGTCCCTAAACCCCAGGTGGCGCGCAACTCACCGGGCGTCATTTTGTAATCGTTCATTCCCACCTCTGTATTAATTTCGCGCCTAGTGTAAAGCGGGGAAGGAGTGCGGTAAACCTCTACGATATGTGGAATTGTGTAGTGGGAAAATTGAAATAATTACAACTGCAACTAATTTACTTGCGATAATTACAGGTGTAGTCTTTTTGTGGTTATTTCTAATGGAAAGAGGGAAAAGGAAAATGGCGATTCCGGGCAATATGTGGATTTATGACGATGGTGGTGCGCTGATTAAGGGCGGGTGTGATGTAGAGGGAAGAGAATACAGTATTGAATTTAAAGGCTTTCATCACAATTTGTCTATTCCCACTGATAACGGTACAGGCAAGCCAACAGGCACACGCCAACATTCACCGATGATGATCGTCAAAGAGTTTGACTACTCTAGCCCGTATTTATACAAAGCTGTCGCTTCTGGTCAGAATCTTAAGTCCGCAGAGATTCGTTGGTACAAAATCAATGATGCCGGTCAGGAAGTTGAATACTTCAATATGTTTCTGGAAGGGGTGCGGATTGTCTCCGTTTCTCCCTCGATGGCTGGTCCAGAGGACATGAATAATAACCATCTTGAAACCATAGAATTACGCTACGAAAAAATCACCTGGAAGCATTGCGACGGGAACATTATCTATACCGACGCATGGAATGACCGGCAGACGGCATAATGGGGGATTGAATGGACACAACTGAAGAGGCGAATGGAACCTATTGGTATCATGGTCACAGCAATCTGTCCGCTGGCGAATTGTTCGATCTCATCTTTCTGGAACAGTTTTGTGATGAGTTAGGTATTGGTATTGAATCGGGAGCCGCTATTCTGGCTGGTCAACCCTGGTTGAAGACGAGACAAAAACCTTCCGGGGCTATTGAAGGAACAAGTGTTGTTTCCAAATACGGGAGAATGCTTCTGAAAGATGCGCGGGTACCATTTGGTATTAAAGTCCCCACTCCGGTGGGGTTAAGGATACAAAGCACTAACAAACTCGCTGCTGTGATTGCTCGTTATGTACCCTGGCTTGGGTGGATTGGTCTTGTAAATGCACTTGTGCAAGTATCCAGAAAGACTCAGATAAAATACAACTTAATTGCTCGCTCTAAAGATCGCATTCAGTGGACATCATTCTAATGAGTATTCAAGACGATGTGTTAAAGCTTTTCAGGGAAGAAATACCTGGGTATTTGGATGAAAACTGGAAAGAGGTTCCTTTAGAACTCGACTCAGATTTGTTTGATGCCCCCGGTGATGATCTTCACAGTGCTCTGGATCGATATGAGAAAGAGTTCAAAGTCGATTTATCATGTGTGAACTGGAAACCTTATTATCCATGGCACAATCTGCCACTATTCACTAGATGGTTCAAAGCTAACCGGGAAGAAGTGGAAGCAACACGCATACCGCTAACCGTAAGGATGTTTGCTGAGTCGGCTGAAGCGGGGAAATGGCTTTATGACTGAATAACATCCCTGCCAATAAAAAAGGGTGCCGGAGGCACCCTTTTCGTATCAGCAGATCGTTACCAGACGTAAGTCAGCAGGTTCTGCGAGTTTGGCACCATAAAGTCAACGGACATCATCACGGAAAGCGCGGTAATGGCGATGATGGAGAAACCGAACAGCTTGCGTGCCCAGACCCTGTCATCTTCCACTTTATAACCGCGCAGCGCCATGCCCAACCACCAGACACTCACCGCCGCAGCAACAATCAGGTATTTATAACCAGCATAGCCGCCCAGGGTTAGCATCAGCGTGGCGATAGCAAACGCCACGATGTACAGCGTGATATGGTTCTTCGCGACCGAAATACCTTTCACCACCGGCAGTACCGGGATGTTGGCTGCCTGATAATCCTTAAAGCGGAAAATCGCAATCGCGTAAGAGTGCGGCATCTGCCACAGACTGAAAATAGCCAGCAGAATCAGCGCACCGCTATCGAACTCACCGGTTACGGCGCAGTAGCCAATCACCGGCGGCGCAGCACCGGAGAGTGAGCCAATCAGCGTGCCATAAACGGAATGGCGCTTCATGTACAGGCTATAGACGCCCACATAGACCACGAAGCCCATTACCCCCAGCCAGCAGGCCAGAGGGTTCGCGCCAAACCACAGCAGCATAAAGCCAGCAATACCCAGCAGGGTGGCGTATACCAGCGAGACCGCAGGGGAAATCAGACCTTTAACCAGCACACGGTTTTTGGTCCTCTCCATCTTCCTGTCGATATCCCTGTCGATGTAGTTGTTAAATACACAACCCGACGCCACAACCAGTGACACCCCAACCAACGTGTAGATAAACAGGGGATAATCAATGCTGCCTTTCGAGGCCAGCAGGAATCCCCCAATCACCGAGATCAGGTTGCCAAAGATGATGCCTGGTTTTGTTACTTGCAGGTATTGCTTAAACATCATAATCGCCGCTCTTAGTGCATCATCATGTTGTAGTTAAGGTTCCACATAATCCAGATGGAGCCCACAACCAGGATGGCGATGATTAGCACAGTAAAGACAAAGGCTGTCATGTTCCAACCTTCATCAGATTTGCTATTCATGTGCAGGAAGCACACCAGGTGCACCAGAATCTGTACCACTGCCATTGCCAGAATAGTTCCCAGAATGACGGCAGGAGAGGCAGAACCTGTCATGACCATCCAGAACGGAATAACCGTCAGGATTATCGACAGGATAAAACCTGTCATGTAGGTTTTTACGCTGCCATGGGATGCGCCGCCGCTCTCGTTAGAATGACTCATTACATCGCCCCCATCAGATAAACAACAGTGAACACACAGATCCACACCACATCCAGGAAGTGCCAGAACAGGCTCAGGCACATGATGCGGGTACGGTTAGTACTGGTCAGGCCGCGACGAGCAACTTGCACCATCAGCACCGCCATCCAGATAAGACCGGAGGTGACGTGCAGACCGTGCGTGCCGACCAGCGCGAAGAACGCAGACAGGAAGCCGCTGCGATCCGGGCCCATACCGTTAACAATCAGGTGATGGAATTCATAGAGTTCCATCCCGATGAATCCGGCACCAAACAAGAAGGTCAACGCCAGCCAGGAGATAACCTGGCTCTTGTTGTTCTTGTACATGGCGATCGCCGCCATGCCGTAAGTAATAGAGCTGAATAACAGCAGGAATGTTTCAACCAGAACGAACGGCAGTTCAAAAATGTCCTTACCTGTTGGGCCACCAGCGGTGCCGTTCACCAGAACGGCATAGGTTGCAAACAGAATAGAGAACAGAATGCAGTCGCTCATCAGGTAGACCCAGAATCCGAAGATCTTGGTCTGGCCTGCATCGTGGTGCCCGTGTTCGTGCGCGTGGGCAGTCGCGTGCGTTAAAGTATCAGTTGCCATTTTTCAGCCCTGCCTTAGTAATCTCATCGAAATGCTGGTTTTCCAGTTTTTCGACTTCCGGGACCGGCACGTAGTAATCCACGTCTTCATCAAAGCTTTTCACAATCCAGCTGATGATCATGCCTGCGAAGCTTGCAATCGCCAGCCACCAGATATGCCAGATCATGGCGAAACCAAACAGTGTTGCGAAGGCGGTAATGACGATACCGGCACCGCTGTTTTTCGGCATATGAATTTCTTCATAGTGCGCAGGCTGCTTGTACGCTTCACCTTTTTCTTTCATTTCCCAGAAGGCATCACGCTCATGAACGTGCGGCACAACGGCAAAGTTGTAGAACGGAGGCGGGGAAGAGGTTGCCCACTCCAGCGTACGACCACCCCATGGGTCACCGGTCAGGTCGCGGTTCTGCTCGCGGTCGCGAATAGAAACGAAGATCTGAATCAGCTGGCACAGGATACCCAATGCAATCAGCGCGGCACCGCAGGCGGCAACGACCAGCATCGGATGGAACTGCGGGTCAATCTGCTGGCTGAGGCGACGGGTCATCCCCATAAAGCCCAGCACATACAGCGGCATAAACGCCACGAAGAAGCCGATGATCCAGAACCAGAATGCGCGTTTACCCCAGGTTTCGTTCAGCGTGAAGCCAAACGCTTTTGGCCACCAGTAGGTCATACCTGCGAAGCATCCAAATACGACGCCGCCGATGATAACGTTATGGAAGTGCGCAATCAGGAACAGACTGTTGTGCAGCACGAAGTCCGCACCCGGAACCGCCAGCAGTACGCCGGTCATGCCGCCGACTGAGAAGGTAACGATAAAGCCAATCGTCCACAGCATCGCTGAGTGGAATACGATACGACCCTGGTACATGGTGAACAGCCAGTTGAAGATCTTCACCCCGGTCGGGATGGCGATAATCATGGTGGTAATACCGAAGAAGGCGTTTACGTTAGCGCCTGCACCCATGGTGAAGAAGTGGTGCAGCCAAACAACGAACGACAGCACGGTGATACACACGGTTGCCCACACCAGTGAGGTGTAACCAAACAGACGTTTACGTGAGAAGGTTGCAGCGATTTCGGAGAACACACCGAAGACCGGCAGAACCAGAATGTACACTTCCGGATGGCCCCAGGCCCAAATCAGGTTGATGTACATCATCATGTTGCCGCCCATATCGTTGGTAAAGAAATGGGTGCCCAGATAGCGATCCAGGGTCAGCAACGCGACGGTAACCGTCAGGATTGGGAAAGACGCGATAATCAGGATGTTCGCACACAGCGATGCCCAGCTAAATACCGGCATCTTGAACATGGTCATTCCTGGCGCACGCATCTTAATGATGGTCACAAAGAAGTTGATCCCGGTTAGGGTTGTACCAATACCGGACAACTGGACTGCCCATATCCAATAATCGACCCCGACGCTTGGACTGTACTCTATTCCCGAGAGTGGCGGGTACGCCAGCCAACCGGTCTGTGCGAATTCACCCACGCCCAGAGACAGGTTAACCAGGATTACGCCGACAACGGTGAACCAGAAGCTCAGGTTGTTCAGGAACGGGAATGCAACGTCACGTGCGCCGATCTGCAGCGGAACCACCAGGTTCATCAGACCGATAACAAATGGCATTGCCACGAAGAAGATCATAATCACGCCGTGAGCCGTGAAGATCTGGTCGTAGTGGTGAGGTGGCAGGAAGCCCGCTTCACCTGCAGAAGCCAGCGCTTGCTGACTACGCATCATGATGGCGTCGGCAAAGCCACGAATCAACATGACGATTGCGACAATGACATACATGATGCCAAGGCGTTTGTGGTCAACCGAAGTTAGCCACTCTTTCCACAGGTAGGTCCACTTACCGAAGTAAGTGATTAGGCCCAGTAAGGCCGCACCACCGATGATAATGGCAGCGATCGTAACCATGACAATTGGTTCATGGAACGGCACTGCATCCAGCGTCAATTTTCCGAACATCGTATTCTTCCTCGGCCCCTTAGTGAGCGGATTCCGCGTGGCTCATGTCCATGCCTTCCATTCCTTCGTGTGCGCTGTGCTCACCTTCGGGTTGGGTCATGTCCATGCTCTTACCGTGAGCCATAAATTTGTTAATAACGTCTTTAAACAAATCTGGTTTCACGTTGGAGAAGTATTCCACCTGGTTGTATTCGCTTGGCACAGCCACTTTTTCGAACGCAGCCATGTCGCTCATGGTGTTCGTGGACTGTTTAGCTTTAGCAACCCATTGGTCGAATTCGGCGCGGTCCTTTGTTGCGATAGCCTTGAACTTCATACCGGAGAAGCCTGGTCCGCTATAGCTTGCGGAGATACCATCATAAGTACCGACTTCGTTGGCGATCAGATGCAGTCGAGTCTGCATACCGGCCATGGCATAAATCTGGCTACCCAGACGCGGGATAAAGAAGGAGTTCATCACGGAGTTGGACGTCACTTTGAACTCAACCGGAGTATTCGCCGGGAAGGCGATTTCATTCACGGTAGCGATACCTTGTTCCGGATAGATGAAGAACCATTTCCAGTCCATGGAAACCACTTCAATGGTAATGGGCTTCTCGTCATGCGCCAGCGGTTTGCTTGGCTCAAGAGCGTGAGTGGTTTTCCAGGTCAGTACGGCAAGGAAAATGATGATTAAGATCGGCACCGTCCAGACCACAGCTTCCACTTTATTGGAGTGTGACCAGTTCGGGCTGTACTTCGCATCTTTATTGCTTGCACGATACTTCCAGGCGAAACCAACAGCCATCAAGATGGCAGGAATAACGACAATCAACATCAGGCCAAATGCCGTCAGTATCAGAGAACGTTGTTCCAGTCCAATCTGTCCTTTAGGGTCAAGCAGCGCAGAATTACAGCCACTGAGTAATGCAGTGCCTGCAATTAATGACAACCATCCCAAACTTTTATTGTATTTCCTGAGTCTCATTTAACGACCTCAATTCCACGGGACCGGGTGGCGTTTAAAGTGTGAGGGCATTTTACGGGAAGGTTACATTACTGTAAACATCCTTGGATCTGTGTTACTGGGTTCTGCCGGGCATGTCACATATGTTGCAATATATGTCGTTTTGACTTTAAGAACCTGTTGCAACATCACGTTATAACGAAAGCGGGCAAGCGGGAGACGTGCTGAGGGCAATTGGTATAACCAATACGAAAATAAAACAATTGTTTAACAATTGATTATCAATAAAAAGACAATTGAAGAACAAAAAATAAATCTGTAGTGGCTGAATCGAGTAAGGGAAATAGTATATATAAAAGGCGTCAATAATTTCCAAATTCTTTGGCGCACAAAATAACAAATAATATTTTTAGTAATTGTTGTTTATTTAGCCGTTATAATTACGCAGGGTGATTACAACGGCGATATTAATGTGGATTTTTACGCCAGGCGGGTTTTGCGCAGTGCCAGATAATCCAGCAATCCACCAAAAACGACCCCGCAGACCGCGACCACTACCGAGATTTCCAGCAGTTCCGGCAGGAAGGAGAAGTTGGTGTAATCCAGCGCGTTCATGGTTAATAGCAGCAGCCAAACCACCAGCAGACAGCAGCCCGCAACCAACGTCATTAATGCCAGGCTGTACGCGCTACGAAATTCCGTGCGCGGAATGAAGCTCTCATTTTGCCAGCTATGTTCCAGAGTCTGACGACAAACCAGCAGCAGTATGAGGCCGGGGATAGCGGCAAACACAGAGAACAAATAAAACGTTGGCCACCCGTGCGCTTCAACAAACCAACCTGCTACCGGGCCAACGTAAACGCGACCAACGGCGGAAAGCGCGGAGAGCAGAGCGAACTGGGTTGCTGAAAAGGACTTATTGCACAGCGTCATTAATAAGGCGACAAACGCTGCCGTACCCATACCACCACACAGGTTTTCAAAGAAGACGGCGGCGGCCATACTGAACATGTGTTTGTCAGTGATGGACAATAACCAGTAGCCCGCATTCGACGCCCCCTGCAGGATGCCGAAAATCAGCAATGCGCGAAACAGCGAAAGGCGTTGCATCAGGATCCCGCCGTACAGCGCGCCAACGATGGTTGCCAGCAGTCCGAGCGTTTTATTCACCACGCCAACTTCACCCGCATCAAATCCGACGCCGCGGATTAAAAAGGTTGTAGTCAGGCTCATGGCAAAGGCATCCCCGAGCTTATACAGAACGATAAGCAGCAGAATTAGCCAGGCGTTGTTACGACCAAAGAAGTCGCGCAGCGGGGCCACAACCGCTTGCTCCAGCGTTTTGGGCACCGGAATGGCATCAGTCGGTTCGGGCGCTAGCAGGGTAGCGATGATGCAAGGTATCAGCAGCGCCGCCATCAGCCAGTACATTCCTTGCCAGCCCAGCCAGCGGTCGGCCATCCACAGAGCCAGCCCACCGGAAACCAGCATCCCTAAACGATAGCCCAGCACGCTGATAGCCGCGCCAGTGCCGCGTTCTTCGGCGGGTAGCACGTCGGTTTTCCATGCGTCAAAGACGATATCCTGCGATGCCGAGCAAAACGCGATCACCACCGCAAGCGCGGCCATCCAGCGTAGCTGCGTGCCAGGCTCCAGAAAGCCCATCGCGGCGATAGAAATCAGTAACAGCACCTGAGTTGCCAACAGCCAGCCACGGCGTCGACCTAAAAACGGCGGCGTGTAGCGGTCCATTAGCGGAGACCAGAGGAACTTAAACACGTAGGCCTGGCCGACCAGAGAAAAGAAACCGATAGTTTTAAGATCGATATTCTCGACTGTCATCCATGCCTGAAGCGTACCCGAGGTCAGTGCGAGTGGTAAACCGGAGGCGAATCCCAGTATGAGCAGGATAGCTGAACGTGGTTGCTGAAAAATACGTAAGTAATGACTGGACATGGGCTTCTATAGGCCCGACGAACGCCGGGCCATATGGGCAGAAATTAACGAGCGTTCTGCTTGATGAAATCGTGAACGCTGGTGTCCTGAGACATATCAGCGATGGTATCGGTCAGCACGCTGTTAACGGCGTCAGCGATATTTTTGTTAGAGGCCTGCAGTGCGCCTTCAACAGAATAGCTTGCGCGGTAGTTTTTGGTCATCTTGTTGCCGTTAGCAGCAGTCGCAATGATGGCGATGTCTGCCTTGGTGGCGATGTTATAGCGCACGCTACCCTGGGACACGTCTGCATACAGCTGGCTAACAATGATTTGCAGGTTAACAGCACCGTTTGGCCCAATCATATAACCGCGTGCGGTCATCTGTTTTTCCAGTACTTCTTGCAGCAGGAAGCGCAGATCGCGGGACGCGGTCAGGGTAACAAGCTGGTTGTCACGGGTAACTTTTGCCAGCGCCTGATCCTGACGCTGGTCGGCACCGTTGATGCTAACGGTCACACCCATCAGGCTCGGGTCCTGCTGTGGCAGGGTAATTTTCGGGGAAACTTCAATAGTGGTCGGCGGCGTTGCGCATCCAGCTAACATAAACAGCGCGACAAACGGGACGAGGATTTTTTTAAACATGCCAGGGCTCTCAGCGAATCTAAATTGTATGGTTGGAGAAAATTCCCGCCATCATAACATCGCCAACGATGAGGGGAAGTGGGTAACGCATGTAAATTCATTGTGTTGTCAGTTTTATGTCTTTGTGGAGACCATAAACGGACTTTTTGCAATAAATCGAAGTGAGGATTTAGTGAACTTCATCCATTTGGCTGAGAAAATCAGACAAACGCTAATTTTTTGTTGCTAAGGTGTAATGAAAGCGGTAAAAGCGGCTAGTATTTAAAGGGATGGGTGACATCTCAGCGTTGTCGGAGGAAAAACTTCATGATGATTCGTGAGCAAATAGAAGAAAAATTAAGGGCAGCGTTCCAACCCGTGTTCCTCGAAGTTGTGGATGAAAGCTATCGTCACAATGTCCCGGCAGGTTCTGAAAGCCACTTTAAGGTTGTGCTGGTTAGCGATCGCTTTACAGGTGAGCGTTTTCTGAATCGTCATCGGATGATTTACAGCACCTTAACGGTGGAGCTTTCCACAACCGTTCATGCACTTGCCCTGCATACCTACACCATTAAGGAGTGGGAAGCGTTGCAGGATACGATTTTTGCATCGCCTCCGTGTCGTGGGGCGGGAAGCATCGCGTAAAAACGGATTTGCAACAACCGACGCTTTTCCAGTATGTTGCTACAGATTATGTGAAAACGGCCTGCGGGCCGTTTTGTTTTGTCTGAATTCTGGGGCAGTCGTACAGTATTCAGACAAAAATTAGCCGGGAATTGTGAAAAAAGCCGCAGCAACGCGCGATAACCGTTCTCGACTCATAAAAGTGATGCCGCTATAATGCGCGTCTTATTTTTCGGAATGTCTTCGGGATGATTCTGACGACAGGGAATGTGATTGCTTATGAGAACATCCCAGTTCCGCGAAGCCAACAACCTGTGCTTGCGGAGAAGAGTTGACCGAGCACTGTGATTTTTTGAGGTAACAAGATGCAAGTTTCAGTTGAAACCACTCAAGGCCTTGGCCGCCGTGTAACGATTACTATCGCTGCTGACAGCATCGAGACCGCTGTGAAAAGCGAGCTGGTCAACGTAGCGAAGAAAGTGCGTATTGACGGTTTCCGCAAAGGAAAAGTACCGATGAATGTTGTTGCTCAGCGTTATGGCGCGTCTGTTCGCCAGGACGTTCTGGGCGACCTGATGAGCCGCAACTTCGTTGACGCGATCATCAAAGAAAAAATCAATCCGGCTGGCGCACCGAACTACGTTCCGGGCGAATACAAACTGGGTGAAGATTTTACTTACGCGGTAGAGTTCGAAGTTTACCCGGAAGTTGAGCTGACTGGCCTGGAAGCAATCGAAGTTGAAAAACCGGTTGTTGAAGTCACCGACGCTGACGTTGACGTGATGCTGGACACCCTGCGTAAGCAGCAGGCTACCTGGAAAGACAAAGACGGCGCTGCTGATGCAGAAGACCGTGTAACCATCGACTTCACCGGCTCTGTAGACGGCGAAGAGTTCGAAGGCGGCAAAGCGTCTGACTTCGTACTGGCGATGGGCCAGGGTCGTATGATCCCAGGCTTTGAAGAAGGCGTTAAAGGCCACAAAGCTGGCGAAGAGTTCACTATCGATGTGACCTTCCCGGAAGAGTACCACGCTGAAAACCTGAAAGGTAAAGCCGCTAAGTTCGTTATCAACCTGAAGAAAGTTGAAGAGCGCGAACTGCCGGAACTGACTGAAGAATTCATCAAACGTTTCGGCGTTGAAGATGGTTCCGTAGCGGGTTTGCGCGCTGAAGTACGTAAAAACATGGAACGCGAGCTGAAAGGCGCTGTGCGTAACCGTGTTAAGTCTCAGGCGATCGAAGGTCTGGTAAAAGCTAACGACATCGACGTTCCGGCTGCTCTGATCGACAGCGAAATCGACGTTCTGCGTCGTCAGGCTGCACAGCGTTTTGGCGGCAACGAAAAACAAGCTCTGGAACTGCCGCGTGAACTGTTCGAAGAACAGGCTAAGCGTCGCGTAGTTGTAGGTCTGCTGCTGGGCGAAGTGATTCGTACCAACGAGCTGAAAGCTGACGAAGATCGCGTTAAAGGCCTGATCGAAGAGATGGCTTCTGCTTACGAAGATCCGAAAGAAGTTGTTGAGTTCTACAGCAAAAATAAAGAGCTGATGGACAACATGCGTAACGTCGCTCTGGAAGAGCAGGCTGTTGAAGCCGTTCTGGCGAAAGCGAAAGTGACTGAAAAAGCCACTTCCTTCAACGAACTGATGAACCAGCAGGCGTAATTCGTCGCTTATTTAGCACGAATTTCGTACGCAAGCCCGTCACCTTTTGGTGGCGGGTTTTTTTTTGTCACGGATTTTGCATGGGAAGAGTGCGAAAACAGCGTTTCAGTGTTAGCGTTACAACAAAAGATTGTTATGCTTGAATTATGGCGATGTCGTACCCATTACTGAGGGACTAGCTGATAATCCGTCCATAAGGTTACAATCAGCACAGCAGGTTTTTTCAAATTTTATCCAGGAGACGGAAATGTCATACAGCGGCGAACGAGATAACTTTGCACCCCATATGGCGCTGGTGCCGATGGTCATTGAACAGACCTCACGTGGTGAGCGCTCTTTTGATATCTATTCTCGTCTACTTAAGGAACGCGTCATTTTTCTGACCGGCCAGGTCGAAGACCATATGGCTAACCTGATCGTGGCGCAGATGCTGTTCCTGGAAGCAGAAAACCCAGAAAAAGATATCTACCTGTACATCAACTCCCCTGGTGGAGTGATCACTGCCGGGATGTCTATCTATGACACCATGCAGTTTATTAAGCCGGACGTCAGCACCATTTGTATGGGCCAGGCGGCCTCAATGGGCGCGTTCCTGCTGACTGCCGGGGCGAAAGGTAAACGTTTTTGCCTGCCTAACTCTCGCGTCATGATCCACCAGCCTCTGGGCGGTTACCAGGGCCAGGCAACGGATATTGAAATTCATGCCCGTGAAATCCTGAAGGTAAAAGGGCGCATGAACGAACTTATGGCGCATCATACGGGTCAATCTCTTGAGCAGATTGAACGTGATACCGAGCGCGATCGCTTCCTCTCCGCTTCTGAAGCGGTAGAGTACGGTCTGGTCGACTCGATTTTGACCCATCGTAATTAATGCCCAGCGCGCAGGTGTACCGCTATAATTACCTGGAGCGGCACAACGCTGACTAGCGTCTTGCGCCTGAGAATGGCATTTGCGTCGTCGTGTGCGGCACAAAGAACAAAGAAGAGGTTTTGACCCATGACAGATAAACGCAAAGATGGCTCGGGCAAATTGTTGTACTGCTCTTTTTGCGGCAAAAGCCAGCATGAAGTGCGTAAGCTGATTGCCGGACCATCCGTGTATATCTGCGACGAATGTGTTGATTTATGTAACGACATCATTCGCGAAGAGATTAAGGAAGTAGCACCGCACCGTGAACGCAGTGCGCTGCCGACGCCGCATGAAATTCGCAACCACCTGGACGATTACGTTATCGGTCAGGAGCAGGCGAAGAAAGTGCTGGCGGTCGCGGTATACAACCATTACAAACGTCTGCGCAACGGCGACACCAGCAATGGCGTCGAGTTGGGCAAAAGTAACATCCTGCTGATTGGCCCGACGGGTTCCGGTAAAACGCTGCTGGCTGAAACGCTGGCACGCCTGCTTGACGTTCCGTTCACTATGGCCGATGCCACCACGCTGACCGAAGCCGGTTATGTGGGTGAAGATGTTGAAAATATTATTCAGAAACTGCTGCAGAAGTGCGATTACGACGTGCAGAAAGCACAGCGCGGGATCGTCTATATCGATGAAATCGACAAGATTTCTCGTAAGTCTGACAACCCGTCCATTACCCGTGACGTTTCCGGCGAAGGCGTACAGCAGGCGCTGTTGAAACTGATCGAAGGTACGGTTGCTGCCGTTCCACCGCAGGGGGGGCGTAAACATCCTCAGCAGGAATTCCTGCAGGTTGATACCTCCAAGATCCTGTTTATCTGCGGCGGTGCCTTTGCCGGTCTGGATAAAGTCATTGCTAACCGTGTTGAAACGGGCTCCGGCATTGGTTTTGGCGCAACGGTAAAAGCGCAGTCTGATAAAGCCAGCGAAGGTGAACTGCTGTCGCAGGTGGAGCCGGAAGATCTGATCAAATTTGGTCTGATCCCTGAGTTCATCGGGCGTCTGCCGGTTGTAGCGACGCTGAGCGAACTGAGCGAAGAAGCGCTGATCCAGATCCTGAAAGAGCCGAAAAACGCCCTGACCAAGCAGTACCAGGCGCTGTTCAATCTTGAAGGTGTCGATCTGGAATTCCGTGAGGAAGCGCTGGATGCGATCGCCAAGAAAGCGATGGCACGTAAAACCGGTGCTCGTGGTCTGCGTTCTATCGTCGAAGCCGCGCTGCTTGACACCATGTACGATCTGCCTTCTATGGAAGACGTCGAAAAAGTGGTGATCGATGAGTCGGTGATTGGCGGCCAGAGCAAGCCATTGCTGATTTACGGTAAGCCGGAAGCGCAGCAGGCATCTGGCGAATAATTCATCAATTCATACAGACATTTAATTAATAAGGGGGGATTTTATCTCCCCTTTTATTTTTCCGTAAACATGGCGTTGAATGTGTGGGAAACATCCCCATATACTGACATACATGTTAAAGGTGGTGTGGAGCACAGTCGTACCACCTGATTACCTGGCGGAAACTAAACTAAGAGAGAGCTCTATGAATCCTGAGCGTTCTGAACGCATTGAAATCCCCGTATTGCCGTTGCGCGATGTGGTGGTTTATCCGCACATGGTCATACCCTTATTTGTAGGGCGGGAAAAATCTATCCGTTGTCTGGAAGCGGCTATGGACCATGATAAAAAAATCATGCTGGTTGCCCAGAAAGAAGCGTCAACGGATGAGCCGGGTGTAAACGATCTTTTCACCGTCGGGACCGTGGCCTCTATTTTGCAGATGCTGAAACTGCCTGACGGCACCGTAAAAGTGCTGGTCGAGGGGTTACAGCGCGCGCGTATTTCAGCGCTGTCTGACAACGGTGAGCACTTCTCTGCGAAAGCGGAGTACCTCGACTCGCCTGCTATTGATGAGCGCGAACAGGAAGTGCTGGTGCGTACCGCTATCAGCCAGTTCGAAGGCTATATCAAGCTGAACAAGAAAATCCCGCCCGAAGTGCTGACGTCGCTGAACAGCATTGACGATCCTGCACGTCTGGCGGACACCATCGCTGCGCACATGCCGCTGAAGCTTGCTGACAAGCAGTCCGTACTGGAGATGTCCGACGTTAACGAACGTCTGGAATATCTGATGGCGATGATGGAATCTGAAATCGATCTGCTGCAGGTTGAGAAACGCATTCGCAACCGCGTGAAAAAGCAGATGGAAAAATCCCAGCGTGAGTACTATCTGAACGAGCAGATGAAAGCCATTCAGAAAGAGCTCGGCGAGATGGACGATGCGCCGGACGAAAACGAAGCGTTGAAGCGTAAAATCGACGCGGCGAAAATGCCGAAAGAGGCAAAAGAGAAAGCGGAAGCAGAACTGCAGAAGCTGAAAATGATGTCTCCGATGTCAGCGGAAGCGACCGTAGTCCGTGGCTACATCGACTGGATGGTTCAGGTGCCGTGGAATGCGCGTAGCAAGGTCAAAAAAGATCTGCGTCAGGCTCAGGAAATCCTCGATACTGACCATTACGGTCTGGAACGCGTCAAAGACCGTATTCTTGAGTATCTCGCGGTTCAAAGCCGTGTGAATAAAATCAAGGGGCCGATCCTGTGTCTGGTTGGGCCGCCGGGGGTAGGTAAAACTTCTCTGGGACAGTCCATCGCTAAAGCAACCGGACGTAAATACATCCGTATGGCGCTGGGCGGCGTGCGTGATGAAGCTGAAATTCGCGGTCACCGCCGGACCTATATTGGTTCGATGCCGGGTAAACTGATCCAGAAAATGGCTAAAGTGGGCGTTAAAAACCCGCTGTTCCTGCTTGATGAGATCGACAAAATGTCTTCCGACATGCGTGGCGATCCGGCTTCCGCACTGCTTGAGGTGCTGGATCCAGAGCAGAACGTGGCGTTCAGCGATCATTACCTGGAAGTGGACTACGATCTCAGCGACGTGATGTTCGTTGCGACCTCTAACTCTATGAATATTCCCGCACCGTTGCTGGATCGTATGGAAGTGATCCGTCTGTCCGGGTATACCGAAGACGAGAAGCTGAACATTGCTAAACGTCATCTGTTGCCGAAACAGATTGAGCGTAACGCGCTGAAAAAAGGCGAGCTGACGGTCGACGATAGCGCCATTGTGGGCATTATTCGTTATTACACCCGTGAAGCTGGCGTGCGTAGTCTGGAGCGTGAAATTTCCAAACTGTGCCGTAAAGCGGTGAAACAGCTGCTGCTCGACAAGTCGCTGAAACATATTGAGATCAATGGCGACAACCTGCACGACTACCTGGGCGTACAGCGCTTTGACTATGGCCGCGCGGACAACGAAAACCGCGTAGGTCAGGTAACCGGTCTGGCATGGACGGAAGTGGGCGGCGATCTGCTGACCATCGAAACCGCTTGCGTACCGGGTAAAGGTAAGCTGACCTACACCGGTTCTCTGGGTGAAGTCATGCAGGAATCCATTCAGGCTGCGCTGACCGTGGTGCGCGCGCGCGCGGAAAAACTGGGCATTAATCCGGACTTTTACGAAAAACGCGACATCCACGTTCACGTACCTGAAGGGGCGACGCCGAAAGACGGTCCAAGTGCGGGTATTGCCATGTGTACCGCGCTGGTTTCTTGTCTGACCGGTAACCCGGTTCGCGCCGACGTAGCGATGACCGGCGAGATCACCCTGCGTGGCCAGGTTCTGCCTATCGGTGGTTTGAAAGAAAAACTGCTGGCAGCACACCGTGGTGGTATTAAAACAGTCTTAATTCCAGACGAAAACAAACGCGACCTGGAAGAGATTCCGGACAACGTAATTGCCGATCTGGACATCCATCCGGTGAAACGCATTGAGGAGGTTCTGACGCTCGCGTTGCAAAATGAGCCCTCCGGAATGCAGGTTGTGACCGCAAAATAGTGACCTCGCGCAAAGAGCACTAATAAAAACAGGGCTGGCAGGCCATTTCGGACTTGCCAGCCTTTTTTTGTATAGCTAATTTAGATGACGGATTGGGCTTGCCATCATTAACGGGTGTTGTAAGGGCATGGCAGGCCTGATATAACTGCTGCGCGTTCGCACTTTGAAGGATTCAGGTGCGATATAAATTATAAAGAGGAAGAGAAGAGTGAATAAATCTCAACTGATCGACAAAATTGCTGCAGGGGCTGATATCTCTAAAGCTGCGGCTGGACGTGCGTTAGATGCAATTATTGCTTCTGTTACTGAATCTCTGAAAGAAGGTGATGACGTAGCGCTGGTAGGTTTTGGTACTTTTGCCGTTAAAGAGCGTGCTGCCCGTACTGGTCGCAACCCGCAAACGGGTAAAGAGATCACCATCGCCGCGGCTAAAGTACCGGGCTTCCGTGCAGGTAAAGCACTGAAAGACGCGGTAAACTAAGTGATTTCCCCTTTGGGGATGTGACGAAGTACAAGGGCGCATCGACTGATGTGCCTTTTTTATTTGTAATTCCGGTACTTTCTACGCGTTGTGGGCTGACAATTGCCCCTGTTTCTTGTCACAATAGGCCTTTGTACGCAGCGTTCAGGAAACGCTATGCTGCGTGAAGCATATATACTCAAAATCCTTGCCGCCGCTGTTGTGACAACGCGCAGGCGGCTTGAGAGATAACGCGTATAGTCATCTACAGCGGAGTGTGGTTACACCATGATGGACAGCTTACGCACGGCTGCTAACAGTCTCGTGCTCAAGATTATTTTCGGTATCATTATCGTGTCGTTCATTTTGACCGGCGTGAGTGGTTACCTGATTGGCGGGGGCAATAACTTCGCCGCCAAAGTGAATGGCCAGGAGATTAGCCGCGGGCAGTTCGAGAATGCGTTCAACAGCGAACGTAACCGCATGCAGCAACAGCTGGGCGATCAATACTCCGAGCTGGCTGCGAACGAAGGCTACATGAAAACGCTGCGTCAGCAGGTGCTGAATCGTCTTATTGACGAAGCGCTGCTGGATCAGTACTCCCGCGAGCTTAATCTCAACATCAGCGACGATCAGGTTAAACAGGCTATTTTCGCCACGCCTGCGTTCCAGGTGGACGGTAAATTTGATAACAATCGCTACAACGCGATTGTTAATCAGATGGGAATGACCGCAGACCAGTACGCTCAGGCATTACGTAATCAGCTTACTACCCAGCAACTGATTAACGGTGTTGCCGGTACGGACTTCATGCTGAAAGGCGAAACGGACGAGCTGGCGGCGCTGGTCGCACAGCAGCGTATCGTTCGCGAGGCGACAATTGACGTTAACGCACTGGCCGCGAAGCAGTCTGTTACCGAGCAAGAAGTTGCCAGCTACTACGAGCAGAATAAAAACAACTTTATGACGCCGGAACAGTTCCGCGTGAGCTACATCAAGCTGGATGCTGCTGCTATGCAGGAGACGGCCAGCGATGCTGATATTCAGGCTTATTATGACCAGCATCAGGATCAGTTCACTCAGCCGCAGCGTAACCGCTACAGCATCATTCAGACCAAAACGGAAGATGAAGCCAAAGCGGTACTGGACGAGCTGAACAAAGGCGGTGATTTCGCTGCGCTGGCAAAAGAAAAATCTGCTGACATCATCTCTGCCCGTAAAGGCGGTGATATGGGATGGCTGGAAGATTCCACCACCCCGGATGAGCTGAAGAATGCCGGTCTGAAAGAGAAAGGCCAACTGTCAGGTGTGATTAAGTCTTCCGTTGGTTTCCTCGTTGCGCGTCTTGACGACGTGCAGCCTGCGCAGGTTAAACCGCTGAGCGAAGCGCGTGACGACATTGCGGCGAAAGTGAAGCAGGAAAAAGCGCTGGATGCCTACTATGCGCTGCAGCAGAAAGTGAGCGATGCCGCCAGCAACGATAACGAATCCCTGGCGGGCGCAGAGCAGGCAGCGGGTATGAAAGCGGTTGAAACGGGCTGGTTTAGCCGTGACAGCCTGCCGGAAGAGCTGAACTTCAAACCGGTCGCTGACATCATTTTCAATGGTGGTTTGGTCGGTGAGAACGGTACGCCTGGCAGTAACTCTGACATCATCACCGTGGATGGCGATCGCGCGTTTGTATTGCGAATTGCAGAGCACAAAGCTGAAGCCGTTAAACCACTGGCTGAAGTGAAAGATCAGGTAATTGCGCTTGTTAAGCACAATAAAGCAGAGCAGCAGGCGAAGCTTGATGCTGATAAACTGCTGGCGGATCTGAAAGCTGGTAAAGGCGATGAAGCCATGAAAGCGGCGGGTCTGAGCTTTGGCGAGGCGAAAACGCTGAGCCGTACGGGTCAGGATCCGCTGAGTCAGGCGGCCTTTGGCCTGAGCCTGCCGGCGAAAGATAAACCGAGCTACGGCGTGGCGAACGACATGCAGGGTAACGTTGTACTGCTGGCGCTGGACGAGGTGAAAGCCGGTTCTATGCCTGAAGAGCAGAAGAAAGCGATGGTTCAGGGGATTACCCAGAACAATGCGCAGATTGTCTTTGAAGCGCTGATGAGCAACCTGCGTAAAGCCGCAAAAATTAAAGTCGGTGACGCGCTGGAACAGCAGCAATAACCGAGGCTACTCGCAAAAAATTGCAAAAAGTTGTATCAACCAAAGGCCGCTTTCGCGGCCTTTTCCATTTCTGATATTTGCCGTTTGTCTGCCGTTCTGCACCTCGCTATCGTGATTCCACTGTTAACAAACAAGGAGAAAACAGTATGAAACATGGAATCAAAGCCCTGCTTATTACCCTTTCATTGACCTGCACCGGTATGGCTCAAAGCGCACTGGCTGCAGAGCCAGTCGCCAAAAGCCAGGCGACTCAAGCCAAAGCGGATGCTACGGGAGTAGCACAAAGCAAAGCCACGCAACCGGCTAAAGCGAGCGATGATGAAGGCACCAGGGTAAGCATCAACAGCGCTTCTGCGGAGGATTTAGCGCGAGTCATGAATGGCGTAGGTCTGAAGAAAGCGCAGGCGATTGTCAGCTATCGTGAGGAGTACGGGCCGTTTAAAACGGTGGAGGACTTAAAGCAGGTGCCGGGCATGGGGAGTTCGCTGGTAGAGCGCAATCTGGCAGTTTTAACACTTTAATAACTTGCAGAGTGCTGAAAGTTTGCCAGACTGTAGAGGTCATACCAGTTATGACCTCTTACCCTGAAGTGTGTTCCTATAAAAACAACGTAAGGCTCCTGCGCTATGCAAACACAAATCAAAGTTCGTGGTTTTCATCTTGATGTCTATCAGCACGTTAACAATGCTCGCTATCTTGAGTTTCTGGAAGAAGCCCGCTGGGATGGCCTGGAAAACAGCGACAGCTTTCAGTGGATGACCGCACACAACATCGCTTTTGTGGTCGTGAATATTAACATTAACTACCGCCGCCCTGCGGTGCTGAGCGACCTGCTGACCATTACCAGTCAGGTGCAACAGTTAAATGGCAAAAGCGGTGTGTTGAACCAGACTATCACCCTGGAGCCGGAAGGACAGGTGGTGGCAGACGCGTTGATTACCTTCGTCTGTATTGATTTGAAAACGCAAAAGGCGCTACCGCTGGAAGGGGAGTTGCGCGAAAAACTGGAGCAGATGGTGAAGTGATGGAAGGAAGCCTGACGGCGCTTCGCTTATCAGGCTTACGGGCGATATTGACCACGGTGAATGTCGAAAGCCGGATAAGGTGCGTGCACCGCCATCCGGCAAAACGATCACTTTAGTCCTGTTTTCTGCTTCATTGCCGCCATCACTGCTGGTTTATCTGCCAGATAATGGTTCAGGCCGTTGGCGCGCAGATTACAGGCCGCGCAGTGACCGCAACCGTCACCTTTGATGCCGTTATAGCAGGTCAGCGTTTCTTCGCGTACCAGGTCCAGCTTGCCCCAGTAATCGGCCAGTGCCCAGGTTTCGGCTTTATCGATCCACATCAGCGGGGTTTCAAAGCGGATATCTTTCGCCATTCCCAGGCTTACGGCATGGTTCAGGGCTTTGACGAACTCATCGCGGCAGTCCGGATATCCAGAGAAATCCGTTTCACAAACGCCGGTAATGACCGCCTCCGCCTGCACCTGATACGCGTAAATCGCCGCCAACGTTAAAAACAGAATATTGCGTCCTGGCACAAAGGTATTGGGAATGCCGTTCGCATCCGGTTCGTAATCGGGTACCGGAATGTTATCGCGGGTCAGGCTACTGACGGCCAGTTCGCTGAGCAGCGTTACATCAAGTACCTTGTGCGCACGCGCGCCAAGTTTTAAGGCCAGGTCACGTGCGACATCAATCTCAGCGCGATGGCGCTGACCATAATCAAAGGTCACGCAGTGCACTTCATCATACTGATGCAGCGCTTGCGCCAGACAGGTTGTGGAGTCCTGACCCCCACTGAATACAACAACGGCACGTTTCATGGTTTTTCCTGACAAATAACGAAACCCTTATGGTAGCGCCTGGGCGTGTCGCCGACCAGCTTCTTCACGCCGACGGGGGCGGTAGCCAGGCTTCGGTAAATTCAAACCAGCCGCGAGGGTTCAGGCGTACGCCGTTCACGCCCGGCGGAGCGCTAATACGATAGTGATAATTGAACAGCGGTGTCAGGGTCGCGTCATGCATCAGCGAGGCGAAAACGTGTTGTAAAGCCGCATGACGATCATCCTCATCGGCCTGGATTTGCAGGGCATCCAGGGTGGTTTGCAGATGAGTATATGCCGGCGAGCTCAATACATGTGACCAGAGTTGATCGCAGCGCAGCCACTGTTCGAGGGTATATTCAGGTGCTTCGCCAATCAGCCTGTCGCCCATCATCAGGTCGGCCTGGGCTAAAGGATGGTCGCCATCCCAGTTTTTAGCATTATGAAAAATAAGCGTTAATTCACAGCCGAGTCGCGCCAGCGCCTGGCGAAGCTGTTCAGCCATGGCGTGCAATTCTACCGGCAGGTGATAGGCCAGCGTAAGTTTTTCCGGTAGCGGCACGTCGTCCAGTTCATCCCATTGGGGGATCGTCCATCCCGGCAGCAGCGCATTGCTTGGCGTGATCAGGTTTTCATCCACGTCAAGCGTTTGTAGCAGGGAAGAGCGGTGGATAATATTGACCAGGCGACGGGCCTGCTGCGTATTCAGCCGCGCGCTTTTTCTGAGCGTGAGATAGCAGAAACCAAGGCTGATCCCGCTGCTTACCTGGCTTAGCATGGGAAGCTCTTCGGGTTTACCAATTGCAATTTGAACCGGATGGCGACAGCTGGTGCCCAAATCCTGGGAGAAAAGCTGCGGGGTTATCCAGTATTCAATGGCTTTTAGTAGCGGATGACTCAGGTGGTAGTGATCGTGACCCTCGATGCGCACCAGGTCTGGGGTAAACAGCGTCAACCGAAACGGACCGGTACCAACAAACGGGAGTTCGGGATGTGCCAGGTGACTGCTGTAGCTTGCCAGACGATGCGCCAGCCAGAAGTCGGGGCGATGCAAAATAAAGGTTAGGCACTGGGGATGCGTCACCTCAATGCGCTTTACGCTGATAAACAGCTTATTTAACGCGGGTAGCTCTAACAGCTTCAGCAACTGTTGATGTAGCTGTGTGCTGCTGACCGCATCGCCGTTATGCCAGTACAGGGTGGAACGAATATAGAAATCCCAGCGCTGGCCGTCGGCGGAGATATTCCAGTGGTGGGCTAAATCTCCGCAGGGGCGTTGCGTAATACTGTCGAACCGGGTCAGGCCCGAGAATATTTGTCCGGCGAGGTGTTGTTCTGCGCGACCAGGGAGAAATCCAGGGTGCAAAGGGTCGAGCTGGCGGTAATAGGGGATGCGCAGGGTTGGCGTGTCGTTTTGCCACTGCCCGCCCATAAACGGCTGGAGCAGCGTTCTTAATTCTCCCGGCGCCAACTGAGCCAGCTCCAGTACGCTAAGTTGCTCCCCCTTTTGCAGCGCTTGTTCCATCATAATGCTGCGTAGCGAATCTGGCGTCACCAAAAAGCGCAGCTGCCCGCGTTTCCCACGCCCCGACTGGGCGTGCCACTCCAGCCAGCCAGCATCCTGCGCTTGCTTCAGCAGGGTACGCACGTGGCGCTCGCTGCAAAAACAGCGTTCTGCCAGCTCCCCGACGGTCACCGACTGCGGTTCTCCCGCCGACGGCTGCCACAGGCGTTGGTACTGATTCAGGCGATTCAACAATCTCATATACACGTCATCCTTCAAGCTGCCTCTTTGTTGGCGGCGTTAATTCACCCCAGTCACTGCATGCTCCTGGACGTTCATTCACTTGCCGCCTGGATGCAACTTGAATGATTTTGTGTAATAAACCCGGAACAATTCATTTTATCTATTCACTATTACTTCCGTATATCTCAGGTGATACTGAATCACAAGTTAACCGCGTCACAGTGTGGAGAAAGAAATGGCTCGTCTGGCTGCATTTGATATGGATGGCACCCTTTTGATGCCGAATCACCATTTAGGTGACGAAACGCTTTCAACGCTGGCGCGCCTGCGTGAACGCGATATCACACTGACATTTGCTACCGGCCGCCATGTGCTGGAGATGCGCCATATTTTGGGGTCTATCTCACTGGACGCCTTTTTGATTACGGGTAACGGCACGCGCATTCACTCTGTTGAGGGCGATGTATTGCACCGTCAGGATCTGGATCCGACTGTGGCGGATATCGTGTTACATCAGAAGTGGGATACTACAGCCAGCATGCATGTCTTTAATGACAACGGTTGGTTCACCGGACAAGAGATCCCATCGCTGCTACAGGCGCATGTGTATAGCGGATTTCGCTACCAGATCGTCGATGTGAAACGTATCCCGGCTCATCAGGTAACGAAAGTCTGTTTCTGTGGGGATCATGACTCCCTGATCCAATTACGCATTCAACTGAATGAGGCGCTGGGTGAGCAGGCAAATCTCTGTTTTTCCGCGGTTGATTGCCTTGAGGTGCTGCCGGTGGGCTGTAACAAAGGATCGGCGCTGGCGGTACTAAGCGACCACTTAGGTTATTCAATGGCCGAATGTATGGCATTTGGCGATGCCATGAACGATCGCGAAATGTTAGGCAGCGTTGGGCGCGGCCTGATTATGGGCAACGCGATGCCACAACTGATTGCTGAACTGCCGCATTTGTCGGTGATTGGGCATTGCCGCAATCAGGCGGTGTCACACTTTTTGACGCATTGGCTGGACAATCCGCATCTACCTTATTCCCCCGAATGAGAGATCCCTTCCAGCAAGCCAGACTTCGCGTCTGGCTTTTTTTATCCCATTAATGGGTGTTCAGAAGCCGGGTGAGTTCCGCTTTCCACGGCGTTAAATCACCGATGTGCGTGTCGATCCACTGCGGGTTGTAGTAGGTTTCAAGATAGCGTTCGCCGCTGTCGCACAGCAGCGTGACCAGTGAACCGCTTTCTCCTGCATCGCGCATACGGGCGGCAAGTTGCAGCGTTCCCCACATGTTGGTGCCAGTTGAAGCGCCGACTTTGCGGCCCAACTGCGTTTCCAGCCAGTGTGCGGTGGCCACGCTTGCGGCATCCGGTACGCGCAGCATTTCATCGACTACGTCAGGAATGAAGGAGGGTTCGACACGTGGGCGGCCGATGCCTTCGATTTTGCTTCCTACCGGGCTGCGTAACGTTGCATCGCGATCCTGCCAGAAGGGCAGAAAGACTGAGTTTTCCGGATCCACCACCATCAGGCGGGTGTTGTAGCCCTGACAGCGAATATAGCGGCCAATGGTTGCAGAGGTGCCGCCGGTTCCGGCGCTCATCACAATATGGCGGGGGACGGGGTTGGGCTCGCACTGCATCTGACGGAAGATGCTGTCAGCAATATTGTTATTGCCACGCCAGTCGGTAGCGCGCTCAGCATAAGTGAACTGGTCCATGTAATGACCGTTCAGCTCACGCGCCAGCTGTTCAGAGGCCGCATAGATTTCACAGGCGCTTTCCACGAAATGACAGCGACCGCCGTAAAACTCAATCTGTTCAATTTTACGCTTCGCCGTACAGGAAGGCATGACGGCAATAAACGGCAGCCCTAACAATCGGGCGAAATAAGCTTCGGAGACCGCCGTTGAACCGGACGATGATTCAATGATGGTGGTGCCTTCTTTAATCCAGCCATTGCACAATCCGTACAGAAACAGTGAACGCGCCAGACGATGCTTCAGGCTCCCGGTGGGATGCGTGCTCTCATCTTTTAAATAGATCTGAATGCCCGGGAACGCCGGTAGCGACAGACGAATGAGATGCGTATCCGCAGAACGCTGATAATCCGCGTTGATTTCATTGATGGCGTTTTTAACCCAGGAGCTATTCATCATTAATAGATATCCATTTGTCATTTTGTGCCAAGAATAGCGAAAAGCACGGAAAAAATTGTTGCCATTTAGCCTTTAAAATAGAATGTAAGGAGAAAATTCTTCTCTGTGGAGTGGATATGTTAGACAAAATTGACCGTAAGCTGCTTAGCTTACTGCAACAGGACTGCACCCTTTCTTTGCAGGCGTTAGCAGATGCCGTTAATCTGACTACCACCCCCTGCTGGAAACGCCTCAAACGGCTTGAGGATGACGGTATCCTGCTGGGTAGAGTCGCCCTGTTAGATCCAGAAAAACTGGGACTGGGGCTGACCGCGTTTGTGCTGATTAAGACTCAGCATCACAGCAGTGAATGGTATTGCCGCTTTGTCACCGAAGTCACCGGTATGCCGGAGGTTCTGGGGTTCTGGCGTATGGCTGGGGAATATGATTACCTGATGCGAGTGCAGGTCGCCGATATGAAAAGCTACGATGAATTTTATAAGCGCCTGGTGAACAGCGTACCGGGCCTGTCTGACGTCACCTCCAGCTTTGCGATGGAACAGATTAAATACACAACTGCTCTCCCTATTGAATAACTCTCCCGGCGCTTATTGCCGGAAATCTTGTCAGGACATAACGCGTGCGATTATTTGCTCAATTAAGCTGGTACTTCCGCCGGGAGTGGCGTCGCTACCTTGGGGCGGTGGCCCTGCTTATCATCATCGCTATCCTTCAGCTTATTCCGCCGAAAGTGGTCGGGATCATTGTGGATGGCGTGACGACTCAACGCTTCACCACCGAGTGGCTGCTGATGTGGGTGGGAACAATTGCCCTGATTGCAGTGGTGGTTTATTTGCTGCGCTATGTCTGGCGCGTGCTGCTGTTTGGCGCATCCTACCAACTGGCGGTTGAGCTGCGGGAAGATTATTACCGTCAGTTGAGTCGCCAGCATCCAGAATTTTATCTGCGTCACCGCACGGGCGATCTGATGGCGCGTGCGACCAACGATGTCGATCGGGTCGTATTTGCCGCCGGAGAAGGCGTGCTGACGCTGGTAGATTCGCTGGTAATGGGATGTGCGGTGCTGATCGTGATGTCAACGCAGATAAGCTGGCAGTTGACGTTAATTGCGCTGCTGCCGATGCCGGTGATGGCGTTGATGATCAAACGTTACGGCGATCGACTGCATAACCGCTTTAAGCTGGCGCAGGCGGCGTTTTCCAGTCTCAACGACCGTACTCAGGAAAGCCTGACCAGTATTCGCATGATCAAGGCCTTCGGTCTGGAGGATCGGCAATCGGCATTATTTGCCGCCGATGCCGAAGATACCGGTAAGAAAAACCTGCGCGTGGCGCGCATTGACGCCCGCTTTGATCCCACGATTTATATCGCCATTGGCATGGCTAACCTACTGGCGATTGCTGGCGGAAGCTGGATGGTGGTGCACGGCTCGCTGACGCTCGGCCAGCTCACCAGCTTTATGATGTATCTCGGTTTGATGATTTGGCCGATGCTGGCGCTGGCATGGATGTTTAACATCGTCGAACGTGGCAGCGCGGCCTACAGCCGTATTCGCGCCATGCTGTCTGAAGCGCCGGTGGTGGATGACGGCACTGAACCGGTACCGGAAGGGCGTGGGGAGCTGGCGGTGGCGATTCGCGAATTTTGCTACCCGCAAACGACACACCCGGCGCTGGAAAATGTGAACTTCCAGCTTAAACCTGGGCAGATGCTGGGCATTTGTGGGCCTACCGGCGCGGGGAAAAGTACGGTGCTGTCGCTGATTCAGCGTCATTTTGATATCACCCACGGCGATGTGCGCTTTCATGATATCCCCTTAACGCGATTACAACTGGATAGCTGGCGCAGCCGGCTGGCCGTTGTCAGCCAGACGCCATTCCTGTTTTCGGATACCGTTGGCAATAACATCGCGTTAGGACGCCCTCAGGCCACGCAGGAAGAGATCGAGTATGTGGCACGCCTTGCCAGCGTTCATGAGGATATTTTACGTCTTCCGCAGGGCTACGACACCGAAGTGGGCGAACGTGGGGTGATGCTGTCTGGTGGGCAAAAACAGCGTATTTCTATCGCTCGAGCGCTACTCCTGAACGCTGAAATCCTGATTCTGGATGATGCGCTGTCGGCGGTAGATGGTCGTACCGAGCATCAGATCCTGCATAACCTGCGCCAGTGGGGCGAAGGCAGAACCGTCATTATTAGCGCCCACCGTTTATCAGCCCTGACGGAAGCCAGCGAGATTATCGTGATGCAGCATGGGCATATTGCCCAGCGCGGTGAGCATGATGCGTTAGTGCAGCAGCCTGGCTGGTATCGTGATATGTACCGCTATCAGCAACTGGAAGCGGCGCTGACTGATGCACCAGAGATAAACGAGGAGGCGGCTAATGCGTAGTTTTGGGCAATTATGGCCGACCCTGAAAAGATTGCTGGCGTATGGCTCTCCATGGCGAAAACAGCTGGCTATTGCGGTAGTCATGCTGTGGGTGGCGGCTGCGGCGGAAGTCAGCGGTCCGCTGCTGATTAGCTATTTTATCGATAACATGGTGGCGAAGAATAATCTGCCGCTGGCGATGGTCGCCGGGCTGGTTGCGGCATATATCGGTCTGCAACTGCTGGCGGCTGGCCTGCATTACGCGCAGTCATTGCTGTTTAACCAGGCGGCAGTTGGCGTAGTACAACAGTTGCGCACCGACGTAATGGACGCTGCGCTGCGCCAGCCGCTCAGCGCCTTTGATACTCAACCCGTCGGGCAGCTAATCTCCCGCGTGACCAACGACACCGAAGTTATTCGCGACCTGTACGTGACGGTGGTAGCAACGGTCCTGCGCAGCGCGGCATTAATTGGCGCCATGCTGGTAGCGATGTTCAGCCTTGAGTGGCGTATGGCGCTAGTGGCGATGGCCATTTTCCCGGCCGTGCTGGTGGTGATGGTGATTTATCAACGCTACAGCACCCCGATTGTGCGCCGGGTTCGCGCTTATCTGGCGGATATTAACGATGGCTTTAACGAAGTCATCAACGGCATGAGTGTTATCCAGCAGTTCCGCCAGCAGGCGCGATTTGGCGAGAGAATGGGCGAAGCAAGCCGCTCGCACTATATGGCGCGTATGCAAACCCTGCGACTGGATGGTTTTTTGTTGCGCCCGCTGCTTAGCCTTTTCTCGGCGCTGATCCTCTGCGGATTGCTGATGCTGTTCAGTTTTACCTCTGGCAGCTCGATCGAGGTTGGCGTGCTATACGCGTTTATCAGCTACCTCGGCCGTTTGAACGAACCGCTGATCGAGTTGACCACTCAGCAATCAATGCTGCAGCAGGCGGTTGTCGCCGGTGAGCGAGTGTTCGAACTGATGGATGGGCCACGTCAGCGCTATGGTGAAGATGAGCGACCGCTAAAGAGCGGGGACATTGAGGTGGATAACGTTTCATTTGCCTATCGCGACGACAATCTGGTGCTGCAAAATATCAGTATGTCCGTGCCTTCGCGCAGCTTTGTGGCTTTGGTCGGACACACCGGCAGTGGTAAAAGCACGCTCGCCAGTCTGTTGATGGGTTACTACCCGCTGACGCAGGGGGAAATCCGCCTTGATGGACGGTCGCTGTCTTCACTGAGCCACGGTGCGTTACGTCAGGGCATCGCCATGGTGCAGCAGGATCCGGTGGTGATGGCAGATACCTTCCTGGCGAACGTCACGCTGGGCCGCGATATCTCAGAAGAGCGGGTATGGCAGGCGCTGGAGACCGTGCAACTGGCAGAACTGGCGCGAGGTCTGAGCGAGGGGATTCATACCCGGCTGGGCGAGCAGGGCAATAATCTCTCCGTTGGTCAAAAACAGCTGCTGGCGTTGGCGCGGGTGTTGGTTGAAACGCCACAGGTGTTGATCCTCGACGAAGCCACGGCCAGTATTGACTCCGGTACTGAACAGGCCATTCAGCAAGCTCTGGCGGCGGTACGTGAACACACCACGCTGGTGGTGATTGCGCATCGGTTATCGACGATTGTCGATGCGGACACCATTCTGGTGCTGCATCGCGGTCAGGCGGTTGAGCGTGGTACGCACCAGCAATTACTCGCGGCGCAAGGCCGTTACTGGCAGATGTATCAGTTGCAGCTGGCGGGTGAAGAGTTAGCCGCCAGTACGCAAGACGATTCTGTTATCGCCTGATGGCGCGGCGCTTATCCGGTCTGGGGCCAGCGCGGTCTCGTAGGCCGGATAAGGCGTTTACGCCGCCATCTGGCAATCAACAATCTGGTGCAAAAATGTAACGCACTATGCACCGTTATAGTGCGTTTTTTCTTTTTCTCTCCCGGAAGTACCCTGAGAACCTGAATCATCCCGCCTTTTTCATTTCTGGCACATCCCTTGCAATATTCCTCTCGTGTATCTGCAGCCACTACTGAATTCTGACTGGAGGGGATCTATGAAGCTGGTTACTGTGGTAATCAAACCGTTCAAACTGGAAGACGTCCGTGAAGCATTGTCGTCTATTGGTATTCAGGGGCTGACCGTCACCGAAGTGAAGGGGTTTGGCCGACAGAAAGGTCATGCTGAGCTGTACCGTGGGGCTGAATATAGCGTCAATTTTCTGCCGAAGGTGAAGATTGATGTGGCGATTGCCGACGACCAACTGGATGGCGTGATTGATGTCATCAGTAAGGCGGCATACACCGGAAAAATTGGCGACGGCAAAATCTTCGTCGCCGAGCTGCAACGTGTGATTCGTATTCGTACCGGCGAAGCCGACGAAGCCGCACTGTAACGTCTGGCACACAGTGATAGGAAACCAAAAAATGAAGATAGCAACGATGAAAACAGGTATTGCTTCACTGGCGCTGCTGCCGGGACTGGCGATGGCGGCACCGGCGGTTGCGGATAAAGCGGATAACGCTTTTATGATGATCTGTACCGCGCTGGTGCTGTTTATGACCATCCCTGGCATTGCGCTGTTCTACGGCGGTTTGATTCGCGGTAAGAACGTGCTGTCGATGCTGACTCAGGTTACGGTGACATTTGCTCTGGTTTGTATTTTATGGGTGGTTTATGGCTACTCACTGGCCTTTGGCGAAGGAAATAATTTCTTCGGCAACTTCAACTGGGTATTGCTGAAGAATATTGCGCTGACGGCGGTAACGGGGAGCTTCTACCAGTACATTCACGTTGCTTTTCAGGGCTCGTTCGCCTGCATCACCGTTGGGCTAATCGTCGGTGCGCTGGCTGAACGTATTCGCTTCTCCGCGGTGCTGATTTTTGTGGTGGTATGGTTAACGCTGTCGTACATCCCCATTGCGCATATGGTCTGGGGCGGCGGCTTGCTGGCTTCCCACGGCGCGCTGGATTTTGCCGGCGGAACGGTTGTGCACATCAACGCGGCGATTGCCGGTCTGGTAGGCGCGTATCTGATTGGCAAACGTGTCGGTTTTGGCAAAGAAGCTTTTAAACCGCATAACCTGCCGATGGTTTTCACCGGTACCGCTATTCTCTACATTGGTTGGTTTGGCTTTAACGCTGGTTCAGCGGGTACGGCAAATGAAATCGCCGCACTGGCCTTCGTCAATACCGTGGTCGCCACCGCTGCAGCCATCCTCGGATGGATCTTCGGTGAATGGGCGCTGCGTGGTAAACCGTCTTTGCTGGGCGCCTGCTCTGGTGCCATTGCGGGTCTGGTGGGCGTAACACCTGCATGTGGCTATATCGGTGTCGGCGGCGCGCTGATTATCGGTGTCGTTGCGGGTCTGGCAGGCCTGTGGGGCGTGACCATGCTGAAGCGTTTTCTGCGTGTGGACGATCCGTGTGACGTGTTTGGCGTTCACGGTGTGTGCGGTATTGTCGGCTGTATCCTGACCGGAGTTTTCGCTGCCAGCTCTTTGGGAGGCGTGGGCTTTGCCGAGGGCGTGACCATGGGGCATCAGCTGCTGGTGCAACTGGAAAGCGTGGCGATCACCATCGTCTGGTCTGGCGTGGTGGCTTTCATTGGCTATAAGCTGGCGGATATGACGGTTGGTTTGCGCGTACCGGAAGAGCAGGAGCGCGAAGGTCTGGATGTAAACAGTCACGGCGAGAACGCTTACAACGCCTGATTCTCAATTTGCCGGATGGCAACGCTTTTGCGCCACCATCCGGTAATTCTCAATTGCGATTACGCATTACCCCTTCCTGTACGGTAGAAGCGACCAGCACGCCATCCTGGGTATAAAACTCTCCGCGTACAAAGCCCCGGGCACCGGATGCCGAAGTACTCTCGACGTTATACAGCAGCCATTCATTGATATTAAACGGACGGTGGAACCACATGGAATGGTCAATGGTGGCGATCTGAATCCCTTTTTCCAGGAAGCCAATCCCGTACGGTTGCAGCGCAACAGGCAGGAAGTTCAGGTCTGAGGCATAACCCAGCAGATACTGATGGACGCGCAGATCGTCCTGCAGCACGCCGTTAGCGCGAATCCACACCTGGCGCGTCGGAGGTGCGACGTGACCTTTGAGGGGGTTATGAAACTCGACAGGGCGTACTTCCAACGGACGATCGTTGATAAATTTTTCTTTCAACAGCGGCGGCAGCAAATGCGCCACTGAGCGGGCAATTTCCGTTTCTGATTTCAGCTCATCGGGACCCGGCGCATCCGGCATGGTTTTCTGATGTTCAAATCCGTCTTCCGGTGCCTGAAAAGAGGCAGTCATGTAAAAAATGGGTTTACCATTCTGGATCGCGGCAACGCGGCGCGCGCTGAAGCTGTTACCATCACGCAGGACTTCCACATCATAGATGATGGGCTTTTGGCTATCGCCGGGGCGTAAAAAGTAGCTGTGAAAAGAGTGTACCAGACGCTCTTCCGGTACGGTTTCTTTTGCGGCATATAGCGCCTGACCGACAACCTGTCCCCCAAAAACCTGACGTAACCCTAAGTCTTCACTTTGGCCCCGAAAGAGTCCTTCTTCAATTTTTTCCAGATTTAACAATGTCAGCAAATTTTTCAGTGCCAGACTCATACGTGCTCTCCAGGTGATATCGATGTCGCAGCGAGGTAGGCAGAGTATAACTCAATTTTAAAAGTGGTCCGATGGGTGCAATTGTCTGAATTACTGGCCTATTACAGGCAAAAATAGCTGTCTTGTGCCACACTTATTCACGTTATGTTTTTGTTAACCACTCTTCTGGCGAGGAAAGTTCTCGCTGGTGCATAGATGATAAGGAGAATTTAATGAAACTCGTGCACATGGTAAGTGGTTTAGCGGTTGCAGTCGCTCTGGCGGCCTGTGCCGATAAAAGCGCTGATATTCAGACACCTGCGCCAAGCCCTAATACGTCAATTTCTGACACACAGTCTAAAATTCAGCAGCCAAATGTCTCCGGGACAGTATGGATCCGTCAGAAAGTGGCCTTGCCACCCGATGCGGTGCTAACCGTTACGCTGTCAGATGCTTCACTGGCCGATGCGCCGTCAAAAGTGCTGTCGCAAAAAGCGGTTCGTACTGAAGGTAAACAAGCGCCATTCAGCTTTGTATTACCGTTCAACCCGGCAGATATTCAACCTAACGCCCGTATTCTGTTGAGTGCGGCTATTACGGTAAATGATAAACTGGTCTTTATTACTGATACCGTTCAGACGGTCATCAATCAGGGTGGGACTAAAGCCGACCTGACGCTGGTCCCGGTACAGCAAACAGCAGTACCGGTTCAGGTGAGCGGTGGGGCTACTACCACGGTTCCGTCTACTTCACCAACCCAGGTGAATCCATCATCTGCGGTTCCGGCTCCCACGCAGTACTAAGGTCGTTGTAACCCTCTCCGCCTGGAGAGGGTTAGTACACCCAGCGATAGCGCTGTAAATCGATCTGTCCGTTTCCTGAAACCACTATTCCTTCTGCCAGCAACGCCTGACGTTGTCGTTGCAGGTCGGGACCCGTCAGCGAAATGGCCCCGTGGCGATTGACCACCCGATGCCAGGGCAGGGTACTACCTTCGGGGAGACGCTTAAGCACGCCGCCTACCTGACGCGCAGCGCGCGGCGATCCCGCAAGCCGGGCAACATCGCCATACGTGGTGACGAAACCTTCGGGGATTGAAGCGACGATTTGCCAGACGCGTTGGGGGAAAGTGTCTTGTATATCCATCATTTATTCCTGCGCTAATCCTCCAGCATAATGCCGAATGGCGAAGGAGTGAAGCCGCATTGCACAAGAAAACAGCATCCGATGCTGGATGGGTTGCAATTACAGGGTGCAGCAGTGATAATGCGCCTGCGCGTTGGTTAACAACGCTCTCAATGGGGGCTCTGTTGGTTCTCCCGCAACACTACTCTGTTTACCAGGTCAGGTCCGGAAGGAAGCAGCCAAGGCAGATGACGTGTGTGCCGGGATGTAGCTGGCAGGGCCCCCACCCATTTCTGGATAAGTACTTGATAGCTTTACGCTAAAGTACTGAAATCTCTTCCCCATAGCCTAAGTGGTACAAAAACTGTGTATCACCAGTAGGCTGCACTATGTCTCTTATGCTCTCCCGTCATGGGATCTGGTACTACCGGAAAGTTAACGTCTTACCCTGTGGTAAACGCCGTGAGTTTCGTCGTTCGTTAGGTACTCGTTCAAAGACTGAAGCGACAAAGCGATCTTTACGCTTCGCCGATCGCCCCTGGCTGATTACTGAAACTTCCACAACTACAATCGATTTTATCCAATCCCCCCACTCAGACTTGTCGTCGCTTAGCGAGCTAAAACGACATGCGGAGCAGTACGTTGAGTTTAAAAGCCGTGAAGTTTGTGAAAGGGAAGTTTCTTCTATCAAACGCTGTATTGATAAGTACTTTAGCTCCACTGATCAGGTGCTTAAGCGTAGCAGGGCTGCTGAATTCATTAGCGGACTGGATGTCGCGATTCCTACAAAGAACAAATATGTTAAGAAAATCAGTGGGTTTTTCCGATGGCTGAAACACCGTACGGACTATGATTTTCAGAATCCCTTTGAGGGATTGCTCCAAAAGGATCGTGAGCCAGTATCCCTAAAGCGAGAGGCATATACATCTACTCAGGTTAAACGCCTAGAGAGTGGAATCAGTACTTTACCTGACTGGAAGAGATGGATTATTTTGCTTGGACGATTTACAGGGATGAGAGCTAATGAAATTTGTCAACTATATCATGGTGATATATTAAAATATGAAGGAAGGTGGTGCGTCAGGATTGATGATCGTCATGATGGACAGGTGGTCAAAACGGAGAACAGTAAACGTACAATACCAATTCATAACAAATTGATAGATATTGGATTTTTGGACTATGTACAGAAACAGAAGGGTAGATTATTTCCGCAGTTAACCTTCTATAAAGGGTCATACAGCCACTATTTCACCCGCTGGTTTAGCGGTTATCGCAAAAAATTAGGGGTTCCAGAGTTTCATTCACTGAGACATTACATTGCCACTAAGTTAAAAAATGCTGGTGTAGTGGAACATTATGCTGCTGCATTCTTAGGTCATGCAGATAACTCAATCACATACAGAAGATATGGTAAATCAGTTAGTGTGTCGCAACTATATGATCTATTGGAGCATATTTGATTTCGTTCTAAGCAGTCTCTTCGTTGAGAGCCTGCTTAGTGACGGGAGAGCATAAGAGACATAGTGCAGCCTACTGGTGATACACAGTTTTTGTACCACTTAGGCTATGGGGAAGAGAT